>NZ_JBXSOQ010000015.1:0-131601 GCF_057784475.1 Martinezella sp. CNPSo 3795 | reverse complement strand
CATGTTGTCAATGCAGGCAAGCTTGCGACCGGCGATCTCGAAACCGGGCTGATCTCCTGTACGCCGGCCGGCGCCATGCTGTTGGTGCGCTCCATCCATGGCGAGGACCTGTCGGGTCTGAATGCGGTGGTCATCGGCCGCTCCAACCTGTTCGGCAAGCCGATGGCGCAATTGCTGCTTTCCGCCAATGCGACTGTCACGACGGCGCATTCGCGCACGAAGGATCTGACTTCGGTGGCAAGAGGCGCCGATATTCTGGTGGCGGCTGTGGGACGTCCGGAGATGGTGAAGGCCGATTGGGTGAAGCCCGGCGCCACTGTCATCGATGTCGGCATCAACCGGATCGATGCACCCGAGCGCGGCGAGGGCAAGAGCCGGCTGGTCGGCGATGTCGCCTATGGTGAAGCATCCGAAGTCGCCGCCGCGATCACGCCGGTTCCGGGCGGTGTCGGACCGATGACGATCGCCATGCTGATGGCCAATACCGTCATCGCTGCCCATCGCGCCGCGGGTCAGAAGCCGCCGAGGTTTTGAGGGAGAGAGCTGTTTAGACCACTGCACCATCGAGCTCGTTTATCGGCGACGGCTAAAGTTAATCGACTAGCACGAGGAGCGTTTTTTGCCTCCTAAGCGAGTTCGCTATCACAAGGTGGGAGGAGAACTAGGCTTATCCAACTCGACACGAGCAAGCTCAGCCTGCTGCTTCCGATCGTTCCTTGTCAGTCGTCTAATGAGGATCATCGCGCTCATCAAAATTGCATATTCTCCGCGCAAATTTTCAGATCGCTCAATTTTTCATCAACACCACAACACCTTTCCTCTAACAAAATCAACCACTTACGATCTGGCACGCCATTTGCTTCGTATTTGGTTGAGTTGGTGGCTAGGGTTCCGGCGCTTCACATGAAGCGTGGCTGGTCCGAGAGCCACCACCGGCTGGGGGAGAAATCCCACCGGATGCACGGCGGGATAAAAGCCCGGGAGACCTCGTAAGCCAAGGGATTGGCGGCGCGATGGTCTTTGCCGATCCCTTTTTGAAAAAAGCAAAAGGGGAATTTCAATGCAGACTTTTTCGAAAATCCTTTCCGTCACAGCCCTGTCCGTATCGCTGGCCCTCGGGCTCGGTTCGGTCGCCAGTGCTGCGCCGAAGACCAGCTTCAAGGTCGCCTGGTCAATCTATGTCGGCTGGATGCCCTGGGGCTATGCGAGCGACCACGGCATCGTCAAGAAATGGGCCGATAAATATGGCATCAATATCGAGGTCACACAGTTCAACGACTATGTCGAGTCGATGAACCAATATACGGCCGGTGCCTTCGATGCCGTAACGCTCACCAACATGGATGGTCTCTCGATCCCGGCTGCCGGCGGCGTCGATACGACGGCCGTTATCGTCGGCGATTTCTCGAACGGCAACGACGCCGTCATCCTCAAAAACAAGGCGAACCTCGCCGACATCAAGGGCCAGAACGTCAACCTCGTCGAATATTCAGTATCGCACTATCTGCTGGCGCGCGCGCTCGACAGCATCAAGCTCAGCGAACGCGACGTGAAGGTGGTCAATACCTCCGATGCCGACATGGTAGCGGCCTATAAGACGCCTGACGTTTCCGCCGTCGTGACCTGGAACCCGCTTGTTTCGACCATTCTCGAAGACTCCAGCGCCAAGAAGGTTTTCGACAGTTCGCAGGTGCCGGGCGAAATCATCGATCTGATGGTCGCCAACAGCAATGTGCTGAAAGACAACCCGAATTTCGGCAAGGCACTCGCCGGTATCTGGTATGAAACCGCCGCGCTGATGAAGGCCGACACGGCGGAGGGCAAGGCCGCCCGCGCAGCCATGGGCAAGGCATCGGGCACGGACCTCAAGGGCTTCGAGGCGCAGCTCGCTGCGACCCGCCTTTTCGACAAGCCCGCCGATGCGCTCACCTTTACCACCTCGCCGAACCTGCCGAAGACCATGGATCTCGTGCGCAATTTCCTCTTTCAGAAGGGGCTTCTCGGCAATGGCGCGCCTTCCGCCGATGTCATCGGCATCGAAATGCCCGATGGCAAAGTCCTCGGCGACGGCAGCAACGTGAAGCTTCGCTTCACCGAAGCCTACATGAAGTCGGCCGCCGACGGTCTGCTCTGACCTTCCTTGAACGGCGGCGCAGCAGCGCCGCCAGCCTTTCCTTTCGCGGAGCCATTCATGCGTTGGATCAATACCAAGCCAAGTCCCGGCGCGCAGCTTGCCTTGACGCTCTTGCCCTTTGCGCTGCTGATCATTGCCTACGCGATCGGTTCCGCCGCAAGGCTTGCCGAAAACGCCAATGACAAGCTGCTTCCGAATTTCGCCGGCTTTGCCGACGCCATCAACCGCATGGCCTTCATCGCCGATCCGCGCACCGGAGACTACCTCCTGTGGTCGGACACTGGGGCAAGTCTCGTCCGGCTGCTCTCCGGTCTCGGCATCTCCACGGCGATCGCGCTTTGCCTGGGCATGCTGATCGGCATGCTCCCCTATCTGAGGGCGCTTCTGTCTCCCTTCGTCGCCGTCATTTCCATGGTGCCGCCGCTGGCCCTGCTGCCCATTCTGTTCATCGTCATGGGTCTCGGCGAGACGTCGAAGATCGCCCTCATCGTCATCGGTGTTGCGCCTACGATGATCCGCGACCTGGCCCTGAAGGCGCTGGAACTGCCGCGCGAGCAGATCGTCAAGGCCGAGACGCTTGGCGGCTCTTCCTGGCAGATCGCCCTTCGCGTCGTACTGCCGCAGATCCTGCCGCGGCTGATCACCTGCCTCAGGCTGCAGCTCGGCCCGGCCTGGCTGTTCCTGATCGCCGCCGAAGCGATCTCGTCCGATTCCGGCCTCGGCTACCGCATCTTCCTCGTCCGCCGCTATCTCTCGATGGACGTGATCTTTCCCTATGTCGCCTGGATCACGCTGCTTGCCGTGGTCATGAACTACCTGCTCGATCGCATCCGCATCGCCGTCTTCCCCTGGTCCGAACTGGAGAAGCAGGCATGAGCGAGCTCAGAATCGAAAAGGTCTGGAAGGAATATGGCGACCAGATCGTGCTTGAGGATGTCTCGCTGACGGTGGCCTCGCGTGCCTTCGTCGCGCTCGTCGGCCCCTCCGGCTGCGGCAAGTCCACCTTCCTGCGCATGCTTTTGGGACAAGAACAGCCGACGCGCGGGACGATCCTGCTCGATGGCACAGCCCTGCCCTCGGAACCCGGCGCCGATCGCGGCGTCGTCTTCCAGCGCTATTCGGTCTTTCCGCATCTGACCGCGCTCGGCAACGTACTGCTCGGCAAGGAACTTGCCGGCTCGCGCTACAAGGCAAGGCTTTTCGGCTCGGCGCGTCGCGATGCCACCGACGAGGCACGTCAGCTTCTTGAGGAAGTCGGTCTTGCCGGCGCCGAGAACAAGTACCCGGCCCAGCTTTCCGGCGGTATGCAGCAGCGCCTGGCGCTTGCGCAAGCGCTCATCATGCGACCGAAAGTACTGCTGCTCGACGAACCCTTCGGTGCGCTCGATCCAGGCATCCGCGCCGAAATCCATACGTTGATGAAACGCCTCTGGCACGAGACGCAAATGACGGTTGTCATGGTGACCCATGACATGCGCGAAGCTTTCACGCTTGCGACCCGCGTCGTCGCCTTCGAGCGGCGCCGCGACAGGCCAGAAGAGAAGGAGCGCTACGGCGCCACCATTACCAAGGACATTTCCATCTGGCCGCCGCGCACTGCCGGCGCAGCCTCGATCTTTGGCCCCGACCGGGACGGCCCGGTCTCTTCCCTGGGGCACCGACGGGACGACCTGGCACCATCGGGAGATATTTAGCCATGCAGCATGTCAGACGTTCGCCAGAAGAGATCGCCGCCAATCGCGCGCGCTATGAAGATCATCAACGCGAGGGGCTGGAATTCGCGCCGAAGGCATTGCCGGCGGCAAGTCCGCTTCCCGCCCCACCGATCGCCCCTTCCCTCGTCCTGCACCGGGAGATCCTGCCCGGCGGCTGGTACTGGTCGACACGCATCAAGACGGGTGAGACCTTGCGCATCGCGCAGGAGCAAGGCTTTTCCTCCGTATCGCTGATTGCCTGGAACGCGGCAGATCCGAGCGAACGGCTGAACCTCGTCGATACGGTCAAGGTGCAATGGACGACGGCTCTGTCGAAGGGCCGCGTGATCTTCTCCGACATGGGGCGTGTGATGTTCTCGGTGACGGAGGATTCCTCCGGCGCCCATGATTGCCTGATGGGAGGCTCCACCGCCGCCTCCAATGAGACAAAATATGGCCAAGGCCTGCGTAACAGCCGCGACAATTTCATCCTGCTCGCGACGAAAGCTGGCTTGGATCGGCGCGATATTCCCGCAGCTTTTACGCTTTTCGCGCCCGTCCGCGTCGATGCGGACGGCAAGTTCGCCTGGAAGCCGGACCTTCTGCATGATGGCGACTATGTTCATCTTCGCGCCGAGATGGACATGATTGTCGGCTTTTCCAATTGCCCGCACCCGCTAGATCCAGACCCGCATTACGCGCCGAAACCGGTGACCGTCACCCGCATCGCCGCCCAGCCGATCGCCGAAGACGATCTGTGCCGCACGGCCACCGCCGAAGCCGTGCGCGGCTTTGAAAACAACGCCGTCGCCAATCTTTGAGCCGGGAGAGACGATCATGAGCGATTTCATTCAGACCGCGCCGTCCCGCACGCTCGACAAGGCGGTGCAGGATCATTTCATCGCTGCCGAAGCGCCGTTTTCGACGATCGTGCGCAAGGGCCAGACGCTGCGCATCGAAGACAGCTACGGCCAGCAGGCGATCGACACGCTGTTCTACAATGCCGAGGACTATTCCGAGCGCTATTCCAACCAGGACACGATGCGCGAACAGAGCGCCGCCTATATCACCACAGGCACCCGGATCATCTCCAACGAAGGGCGCGTCATGCTGACGATGACCGCCGACAGCTGCGGCCGTCATGACACTTCAGCTGGCGCCTGCTCCTGCGAGAGCAATACGGTCCGCTTTGGCCACGGTACGAAATATCTTCACGCCTGCCGCGACAATTTCGTGCTGGAAGTCTCCAAGCATGGCATGGGGAAGCGCGACGTCGTGCCCAATATCAATTTCTTCATGAACGTACCGATCGAACCGTCAGGTGAAATGACGATCGTCGACGGCATCTCCGCTCCGGGCGACTATGTTGAGCTCAAGGCCGAGATGGACGTGCTTCTGGTCATCTCCAATTGCCCGCAGATCAACAATCCCTGCAACGGCTTCGACCCGACGCCGATCCGAGTCCTTGTATGGGACGGTGAGGCCTGAGATGTTCAAGAAAATACTGATCGCCAACCGCGGCGAGATCGCCGTCCGGATCATCGGCACGTTGCGACGCATGGGCATTGCCTCCGTCGCCGTCTATTCCGATGCGGACCGCTTCTCCAAGGCATCCCTGATGGCCGACGAAGCCGTCAGGCTCGGCCCGGCGCCGGCCTTGGAAAGCTATCTCAATGTCGATGCCGTCATTGCCGCCTGCAAGACAACCGGTGCCGAGGCCGTGCATCCAGGCTACGGATTCGTGTCGGAGAATATCGGCTTCGCCGAACGGCTGGCAAAGGAAGGCATCGTCTTCATCGGGCCGACGGCAGACAATATCGCCGCCTTCGGGCTCAAACATACGGCGCGAGAACTGGCGCGTGCGAGCGGAGTTCCGCTACTGCCGGGCAGCGACCTCGTTGAAACGAGCGAAGCGGCGCTCGCGGCCGCGGCGAAAATCGGCTACCCGGTCATGTTGAAATCGACAGCCGGCGGCGGCGGCATCGGCATGCAGCTTTGCGACGATGCCGCAAGTCTGAAGGCTGCCTTCGACAGCGTACAGCGCACGGCAAAAGCAAGCTTCGGCGATGCCCGCGTCTATCTGGAGCGCTTTGTCTCGCGGGCGCGGCATGTTGAGGTTCAGATCTTCGGCGACGGCAAGGGCCGCGTGATCGCGCTTGGCGAACGCGACTGCTCGTTGCAGCGCCGGAACCAGAAGGTGATCGAGGAGACGCCCGCGCCGGGCCTGTCGCCTTCCGTGCGCGAACGCCTGCATGCAGCGGCGGTGGCGCTCGGCACCTCCGCCCATTATCGCTCCGCCGGCACAGTCGAATTCATCTATGATCCCGCGCGGGAGGAATTCTACTTCCTCGAGGTCAATACCAGGCTTCAGGTCGAACATCCGGTCACCGAGGCCGTCTATGGCATCGATCTCGTCGAGTGGATGATCCGCGAGGCCGCTGGCGAAGACGTGATAACAGGCGATGACCGGCTTGTTCCGAAGGGTGCCGCGGTCGAGGCACGCATCTATGCGGAGATGCCGCATGCTGGCTTCCGGCCAAGCGCCGGCCTTTTGACCGAAGTTATCTTTCCGGAAGGCACGCGCGTCGACGGCTGGATCGAGACCGGCACGGAAGTAACACCCTATTACGACCCTATGCTCGCTAAGGTGATCGTGGCAGCCGAAGACCGGCCGGCCGCGATCGAGAAGCTGAAGCTTGCGCTTGCGCAAAGCTCCATCTCCGGCATCGAAACCAATCTCGACTATCTGAAGGCCATTGCCGGATCGGATCTGCTGGCCAGCGGCAATGTGGCGACGACGGCTCTGAAGGATCTTCCCTTCGTGCCCGATGTGATCGAGGTGGTGGCGCCCGGCGCGCAGTCGAGCATCCAGGAGCTTCCCGGCAGGCTGGGGCTCTGGCACGTCGGCGTGCCGCCGAGCGGGCCGATGGACGAGCGATCGTTCCGCCATGCTAACAGGCTGGTCGGCAACGCCGACGAGACCGCGGCCCTGGAGCTAACCGTCTCGGGACCGGTGCTCAAGATCTTCTCCGACGTGACGATCGCGCTTGCAGGCGCTCGCATGCCGATGACTCTCGACGGCGTTCCGTTACCCCACGACGAGGCCGTTATCGCCAAGGCAGGGCAGACGCTTGCCATTGGCGCCATAGAAGGCCCGGGCCAACGTGCCTATCTCGCCGTTGCGGGCGGTTTTGCCGCGCCGCTCACGCTCGGTTCCAGGGCAACCTTCGGCCTCGGTCGCTTTGGGGGCCATGCCACCGGCACGCTTCAAACAGGCCATGTCTTGCGGCTGGCACGCACACCTCAGCCTAAAGTCAAGCCGGCGGACGTGCCCGCAGCCCTCACCCGCGTCTGGAAGGTCGGCGTCGTCTATGGGCCGCATGGCGCGCCGGACTTCTTTCTGGACGACGATATCGAAACGCTGTTTTCGACCGAATATGAAGTGCATTTCAACAGCGCCCGCACCGGCGTCCGTCTGATTGGCCCTACGCCCAAATGGGCGCGCAGCGACGGCGGCGAGGCCGGCCTCCACCCCTCCAATCTTCACGACAATGCTTACGCCATCGGCGCGATCGACTTCACCGGCGATATGCCGATCATTCTCGGCCCGGATGGACCGAGCCTCGGCGGCTTCGTCTGCCCGGCCGTCATCGCGCGCGACGAGCAATGGAAGATGGGCCAGTTCAAGCCGGGCGACAAAATCCGCTTTCATCCGGTGGCGCGAGAGAACGACGCCATCGCAGGTCCGACTGTCCGCCGCGTGCCAGAAGAAACCGGATCGGCAATCGTCGGTCAGAACCAGCGTGGCCCGGTGCCCGTCGTCTATCGTCGGCAGGGTGATGACAATCTGCTCATCGAATACGGGCCGATGACGCTCGATATCGCGCTTCGCCTGCGCGTGCATCTGCTTATGCAGGCAATCGTCGAGGCGCGTCTGCCAGGAATTATCGACCTGACGCCTGGCATCCGTTCGCTGCAGATCCACTATGACGGGACGACGCTGACCCGCAATCGTTTGCTGGGTCTGCTTGCGGAGATCGAGGCTACGCTGCCGGCGGCACATGAGGTGAAAGTCCCGAGCCGGATCGTGCACCTGCCGCTCTCCTGGAACGATCCGCAGGCCGAGCTTGCCATGCGTAAATATCAGGAACTCGTGCGCCCGAATGCGCCATGGTGCCCTTCCAACATCGAGTTCATCCGCCGCATCAACGGCCTGCCGGACGAGCAGGCGGTGCGCGACATCGTTTTTGACGCCAGCTATCTCGTGCTCGGCCTTGGCGATGTCTACCTCGGGGCTCCGGTCGCAACGCCGGTCGATCCACGACATCGGCTGGTAACGACGAAATACAATCCGGCACGCACCTGGACACCGGAAAACGCCGTCGGCATCGGCGGCGCCTATATGTGCATCTATGGCATGGAGGGACCGGGCGGCTACCAGCTCTTCGGCCGAACGATCCAGGTGTGGAACAGCTGGCGGCAGACGCCGGCCTTCGCCAAGGGCAAGCCGTGGCTTCTCAATTTTTTCGACCAGATCCGCTTCTTTCCCGTCACCCATGAAGAGCTCAATGAAGCGCGTGCGGCCTTCCCGCACGGCGGCTATCCGATCAAGATCGAGGAGATGGAGTTCTCCTACGCCGCCTACGAGGCCGGCCTCGCACGCGAGGCTGCGGCGATCGGCGCCTTCAAGTCGAGGCAGCAGTCAGCCTTCGAGGCGGAAAGGCAACGCTGGAAGGAGCTGGGGCTCGACAGCTTCTCGGTCGACGAAGGGACAGGCCCTGCCCTTGCCGGAGATATACCGGAAGGTTGCTTCGGCATCGAAAGCGCCGTGCCCGGCAATGTCTGGAAAATACTCGTCGAGGAGGGCCAGCCGGTTGCAGCCGGCGATACTTTGGCCATCATCGAGTCGATGAAAATGGAAATCAATGTCACCGCCCATGCCGCCGGACGCGTCCGCGATCTGCGTGCAGCACCTGGGCGCAACGTCAAGGCCGGCGACGTTCTCGTCATTCTGGAGGAAATCTGATGCTGCCCACTATCCTTGACCTTACCTCCCTGCGAGATGCGTATAAGGCAGGCTTTTCACCGCTCGACATGGTGGAGGAAATCATAGCCCGATGCGGGGCATCCGATGATCCGGCAATCTTCATTACGCTGGCATCTCCAGAGGCGTTGCGAGCTGCGGCAACAGACTTGCTGGCGAAGGCACCCGAGCCCAACAGCCTGCCGCTCTGGGGCATCCCCTTCGCAGTCAAGGACAATATCGACGTCGCAGGTCTGCCGACGACGGCCGCCTGCCCGGCCTTTGCCTATCATCCCGAGGAGGATGCGGCCGTGGTTGCGCGTCTGAAGGCTGCCGGTGCCATCGTCATCGGCAAGACCAATCTCGACCAGTTCGCAACCGGCCTCAACGGCACCCGCTCGCCTTATGGTGCGCCCCGCTCGGTTTTCGATCGCGCCTATGTTTCCGGCGGCTCCAGTTCGGGCTCCGCGGTTGCAGTGGCGGCGGGTCTTGCCAATTTCTCGCTGGGAACCGATACCGCAGGCTCGGGCCGGGTGCCGGCTGCCTTCAACAATCTCGTCGGCATCAAGCCAACGCCGGGGCTTGTTCCCAATGTTGGCATCGTACCGGCTTGCCGCAGCGTCGATGTCGTCACGGTGTTCGCCGCGACCGTTGGGGACGGCATCGCCGTCCGGCGGATCATGGAAGGCTATGACGCACGAGATCCGTTCTCACGGGACGCAACTCAGGCGACCCTGCCATCGGCACGCCCTCGTGTCGGCGTGCTCGAAGGCGCCGAACGTGAGTTCTACGGCAACAGCCAAGTCGAGACCCTCTACGATGCCGCCATCGATAGGGCGAGATCGCTCGGCGCGGAGATCGTCCCATTCGACTATGCACCTTTCCGACAGGCTGCCGAACTGCTCTACAACGGCCCCTGGGTTGCGGAGCGCCTGGCGGCGGTCAAGGACTTCCTCGCAAGTAATGCCAGCGATTTCAATCCAACGGTCAGAGCCATCATCGAGGGGGCGAAAGGCTATGACGCGGTTGCGGCCTTCGAAGGCAAGTACAGGCTGGAGGCTTTGCGACAAAAGACGAAGGTGGAGTGGGAGAAGGTCGATTTCCTGATGCTGCCGACATCGCCCACAACCTACACCGTCGAGGAAATGCAGGCCGATCCGATCGTCAGGAACAGCCATTTCGGCCGTTATACCAATTTCGCCAATCTGCTCGACTGCGCGGCAATTGCCGTACCTGCAGGCTTCGATGCCGACGGTCATCTGCCGGCCGGTGTGATGCTCGTCGGGCCTGCCTTTACCGACGATGCTTTGGCGCCGTTCGCCGATGCTATGCATCGAGCGGCGAAAAGCGGGATGGGTAAGGACCGTATGGCGGCACTGCCGGATAACAGCCGTGTGACACCTATGGCTGCCGACATGGTCCCGATCGTCGTTGTCGGCGCGCATCTGACCGATATGCCGCTCAACCATGAACTCACCGGAAAAGGCGGCTACAGGATGAAGACGGGACGGACGGATGGCAGCTATCGGCTTTTCGCCCTTTCCGGAACAGTGCCGCCGAAGCCGGGATTGGTGCGCGATCCCGGCTTTGCCGGCAAGGGTATCGAAATAGAGGTCTGGGCCTTGCCGCCTGCGGCATTCGCCCACTTCGTCCAGAATATTCCGGCGCCGCTGGGGATCGGTAAGATCCTGCTTGAAGATGGCAGCCATGTTTCCGGATTCCTCTGCGAGAGCCACGCCGTAGCTGACGCTAGAGACATCACCGAATTTGGTGGCTGGCGAAATTTCATTCGCGATGCCGATGCCACAGGTTAAATGAAGGAGAAGCAGGATGAGAAAGACCCTCTTACGGGCATTGCAGATCGTTCTTCATGGCCTGACTGCGAGAACCCAGGCAATTGGCAGCCTTGATCGGCCTAAGTTTCACTCCGCTCGTAGCGAGGCATGGTCAGAGACCGATTAAACGCTTCGGACGAGAACATCTCGCAGACTTGAGGGATGGCCGGAAAAACACCAATAAGCGAGTGCAGGCACACGAGATGACTGCACTCGCTCGGCCAAGGATTCAGCTCGGCATCCTGGCCATCCAGTTGAATGGACAACTTTCAAGAAAAGTTGCAAACGGCTACTTTCCTCCTGGTGGGACTTCTTGCGTCGGCAACGCCTGACAACAGATCAAACACAGCGCTCAAATTTCGCAGGCACCCGGATATCCGGCAAGTCCCGCGGAAAATCCCTCGCATTGCGAGTGACCAGCAACATCGAGTGAATCTTGTTTGTTGCCCGGATAATGGCTTAGAGCAGCCTGATGCGGGGAGCTGCCGCAGGGATACCGCACGCCCCCGCCACTGCATTGTCGACGGCGATAACGGTAAATCCGGCTGGAGACACGCCTGACCATTCACTATCTCCGACGATCGGCAACAGCAGTCACTATTGACAAGTTGCCCCGTATATCCCTTGATATGCCTTATCCGAGATAACAGACAGATGTCCGGAATATTGGATTATTCGAAAGCCATTAACCAAGGGGAACAACCATGACCATTTCCTTGCGCGTCGGCCTGATGTCGCTGGCCGCCGCCGCACTCCTCTCTTCCACGCCCGTTCTCGCCGACGGCAGCAAGCTCGATGAGGTGCTTGCGCGCGGTCACCTCGTTCTTGGAACCGGCAGCACGAACGCGCCGTGGCACTTCAAGAGCGCTGACGACAAGCTGCAGGGCTTCGACGTCGACATGGGTCACATCATCGCCAAGGCCCTGTTCGGCGACCCCGACAAGATCGAGTATGTCAATCAGTCGTCCGATGCCCGAATTCCAAACATCACCACCAACAAGGTCGATATCACCTGCCAGTTCATGACCGTGACCGGCGAGCGCGCCCAGCAGGTGGCCTTCACCATTCCCTATTATCGTGAAGGCGTCGGCCTGATGCTGAAGGCCGATGGCCAGTATGCCGACTATGCGGCGCTGAAGGCGGCAGGCTCTTCCGTCACGGTTTCCGTTCTGCAGAACGTCTATGCGGAATCCATGGTTCATGCCGCCCTTCCGGACGCGAAGGTCGACCAGTACGAATCCGTCGATCTGATCTACCAGGCGCTGGAATCCGGCCGCGCCGACGCGGTTGCGACCGACCAGTCATCACTCGCCTGGTACATGACGCAGAACCCGGGCCGCTACAAGGATGCCGGCTATGGCTGGAACCCGCAGACCTATGCCTGCGCGGTCAAGCGCGGCGACCAGGATTGGCTGAACTTCGTCAATACCGCTCTTCATGAAGCGATGACAGGCGTCGAATTCGATAGCTACGCCAAGTCCTACAAGACCTGGTTCGGCAAGGACCTGACCCCACCACAGATCGGCTTCCCGGTCGAATACAAGTAATGGCCGAGCGGAGCGGGACATCTCCCGCTCCGCCAGTCTGAAAGGGGCGGCCCGACATGGGTTACACGCTGAATTTTGCCGCCGTCTGGCGCAATTTTGATTTTCTTATGAGCGGTCTGGCGCTCAGCCTCGGCCTGGCGATCATATCGATTCTGATTGGCGCCTTGATCGGTTTGATACTCGCCTTCGCGCTGACATCGAAAAACCGGGCAGCCATGATCCCGGCGCAGGTCTATGTGACCGTGATCCGAAACCTGCCGATCCTGGTGCTGGTGCTGTTTGCCTTCTTCGCCTTGCCGCAGATGGGCTTTCGACTGGACAAGATCAAAAGCTTCGTCCTGGTCCTTTCCATCTACTCAGGCGCCTATCTTGCTGAAGTGTTTCGCGCAGGATTGCTGTCGATCCCGAAAGGTCTTTCAGAGGCGGGTCTGGCAATCGGCCTGACGCCAATGCAGATTCGCGGATCGGTCATCGCTCCGCTGATGCTGCGCAACGTGCTTCCGTCGCTGTCTTCGACCATCATTTCGCTGTTCAAGGATACCTCGCTTGCAGCCGCCATTGCTGTGCCGGAGCTGACATTCGCTGCCCGCAAGATCAACGTCGAGAGCTTTCGCGTCATCGAAACCTGGATGGTCACATCAGCTATTTACGTAGCAACCTGCTTCCTCATCGCCGCGCTGATGCGTTTCGTCGAGCGCAGGCTGGCTTTGCCGAGGTAACATCGGATGTCTCATAGTTTTCTCGAACAACTCTGGATCGCCCGCTACGTCATCATCAATGGGCTCGGCGTGACGGTATCGATTTCCCTTCTTGCCATTCTTGCCGGTTCCATCGTCGGTGTCTTCGTTGGCCTCGCGCTCGTCTACGGCGGAGCCATTCTGCGCCTTTTGATCCGGGCCTATACCGACATCATCCGTGGTACGCCCGTGCTGGTCCTCGTGCTGGCGAGCTACTACGTCTCTTCTGCGGTAGGTCTTGATTTGGGGCCGTTTTCCGCAGGCGTTCTTGCCCTGGCGATCTTCTGTTCATCACATGTCGGCGAGATCGTGCGCGGCGCGCTGCAGGCCATTCCGAAAGGTCAGACGGAGGCGGCCAAGGCGATCGGCCTCACCTTCACCCAGACCTTCACTTCGGTCCTGTGGCCGCAAGCGATGCGCCAGTGTCTGCCAGCCTGGGTGAACACGGCAGCCGAGATGGTAAAAGCCTCGACATTGCTTTCCGTCATCGGCGTCGCCGAACTGCTCCTGCGCACGCAGGAGATCATCTCCCGCAATTTCATGAGCCTCCAGTTCTATTTCCTGGCTGGCGGCCTCTATTTCATCGTCAACTTCGGTATCGAGCGCTTCGGCAAATATGTCGAGCGCAAGACCGCACTGCCGTCTTGAGGAGATCGGACCGATGGGCAAGACAATTCTAGACATTCAGGGCCTGCGCAAGACCTATGGCCAGCACGAGGTTCTCAAGGGCGTCGACTGCACGGTTGAGGAAGGCGAGGTCATTTCCATCATCGGTTCGTCGGGTTCCGGCAAGACGACGATGTTACGCTGCATCAACATGCTGGAGGAGTTCCAGGGCGGCAAGATCAGCCTCGATGGCGAGGAGATCGGCTATCACGCCGACGGCAGTACCCGTCGTCGCAAGAGCGAGAAGGAGATTGCCCGCCAGCGCGCACTCACCGGCATGGCCTTCCAGCAGTTCAACCTTTTTCCGCACATGACCGCCGCCGAGAACGTGATGCTCGGCCTCGTCAAGGTGAAGAAAATGTCGAAGTCGGACGCACGCGTCGTCGCGGAAAAATGGCTCGATCGTGTAGGCCTTGCCGCTCGCGCCAATCATTATCCGGGCCAGCTCTCGGGTGGCCAGCAGCAGCGCGTTGCGATTGCCCGAGCGATTGCCATGGCGCCTCGGCTGATGCTGTTCGACGAGGTGACGTCGGCCCTCGACCCGGAACTGGTTGGCGAAGTTCTTCAAGTCATCAAAGGGCTCGCCGCCGACGGCATGACGATGCTGCTCGTCACCCATGAAATGCGCTTTGCCTATGAGGTCTCCTCGCGCGTCATCTTCATGAACCAGGGCGTCATCTGCGAAGAAGGTGATCCGAAAGACATGTTCGTGCGTCCGAAGACGGAGCGGCTTGCCGAATTCCTCAAGACCTCGAGTTTCAATTGAGAGGAAACAACAGCTCGGCGCAAGCGTTGCGTCATCGCCCGCCCGGATGCTATCGCAGCGTCTTGCTGAGATCTGACGGCACCAACGCCGTATAGCCGGCACCATGTGCTGATGCGTCGCAGCATGCCGGTTGTGGCTGGTATGGGAATATTCGGAGAGAAGCATGGCCGAGACTGCAAACGACATTGTATCCCGACGCATGCGGGGCCTGGATCGCGCCTTCGAGATTCTTGAGTTTCTGCGGGTAAAACGCCAGCCCATGCGTCCGAACGAGATCGCCACGGAGATCGGCGCGCCGCGCTCTTCCATTTACGAACTCGTCAATCTCCTGCTCGGCCATGGCATGCTCGACTATCAGGGCGGCGACGGCCGGGTCTTTCTCGGCCGCCGTCTCTATTTTCTCGGCACCGCCTATGCCGAACAATTCGACTTGATGCGCGAATGCGGCCGCATGCTAGGCGTGCTGGCGGAGGAGACGCGCGAGACAGCGCAAATGTGCCTGCTGGAAGGCAATAAATATACGGTCGCCATGATGCGGGAAGGCATCCGCCCCTTTCGCATATCCTCGAATGTGGGCGAGCTCGTCGCTATTCCGTGGACCGCCTCGGGGCGCCTGCTTGTAGCCCATCTTTCGGACCGGGAAATCCTGGATTTCATTCCGCCTGAAGATTTCGTCCTTCCGAATGGAAGGCGGCTGGAACCAGCCGATTTCATCGCTCAAGTGCGCCAAGCCGCCGAAGATGGATACTTCACCTTCAACAGCGAAGTGGAGAATTTCACCCATTGCTTCGCCGTGCCCATCAATCAAGCCGACGGCGCCTGCATCGCGACACTCTGCCTGGTAACGCCGCGTGAGGATGGCTTGCGCAACCGCACCGCCTATCTCGACAGCCTCTTGAGAGCCGCTCACGAGATCTCCGAAAAGCTCGGCTTCCGGTCGCCGAAAGGCCGCTTCTTCGGATCCTGAACCTAGCAAGTTTTTTCACGAAAGTGGCAAATCTCCGCACATGATGGGATCCGAACCGGCGCCGATTGAATCGAGTGCGGCGATCGTTCCTAGTGCATTGAGCCCCCTCAGGCCCCGATAGGTGGGCTGGTCGGATCTGGATTTCCATCGAAGAAAAGATAGATCGCTGCGATCTTGCCGTCCTTGGCAATGATGAAGTCCGTACCTGCATATGCAGGCTCTTCGCCGGGCGCACCGGCCACCCATTGCACCCGCCCGGCCTGATCATGGAGGACGTCCGCTGCGGCGATTGTCGTGTATGCAAATGTCGGATGCATGGCGCGGATGGCTCCGGCAATGCGGACGATCTCGTCGCGGCCGCGGTAGATCCCGTGCGGTTCGATGAATATCGCGTCTTCGTGAAGGATTTCCTCCGCCACTTTCCGGCGAAGGACGTCGTCGCCCTCCCCAAAGATGCCCTGCAGATTCCGATCGAGCAGCGTTGCGATGTCTGCCATGGTCATTCTCCCTGATATGGCGGCTTAGATCTGGACGTGGCCGCCATCGACGAAGAGTTCGACGCCATTGATAAAGCTGGCATCGTCGGAGGCCAGGAACAGCACGGCCTTGGCGATCTCTTCCGGTTGCCCGATGCGGCCGGCAGGAATGAGGCTCGCAAGGTAATTCTTCGTGTTCTCCGCGCTTTCACCATTGCCGAAAAGTTCGTTGAGACCGGCCGTATCGGTCACGCCAGGACTAACTGCATTGACGCGAATATGGCGATCCTTGAGATCGAGGATCCAGTTGCGGGCGAAGTTGCGCACGGCAGCCTTGGTTGCCGAGTAGACGCTGAAGGCAGGCGTGCCGGAAATGCTCGTCGTCGACGAAGTGAGAACGATCGAGCCACCATCACGCAGGAGCGGGAGCGCCTTTTGAACGGTGAACAAGGTGCCCTTCACGTTGGTATCGAATGTCTTCTGGTAGTGTTCTTCGGTAATCGCCCCGAGAGGTAACATCTCGCCGCCGCCGGCATTCGCGAAAACCACATCGATATGCGAGTGCTTCTGTTGAACTGCGTCGTACAGACGGTCGATATCGACGAGCTTGCTCATGTCGGCCTGTACGCCCGTGACACGGCCACCGATCTTTTGGAGGGCGGCATCGAGTGCTTCCTTGCGGCGGCCGGTGATGAACACGGAGGCACCTTCCATCGAGAAAGCCTTTGCCGTTGCAAGACCAATACCGCTCGTGCCACCCGTTACGATCACGACTTTGTTTTCGAATTTCTTACTCACTATCATGCTCCTTTGTTGCGGCATTGCCGTTGAATTGAACATGCCAGCGGAACGATGCTGCAAACAGCCAGCAAATTTGATACTCATCGTTCCAAATGGAGAACGATGATGAGATCTGATTTGAATGATCTGGTCTATTTTGCCGAGGTCGTCGCCCACGGCGGGTTCGCAGCCGCGGGGCGCGCTTTGCGCGAGCCGAAGTCGAAGCTTAGCCGACGGATAGCGGGGCTCGAGGAAAGGCTCGGCGTGCGACTGATCGAACGGTCGAGCCGCCGCTTTCGGGTGACCGATGTAGGTCAATCCTTCTACGAGCGCTGCAAGGCAATGCTGGCGGAAGCCGAGCGTGCAGAGGCGCTCGTTGCAGAGGCAAAATCAGAGCCGCATGGTCTGATCCGAATGAGTTGCCCGACAGGGTTGGTCGAACCGATCTCCCCCCTCCTAATGCAATTCCTGGCGCAGCATCCAAAAGTGCAGCTGCAACTCATCGCGATCGACCGTCCGGTCGATCTTATAGACGAGCGGATCGACGTCGCATTGCGCGTCCGAACGTCGTTGGACGGCGATGCCTCCTTGACGATGCGCTCGCTAGGCAACTCGATCCGTATCCTGGTCGCAAGCCCGCAACTTGCCGGCCGCATTGCAGACATAGAAGCTTTGGCGAGCGAACCTACCCTCTCGACCACGGATGATCAGGGCGAAGTGAACTGGTTTCTCGAGACGGACGATGGCCGAAGCCATACGCTCAGGCACGAGCCGAGAATGGGCTGTGCGGACTTTACGGCCGTGAGGGCAGCCGCACTTGCGGGTCTGGGCGTCGCTCTTCTCCCCGATCACACATGCAGACAGGCGCTGGAAGAAGGGAAGCTCGTACGGGTCCTTCCCGCCTGGCATGGCATGAAGGGCCTTGTCCACCTCGTATTCACCACGCGCCGTGGTCTTCCTCCGGCCGTTCGCAGGTTCATCGACTGCCTGGCGGCAGGCTTTCCCAGGGATGCGCTTGTCTGATGATCTGCCTGATTGGACCATAGGTCTCTCGAAAGCGGCGTTGCGAGCGCCTCCGGAGCATGCTGGATAACGACGTATGCCATATTCGGGCAATGCAAAGGTCCGCCGACCACAAACCAGGACAGAGACTGGAAACGACTATCATCTCTTCCAAGTCGAAGATCTTGCCGGCAAGCAGATCGATTGTGGCTCCGGCTGGCGGCGGACCCGTTCCCTAAAACCTGAGACCGGGGCAGTTTGCCAATCTATCGCTCACCAAGTGAAGAGAGGACGGGAAGAGCCATAGGAACCCGGTGCCGACCCGCTTGGAGCTAGCTGATTGTCTCGTTCAACCCTCTCCGCCCATCGCCGACGTTCGGCCGCTTTGTCTTTGTCGCGATCTGTCGATCTGCTCGCGGTTACCGACCTGGATTGGCCGCCGGTTCCGCCGACCGTCGAGCAGGAAGCAAAGAAAACGGCGGGAACAATAATCAGAATGCCTAAGGCAACCGTCCTTGTGAACGCTTTATCGATCGGCTGCATAGACATCCCTAATGCTCTCTTTGACCATTTTCGATAACGGAGATGTTATTCGATTTCGCACCACGTGGAAACAAAAGGCTATTCGGATTTCCGTGTGATCAACAATGACTGGTGCCCGAACCCGCGTCGCGCTCGCCGCCCTGTTGTTCCCCGCCTGTCACAAGCTATATCGCAGCCTCAGGCCGAAAGTGAAAATTACTGAATCTCACCTTCGAAGCCCGAGATTTCCGATAATCGCCGTTTGCCATCGTGGACGCAGGAGCCGCAGCGGCGACGCGAATTAAATAATAATTGCATTTTGCAACTAAATAACCGACATTATGCCTATGCCTGCGTATTCCACGAGTCGAGTCGACTGCCTGGATTACCATTTAGCCACAAAGGATGTGAGGATGACCGCAGCCCTCTTTCTCGCGACCGTGCTTTTCTGGGGTTCGGGCGCGATTGTGACATCTCTCCAGGCAGGCGCTTCTGCTCCCGAGCTGTCGGTAGCGATCCGCATGTTCCTTGTTGGATTGAGCATGCTCGGATTTTCGATCGCCACCGGCAAACCGATCACGATAGCCCGCAGCGATCGTCTTTGGGTGATGATGCAAGGCATATTGTTTTTCGGGCTTGCATTTATCGCCTTTTATAAGGCGACCAAGGGTATCCCGAGCGGGATTGCTGCCCTGGTGCTATCGAGTTCCTCGCTGTTTGCCGCCATCGCCAGCCGTTTACTGCTGAATCTCCGGATCAGCCGCCGCGCGACGATTGGCATAGTTTTTGGTCTCCTGGGTCTTGGCATCGTCGCCGCCCCACAGATCTTCGCACTGCATCTCGACCCGCAGACCGTGACTGGGTTCATCTGGGCAGGCGTTGCGGCGATGGCGACAGGTGCGGGGACCGCAATTGCTGCGCGCAACCAGCGGCGCGGCTTGCCGATCCCGGTGCTCATGGGTTGGGGAGCATTATGCGGATGCGGTTTCGGGGTCGCCTGGGCGGTCGTTGTCGGCACGTCTCTCACGATACCTGTCACTGTCGGCTATCTGGCGCAGCTCGCCTATCTGGCAATTATTGCCTCCTGCGTCACGTTTCTTATGTATTTTACGCTCATCGAGAAGGTCGGCCCCGCACGGGCGGCCTATGCGCTGACCGTTGTTCCGATTGTCGCCATAACCATCTCGGTCATCTTCGAAGGCCTGCACATCGATACCCGTCTTGCCTTCGGCGGCGCGACGATCCTTCTTGGCAATATACTGGTGCTCAATGCTTGAGGCGCAACAATCAAGCACCGGTTCTGCAATCGGCATCCTATCCGTGTTCGCCCGCAGTCCCGGCGATTGAAGTACTTCCGGCGAGACTTAATACTCCTGGCAATTTGTGAAGGGCCGGTGTGTTGCGGTCACAGCTTGAGAGCTGTTTAACGACCGATCCGATAATCGGAAGATGCGGATACCCATCAAGAACATCCCTCAGATCGGCTATTGGCTCCGCTAAAATTGCCTCCAATAAGATCGATTGCACAAAGCTTATGCATGTCTAAATTACTTGCAAATAGCAATTGATTTCCTATCAAATCTATGTTGTAGTTTTAATCATAAGAGGTAAATCGCATCGCGATTGCCCGCAAAACGAGAATCTAGGGAGATGTCCGAACCGCAACAATTTTGGAAGGCATATGTTCATGTATATGTCCTCGACACCGATTGAATCTGACATCGTCTTCTCCGGCCGCCGCTCGGCGACCTACCGCGATGCACTTCATCTCTTTCCCGATGCCTGGCTTGACGATGTCGCTGCCATGCGCCGCTTCCTGCAGCCGATCTACGGCCGGCACGTCTTAGAGATCGGCGCCGGCAACGGTCATTTCAGCCGGGCGATTGCCGAAGATGTCGGCCCTGCCGGCTTATTGGTCGCGACCGATCCGTCCACCGAACAACTTGAGGATCTAGAAGTCGAAAGCGGCGGCCGGATCAGGGTCTTCGGTCAGGCTGCGCACATGCTCGACCTGCCGATCCGCGATTTTGACATGGCCTGGTCGCGCGGCGCCGTGCACCATATTTCCGACAAGACCGCTGCCTGGAAGGCGATCGCAGCCCACATGCGGCCCGGCGGCAAGCTGGTGATTGCTGACATCTTCGCCGGAACGCGGCTTGCCGCCTATTTCGACGATTTCATCGCGCAGAGCTGCTGTACCGGCCACGAGGTCTCTTTCCTTTCACGGGAATTTGCAACGAGCCTGTGCGCTCTGACCGGATGGGACAAGCCTCAATTTACCGATGTCACCACCCGCTGGCGCTTCGACACCAAGGCAAGTCTCGGACATTTCCTGCGATTGCTGTTCTCGGCAACCGACATCTTCACCGACGACGACTGCCTTGTTGCAGCGGAACGCCATCTTGACATCGTTTCCGACGGCAACGGCATCGCCCTGCTTTGGCCGATGACAGTGATGGAAACGACAAAGCTGCCGACTGCGAATTAATCATGGATGAACGATGACAGGCGCTTGACGCGGGACCGGACAAATCCGCCCGCAACGTGACCTGGCGTGCACAATTCCTTCGGAGATCGTCATGACATCGACCGCCGCAAACCGTGGAGCCACGGCCCCTCCCACCGGAGCCCCTTTCGATGCCAGTTCATTGGTTCCGGGCGCCAGGAAACTCGGCTCGGAGACCACAGTCCATAAAGTCGGCTACAATGGTCGGCCCGGCGCATTTGCAGATGTCGCCTGCAGGATGGCGTTCCCGTCCGCGGATCGCATCGCCATGCCGAGCTTGGAGACCACGATCGCCAGCACCGTCCGCGGTGAAGTCGACCGGATCCTCCTGCCATGCGAAAACAGCCTGGTTGGACGCGTGCCGGATGTGCACAGAATCGTGCCCGACAGTGGTTTGCATATCGTCGGCGAGCATTTTCAACGCGTCGAACATTGCCTCATGGCACCGCCAGGCGCATCACTTGCAAGCATCAGACGCGTGCGTTCGCATCCAGTGGCGCTTGGCCAGGTCAGCCGGCTTATCGCAGCGCTCGATCTTGAGGCTATCGCCGCTCCGACGACATCCCACGCCGCCGAGCTGGTGGCATCTTGCGAGGATCCGAGCGAAGCAGCAATTGCCTCGGATCTTGCAGCCGACCTCTACGGATTGGATATCCTCAAACGCAATGTCGAAGACGATCCGCATAATACGACGCGGTTCTACGTGTTGTCTGCCGAACCTCAGGCGATCGAACAAAAAACACAGCTTCTGACGACGATTGTGTTCCGCACACAGAACCGGCCGGGCTGCCTCTACCACGCCATTGCCGGATTTGCCGAAAACGCCATCAACATGACCAAGATCGAAAGCTACCTTGTCGGCGGGCAATTCGTGCCGTCCCGCTTCCTCTGCGAGTTCGAAGGTGATCCGGCTGCACCGGAGGTGGCCGATGCGCTCGATACTCTCGCCCGCCATGCTCGCGAGCTTGTCGTGCTCGGGACGTTTCCGATGGCGAGCCGCCATCTGCGCAACCGCAGCGAAGAAAATCTCCCGTCATGGGGGACCAAGCCTCCGGCCGCCTTTCGATGGTCCGATAGCCAGCAGGAGGCCGGGGGATGACGACCGCGGTGAAGCACTACGGGCGCCATAGCGATCTGGTCGAGGCGGCAATCGCGAAACTGAAGCTGCATTTTGGCGATCGGCTGACAACGGCTACGGCTGTGCGTGATCAGCATGGCCATGACGTGAGCTGGCATCCCTCCTATCCGCCGGACGCGGTCGTTTTCCCTGATACGGCAGATGAGGTATCGCGTATCGTGGCGACCTGCCACGCCTTCGACGTGCCGGTGATCCCGTTTGGAACCGGCACCTCCTGCGAGGGACATGTTGCCGCCCTCATGGGCGGAATATGTATCGATCTCTCCCGGCTGGACCGGATTTTGACGATTCGACCGGACGACATGACAGCGACGGTCGAGGCAGGCGTAACCCGCAAACGCCTCAACGCCGAATTGCGCGACACCGGACTGTTCTTTCCCGTCGATCCCGGCGCTGACGCCTCACTTGGGGGGATGGCCTCGACGCGCGCCTCCGGTACGAATGCCATGCGGTATGGCACGATGAAAGACAACGTCATTTCGCTTGGTGTCGTTCTGCCCAATGGTGATCGGATCCGCACCGCGAGCCATGCTCGCAAATCGGCGGCGGGCTACGATCTGACACGTCTCTGGGTGGGATCGGAAGGCACGCTCGGCATCGTGACCGACGTCACCGTCAAGCTGCATTCAATTCCAGACCATATCGTTGCGATTTCGGCGAGTTTCTCCACACTGGAACAGGCAGTCGGCTTCGTGCTTGTCGCGACCAGGCTCACAGACACCTTGGCACGCATCGAACTGCTGGATGAACTGCAGGTCGAGGCCGTCAATCGTTATTCAAAACTCTCCTTGCCGGTCGAGCCAACGCTTTTTATCGAACTGCATGGTAGCCGCGGAGCGGTCGAGGCGGCCTTGCCGTTCATCGAGGAGGAGGCACATGCCGCCGGTGCCAGTCGGTTTGATACCGCCGTATCGGCGGAAGCGAGAGGCAGGCTGTGGCAAGCGCGCCATGATATCTGGTGGGCCAATCTTGCGCTCCGCCCGGGCGCAAGCGCCCTTCCCACGGATAGCTGCGTGCCGGTATCGCGGCTTGTCGAGGCCATACTTGCCGCCAAGGATGACGTGCGGGATCTTGGCCTTGTCGCACCGATCTGCGGCCATGTGGGAGACGGCAATTTCCATCTTTGCGTCCTTTTCGATCCCGCCGATCCCGATGAGTGTCAGCGCGTCGAGGCACTGACCAAACGTCTCGCGGACCGCGCCATCACCCTTCAGGGAACATCGACGGGCGAACACGGGATAGGCCACGGCAAAATAGCAGCGCTTGTCGCGGAGCATGGTCCAGCCATCCGGGTCATGGCCGCAATCAAACGCGCCATCGATCCTCACAACATCATGAATCCAGGCAAGATCTTCAATCTCGCCGAGGCACCGCCTTTCAATTGAGCGAGATACAAAAACCAGGGAGGTAGTGAGAATTTATGTCCAATCCGCATGGCCCGGCATCGATCGCCGATTTCAGAAACGCCGCAAGGCGCGCATTGCCGAAAATGGTCTTTGACTTCTTCGACGGAGGCGCCGGCTCGGAACTCACGCTGTGCGAAAACCGGGCAGCGTTGGATCGGATTCGTCTCGTCGGCTCTGCACCCGTCGATGTTGGCCACCGCTCGGCGGCCATCTCGCTCTTCGGCGAGCCTCTCTCAATGCCAGTCATCATCGGACCGACCGGGCTGGCAGGCGCGGCATGGCCTGCGGGCGACCAGGCGTTGGCCCGGGCTGCCGCGCGAGCGGGAATCCCCTTTGTCATGAGCTCAGCGGCCAGCGCGACCATGGAAGCGGTGGCAGCCGCCGGCGAAGGCAGGAAGTGGTTTCAGCTCTACCTGTTCCGAGACCGCGAGGTGAGCCTCAGGCTGCTGAAACAGGCCGAAGCACTGGGCTTCGAAGCAATCGAGATAACAGTCGACAACGCCATTCCCGGCAGACGGTTGCGCGATGCCCGCAATGGCTTTTCGCTGCCGTTCCGCTGGACACCCAGGAAGCTCCTGAGCCTTGCGGCTCATCCTGGATGGGCCTTGCGGATGGCCAAGGCCGGCGCTCCGCGTCTGGAAGTCATGGAAGCCGAGTTCGATCTTAAATCCGCGGGAACGATTGCCGAGGTGATGGAACAGCAGCTCGACCCAACCGTGTCCTGGGACGACATCGCCTTCATACGGGATCGCTGGAAGGGACCGCTGATCCTTAAGGGATTGCTCAATCCGAGGCAGGGCAGCCGGGCAGCCGAGCTCGGGCTTGACGGTATCGTTGTCAGCAATCACGGTGGACGGCAACTCGATGGAGCCGTCGCGAGTATCGACATCCTGCCGGAGTTCGTCAGCGCCGTCGGGGGCAAGCTCGCAATCCTGATTGACAGCGGCTTTCGCAGCGGCACTGATGTTGCCAAGGCGCTGGCGCTTGGAGCAACGGCCGTGCAGATCGGACGTGCGACGCTCTATGCCCTGGCGAGTGGCGGCGAGGATGCCGCGTTCAGAGCCCTTGCCATCATCGCCGCCGAACTCGACGTCGCTCAGGCAATGATGGGTGCGCCCACCATTGCCGATCTTCGACCTTCCACGCTTCGCCTTCCCCCGATGCTATTGCGGCCCGAGCAGGTTTCCGCTCGCGAACCCATGTCTCCGCGCCCACAGTCACCATTTGCCGCCTGACCCGTCATTGCCAAAACCCTTACGAGGAGATTGCTCCGGTGAAACGCAAAACCGCTTTCGTACACGCACTAGCCCTCTCGGCCCTGCTTCTGTCTTTCTCCGCCACGGTCACCACCGCGGCAAACAAGACAGTGGCGCTAACCTATATTGTCGAGCATCCGGCCATCGACGCGGCCCGCAAAGGGATTGTCGATGCACTGGCCGATGCCGGCTTCATCGACGGCAAGACCGTCACACTCGACATTGCAAGCGCTCAAGGGAGCATGCCGACGCAGACGCAGATCGCCAAGACATTTGCCGGCAAATCGCCCGACATGATCGTCGCCATCTCCACACCGTCGGCCCAGGCCTGCCAGGCCGCAGCCAAAGGAGCGATCCCGATCGTGTTCTCGGCCGTGACGGATCCCGTTGCCGCAAAGTTGGTCAAAAGCTTCGCTCAACCGGACGGCACGCTGACCGGAACCAGTGACAAGCAGCCCCTGAACCTGACCTTCGAACTGATTCATAAACTGACCCCGACGGCAACGAAGATCGGCGTCCTCTATAATGCCGGCGAGGCCAATTCCGTCGCGCAAGTGGCTGAAATGAAGACCGAGGCGGCGAAGATCGGTATGAGTATCGTCGAGGCGACGGCGGCACAGTCGGCCGCGGTGCCGGACGCTGCCCGCAGCCTCGTTGGCAAGGCCGATGTAATCCTCCTGCCGACCGACAGCACGGTGGTCTCGGCCGTCGAAAGCGTGGTCAAGGTCGGCGTCGACGCGAAGATCCCGGTCTACGCCAGCGACACCAACTCAGTCGAACGGGGTGCGATGGCTGCACTCGGATTCAATTATTACAAGCTGGGACGGCTCACGGGTGAGATTGCCGCCAAGGTCCTGAATGGCGCAAAGCCGGGCGACATCCCGGTCGGAACACTGGACAGCGAGGATCTCTACCTCAATCTCGCCTCGGCCAAGAAGATGGGCGTCACTCTCTCCGAGGCGATGACACAGAGCGCAGCGAAGGTGATCGACCAATGAGCCTGATTGCCCTTTCCGGTGCCTGCGAAGCAGGCCTGCTGTTTGCCCTCGTTGCCCTTGGCGTCTATCTCTCGTTCCGAGTGCTCGATTTTCCGGATCTAACTGTCGACGGCAGTTTCCCGCTCGGCGCGTCGGTTGCAGCGTCAACGATCATGGCCGGCGTGCCGCCCATTGTTGCGACATTCCTCGGATTTGCCGCGGGCGCTTCTGCAGGCTTCGTCACAGCATTCCTGTCGGTCCGGCTGAAGATCATGAACCTGCTTGCAGGGATCCTGACCATGGTCGCATTGTTCTCAATCAATCTGCGCGTCATGGGTAAGCCGAATGTTTCGCTTTATGGGACCGATACCATCTTTTCCTGGATCGGCGGCATCGCAGCGCTCGGGGTCTGGGCCAATACAGTATTGCTCCTCTGCATCGTATTGGCCGCAAAGATGTTCGTAGACTGGTTCCTTGCCACGCAAATGGGACTGGCCTTACGTGCAACCGGCGCCAGCCCGAGGATGGCCGAGGCACAGGCTGTCGATAATGGCCGCATGGTCATGCTCGGCATGGCCCTCGCTAACGGCCTCGTCGGGCTTGCCGGGGCGCTTTATGCCGAAAGCCAGGGCGTTGCCGATGTCTCAATGGGCATCGGCACGATCGTCATCGGTCTTGCCGCCGTCATTATCGGCGAAACGGTCGTCGGCGCAGGATCGGTCGCGCGAGCCACCTTCGGCTGTATCCTCGGTGCATTGATCTACCGGCTGGTCATTGCGCTGGCGCTCGACGGCGGCGTGATCGGGATCCAGGCACAGGATCTCAATCTGGTAACAGCATTGGTCGTCGCCGTCGCCGTGATGATTTCGAAAACGCGGCTGAAGAAGCTGCCCTCCATCAGGCGTAGCCGGCTGCCTGAGCCATCGAAAGCAGAAAGAGCGACCTCATGATGCTGAATCTCGACGCGATATCGGTCACCTTCAACCCGGGGACAGCTCTCGAAGTGGCTGCACTGCGTGGCGTATCGCTGGCCATCCCCAAGGGGCAGTTCGTAACGGTGATCGGCAGCAATGGTGCCGGGAAGTCGACACTCCTTTCGGCCATTGCCGGCGCTACTTCGCCCGATCGGGGCCGGATCGTCATCGACGGCGTCGACGTTACGCGGTTGCCGACCCAGGCACGGGCGCGATTTATCGGCCGCGTATTCCAGGATCCGCGCATCGGAACCTGTGAGGCTCTGACCGTTGAGGAAAATCTTGCGCTTGCTTCCGCGCGCGCCGGACGGCGCGGACTGTCCCTTGCGCTTGGTGGACGGATTGGGCGCGCGCGGTTTGAAGAACAGCTTGCCAGCCTTGGCCTCGGACTTGAAACGAAGCTTAAGGCGGGGATTGGCACCCTTTCCGGCGGCCAGCGGCAGGCGGTAAGCCTGTTGATGGCGACATTGCTGCCCATGAAACTACTTCTTCTCGACGAACATACGGCAGCGCTCGATCCTAAGGCGGCGTCGCGCATCCTGGCACTTTCGGCGGAAATCAGCGAGCGTCAGCGTCTCACCACACTGATGGTCACGCACAGTATG
The DNA here is from genome assembly GCF_057784475.1 of Martinezella sp. CNPSo 3795. Lineage (NCBI taxonomy): Bacteria > Pseudomonadati > Pseudomonadota > Alphaproteobacteria > Hyphomicrobiales > Rhizobiaceae > Martinezella > Martinezella sp. CNPSo 3795. Next base: position 104,590 of record NZ_JBXSOQ010000015.1, on the reverse strand, counting down.
CGCCATGCTCTCGATTATGGCCAGCGCACCATCATGATGAGCGGGGGACGCATCGTGCTTGACGTCGCAGGGGATGAACGGGCTGGTTACGATGTGCCGGACCTGATTGCGCTGTTTGGAGCGGTAAGCGGCGGCGAAATTGCCGAAGACAGGCTGCTGCTCGCTTGACATCCGCCGCGATCATCCGCGGCTTGTTTTCGGAACTTCGCTGGAATATATCTGCAATATGCAATTAAAAAACGATAAAACCGATAATAGGGTGACGGAGGAACGCGAGGATGGAACGGCGGTGAAGCCAGCCTTTCGGCTCGATCGCTGGGTGCCCTACCGCATGTTTCTGGTGGCAAGCAGCACCGCTGAGTTGCTCGCATCCTATTACGGGCCACGATATGGCCTGTCCCAGGCGTCATGGCGAATTCTCGCCATCGCCGGCAGCCGCCCGGGGCTTTCGAGCAAGGAAATCTGCCATGCCGGAGCGCTCGATCAATTCGCAGTAAGCCGCGGCATTGCGCAATTGGTCTCGCTAGGCTTTGCCCGGCGCAATGCCGGTGCCGGTGATCGCCGATTCTCTGCGATCGAACTCACACCCGAGGGCTACAAGGTGCTCGAGGAGATCGTGTCCATCGGTCAGGCGATGGAAGCACGTATTCTCGAAAGCTTGTCGGTTCGTGAGCGCGAGGTGCTACATGCCATGCTTGATCGCATCGAAGATGCATGCGCCGGAGCTGTCGCTCGTGGCTGGCAGGCGGTGGTGGCCGACATCAAATCTGGGATCTAACCCCGAATATGGCTTATCCCGATAAAAGCCCCCGAATGCTCTCCATAGAAAAGCGGCTATGAAGTTCGCATAAAGTCTCAGGGTCCAGCCCGAGGGGATCAGGAGCTGGATCGGTCGCGGCCTTGCTCCATAGGCACATTCGCATTCGGTCCGCATCTTCGACGGGCGCTATATTTGGACTGACCGTCAATGCCCCGGAAAGCTGAATTCAAGCTACCCCTACCAAGCGCGGCGAAGCGCGCAGGCGAGCTATGTCACGCGCCGGCGGTTCTCCAAAGTGGCGCCGATATTCGCGAGTGAACTGCGACGGGCTTTCGTAACCCACGCGGAAGGCGGCGGTCGTGACGTCAATGTCCTGGACCAGCATCAGGCTGCGCGCGTCCTGGAGCCTTAGCTGCTTCTGGAATTGCAGCGGCGTCATCGCCGTCACGGCGCGAAAATGCTCGTGCAGGCTCGACGGACTCATGCCGACTTCCGCAGCAAGCCGCTCGATGCTGAACCGTTCCCGGAAGTTCTGCCCGATCCACGCAATGGCGCGGCCAACCTGCGCCACCCGCCCCTGGCTCGAGGTGATCTGGCGCATCCTGGCACCATCCGGGCCGGCGAGCAGGCGATAGAGAATTTCCTGCTCGGTCAACGGCCCGAGTACGGGCAATGCTGCCGGTTCGTCGAGCAGAAGCAGCAGGCGCAGCACCGCATCGAGCAGACTGGCGCCGGCGTCGGACACCGTCTTGCCTGTGGGCCGAGCGGGCGCTCCCGGCGGCGGCGGCACATGCAACGCCAGCTGCCCCAGCTTGACTGGATCGAAATCAAGGAACAGGCAGAGATAGGGCCTGTCAGGTGTCGCCTCGACCACCTGGCCCGTTGCCGGCAGATCGTAAGTCACAATCCCATAGCGGCCCGGCGCATATCTGAACACGTGGTCACCCAGAGTAACCTCTTTTTGCCCCTGTGCGACAAGGCACAGTTGCGGCCGATATACGTTCGGCATCGGCATCGTCACCGTGGAGGATCGAGCAAGCGTCATCCGTTCGATGGGGGTGGCGTGGAAACCATCCTTGGAGGCGTGTCGGGCAATTACTGCAGAGATTTTGGTCAGTGTTTCCATGAGCCTGACCATTGCATGCGAGCAGGAGGGCAGCAAGGCGAAACCGTGCGGCTTCTGGAGGATTGGGCAGTAATCCCGGCGCATAAGGCTAACGGTTCGGCGTCGCCACACATCATAGTGTCCGAAGCACCTGGGTCGCAGCGAACCAGGCTGCAGAACAAGGACGGAGCAAACATGACGATGGATTATTTGAAAGCCCCCACAGTAGCACTGGGGACCTGGGCGTGGGGCGACAGCGGCGAGACCGGCGACGGTTACTTCGGCAGCCGCCTTACTCAGGCTGGCCTCGAAGAGGTCGCGGAAAAGGCGCATGCGAGCGGATTCACCCTGTGGGATACCGCCATGGTATACGGCATGGGCCGTTCAGAAACCCTACTTGGGGAGATACTCAAACGCTACGCCCGCAGCGGCTATCAGCTCTCCACGAAGTTCACCCCGCAAGCGGCAGGGACCGGTGATGATCCCGTGGCGGACATGCTGGAGCAGAGCCTGGCGCGCCTCGGCACCGACTACATCGACCTCTACTGGATTCACAATCCAGCCGATGTGGCGCGGTGGACTCCGCACCTGATACCGCTGCTGAAGAGCGGAAAGGTCAAACATGTCGGTGTCTCGAATCACAACCTGAGCGAAATCGAGCTCGCCAACCGGATCCTCGGAGAAGCCGGATTCCGGGTTGAAGCCATCCAGAACCACTATAGTCTCCTCTACCGCAGCTCCGAGCAAGCTGGCATCCTGGACTACTGCCGCAATCAAGGTATCCCGTTCTTCGCCTATATGGTGCTTGAACAGGGCGCCCTGACTGGCAAGTACAGTCCGGAGAACCCGCTGCCAAAAGGAAGCAGCCGGGCGGCTGCTTACAATGGCATGCTGCCTCAGCTAAAGGCGCTGACGGACATGCTCGCCTCGATCGGCCAGAAGCAGGATGCGGCCGCTCCCGATGTCGCGATAGCGTGGGCAATCGCCAAGGGCACAACGCCGATCATCGGCGTCACCAAACCCGATCATGTCGATAGTCTCGTCCGAGCCGGCAGCATCAGCCTCACCGGCGACGACATTGCAGAGCTGGAAGCGCTCGCTGACGCCGCGGACGTGAACACCCGCGGCTGGTGGGAAAAAGAGATGCAAGGCTGAAGCTCCGCTATCCTAAGATCTCGGAGCCGTTCCGACCAGTACCGCAGCCGATCATCTCGTTCTGCGGGACGATCGCCGGTCTCCCTGATTATACAAGTGCTCCGGAATGTGTTGGCGCATCTTGCAAGTTCCGGAGCGCGGGATGCCTCAAAGCACCTCGACCGTATCGCAGTACATACTTCCTTCTGAAATATATACAGCCGCAAACATTTGAGACGATGGAGAATGGATCGCCCAAAGTTTGAGTTGACCGTTTTCGATGGCGAGGCGACACTTGCAACCCAAAGCAAGGCAGGAGGAAGAGTGATGAATGAGCCAGACCGCTGGCGGCACATGGCAAGCGCTCCGAAAGACGGCAGTCGGATCCTTGTCACGATCCGCCCGTCAGAACAGGGGCCTGCAGAAGTTGACCTCGCATATTGGTCGAATGGCGATCAATTTGGTACGGAAGGCTGGCGCGCCTCCGATTCTTCACCCGGGCACATCATCGAATATGCCGAGCCGGAACTAAAATGCTGGATGCCGATGCCCTCGGCCAATCTCAATCGCACCTCAATGCCTTCACCTTGGGAAGGCGACAACGCCCAGCAACTCGACGGGTCGGGGATTTGAAAGCTGGCGCCGGCTTGTCGCGCGGATTCGATAACAAATTTGTATCAGGAGAAACGCGCGGCATCCATCAAGGCGACGCCGATAGCAAAACGGCGAGCCCCAGGCCCGGTTCGCGGCGATCGCGAAGAGCAGTCCGAAATTACCATTTGCAAGAGGATATGCATGTCAATGGCCAGCGCGCCGTTCATGCGCCTCCGGCTTTACCCATTCCCGCTTCACACGCGCCAATATCAAAAGCTGACTATGCGGCTGTGGTTCGAATGTCGTCGTAACTACTCATCGGCGCAGCTTGTCGCCATTCGCATGAGCGTTGATGAAGGATCCCAACAGGGGATTTCGTGTGATGCGCTCCATTCCCGCTCGGACCACTCATGCTGCAACTTGAATTTTAACGCGTTAAATAATAAATTTTCGCGCGCTACCTTTTATTGCAACACAAAGCGCAAAAGAACTTGTCGGGATTTTACGTCTCTGGTTGCGCTGCTTTCCACGTATGCGCATAAGGCATTCGTAGCGACGGCAGCTGGAAAAATGGTCGACTTTAGATGGAAAAATTGACGCATAAGACGATGGAGGATTTCGCGAAGTCCTGCGGTGTCTCCCGCCCTACCCTTTCCAAGTATTTCGACGATCCGACCAGTGTAAAACCGGCAACCCGCGCGCTGATCGAGGCGGCGCTTCGTTCGTCGGATTATCAGCCTAATCTTTATGCGCGGAACCTCAATCGCAAGAGAACCCGCAATATCGGCATCCTGGTTCCCGCCCTTACCGATCCCTTTTATGCAGAAATGGTCAATCGCCTGGAATTGCGCCTGCGCAACGAGGGTTACTGGCCGATCGTGTTCTCGTCGCACGGTTTGCCCGAACTGGAAGGCGAAGCGGTCAACACAATGCTGTCCTTGAAGGTAGCCGGTGCGCTTGTCGCACCATTGGGGAAGAAATCCGATCCGCGCACCTTTGAAAAACTCGCGCAGAACCTGCCCATCGTCTATTTCGACACTTATATCGAAGGCAATACGCCCTTCATCGGCAACGACAATTACCAGAGCGTCGCAACGATCGTGGAATATCTTTGCCGATCCGGAGAGGCGCCCGCCTATCTCGACATTCCGCATGTCAATCACAACTCACCCGAAAGGCTGGCAAGCTATATCGCCACCATGGAAGCCGCAGGCTGCGAGCCGCTGGTCATCAGCACCAGTGTTGCCTACACCTGGGAGTTCGAGCGCATCGGATACGAGCAGATGGATGGCCTGCTCCGCGCAAAGTCTCTTCCGCGCAAAACCATCCTTTGCGCGAATGATCGCCTCGCCTTCGGCGTGATGGCAGCCGCCTTCGCGCACGGGCTGAAAATCGGGCGCAAAAAGGGCGACAATCTGCGCATCGCGGCCCATGACGACCATCCCTTGAGCCGCTATACCTGCCCGCCGCTGACGACGATGGCTCAGGACTTCGCCGCGATGACGGCAAGCAGCGTCAGCACGCTTCTGATGCTGCTTGGAGATACGGACGTGCCCACCCAGTCGATCGCGCGCAAGGTCTGCCTGGATGGAACACTAGTCATGCGGCAGTCGGCCTAAGGCGACACCTGCTCTTCATCTAAATCAAGACAGCTTCGAAGCCGCGCCACGCCGCGACGGCCTCCTCCACTGCCCGCCGAGCCTCCGCCACATATCTCCCCATCGACACGAAACCGTGGATCTGCCCCGGCCAATGGCGATGTACCATACGCACCCCTTCTTCCCGCAATCGCCCGGCATAGGCGATACCTTCGTCGACCAGAATATCGTGTCCGGCGGTGGCGATGAAGGCCGGTGCTACTCCGGCCAAGGTCTCGGCTTGTAGCGGAGAAACCCTCCAGTCTGCTATATCGGCTGCAGTGCGAACGTAGTGATCGCGAAACCACCTCATTGTCGGGGCAGTCAAGCCGAAGCCTTCGGCATAACGGCGATAGCTGTCGGCCGTCTGGGCGGCGTCCGTATTGGGATAGATGAGCAGTTGCGCCGCGAGCGGCGGGGCATCGCCATTGCGTGACATCAATGCCAGCACGGCAGCAAGATTGCCGCCGGCACTGTCGCCAGCAACGGCGATCCTCCCGGGATCGATGCCGAGGTCCGCCGCCGATTTCACCACGAATGCCAAAGTCGCAGCGCAATCGGTCACTCCGGCGGGAAATTTGTGTTCTGGCGCTAGCCGGTAGTCGGGGCAGATGACAGTGCATTTGGCAGTATTGGCGAACCATCGGCAGATTTCGTCGTGCGATTCGAGATTGCCGATCACCCAGCCGCCGCCATGCAAATAGATGAGGCCCGGGCCATGCTTCAGAGGCGCACCGATGCCGCGATAGATGCGCAAGGCGATCGGACCGCTCGGGCCGGCAATCCCGCGATCCTCCAGCGAAGCGACCACCTCTCTTGCGCCCTGGAGCGTCGGACAATTCGCATCATAGTCGATACGCGCCTGCTGAGGTGTGCCGGTTTCGAATGGCCGACCGCTCGACCGACTGGTGAGAGCAAGAACGCGCAGCGCGCTTTCATCCAGCTTTTCCATTGGATTATCCCCTCTCTGCAGCGATCAGGCGAGAAGGCTGCGTGCTTCGTCTTCGTCAAGGCGCGGTGGCGGAGTGAATTGCGCGCCGATGCTGACCGACTGCCGGCTTTCCCCCGACTGGAGAATGGCCTCCATGATCTCGAGGACATGAAGGGCCAGCTCTCCCGACGCGCGGGGAGGTCTCCCCTCCTCAAGCGCTCGCGCAAGGTCGGCGACACCGAGCATGCGGTAATTCGCCCGATCCGGTGCATGGAATGGCCAGTTCCTCGCGCCGTAAAGCTCGCCGTCGCTTTCGAAATCATACCAATCGGCGCCCCGCTCGGATAGCGACACCGTTCCGCCGAACGTGTCCGGATCGGGCAAACGGAGCGAACCTTCGGTGCCATGAAGCTCGATTGGATGGTTGGAGTGGCGAAACACGTCCCAGGAGGCGCCGAAATTCACGGTCGCGCCGGATTGGAATTCCAGAAGCGACAGGATGTTTGTGGGAGTGCCGACCTTGAAGTGCGTATTCTTGAACGGGCCGTCGGCGGTGATCAGGCGTTCTTCCTGGCCCTTCGTCGCCATTGCCATGACCCGCACGACCGGACCAAGCAGGTTCACCATCATCGTCAGATAATAGGGGCCCATGTCGAAGACCGGGCCGCCGCCCGGCTGATAGTAGAATTGCGGATTGGGGTGCCAGTGCTCCATGCCGCGCCCCATCATGAAGGCAGTGCCGCTGACCGGCCGGCCGATCGCGCCCTCATCCATCAGGCGCCGCGCTCGGCGGCCTGCAGCGCCGAGGAACGTATCGGGCGCCGACCCCAGCTGCAATCCGCGGCGCTTGGCCTCCGCCACGAGAACCAGTCCATCGGCCGCCGACGTTGCCAGCGGCTTCTCCGTGAAGACGTGCTTGCCGGCAGACAGGGCCGACATCGTGACGTCGAAATGGACGGCGGGAACAGTGAGGTTCAGCACGAGATCGACTTCGGGATCGGCCAGCAATTGGTCGACGCTGAGCGCGCGAATACCATATTCCCGGGCACGCAGCGCGGCGACATCGGCGGATATATCGGCGCAGACGCGCAATCCGACACCGGCAAACAGCGCTGCATTGCGCAGATACGTCATCGAGATGTTACCGCAGCCGATGACGCCAATGCCGAGCTTAGCTTTTGAATTACCAGCCATATTACCCAATCCCCCCTGATCTACCACATCTGTTCGCCGCGCTTCGGCGCATCCGAACGATGACTCCCGGGTTGATTTAAAGCACCTTATTTCTTGACGCGCGATAAATTTTTATAAAACATATGCGAATACTGGCGTGGAGGTTTGGAGGTCGCCAGTCTTCCTGGGAGGGAAACATGACAGATATCAAGAAGACGCCGGCTTACTCCACGAGTGCCGGACAATCGATAATGCTTGATCGTCGTCAGCTGCTGTTGGGTGCCGCCGGCGCCGCCATCGGTACGGCAACGCTTGGAGTTGCTACAAGCCTTGGCATCCGCCCGGCGCGTGCCGCCGATCGGACGGAAATCAGCTTTGCCAGCGCCAGCTTCTTTGGCAAGGAAGGCCTCGGCGACCTCGTCAAGACGTTCAACGAGTCGCAAAACCGCATTACCGTCAAATTCATCGAACTGCCGCCGCCGAGCTCGTCGACGGAAGTCTATCAGGGCCTCGTCCAGCAGCTCGCCCGCCGCAACGGAACGCCCGATGTTTTCAGCCAGGACGTTATCTGGATCGCGGGTTTTGCATCCGCCGGCTGGGCGCTGCCGCTTGACGAGTATTTCCCGAAAGACAAGCGTGCCGATTATTTCCCCGGCACAGTGGCTGCCTGCACCTATGGCGGCAAGTTGACAGCGCTGCCATGGTTCGTCGATTCCGGCATGTTCTACTATCGCAAGGACCTCGTGGAAAAGCACGGCGGCAAGGTACCGGAAACCTGGGCCGACATGGCGACGATGGCGGCAGAGGCGCAAAAAGCCGGCGACGCCAAATTCGGTTATCTCTGGCAGGGCAAGCAGGCCGAGGTTCTGGTCTGTGACGCCGTGGAAATCATCGCATCCAACGGCGGCTCCATCCTGTCCGCAGATGGAAAATCTTCCGTCATCGGCGACGATGCCGCCGTTGCCGCGATCCAGTTCCTGTATGACACCATCAACAAGACGAAGATCAGTCCTCAGAACGTGCTCTCCTGGGACGAAGAGCCCTCTCGCCAGCCGTTTACGTCTGGTGAGGCGATGTTCATGCGCAACTGGTCCTATGTCTATCCGATCGCGCAGGATCCGAAGGCCTCGCATGTCGTCGACAAGGTGGCTGTCGCGCCGCTGCCGCATTTTGCCGGCGGCAGGAGCTCGGCCTGCCTTGGCGGCTACCAGCTGGGCGTCAATGCCAACTCCAAGAAGCGGGAAGCGGCGATCGAATTCCTGACCTGGATGTCTTCACCCGAAACCCAGACCCGGCTTGCCTTTAATTTCGGTCTTGCGCCCTCGCGGCCTGCCATCTTCCAGGATGCGAAGCTCAAGGCCGAGCAGCCGTTCATGGCAAGTCTCCAGAACGTCTTCACCGGAGCCACGCCGCGGCCGATCACGCCGCAATATGCCAAGGTGACGCTGGCATTGCAGTCCAGCATCTCCAAGGCGCTGGTCAGCGGCAACGTCAAGGCCGAGCTTCAGGCAGCCGCCGCCCAGATCAACAAGATCGTCGGCTGAAATGGCCGTGACGATGACGGTTGCCGTTTCCGAGCCAACTCCAGGTAAGTCGAGGGCGCTGTCAAGCGCCCTCTGGCCCTGGCTGTTGCTGCTGCCGGCATTTCTTTCGCTCGCATCGGTATCCTTCTATCCGATCGTCAACGGCGTCTATCTGTCCTTCACCAACCGCTCGCTGATCACACAGGACAATGATTTCGTCGGTATCGCCAACTATGTGCAGCTGCTGGCCGATCCGCCGTTCTGGAATGCCTGGTGGCACACGATCTGGTTTACCCTGATCTCGACGTTGCTCGAAACCTTCATCGGCCTGGCAATGGCGCTGATCCTTTGCGAGACCTTCGCCGGCCGGGGCATGGTCCGCGCCGCCATGCTCGTGCCCTGGGCCATGCCGACCGTCGTGACGTCGAAAATGTTCGGCTGGCTCTTCGACGGTCAGCACGGCATCGTCAATTTCATCCTTCTGCATGCAGGATTGATCGACCAGAACGTCAACTGGTACGGGTCACCGGACACGGCGCTGACGACGATCATCCTTGCCGATGTTTGGAAGACCACGCCATTCATGGCGCTTCTTTTGCTGACGGGGCTGCAGACCGTTCCGAAATCGCTGATCGAGGCGGCACGCATTGATGGGGCAGGAGCCTGGACGATCTTCTGGCATATTCGCCTGCCGCTCCTGATGCCGACGCTGCTGATTGCCGGCCTCTTCCGTGCGCTCGATGCCTTTCGCGTTTTCGACCTCGTCTATGTGCTGACGGGCGGCGGCCCAGCCGATTCCACCGAGACGCTTTCGACGCTGTCCTACAAGGTACTCTTTTCGACGCTTCAGTTCGGCTACGGCTCTGCAGTCTCGACCGCCATGTTCATCACGGAAGGTCTGATCGCCATAGGCTTCTGCGTCTTCCTCGTGCGCCAGATCAGGAGGACGACATGAACGCAGAGCGCTCAGTCCTTCAAAACATCGCCATCTATCTTGGCGCGCTGTTCATCCTCATCTGGTCCGCCGGCCCATTCATCTGGCAGTTTTCGACATCGCTCCAGCTCGACAAGGCGCTGACCGAGGGAACGCCCTCGCTCATACCGAACCCGTTCACGCTGGAGCACTACTACAATGCCTTTGTAGAGAAAGGCCTTCATCATTACGTGCTGAATTCGCTCGTCGTTTCCCTTGCGACCACAGCACTTTGCCTGATCGTCGGTTCGCTCGCGGCCTTTTCGCTGTCGCGCCTCGATGTGAAGGGACGCTTCGGCATCCTGACGGTCATCCTTTCGGTATCGATGTTTCCGCAGATCGCGCTCGTCGGGCCTCTCTATCTCATCGCCTCCGATCTCGGGCTGCTCGATACCTATACCGCGCTGATCATCACCTATCTCGCGCTCGGATTGCCGCTGGTGACCTGGGTGCTGTTCGGCTATTTCGAAACGCTGCCGCGCGAGATCGACGAGGCGGCCCGCATAGACGGCGTCGGCCCTGTCGGTCTGCTCTGGCATATCATCCTGCCAATGTCGCTGCCGAGCCTAGTCACGACAGGCCTGCTTGCCTTCATTACCGCCTGGAACGAGTTCCTGTTTGCGCTGGCCTTCACGTCGGACAGCGACAGCCAGACGATCCCGGTCGGCATCGCCAATTTCACCAACCAATATTATGTGCCCTGGGGAGACATCGCCGCCGCATCGGCTGTCGTCACCATACCGCTCATCATTTTGGTGCTCTTCTTCCAACGACACATCATCGAAGGCCTGACCCAAGGCGGAATCAAGGAATAGCGGGAATGCGCAAGGACATAAAGGTCGGCTGCCAGACATTCACATGGGAAATGCTCGGCAATACCTGGACTGGAACGGCAGATGATCTGCTGTCGGCCATTTCCGTCGGCGGCTACTCCGGCCTCGAAATCACCGATACGATGATCGGTCGCTATGGCGCGGAGCCGCATGCCTTCGCGAATGCATTGAGGGATTGCGGCTTGACGCTCGTCTCCTTCGCCTTCGGTTCCAGGAGCGGCTTTACCGTCGCTGACGCCGTGAAGGACGATCTTGCGACGGCCAAGCGCTGGATCGATTATGCCGCGCATTTTCCCGGCGCGCTCGTTTCCATCGGCTCGGCAACCGTCGTTTCCGATGGCCCGCGAGATGAGAAGTTCGCCATTGCCGGCGAGTTCTACAATCGCGCCGGCGAACTGGGCAAGGCCGCCGGCGTTGAGGTCGCCGTACATCCGAGCTCGCATCACAATACGCTACTGTTCGACCGTGCCGATTACGACCGCATCTTCGCATTGTTGGATCCGAACCTGGTCGGGTGGGTGCCGGATACCGGTCATATCCTGCGGGGGCATGCCGATATGCTTGACACGATGCGCACCTATCAAGACCGTATCCGCTACCTGCATCTGAAGGATGTCGATGCGCAGGGCCGATGGGCGATGCTCGGCAAGGGCGTTCTCGATACGCCGGCCGTGATCGACCTCGTCTCGGCCGCTCCGCGCTTCAATGGCTGGCTGGTGCTGGAGGAGGAATCCGAGACGGCCAGCTCCGATCCTGCCGCTGCGGTCAAAGCCAATCGCCAAACCATGCGCGGCTACGGAGCATAAGGAGTAGAACCATGATCGAAAAGGAAAGTCGTCGTCTTCGCGTGGGAGTACTCGGCTGCGGCCCGATCGCGCAATTCGCACATCTCGAATCCTGCGCCAAGGCGAGAAATGCCGATCTTTATGCGATCTGCGACGCAGCCCCCGATCTTCTGGCCCGCATGGGCGCGACCTATGAGCCGCAGAAGATGTACGATGATTATGATGCCATGCTGGCCGATCCCGAGCTGGAGGCCGTGATCGTCGCGACATCCGACGCCTATCATGTGCCGATGTCGATCAAGGCGCTTGAAGCCGGAAAGCATGTGCTGTGCGAAAAGCCGATCGGAGTGTCCGTCGAGGAAGGGCAGCAGCTTGCCGAGGCCGTGCGCCGGTCCGGGAGGATCCTGCAGGTCGGCCATATGAAACGCTTCGATCCGGCGCTTGAGGCCGCGCGTGATTTCGTACGCGATGACATAGGCCAGATTTTTGCGATGAAGGCGTGGTATTGCGATTCCACCCATCGCTACACCAATACGGATGCGGTGCAGCCCCTGCCCGTCACCAGCAAGCTTGCGCGCAAACCATCAGGCAATCCCAAGGCCGATCTCCGGCAATATTTCATGCTCGCCCATGGCTCACATCTCGTCGATACCGCCCGCTTCTTCTGCGGTGAGATCGTCGCCGTGCGTGCCCGGCTTCTGGAACGTGCGGGTGCCTATTGCTGGTTCGTGGAGACCGAGTTTGCCAATGGTGCTCTCGGCCATCTGGACCTGACAGTTGCCGTGCGCATGGATTGGCATGAAGGTTTCCAGCTTTATGGCGAAAACGGCTCGGTTCTCGCAAAGACCTTCAATCCCTGGTACTTCCGCTCGAGCGAAGTGGAGATCTTTCACGAGAAGGATGCGACGAGTCGGAAGCCGCTCGGTGCCGACGGCCATTTCTTCCGCCGTCAGCTGGAAGGATTTGCAGATACGGCATTAAATGGCGCGCCGATGCGCGGTGCCAATGTCGAGGACGGCCTGGCCTCCATCCGCGCGATGGTGGCGATCGCCCGATCGGTGGAACGAGGCGAGCGCGTCGAACTCGCATCGGTCACGGGAGCGGTCTGATGCAGATCGGCATCTTCGCCAAGACCTTTCCCGGAACGGAGCCGCTCGGCGTTCTCTCGGCCGTGCGCAACAGTGGTTACGCATGCGCGCAGTTCAATCTCGCCTGCTGCGGTCTCCCGTCCATGCCCGATGCCGTTTCGGAAGAAATGATCGCGACCATCCGGGCAGCGGTCGAGGCGACGGGCGTCTCTCTTGCCGCCCTGTCCGGCACCTACAACATGGCTCACCCTGATATTGCTGTACGCCGAGCGGGCCTCGCCCAGCTCGCCGTCGTCATCGAAACGGCGGCGGCACTCTCGATTCCGCTGGTAACGCTTTGCACCGGAACGCGCGACCCGAACGACCAATGGGCTTATCATCCAGACAACGGCGATCTCTCCGCCTGGACCGACATGGCGGCTGAGATATCGAAGGCTCTGGAGTTGGCGGAACGGCATGGCGTCGATCTCGGCATCGAGCCGGAGCAGGCCAATATCGTCACCTCGGCACGCGACGCCCTGCGGCTGATCGACGAGATGGGATCGCGGCGGCTGCGCATCGTGCTTGATCCGGCCAATCTCTTCGAACAGGCAACACCTGCCAAGGCGCGGGCGATAATTGAAGAGGCGGTCGAAACGTCAGCCGGTCATATCGCCCTGGCCCATGCCAAGGATCGTTACAGCGATGGTCGCTTCGCAACCGCCGGACGGGGCGTGGTGGATTTTGCCGACTTCATCGCGCGGCTGCGCTCGGTGAATTTCGAAGGCCCGCTCGTGACGCATGGCCTTTCTGCTTCGGACGCACCGGCGGTTGCCGGCTTTTTCAAGGCGCTAATCTGATGGGCAAGAAATGGTTCAAGCGCGACGATGCGGAACTTGTCGTCTACGAGAATGGGCAAGGACTCCCCGTCATCTTCCAGCATGGCCTTGGCGGCGACGAGGCACAGGTTGCACAAAATGTTCCCGCTTCGGTAGACATGCACCGGCTGACGCTGGAATGCCGTGCGCACGGGGCATCCTCCCTCGGCAATACACGACCCTTTTCCATCCGCATGTTTGCCGAGGATGTTTTGGCCGCGGCCACCGTATACGGGTTCGATCGCTTCATCATCGGCGGCATTTCGATGGGAGCGGCCATTGCGCTGCACCTCGCTCATCATCACGCCCACCGGATTGCCGGGCTCGTTCTTGTGCGCCCCGCCTGGACCTTCGAGGCATCGCCGGGCAATCTCGCGCCGATCCGCACAGTGGCTGCCCTCATCCATTCGCATCCGATCGAGGAGGCCAAAAGGCTCTTTATCGCCTCTGAAACAGGACAGCGGATCGCCTCCGAGGCACCGGACAATTTCTCCTCCCTGCTTGGCTACTTCGACCGACCAGATGCTCTCGCCTTCGCCTCTGTTCTGGCTGATATCGCTGCAGACGGGCCGGAGGTGCCGCGGGCAGCAGCAGCCGCTCTTGCCGTGCCTGCCCTGATTATCGGCAACCAGCACGATGCGATCCATCCGCTCTCCTGCGCGCAGACGCTCGCCGATGTCATTCCAGGCGCGAGCTTTGTCGAAGTCACCGCCAAGGCTGTCGATAAAGATAAGCATTTTGCCGAGGTCCAAGACGCCATCGCGCATTTTCTAGCATCCAAAACACTCCGGAGCTTCGTTTCGTCATGACGTCCAGACCTCTTTCCGGCCCGGCGGCCATCGCAGCGCTTCCCCGCAACAGGCTTCTCGGCGAATTTTCGCTCTGGTCGGCCGATCTTGCCAATATGGAGACCGACCTCAAGCGCATCGAAACCTATGTCGATCTACATCACATCGATGTCGCCGATGCGCGCTTTACGCCGGGCTTCCTGTTCTTTCCTGATTTTGTCGCGCGCATCGCCAAGTCGACGGCGAAGCCGATCCACGTGCATCTCATGGTCGAGGCTGAAATCGTCGAGGAGCAGACACGCCAGTTCATAGAGGCGGGAGCGGATTTGATCAGCGTCCATGCCGAAAACGGCGATGCCGGCTTACGCGCCATTGCACTTGCCAAAGAGCTTGGCGCCGAAGCCGGCGTGGTGCTGCGGCTGGAAACACCCGTTTCAGCGATCGAGCCCTTTATCGATCACGTCGCCTTCGTGACGCTGCTCGGAACCTCGATCGGCGTCAAGGGACAAAGCCTTTCCGACAAGGCATGCGACCGGCTGCTCGAGGCGCGTTCTCTCCTGAAGAAGGCAGGCCGCGAGGATCGCGTAATTCTGGCCGCGGATGGCGGCATTCGCGAGCAGACAGTGCCACTCCTGCGCCAGGCCGGGGCACAGACGGTCGTTCTCGGATCGCTGGCATTCGGCGACAAGAATCTTGGCGACCGGATCGCCTGGCTGCATGGACTGGAGAGCCAGGTTTCGTGAAAAAGGTCGCTCTTGCATTCGATCTCGGTGGAACGGAGCTTCGCGCCGCACTTATCGATGATGCGGGATGCCTATTGTCGTTCTCGTCGCTATCGACGGATGCGGCCGGGGGTCCCGCAGCCGTCATCCGTCAGATCGAACTGCTGGCGGAAACGGTGTTGGCGGAAACGCCCGATCTTTCGCCGATCGGGATCGGGATCGGCGCGCCCGGTCCGCTCGATCCGGACGCCGGTATCGTCATTGCGGCCCCGACGCTGGTCGGATGGCATGAGGTCCCGCTGGCGGAGATTCTCCAAAACCATTTTCAGCTGCCCGTGCGGCTCGAAAACGATGCGAATGCGGCAGCTCTCGGGGAATGGCGATATGGCGCCGGCCGCGGGGCGGGATCGATGGTGTTCGTCACGGTATCGACCGGTATCGGCGGCGGCGTGATTGCCGATGGCCGGATCCTGCATGGCAGACGGGGCCTGGCTGCCGAGATCGGCCACATGACGATCACAAACGAGGGCGAACGTTGCTTTTGCGGCGCAGTCGGTTGCTTCGAGGCCGTCGCCTCCGGCACGGCACTCGGCAGGCGGGCGACGGTCCGCACCAGGCCGTCAGACGGATCGATACTGCGCAAGTTCGCCGCCGATGCCGACGTGACTGGACGACATGTCGTAGACGCCGCACGAAAGGGCGATGCCGATGCATTGGCGCTGCTGATCGACGAAGCGCGGTGGCTAGGGATCGGCTTTACAAACCTGCTTCATCTCTATTCGCCCGACGTGCTTGTCATGGGCGGAGGAATTTCGCATGGCTTCGATCTTCTGCACGACCAAGTGGCGGCGACGGTTCGCGAGCGCGCCATGCCCGCCTATCGCGACGTGCCGATCGTTGCCGCACAGCTTGGGCGCCATGCCGGTCTGATCGGCGCCGCCAGCCTCATCTTCGACGGCTACGGAAAGCCGCCCCGGAGTCGATGAGTCCCAAGGCGCGCCAGCGCGTGGCAGTTGGCCGCGCGATCGTTCGAAATCCGAAGATCTTTCCGTTCGACGAGCCACTTTCCAATCTCGATGCGGCGCTGCGCGTCAACATGCGGCTGGAGCTGATACGCCTGCATGACGAAGTGGCTGCAACGATGATTTACGTCACCCACGACCAGATCGAGGCAATGACATTGTCGATCGAATCACTCTTGACCCGCAATTTTCGGCCGATAGAAATGAACTGAGGCTTTGCAACCAATATCGTTGGTCAAGAAAGCTGGCTGGAGCCGCTACTTCTCAGACCCTGTCCTGTCTTGCGGAAAAGACCGACGATGATGACCTCGAGAACGCCACAGCTTGCCTTCGTCCTATCATGCCTGGGTGCTTTGAACGGATCGCACGCCATGGCACAGGAAGCAGCGGCTCCGCTGTCGGGCAGCTTTGCCGACCTATGCGCCGTCGACGGCGAGCATCCGTCGAAGCTCTGGCGGATCAGCAGCAGGCTGGACCCTGCCTTATGGAGATCGCGTATCGTTTGCGATCTCTCATCTCCTTCCAGGCCGATATTGCGCATCTCGGTGCATCCAGGTGATGCCCCCGACCAGAGTATCGGCGATGCGCCGACCGAACGGGTGGAAATTCAAATCAAGAAAGAGGTTATCAAATTCGATGAGCCGACGTGGTATCATTTTGCCTTCCGGCTCGAAGCCCCCTGGCGAGGGATCGGCAACCGCACCGTCATTCATCAGGTAAAGCAAAATATTCCAACGGAGGAGACGAAGCCTCTTGGAGCTTGCCAGGCGGCAAATCCATTGTTCAAAATCGAGGCTATACCATCGGAAACAGGGGCGAATTTCGTTGCCAAAGTGCGGGGTAGCGCCGACTGCAACGCCGGTCAATCCAAGATAATCTGTGGTCCCTGGCATCTCAATGTGGGTGACTGGAATGATGTGAATGTGATGCTGAAGCCGAGCCTGCAGGAGGGTGCGAGCTCCATACAGGTCTATCTCAACGGACGCGCCTGCGACTCCTCCTATACGGGGCGCCTCGGCTTTCTCGATCACGGTATGCGGCATCAAGACGGCCGCCCGTTCATCGACGTTCAGCCGCGCTTCGGGATCTATAGGGACACTCTTCCCGGCGTCGTGCAATCAGTTGACTTCGCGGATATCCAGTTCTGGTCGACGGACCCTTCCAGCGATCCCGCTTGGTCGAAACTGGCAGTATCCGCCGAGTAATCATCCGATCTTTTCGGATCGATGACAGAAACGCTCCGTGTGGCCGCCCGTTTGCGCATCTCCATCTGAACTTCAAAACAGGTCGGAAAATCTCGACTTTCAATCGCCGCTGCCACAATTACGCCCGCCGTTTCCGGAATTGTCTGCAGCACGCATGCCCCGCTCGCACGGGGTGCAATCCGATGCATTATTCGGGAAGTATGGTTATCACGTGAAGACTAAAAAATTTGTTCTTTTGCCCGCTCTGGCTTTACTGATGGCAGGCTCCGCCGCGCATGCGCAGGAATGGAGATATTTGCCGGATTATGGCGACGATCTGGATGGCGGCTATGTTGCTCCGCGCTATTGGCGGGAGGCACCGCCGCGTTATCGCGACGATCCGCGTCTCGACGACGGCTATTACTATCGGGGCGACCGTTACAACGACTATGACGATGAGGACGGCGATTTCCCGCCAGCCCCTCGTCCACGGCGCCAGGCTTCGATCGATCGGAATGCGGTGTCTCCCCAATTCAGTCCGGGCCTCAAGGACGACAAGCAGGCCAGTCTGGCGCAATCGCCGATCCCGCGCAGTGTTGTGCGTTTTTCCGGCTACGATCCCGGCACAATCGTTATCTCCACCAAGGAAAAGCGCCTCTATCTCGTGCTCAACGACGGAACTGCCCTCAAATACGGCATCGGTGTCGGCAAGCAAGGCTTCGCCTGGAAGGGCACCGAGACGATCAGCCGCAAGGCGGAGTGGCCCGATTGGACGCCGCCCAAGGAAATGATCGCTCGCCGTCCGGAATTGCCTGACCACATGGAAGGTGGGCTCAATAATCCCCTCGGAGCGAGAGCGCTCTATCTCGGTTCCACCCTCTACCGCATCCACGGCACCAATGAGCCAAACTCGATCGGCAAGGCGGTGTCGTCCGGCTGCATTCGCATGGCAAATCCGGATGTTATGGATCTCTATGGCCGGGTCGGCGTGGGAACAAAGGTCGTCGTTCTCTGACTGCACTCCGACCATGCATGGGTCAGCCTGGAGCAATTCCAGGATAAAGTGCGCAGCCGTTTCCGTAGGGAATTGCGTGAAGACAAAAGCTGGAGCGGTTCATATATTCGATGAAAAGCTCAACCGCTCTGGCAGGACCGGAAACGCACACCATTGGACGGGAAGGCAGTCATCACAGGCACCATGGCCGTGACCTGCATTTTGTCGCGCCTCGGCGCATCGCGGAAATCGGATTTTAGGCCACCGGTCTCTCAATTCGCATCCGAGCGGAATGAATAGCGGAGAGAGGAAGGGCGCGGACGAAATCATCGGCGCTATGCAAGCCCGGACTCCGCCATACGCGGAGCCATTCGCCTGCTGAACGAAGCCCGCCGATGCGAGCCGGCCAGATCGGAAAGCCGAGAACAATGAGCAAGGCGTTGTAAAAAACAGCACCTTGCCTCATTCAAAAGGCCACAGTCTAACTACCTGTAATCTTGAATTCATTAGCATATTCTTCCGAACGCAGTACATCGGCTTGGGAGGCCTCTGCCCCGTTGAAGAATTCCTGCAGGAGCCGGGTAATGCGCTCCGGCGATGTACCCTTGGCATATTCTTCCTGCATCCGGCGTCTGACCAGCATTTCCAAGACTGACATGTCTTTCACCTCATAATTCCGGCGCAAGGAAAATGTCGCTCTCAATGACGCGGGAGGCAAGTTACAGTTTTTTCATGGTCTTGATGGCTCGACGACAAGACTTCTGATCTCTTTCCGCCGCCTCGTGCCGGAAACGGTGCCGACCGAAGCGTGATCGATCTTTCACTTGCCAAATGGCGATGTATCGTAGAATTGAAAGCGGCCAATTGGTCGGTTGTTTGCGCTTCGTTAACCTGCGTGCTTTAGCGGGCCACACCCCGACCTTTGGATGATGTCGCCTGCAAGGAATGAATAATGCCCATAAAGAAAAGCTCTGCCTCTGACGTTTTCCAGCGCAAGATTTCGGATTTTTGCGATATGCGGCTCAAGCCGCTGCTTCAGCCGCGTAGCTTCGAGAATATCAAAGGCTTCATGATCGGCCTGATCGTTTTCCAGTCGCGTCCTCCCCTTCGGGCAGGACGTGTCGACTTCCAGGAAATTGCCTCGCTCTGCGGCATGGACGAGGAGATGAGCCCGGAATTCAAGCGGGCTGCCCAGCCCGGCTTCGACGCTATTCTTCGCTGGCTGGGAGCTGCCAAGTCCAATACGGCCCGCATTTCGCCCGTCGTCGCGAAGGCCCCTTTGCGGGTCCCCGGCAAAGCCATGCCAGCCCAGACCGCGCGCCGCGCTCTGGCCTCCTGATACGAACTGCATACCGGCCCGCTTCAGCGGACCGGTATGTCCTTTACCCGCCTCGACAGATCGCAAAAACCTGTACAGTATAATACCAGTAGCAAACAGGGCGACATTTTCGTCGCCATGCCATCAAGGGAAAGTCTGCCTTGGCAACTGATATTATTGAGCTGGTCAAGAAAGAGCTTGCTTCCGGCACAGAGGGGATGCCGCTCTACAAGCAGCTGAAGAGCGCGATCGAAACCGCCATCCGCAGCCACGCCTTCAAATCCGGCTCGGTATTGCCGGGTGAGCGATCGCTTGCGGAAACCCTCTCCCTGTCGCGCGTCACGGTTCGAAAAGCACTCGCCATGCTGGAGGAGGAAGGCATGTTGAGCCGACGGCAAGGTGCCCGCAGCGAGATTGGCTCGCGCGTCGAAAAATCGCTTTCCACCCTCACCAGTTTCTCCGAAGACCTGCGCGCTCGTGGAATGGAGCCCGGTTGCGTCTGGATTTCCAAACAGTTAACCCGACCTTCGCCGACGGAGATGATGGCGCTTGGCATCTCAGCCAATGCGCAAGTCCTGCGGATGCGCCGCGTGCGAACAGCCGATGGCGCACCGATCGCAGTCGAACATGCCGCCGTACCCGTGCGCTTCCTTCCCTCACCTTCGTTCGTCGGCGATTCCCTCTATGAGGCGCTGGCCGAGCGCGGCTTTCTTCCTAGGCGTGCCGTCCAGCGCATGCGCGCGCGCGCCGCCTCGCCCGAGGATGCGCAGCATCTGCGCTGCGAACCGGGCGCACCGATCCTGACGACCGAGCGGCGTTGCTTTCTAGCCGACGGAGAGATCGTCGAATATTGCGAGACCCGCTACAAGGGCGAGGTCTATGATTTCGTCTTCGAGCTGCAGAGATAATACCAGTTTAAAACCGGTTGCTTTCTGGTGATCATTCTCTATCGTTGCGCTCCGAAAGGGGTGCCGAATGCGCAAGGAAGATCTCAATCTGAGCCTCATTGTCTCATGCCAGCCCGTACCGGGCGGAGCGATGGATGAGGCCATTTTCGTTAGCGGCTTTGCGCGTGCGGCTCTGGCCGCTGGCGCCCGTGCCTTGCGCATCGAGTCGGCGGCTTACGTTGCAGCCGTCAGGGCGGCCGTCGACGCGCCGATCATCGGCATCGTCAAGCGTGACCTCGATGACAGCCCGGTGCGCATCACTCCCTTTATCACCGATGTTGAGGCGCTGGCCGATGCCGGCGCCGATATCATCGCCTTCGATGCGACCGATCGGCCTCGCCCGGCAACGATCGAAGCGCTGATTGCCGCCATCAAGGCCCGAGGTCTGCTGTCAATGGCGGATTGCTCGTGTGTTGGGGATGCCAAACGCGCTCTCGATGCCGGCGTCGATTTCGTCGGCACGACCATGTCCGGCTATGTCGGCGGCCCCGAACCGGTGGAGCCGGATATCGCGCTGATTGCCGCCATGCGGGAGCTCACGCCCTATGTGATCGCCGAAGGCCGCATCCGCACGCCCGAACAGGCGGCGGATGCCGTGCGGGCCGGTGCCTGTGCCGTCGTCGTCGGATCGGCAATCACGCGCACCGAGCATGTGACACTCTGGTTCGACGACGCTGTTTCCGCTGCCTTTTCCGCGCGTGATGACGCAACGCTGGCGATCGATATCGGCGGCACGAAGACCCTGGCGGCCCTGGTCCAGGGCGGGCAGGTACTTGATAAGGCGACCATCGCGACCAGCCGGCAGGCAGGCCCGGACGCCTGGCTGGCCGCCGTCGCCGAGCACGCAAAGTCCTGGGTCGGTCGATATGAGCGCGTCGGCATCGCCGCAACCGGCTTGATAAACGACGGCTGCTGGTCGGCCCTCAATCCCGCGACACTCGCAATTCCGGACGGTTATCCACTGGTGGCACAGGCCAGCAAAATCTTCGGCAAGCCGGCTCTCGCCGTCAACGATGCTCAGGCTGCAGCCTGGGGCGAACACAGGTTCGGCGCGGGCGACAACGAGGATATCGTCTTTTTGACCATATCGACGGGCATCGGCGGCGGCATCGTAATTAATGGGCGGCCGCTATTGGGTCTGGCAGGTCATTTCGGCCTGCTTCGCGGACCGATGCACGGCCAGTCACCACTGGAGGACGTCGTTTCGGGTCGGTGGATGGCGGCCGAAGCCGCCCGCGCCGGGCATCCGGCCGAGGCACCCGAGATCTTTCGAAAGGCACGCGAAGGTGCCGGCTGGGCCGAAGCGATCATCATGCAGTCGGCGTCACGCGTCGCGCTTCTATGCCGTGACATCCAGATGATGCTCGCGCCGAAACGCATCGTTATCGGCGGCGGTATCGGTCTGGCATCCGGCTATCTCGACGCTGTCGGTACGCAACTCGAGGGGTTGCCGCCACATGTGGCACCGCGCCTGGTCGCCGCAAGCCTCGGCTCCAATGCCGGCATCATCGGCGCGGCAGATCTTGCTGCACGCCATCGATGAAAAGATCTGCTCAATTCAACAAACAACGATAAGGAAAGGGAACAAAATGAAATTCAAGCACATATCGTCCACACTGCTTGCTCTCATGCTGTCGGCAACGGCCCTACCAGGACTTGCCAATGCCAAGGTCGTCGTGCTCGGCTGGCCGGGAGGCTCAGAGGAAACGGCGCTGCGCGCCACCGCCGATCTCTACAACAAGACGGCATCGGATGCCGACAAGGTCGAGCTGCTGTTCTTCAATCGCGACGGTTTCTTCGACAAGCTGCAGGCCGACATGGCAGCCGGCTCGAACGCCTTCGACGTCAATCTGGTCGCGACCTATTCGATCGGCCGCTATGCACCTTACATGGAGCCGATCGAGCTTAATGCGGATGCCTCCAAAGTGTTCGGCGACACGGTGCTGAAAACGATGCAGTTCGATGGCAAGCAATATGGCGTGCCGACGGACCTGTCGCTGCATTTCATGTACTACCGCAAGGATCTCGTTGATGCCCTTATCGCCGATCCCGATGCCAAGACCAAATATGCCGAGATCTCCAAGAAATATCTCGGCAAGGAGCTGGCGCCGAAGCAGCCCGACGACTGGACCTGGGATGATTGGGCAGCGACTTCGCTCTATTTCAGCAAACAGGTGAACCGCCAGAGCCCGGTCCGCTATGGCACCGTGCTGCAGATGAAGAACCTTCTCTTCAATATGATGGTGTTCCAATCCCTGCCGCGCTCCTATGGCGGCGACTGGATGAACGCGAGCGGCAATGTCACGATCGACTCGGATGCCTACAAGACGGCACTGAAGCTCTATAAGACGCTTTACGATGCCGGCGCATCGCCGAAGGATTCGCTGAGCTACGAATATGCCGAAACCAATGCCGCCTTCAGCTCCGGGCAGGCCGCGACTGCCCTGCAATGGAATGCCGCAGCGGCCGAGCTCACCGATGCAAAGAAGTCGCCTGCCGTCGCCGACGCCACCGGCATCGTTGCGCCGCCGGCCGGGCCGAACGGTCGCGTCGACCATATCCACGGTCTCGGCCTCGGACTGAACAAGAACGCGCAGAACAAGGAAGGCGCTATCAAGTTCCTCAAGTGGCTGTCCTCCGAGGATGCGGCCCTTGCCTATGCGCGTGCCGGCGGTTCACCGGCGCTGACGCCGGATGTCGTCGCCAAGGTGGCCAAGGAGCGTCCCGATCTCGTGAAGCTCGGCGAGTTTGCCAGCAAATATGGCTACGTCATGACGGGGGCCACCTCGGCCAAGGCGCTATCGGTCTACGAGCTGCAGGCCAAGGAATTCACGGGCTACTGGTCGGGTCAGCAGAGCCTTGAGGATGCGCTTGCCCATACTAAGGCAGGCATGCAGGATTTCTTGAAGAAATAAGGAGAAGGCCGGGTGCCGGCTTCGGAGCAATTCCAGGAAAAGTGTATTGCGGTTTTCCGTCCGGTATTGCGTAAAAGCAGAGGAATAGAGCCTTTTCGCGATTCGACGAAAAGTGAAAAGGCTCTCCCGGCATCCGGCCAATGCGGCTGAAACCCATGGCTCTTGTAAAACGCGCCGAAGGCAGGCTCTACCTGGCACCGTTGGTCGGGTTTCTGCTGCTGTTCCTCGGCTTCCCGGCTCTTCTCAATCTTCTCTATTCCGTTTCGACCGTTTCGTTCGAGACGTTGCGCAGTCCACGGATCAGCGGTCTCGGCAATTACGTCACAGTGCTGACGGAAACCGCATTCTGGCAATCCGTCTGGTTCTCCTTCCGCTTTGGCATCATCACGGCTATCTCGGAATGCCTGCTCGGCCTTTTCCTGGCGATCTTTCTGAAGCCGCTTCTATCGGCACGGCCTGTTCTGATGGCTCCGCTGATGCTGCCGCTGATGGTCGCACCAGCCATGGTCGGCCTGATGTATCGCCTCGTGCTGCATGAATTTGCCGGACCTGTGCCCTATTATCTTTTCGAATGGTTCGGCGACAGCCCGGCTTTCCTCGACTATCAGAACGCCTTCCGCACGCTTGTCGTCGTCGAAGTGCTGCAATGGACACCATTCGCCTTTCTGCTCTTCTACGTCGCCTACATCGCCATTCCCGAAGATGTGCGCGAGGCTGCAGCGCTCGATGGTGCGACCGGTCTGCAGCGGCTTTGGCGTATCGAATTGCCCCTGATGCTGCCGACGCTGACCGTCGCCTTCTTCATCCGCTTCATCGACGGCTTCCGCGTGTTCGACAATGTCTACGCCCTGACCGGCAGCGGGGCCGGTGGATCGACGACCTCATTGTCGATCTACATCTACCAGGCCTTCTTCAAGGAAGGCGCCATCGGCAAGGCGGTGGCGGCATCCGTCGTCCTGTTCATCACTTCATTGCTGGTTCTCTACGGCCTGAACTGGCTTGGCGCGCGAAGGAAGAGATGAGATGCTGAAATTCCTACGTTGGATCGTTTATGGTATCGTGGTCTTCGCGACGAATTTTCCGATCCTCGTCACCCTCATTACTTCATTCAAGACTACACGCGAGATCTCCAATAATCCCGGCCTGTGGATCGAACAGCCGACCTTCGACAACTACGTCAAGGTATTGACGGACACCGAGCGCTTCAACATTTTCCTTTATCTCGCAAACAGCGCCGCGGCAGCGCTCATCGGCACCCTGCTGGCGATCGTCCTTACCTTCCCGGCGGCTTACGTGATCGCCCGTAGCGAGACCGGACAAAAGCTCCTGCTTCCGCTGGTTATCAACCTTCGCGCCGTGCCGCTGGTCGTTTTCGCGATCCCACTTTATATGATGTATCAGTGGCTTGGCCTGCTCGACACCCGGATCGGCCTTGGGCTTATTCTGACGATCGTCAATATCCCCCTGGCCCTGGTCATGCTGGTCAATGCCATATCCGACATACCGATAGAGCTCGACGAGGCCGCGACGGTCGACGGAGCCAACGTCTTCCAGATCATGATCAGGGTCATTCGTCCGGTGATCCGCCCCGCGCTCGTCACCACCTTCATCTTCGGCTTCATCACTGCCTGGAACGAATTCCTCTTCGGGCTGATGCTGACGACCAACCGCGCCGTGCCGATGACGGTCGGCGCCTCCTTCTTCTTCGCGGCCAGCGGCGGCGGCGTGCAATGGGGGCTGGCATCCGCCGTCATGATCCTCGGCGCCTTGCCGCCAGCCTTGCTCGGTCTCGTGATGTATCGCCAGCTTTCAGGTTCGATGACGGCAGGCGCCGTTAAAGGTTAGGGGCAACGCGCCTTGCGACTGCGCATAGCTTAAAGCTGGAGCGAGGCTTCTGCTCACTCAGGCGCTAGGCTATGAGGCGGCGCTGCTCTTGTCCTCGGCCGGTTTTCGTTGCGGCGCGATCACAGATCGCCGCCGCGGCATGTCGCCAAAGAGGCCGCCGGGACGCACCAGCAGGATGATGCAGAGCATGACGCCGATCGCTACGATCTGCAGCGATGCCGCACGAGCCTGCTGTTCCGGCGAAAAGAGGATGCTCGTCAGCGCACCGGAACCAGCCCAGATAGCCCAGACCAGAACGCTGCCGACGATAGCACCCTTGTTGCTGCCAGAGCCACCGACGATCAGCATGACCCAGACCTGAAAGGTTAGGATCGGAAGATAATTGTCCGGCGCGATAAAGCCGATGAAATGCGCCTGTATGGCGCCAGCCAGCCCCATGATCGCACCGCCGACGGCAAAGGCCTGTACGCGATAGAAGCGAGCGCTCTTGCCAAGAGAAATGGCGGCGCGCTCGTCCTCACGCAACGCCTTGAGGACGCGTCCCCAAGGGCTTTTCGCCAGATGCTCCAGCGCAAAATAAACGATCAGCAATGCGACGACCACGATGCCGAGATTGGCCAAATTGAAAAGAAGTGGCGTTTCGGCGAGGCTGGAAAATGGGCGCGGAATGAAACCGATGCCAAAGGGGCCACCGGTCAGTTTCTGCGCATTCAGGGCCACGAGCTGGACGACGACGGCCACGCCGAAGGTGGTGATCGCCAGATAATCGGATTTCAGCCGGAGCGTCGCCACGCCGATAATGGCGGCGGCAAGACCGGCGACAATCATCGCGCCGAGCCAGCCGACGAGGATCGGCAGATCGAACCCACCGAACCGCCCGGCCGTATCCGGCGTCGTCAGCAGGGCCGAGGTATAGGCGCCGATCGCTACGAAGCCGGCGAGCCCGACATTGAAGAGGCCGGTCAGGCCCCATTGCAGGTTCAGGCCGAGGGTGATGAAGGAGAAGATCAACGCTGTGGTCAGGAAGAAAGCGCCGTAGCCAATAATGTCCATCATCGCTCTCTCACTCCGAAAAGGCCGATCGGCCGGATGAACAGCACCGCCATCAGGATGATGAAGGAAATGGCGGCACGCCATTCCGCACCGATAAGCTGAACCGCGGCCGCTTCGGCAAGGCCGATAATCAGGCCACCCAAAACCGCGCCCGGAACGCTCCCGATACCGCCGAGAATGGCGGCGGCAAACATCGGCAGAAGCATGTCAAAGCCCATCAGCGGGCGGATCTGCACGAGAATGCCGATCATGACGCCGGCGACACAGGCCAGTCCACCGCCGATCAGCCAGGTGACGCGCACGACCTTGGCGACATCGATGCCGACGACGCGGGCAAGCGCCGGATTTTGGCTCAGCGCCTGCATGGAACGCCCTGTCTGCGTCCTCGTCATCAGCATATGAACGCCGAAGACCAAAAGCGCCGTCACAATCAAAAGGGCGATCTGATCGGGCGTGATGCGGATGCCGAAACCGATCGGCATGGCGATCTGAATGGCGCGGCTGAAATAGGCCGGGCGCGACGTGAAGAGAAATTCGAGCAGGCTGCGCAGCGCCATGGAGGCACCGAAGCTCGCCATCACGACGATGATCGACTGGCCTTTAGCCCTTAGCCTGGCAAACAGCACCTTGTCGAGCGCGAGGGCAAGGATGCCGGTAAAGCCCATCGCCAGGATTACCGCCACGATCAACGGCCAGCCGAAGGAAAGCGGGCCAATGGGAGCGACCTTGCCGAAGATTGCGCCTATGGCACTGACGACAGCAAGCGTTGCATAGGTGCCCCAGGCCATGAAATCGCCGTGGGCGAAGTTCGAGAAACGCAGGATCGAATAGGTGAGCGTCACACCTATCGCGCCTAGGCCGATCATCGAGCCTGTGAGCAAGCCATCGATGATGAATTGCAGGTTCATGCCGCACCTCCCCTTGCCGAAGTTGCGGGTCGCTGCCCGAGGTAGAGTTCGGCTACGACAGGATCGCTCCAAAGCTCCGATGCAACGCCTTCATGCCTGTCTTTGCCCTCGACGAGAACATAGGCACGATCGCCAATCGCAAGCGCCGCCTTGGCATTCTGCTCGACCAGGAGAATGGTGACGCCGGATTTGCGGATTTCGCTCAGCATGTCGAAGACCATCGAGACGAATTTCGGCGAGAGGCCCGCCGAGGGCTCATCGAGCACGAGAAGCTTCGGGTGAACGATAAGAGCTCGGGCGACGGCCAGCATCTGCCGCTGCCCTCCCGAGAGATTGCCGGCCGCGATGCGGCGATGACGGGCAAGATCCGGAAAGGTCGCATACATTTCTTCGATGCGAACGGGCACGTCCTTCGGCTTCAGGATGCCGCCGGCAACCTTCAAATTGTCTTCGACGGACATCAGCGGAAAGACATTCTCCGTCTGCGGCACGAAGGCAAGGCCGAGCCGCACCATGATGTGCGCGGGCGTACTCGTTATATCGCTGCCGCCCAGTTCCACCGTGCCGCTTTCGACCGGAACCAGACCGGCGATCGCCTTGATGAAGCTCGACTTGCCGGCGCCGTTGGGGCCCAGCACAACGACGATTTCCCTCTCCTTCACCGTAATCGAGGCGCCACGCACGATCGGAACACCCGGCTCGTAGCCGGCAACGAGATTGCGAACACTCAAGACCGGTTCGCTCATGCCGCGCCTCCCAAATAGGCCTCGATGACGCGCGGATCCCGGGCTACCTCTTCCGGTGTGCCCTCGCAAAGAAGCTGGCCGCTCGCCATCACAAGCACGCGGTGACAGAGGCGCGTGACCATATCGATATTGTGTTCAATCAGAAGAAAGGTGACACCGCGCTGGTTGATATCGCGGATACGGTCGATGATCGTCTCCAGAAGCGTGGCGTTGACGCCGGCGGCGGGCTCATCGAGCAGGATGAGGGCAGGATCGGCCATCATGACGCGGGCAAGCTCCAGAAGCTTGCGTTGACCGCCCGATAGAACGCGCGCCGGTTCATGCGCCAGACGCGTCAGGTGAACGAGGTCAAGCAACTCCATCGCTTTTGCATAGGCCGCCTTCTCCTCAGCGGCGACCTTCCATGGCCGCAGGAAATTCGACAACAAGCGCTCTCCTGTCTGACGTTGGGCGGCCAGCATCACGTTGTCGAGAAGCGTCAGATTGGGAAACGGCCGCGGGATCTGGAAGGTGCGTCCAAGTCCGCGTGCGATCCGTCGATGGGCAGCCTCGCCTGCGACTGCGGTGCCATTCAAGACGATTTCGCCGGTGCTCGGCGCGACGCTACCGGCCAGAAGGTCGAACATCGTCGTCTTGCCGGCGCCGTTCGGACCGATCAAGCCGAGGATTTCGCCCTGGCGCACATGGAAGGAAACATCGTTGACGGCGACGAGGCCGCCGAAACGCCGCACCACGTTTCTGGCCGTCAGAACAGGCTGGGCTTCCTCCCCATGCCGTTCAGTTGTCGTACTCATGAGATCCCTCTGGCCGGAAAACGATCATTGCCGTTTCCCTGATTATTTGATTTGTGATCACACTTGCATTGATCACGCTAATCAGCTTTAATCCTCTTCGCAAGCCGAAAAGGGGATTTCGAATGCAAAAGGCCACCGCCGACAAGAGCGATCCGATTGCCGCACAGCTTGCGCCAGTGGGGCGAGAAACCGTTCAGGACCGGGTCTATCTGGAGCTGCGCCGGGCGCTGATCGGCGGGCTTTTCGAGCCGAGCCAGGTGCTGACGATCCGCGGTCTTGCCGACGCGCTGATGACCAGCACCATGCCGGTGCGCGAGGCGCTAGGTCGGCTCATTACCGAAAAGGCATTGGAAGCCCTCCCCAATCGATCCGTTCGCGTGCCGCCGATCACGCTGGAGCGCATGGACGATCTTCTGCGCGCTCGCATCCTGATCGAGGGCGAGGCGATCGCGCTTGCCGCGATCCGCATGACGCCGCGGCAGATTACGACCATCGAGAGCATGCTCGGCGAATGGGACGAGATGCGCGCGCTGAAGCACAAGAAGGATGTCGACCGCGAGGTGACGCTCAATCAGGCCTTTCACTTTGAGATCTATCGCGCCTGCGGTTCCGCCGTGCTGATCCCGATGATCGAAAGCCTTTGGCTGCAATCGGGCCCCTGTATCCGCGTCGCGATTTATGCCTTCTCGGATGCCGGCGAGGTCGATACCGCCCATTATCACCGCACCATCGTCAAGGCGATCGCCGCACAGGACGCCAGAGAAGCGCGCGATGCGCTGGTGGCGGACATTAGCCGGCCGTTCACCTTCCTGCGCAGCAAACTGGAAGCCGAAGCCAAAAGGGGCCAATCCGCATGAGCCAACGCGCCATCAAGATCTCCGAACCCAGTTCCGGCCTCAGTATCTTGGCACCTCTGCTGGAAACCAAGGCGCCCGATAATGCCGCCTTTCTCTGGACCTATCTCGGCGAAGCTCGCGTGGTTGGCGGCATTCATGCCATGTGGACCGGACCGGAAATCTCGTGCCCAATCCCGCCGGCGCATCTGAAGGGTGCTTCCTATGCAAACGCCCTGCCCGCCGAGAACGCGACACTGACGCCGCAGCCAGGCGATATTGTGCTCAGCTATGTGCCGCCGCGTATGTGGGGCGGCAATCCAGATGCGATCTTCGATATCGGTCTGTTCTATGGTCAGGGCGCTCGCCTGCTCTTCCCGATCGGCTGGCTTGCCGGCAGCGTCGTCGCGCAAGTGCGCCCAGAGGAGCGCGAACACTTCGCGGCGGCCTGCGGCGTCATCCGCCGCAAAGGCGCCTGCGACGTCACCTTCGAACGCGTGGAGATCTGAGATGGCCGCTGAAAGCGACGACAGTTTCGAGCTCTTCGACCTTAGAGTGGAAGCGGTCATTCCCGAGGGCAAGCCGATCTATTGCGGCGCCAAGCCGGGTGACTATTTCGAACTCAAGGGCGAGATGCTGTCCCTCCCTGCGGGCCAGGGCTTTTCGATCTACTCCATATCGGCCGTCCTGCCGCTGCTGGCGGCCAAGCAGCGACCAACCCACAAGAACGACTGGATGACCTCGGACGCGGAAATCGCCTGCCCCGACCCCAACTGCGCGAGCCGGCTGCGGATCGTCAGAACGGGCAAACGGCGGTTCAGCCATGCCGAAACAACGGCCGTGCCGTTGCCAGAAGGAGAATGAATTGCATGACCGCCAAGACTTTTGAGCTCAGCCCCGGATACGAGATTTCCCGCATCATCCGCGGCGGCTGGCAGCTTGCCGGCGGGCACGGCGAAATCGATCGCGCCCAGGCCGTGACCGACCTGATCGCTGCTTTCGACGTCGGCATCCGCACCTATGATTGCGCTGATATCTATACGGGCGTTGAGGAGCTGATAGGCGAGGCGCGCGAACGGCTTCGCAACGAGCGCGGCACGGAAGCCTCAAGCGCGATGAAGGTCCACACGAAGCTGGTTCCCGATCTGGAAAAGCTCGCAACCATCAGCCGCGACTATATTCGCGGCATCGTCGACAAATCGCTGCACAAACTGAAGACCGAACAGCTTGACCTGGTACAGTTTCACTGGTGGGACTACTCGCTATCAGGCTATCTCGAAGCCCTGAGCTGGCTGGACGAGATGCGCCGCGAAGGCAAGGTGCGTAATGTCGGCACGACCAATTTCGATACGCCGCATGTTGCCGAGATTCTGAAAGCCGGCATTCCACTCGTCAGCCAGCAATTGCAATATTCCGTTCTCGATCAACGGCCATCGCGTAGCCTCGCCAAGCTGGCGGCGGAGAACGACGTGAAGTTCCTCTGCTACGGCTCAGTGGCCGGCGGCTTCCTGAGCGACAAATGGCTAGGGGAGCCGGAACCGGAAATGCCGCTCGAGAATCGCTCGCTCGTCAAATACAAGCTGATCATCGATGACTTTGGCGGCTGGGAGCTGTTTCAATCACTGCTCGGCACGCTGAAAGCTATCGGTGATCGTCATGGCGTCGATATCGCCACGATCGCCAGCGCCTGGGTGTTGGAGCAGCCGCAGGTGGCCGCGGTCATCGTCGGCGCCCGCAATCAGGCGCATGCGCTCGCCAATGCCAGGATCATGGACATTGCCCTTTCGGACGAAGACCGCCGCCAGATTACCGACATCATCGCCCAAAGCCCTGGTCTCGATGGCGATGTCTATACGCTGGAGCGCGACCGTACCGGCAGGCACGGCTCGATCATGCATTACAACCTCAATGCGGGGAAGGTATGAGCCAGCAATCGCCTCTCTTCCGCAAAGCCAGCGCCGAAGTCATCGATTTCCATCGCTTCTTCGAAGCCTGGTACGATGCCGCCACTGCCGATCATACGGATTTCGGCCGCTGCGAGCGCACCTTCGGCCAGGCGTTCCATATGATCCCGCCGACCGGCCGTATCTTCGACCGCGCTGAAACCATCGAGCTCATCCGGGCAAACCGGGCGACGTTTCAGGGCAATTTCACCATCGAGATTTCGGATATCCGCGCGAGCTACGAAACTACGGATACGATCGTCCTGACTTATGTCGAAGCGCAGACGCGGGCTGGCAAATATAGCCGGCGTCAGGCGAGCGCCCTTTTCACTGCAAGTTCATCGGCACCCAACGGCGTCGAATGGCAGCATCTGCATGAAACCTGGCTGCAGATGCCGGAGACCTGACAGGTTCTAAAAACAGAAATGAAAATCGTTGACCGAACAAGGGGAACAAAGATGAAGAAGACGATATTTCAAATCACCACGGCTCTCGCCCTTCTGACTGCAGCCGGGGCCGCCAATGCCGCAGACTGCAAAGTCACGGTCGGCCTCGTGATGGAACTGACCGGCCCGGCCGGCGAATATGGCCAGGCGGGCGCGAAGTCCGTCGAGATGGCCTTCCGCGATATCAACGCCGCCGGCGGCGCCCATGGCTGCGATCTGGTGACGGATACGCGCGACAGCCAGAGCCAGGGCAATGTCGCAGTGGATGCTGCAACCCAGCTGGTGCAGGTCAAGAAGGTACCGGCTATAATCGGCGGCATTATTTCTTCGGTGACGATCCCGATCCTGACGTCGGTCACCGCACCCGCGAAGGTCGTGCAGGTATCGCCCGCTGCCTCCTCGCCAACGCTGACGGCGCTCGGCCGCGACGGCAAGACCAACGGCATCTTCTTCCGCACCATCACCTCGGATTCGCTGCAGGGCATTGCAGCCGCCAAATATGCGATCGACAAGGGGTTCAAGAAGCTCGCGATCATCCACGTCAACAATGATTTCGGCGTCAACATGGTCGCCGAATTCTCGAAAGCCTATAAGGCGCTCGGCGGCACGATCGTCTCGACGACGCCCTACAATGAAAAGCAGTCAAGCTATGCTTCCGAAGTGACAGCCGGCATGGGCGGCAATCCGGATGGCCTCTACCTCGTCAGTACGCCGGTTGATGGTGCGACGATTGCCCGCACATGGATCTCGCAAGGCGGCCCGCAGAAGTTCCTGCTCAATGACGGCATGAACAGCCCGGACTTTATCGATTCCGTCGGCGCCGACTATCCTGAAGGACGCCTACGGCACCTCCTCGGGCACGACGCCGACGCCCTCGACCGACTATTTCAACAAGAACTACAAGGATTTCTCGGGGATCGAACCGACCAATCCGGCTGCTGACCGCGCCTATGACGCCGGCGCGATTGTCGGTCTCGCGCTGGCTATCGCCGGCGACGACACATCCAAGCTCAAGGATGACATCTATAAAGTCGTCGATCCCAAGGGCACGCCGATCTATGCCGGTAAGGAAGAGTTCGCCAAGGCGCTCGGTCTCATCAAGGAAGGCAAGCCGATCCGTTACGAGGGCGTCATCGGCCCGGTCTCCTTCGATCAATATGGCGACATCACCGGCCCCTTCCGACTCTGGAAGATCGCCGACGGCAAGGTCGTCACCGACGGCGAGCTGAAGATGGAAGACGTTTCAGCCCTGAAGGATAAGATCAAGTAGGCAACACTCTATTTTGCAAAAAGGCGAGGCGCTCCCATTGGGGTGCCTCGCTTGAAATCATCCTGGCGCAATCCTTTCAGCGGCTGATCTATGGTGACAGCTATCTGGCGTAGTTATTGAGAGACCCTCCGCTGATGCCCAGCAGTGCCGCTCGCCCTACCAATCCTACCCTGTGGACGCTGACAGCCGGCCCTGCCCCTGAACTTTCCCACGACCTGCCTTCCCGCTCAGATGTCGTCGTGATCGGCGGCGG
The DNA here is from genome assembly GCF_057784475.1 of Martinezella sp. CNPSo 3795. Classification (NCBI taxonomy): domain Bacteria; kingdom Pseudomonadati; phylum Pseudomonadota; class Alphaproteobacteria; order Hyphomicrobiales; family Rhizobiaceae; genus Martinezella; species Martinezella sp. CNPSo 3795. The sequence continues at coordinate 71,216 of NZ_JBXSOQ010000015.1, read as the reverse complement.
CTTCACCGGCCTGACCGCAGCACTTCATCTTGCCCGCGCCGGCCGCTCCGTGACCGTTCTTGAGGCCGGGCGGCTGGGTGCGGGAGCCAGCGGCATGAATGCCGGCTTCGTGGTTCCGAATTTTGCCAAGGCCGATCCGACGACCGTCCGTCAGAAGCTGCCGCGCGGCAAGGCAGATGCGCTGTTGTCGCTCGTCGGTGCAGGCGCCGACGAGGTGTTTGCGACCATCGCGGAGGAACAGATTTCATGCGATGCGGTGCAGACCGGTTGGCTGCAGCCCGCTTATGGCGACGACATGGCAGCGATCCTGCGCCAAAGGGCGAAGGACTGGACAGAACTTGGTCGTCCAGTCGAATTTCTCGATGCCGGCGCCATCCGCAATGAGACCGGTATGGCGATCTATTCCGGAGGATTGATCGATCACTCCGGTGGCACGATCCACCCGCTGAATTATCTCTACGGGCTCGCAAGGGCGGTCATGCAGCGCGGCGCCATGATCCGCGAAAACAGCGTGGTCGAGCATGTCGAGCGACATGCCGGCACCTGGCGCGTTAACCTCGTGGACCATGAAATCGAAACGGAGGTCGTCATCCTCGCCACCAACGCCTTCACGAGCGGCATAGCTTCCCGCATGGGTCGAACGGGCGTGCCGTTAAAGGTGTATCAAGTGGCGACGAAGCCGATCGATGCCGAAACTGTTGCGCGGATCGCCCCAAATCGCCGGCCTGTCGGCGATACGCGCTCCAACCTCTTCACCTACCGGCTCGATCGCGACAACAGGCTGATCAGCGGCGGTATGGCGATCAATCCGGTCGGCGCCTTCGAGCGCGTCGGTCGCGCCGTCGTCGACCGGCTCACATCCGAACTCCGTCTGCCGCGTCATCCGGGTGTGGAGATCGTCTGGACCGGAACGGCGATCATGACGCCGGACTTCCTGCCGCGCCTCTATCATTTCGGCGACGGCTTCTTCGGAGGGATCGGCTGCAACGGCCGCGGCATCGCCATGACGGCGCAACTCGGTCGGACACTGGCGAGACTGGCGCTCGGCGAAACGGCGGAATCTCTGCCGATTCCGCTGCAATCCGGCCGCGCTCTGCCATTTCATTGCTTCACGCCGGTCATTGCTTCGCTTGCGCTCGCACATGCACGCTTTGAAGATTGGCGAACCGGACGCCGCTAATCGGCGTAAGATCAATATTCATGAGCACCGGTACAGCTCCAGGCAGTAATTGACCATTAATTCTATAGAGAAAGGAATGAAGACGCGACCTCATCCCCAAAAAATGAAATGCCTTTTCTCGAAGCCCGGCTTTGAATGCGGCATCGTGGCGCCGAATGAAATCGGAGCCTGTCCATGAACGCGCAATTGCACCATATCAACGCCACGCATCCGGAGGCCACGGTACTGGAGACCGAGCAACAAGCGCTGGCCGTCGCGCAGGAGCTTGCAGCACGCTTTGCCGCTAGCGCCTCGGAGCGCGACAGCGAGAGGCTGCTCCCCTTTGCCGAGATGGATGCCCTGGCACAATCCGGACTGCTGGCGATCACCGTCCCCGAGGAATATGGTGGTCTCGATGTTTCGAATGCGGCGCTGGCCGAGATCACGGCGATCCTGGCTGAGGCGGATGGCTCGATTGGACAGATCCCGCAGAACCATTTCTATATCCTTGAGGCTCTGCGCGTCGATGGCTCCGAGGATCAGAAACGCTTCTTCTTCAGCCGCGCATTGGCCGGCGACCGATTCGGCAATGCCTTGTCCGAGCGGGGCACGAAAACGGTCGGGCACTATAATACCCGCATTACTCGCGATGGACCCGGCTATCGCATCAATGGCCGCAAGTTCTATTCGACGGGCGTTCTCTTTGCCGATTGGATCACCGTCTTCGCGCTGGATGAAGCTGACAAGCTGGTCATGGCTTTCGTGCCGAAGGGTACGGAGGGCGTCGAAATCATCGACGATTGGGATGGCTTCGGACAACGTACGACAGGCAGCGGCACGACGGCGCTCAACAATGTCTATGTGAACGCCGACCATGTCGTCCTGCATCATAAGGGCTTCGAGCGGCCGACGACGATCGGTTCCGTCGGCCAGATCATCCATGCCGGCGTCGATCTCGGCATTGCCCGGGCCGCTTTCGCGGAAACGCTCGATTTCGTGAAAACCAGGTCACGCCCCTGGATGGATAGTGGCGTCGACCGCGCCAGCGACGATCCGCTAACGATCGCCAAGATCGGCCAGATCGCCATCCGGCTTGAAGCGGCGGCTGCGACCATCGAACGCGCCGGCCGCAAGGTAGATGCCGCTCAGGTCGAGACGACGGAGAAGCGGGTGGTCGAGGCGACGCTGGCCGTTGCGGCAGCCAAGGCACTGACGACGGAAATCGCGATCGAAGCGACGAACACGCTTTTCGAGCTTGCCGGAACAGCCTCCGTGAAGCTCGACCTCAATCTCGACCGTCACTGGCGCAATGCCCGCACGCATACGCTTCACGACCCCGTTCGATGGAAATATCACGTCGTCGGCAATTATCACCTGAACGATGTCATTCCGCCGAAGAATGGCGCGCTTTGACGGATAGACGAAGGCCCCGTCGCAGACGCCGGGGCTTTCATACAAACAAAGGCGTAAGTCAGGAGCGCCACGCTGAGGCCAGCTAGTGCCGATCCATATGGAGTTCCATGGACTGATCGGCGGCCGCCGCGAGGCTTTCCAGACCGGTTGCAACGACCGATACCCTGAACACCCCGTCGAGAGTCTTGTCGAAGATCGCACCGACGACGATATCGGCATCGGCAAAGACTTCGTCGCGGATGCGACTGGCGGCCTCATCGACCTCGAACAACGTCATATCTGTCCCGCCGGAAATGGAGATCAGCACACCCCGCGCGCCCTTCATGCTCATATCGTCGAGAAGCGGATTGGAGACGGCGGCGTCTGCCGCTTTCAGCGCGCGGCCCGGCCCTGACGCCTCGCCCGTTCCCATCATCGCGCGCCCCATTCCCCGCATCACGGATTTGACGTCGGCGAAGTCGAGATTGATGAGACCTTCCTTAATGATCAGATCCGTAATGCAGCTGACGCCCGCATACAGGACCCGATCCGCAGTCACAAAGGCATTCTCGAAGGTGGTCGTGGCGTCCGCAATGCGAAACAGGTTCTGATTGGGGATGACAATGACGGTATCCGCACTTTCGCGCAGCCGCTCGATGCCCTGGTCGGCCGTGCGCATGCGTCGGTTACCCTCGAAGGTAAAAGGCTTGGTGACGACTCCGACCGTGAGGATGCCCGCCTGACGCGCGGCCTGAGCAATGATCGGGGCGGCGCCCGTGCCGGTGCCACCACCCATTCCGGCCGTCACGAAGCACATATGCGTACCGTGGAGATGATCCATGATCTCATCGATGGATTCCTCGGCGGCGGCTCGTCCGATGTCCGGCAGGGAGCCTGCACCGAGACCTTCCGTCACTTGTGCGCCAAGTTGAATGCGCCTGGTCGCTTTGGACGTCGCAAGCGCCTGTGCATCCGTATTTGCCGCTATAAATTCAACGCCCTGAAGTTGTTGCGCGATCATGTTGTTGATCGCGTTGCCGCCGCCACCGCCGACACCGACGACGGAAATCTTCGGTATCACCCCGGAAAGTGGTGCGCGCATGTCTGCCATGAAGGACTCCATTGGATCAATTTCATTCTCAATCGCGATCGCCTGTCCCTATTGGAAACGGACATTGGAGCGATTCGTGATGGAAGAGATCCTAGTGAGGAACGTGTGCGCATTGCGGCGTGCGGCGGCAGCCCTCCACAGAATAGTGAGTTGAGCACAGGATTTATGAGCCGGATATCAGAACATCAATCGTCCAGCATCGCGGGAGACCACAAGCGGGCGAGCCTGTTTGAAGCTGTGGCGTGTTCCAACACTGGTCCACGCCACACCAGATGCCAATGACGCTGATCGATCTTGAGTGCGGATGAAGTCACCATCAGCTCGGATTACGAGCCGATCCACTTCTTAAACTCCGCCGCGTCCCCGCCCCGGCGTTTAGCTGTAGAGGCTGACCTCTGGAATCCGGTCATTGAGCACGAACTCGCCGACCTCCTTGGCCTTGTAAAAGACCGGATCGTGCAGGGTGTGCGTCCGCACATTGCGCCAGAAGCGATCGAAGCGATATTTCTCCGCGGTCGAGCGCGCGCCGGTCAGCTCGAAGACGCGCGAGGTGATATCGAGGGCAACGTGGGTCGCGTGCACCTTCGCCGCATAGGCTTCGGCCGCTGCTTCACCGCGCTCGCGCGCCGTTGCCTTGTGTCCTCTAGCAAGAGCTTCCTGAACCGTCGCAGCAGCGCTGTCGGCCAGGGCGGCGGATGCCTTGAGGGCTGCGGTAAATTCACCGACACGCTCCAGAATATAAGGGTCGTCCGATGCCCGTTCGACACCGGAAGTGATCCAGGGCCGCGTCGTCGTGCGGACATAATCGACAGCCTCGCGTAGCGCACCCTCCGCTGTGCCCAGATAGAAATTGACGAAAACAAGCTGGATGAGCGGCGTGTTGAAGGTCGCAAGCACCGGCGCTTCGCCACCGGTCGATGCCGCCTTGTCTAGGTCCTCTTCGTAAACAGGAAAATCGTGGAACTCGACACTGCCGCTGTCGGAGAGACGCTGGCCGAAATTGTCCCAGTCGTCATTGGCTTTGTAACCGGCCCGATTGGTCGGGACGGCAAAGCCAACGATCCGGTCATCAAGCGCGGCATTGGCGTTGACGTAATCGGAGACATGCGCGGCCGTGGAAAAGGACTTGCGGCCGTTCAGGACATAGCCGTTGCCGCGGCGCGTCAGCACGAGGCCGGGATCGCGCGGATTGACTGCTGCACCCCAGTAAAGGCTATTGGCGACCGTCTTGCCGCCGAGCTCCTGGGCGCGGGCCTCGTCAAAGGCCCAATAGATGTACTGGCTGTTGACGTAGTGATAGCCGAGAAGCTGGCCGATGGAGCTCTCACCGCGCGCAAGAATGCGCACCAGCCGCAAACCATCCACCCAATCGAGGCCGCCGCCACCGATCTGCGACCCGTGCAGCGCGTTCAGCAAGCCGGCATTTTTCAGCTTGACGATCTCGCCAAGCGGCGGCCGGCCTTCGCGGTCAAGCTCTGCGGCGCGCTTGGAAAGATCGGCTGCAATCTCTTCCGCTCTGGCAAAGAGATCTTCCCGCGTGACATTACGATTGCCCGCAAAGATGACGTTGGACTGGCTCATGATGTGAACTCCGGTTCAGTAGCGTAATCTGGTGGGATCGGAAATCCCGCCGACATATCGACAATGGCTGCTTAAAAAAGCTTGTCCGGGATCCAGCTGGCGGTCACTGCATCGCTGGCGCTGAAGGCGGGAACTTTCTTGGCCAGTTCCTCAATCGTCTGGACGTTGGCGGCGCGAAGTCCTTCCTGCGTCAGCAGCGTCGGCTTGACGGTGATCTGATGCGGAACCTCCTGCCCCGCGACCTGCAAGGCGGCGGCACGGATGGAAACGGCGCCGACGACGGCCGGATTGGTCGCGACCGTAGCCACCCATGGGCTGCCCGGTTCGGTGATTTCCTGAATGTCGGCCGTCGATACGTCGGCCGAGTAGATCTTCAGTTTGTCGGCAATGCCGAGATCCGTGGCAGCAAGCTTCACGCCGCGGGCAAACTCGTCATAGGGTGCGAAGACGACTGATATATCGGGATTGGCCGCCAGCGCCGCCTTTGCCTGATCGGCAGTCGAGGTCGCGGTCGTATCGCTGACGTTACCGAAGCGAGCCTTTTCGACGACACCGGCATTCTGCTTCTTGAAAGCATCCCAGACCTCATTGCGGCGGTCGAGCGGAGCAAAGCCGGCGACATAGACATAGCCCGCCTTGAAACTGTCGCCATTTTCCTTGACCACCTGCTTCAGGGCGAGGTCGGCAAGTTCGTGATCGCTCTGCTCGACCTGTGGAACCCTAGGATTGTTGAGATTGACGTCAAAGGCAACGACCTTGATACCCTTGTCGAGCGCCTGCTGAACGACGTCGCCAAGTGATTCTGGTAGACCGTGATCGATGACGATGGCGGAAACGCCGAGATTGATCGCCTGAAGGATCTGTTCACGCTGGGCGGCTGCGTCCTGGCGCCCGGGGAAAACGCGAAGATCGATATCGAGCGCCTTGGCCTGCGCTTCGGCACCCGCCTGATAGGCCTGGAAGAAATCGCCGGCGGAAATGTAGCTGACCAGAGCAACTTTTACGCCACCCTTGTCGAAAGGCGCAGGCGCACCGTTCACACCGGCAGCCAGCGCCGTCTGTGCCAGAAGAAGCGGGGCAACGGCCGACAGGGCAAGCCGTGTGAATAATCTCATCGTTGCGATCCTCACGATCCATCGGAAGCGTCGTCTGACGGATAGATGACCCTGCGACGCATGCAATTATTAGATATAAACCCTATATTTTTAGTAGATTAAATCATCCGATTTTGGCTGGCTTCGGAGATTCTTTGTTCGTTTGCCGAGGGAATGGCGGCAAGGACTTACCCGGCGGAAAAGCCTCAGGCGAAGGGTTCCGCGAGCATTTCCTCGAGATCGGCCCGTGCCTGTGGCGAGAGATAGGGTCGCAACAGGCTCGCGACCTGGCCGAGCCCCCAATGCACATGCTGAGGCGTCAATTCCCCCACACCTTCCTGAAGACCGAGATAGACGGCCCAATAGGTGGCAACGATCCGCATATTGGTCATCAATGCATTGCGCTCCTCCGCGGCGGTGCTGATCAAGCCAGCCTCTTCCATGCGCTGAAAAATGGCATCGACGGAAACACGCATGCCGGCGCTGACCATCAGGATCGGCCCTCTCAAGCCAGGTGCGATTGCCAACAGGCCGGGAATATCGCGAAAGAGGAAGCGATGGGTCCAGACTAGCGAGAACCATTTGCGCAAAAAGCCGGCATAGGCTTTTGAATCCGCCCCTTCTACGGAATCGGCCTGCCTGACGAGCGCCAATGCATCGGCTTCGAAGCGAGAAAACAAGGCCAGGACAAGCGACTCCTTGGTGCGGAAATGATAATAGAGATTGCCCTGGTTGATGTGCACGGCCTTGGCGATTTCCGCCGTGGTGACGGCTTCCGGTCCTTTCTGATTGAAGAGCGACAATGTCGAGACGAGAATCCGCTCGCGCGTATCGGGCCGCGCAGCCACGTCCTTCTTCCCACCTTTGCTGGCCGTCATCTCGTCCCCCTTGAAGCTCTAAGGTATCCACCTTATTCTTTGTAAGGCAAATACCTTAATCCTGATCTACAGGCATCCGCCGGGCTGAACAAGGAGACTGAAGGATGAATGCACGTGTGAACGCTGCCGATCTCTCGCAGACGACATTTCCCCTCACTCCGCGCTCAATGCCGCATGTCCTCCTGTCGCTGATCCGCAATCCGCTCGACGCACTGCCGCCGGAAATCTTCACCGAGCCCATGGTCTTCACCAAGGTGGGTGGAAAACTGCGGATCTATCTGGCCGATCCCGAGCTCATCTATCAGGCGCTGGTGCGCAATTCCGACGCGCTCAGCAAAGGCGAAGATGTGCGCCGCGTGCTAGGCCCGGCTCTCGGCAACGGCATTCTGACCTCCGATGGCGCCCATTGGAAATGGCAGCGACAGTCGGTGGCCGGCGCCTTTCGCCATGAAAAACTGTTGGAACTGCAGCCAGCCATGATTGCGGCGGCCGGGCGCAGGCGTGATCTCTGGCTCACCCGTAAGAACAGCCCCATCGACCTGTGTCAGGAAATGATGCGCACCACCTTCGATATTATCGTCGATACGATGATGTCGGGCGGCGAAGGCATCGATGTCGACAAGGTCGAGCACAATATTACCAACTACCTCAAGCCGACCGGCTGGAAATTCGCGCTCGGCCTTCTTGGCCTGCCCGACTGGATGCCCCATCCCGGCAAGGAGAAGGCGCGATCGGCCGTTGCCTTCCTGCGAACGACCCTTGGTACGGTGATTGCCGAACGACGCCGCAGCGGCGGGGAACGGAGCGATCTGGTTTCCATGCTGCTTAACGCAGCCGACCCCGAAACCGGTCGCATGATGACCGATGAAGAGATCATCGACAATCTGATGACCTTCATCACCGCCGGGCACGAGACGACGGCGCTCGGTCTTGCCTGGACCTTCCATCTTCTTGCGCGCCATCCGGATTGCCAGGCCAAGCTCTTTGAAGAAATTGCCACCGTGACCGAGGGCGGCCCGCTGACGGCAGAACATCTCGGCAAGCTCACCTACACCAGGCAGGTCTTTTCGGAAGCCATGCGGCTCTATCCGCCGGCGCCAATCGTTTCGCGCGCGGTCACTAGCGAATTTGCCATCGGCACGCACATGATACCGGCGGGCACCATTATCTATGTACCGATCTACGCCGTGCATCATCATGCGGATCTTTGGGAAGACCCGCAGCTTTTTGATCCCGACCGCTTTGAGCCGGCGGTGGCGCGAAATCGCCATCGCTACACCTTCATGCCCTTCGGTGCCGGCCCGCGCGTCTGCATCGGCAATGGCTTTGCAATGATGGAGGCCGTCGCGATCCTCGCCGTACTCCTGCAGAAATTCCGCGTAACCGGCTCGACCGAGTCTTCGCCCAAGCCGGTCATGAAGGTTACGTTGCGGCCCATGCATCCGCTGTCGATCAATCTCGTGGAGCGATAGTCGAGCGGGTCGTCTGCCCCGAACAGAAACGAGGGGGCGTCTCAGCCGCCCCAAGTTTGTTCGAGGACACGGACCCAGTTCTGATGGGCGATTTTGGCAAGCGACTGATCGTCGAACCCGTGCGCGCGCAGGGCTTCGATCAGCTTCGGCAAGCCGCTCGCATCGCTGAGCGCCGCTGGAATGGTCGTGCCGTCGAAATCGGAGCCGAGCGCGACATGCTCGATGCCGATACGCTCAGCAATGTAAGCGACGTGGCGAACGAGGACTTCGAGCGGCGTATCGGTGTTTCTAACACCATCATCCCGCAGGAAGAGCACGCCGAAATTGATGCCGACCAGGCCGCCGGTATCGCGGATCGCGTCGAGCTGCTTGTCGGTCAGATTGCGGCTGTGAGGGCTGATGGCATGCGCATTGGAATGCGAGGCGACCAGCGGCGCATTCGACAGCTTGGCGATATCCCAGAATCCCTGCTCGTTCATATGCGAGAGATCGATCATGATCCTGAGCTCGTTGCTGGCGCGGATCAGATCCTTGCCGGCGTCGGTGAGCCCTGGGCCGATATCGGGCGACGAAGGAAACCGGAAAGGCACACCATAGGCAAAGACATTGGGGCGGCTCCAGACCGGCCCGAGCGTGCGCAGGCCGGCCTGATGCAGAACGTAGAGAGCATCGAGATCGGCCGCGACCGCTTCCGCACCTTCGATGTGGAATACGGCAGCAAACTGGCCTTCGGCAATCGACCGCTTGATATCACCGGCCGTGCGGCAGACCTTCACGGCTCCCTGGGAGCGCGCTTCAATCGCAAGCAGAAGCCGCGCCATGGCCAGAGTTTCATTCAGCGCGTCGGGCTGAGCAGGTGTTGCGAAATCGGCATTTTCCGCCTTCGGCTGATCCGGCGACGGGATAAATATGGCGCAGAGGCCGCCCGCGAGACCGCCACGGCGAGCGCGAGGCAGATCGATATGTCCGGCAGCTTCGCCATTCAGGAAAGCATCGACGGAATTCAAGCCACCGCGGCGCAGCCGGAGCAGCACGTCATTATGGCCATCGAAGACGGGGATTATCGAGGATTCGGTCATGTCTCATTCCAAAAATTGCAGTTGATATCTGCCTAGGCAAGCTTGGCGGAATGGGCAACTGCAAACTACGTATAGGATCTGCGAAAATGGAATTGGTCGGTTGCAAGACCCCGCTGTGAAAACGTTCGGAAATTACGATGGCGGCCGGGCGGTGCCAAGGCGGCGAGGCAAAGGCGGAATAGTTTCGCAGCGGTTTTGCAGAGCGTCTCCATGGAGCGAGTTTTCGCTTTTGACGTGGCAGATGTGCCTGCACGAGACAAATCGGCTCAGCCAGCGCAATATTTTGCGGCAATTGCAGCGGGAATATAGGTTTGGCGACCCGCAACACTTGCTTTTTCTAAAATGCGCAGCAAATGAAAGCTTTAGTATGGTGAAAGAGCTGGGAATACGGCAGGAATTACAGCAGCATACCAGCTTGCTGAAGAAGGCGGCTCGAAGCGGAGACAGCCGTCTGCTTGAATAATGGATGGAGCGTAGATGGCGGCGCTCATGTCCTGTTCTAGCCGTATTCGAGGAGAACGGATTGTCTGATTTTCGGCGCGAGGAACGATCCGGATCTGCGTCAGACGAGGCGAAAGAATCGTCATGGCGCAAGGACAGGAAGTCATTACAGTCAGAACGGCGGCGCTTCCCGCGACCGGAGAAGGCGGCGACGGAGGAAGCCCTGCCGCCTCCAGCCTTGCAGCCGCTGAAGTTTTCGACGCGCGACATCGAGCCGGCCGCGCAATTTGCCGCCTGGCAAGCTTATGTCGCTCCCGTGGCCGACGTGCGATTGCCGGACAATATCCCGCCGGAAGCCGGCTTTCCGGCCGATCATATCGCGTGGAATCTTGGCGGCATGCTCATCGTTCAACAGGATACGCCGCCCCATAGCTACATGCGATCGCAGGCGAAGGTGAAAACCAATCACATCGATCACTGGCAGGTCTCAGTGCCGACCAGTGGCCGGACCTGGACGGAAGTCGATGGCCACGTTCTGGAAGGCGAGCCGGGCAAGGTGGAACTGCGATCGCTGGGACACCCTTTTCGAGGGCGCTCGACGGAGGCGAAGGGCCTCTCGCTCTTCCTGCCGAGGGCATTGCTGTTCGACGTTCCCACACCGGTCGAGATCGAGAACAATATTGCGCTCTCCGGCGTGTTTACCAGCATGTTGATCGAATTCCTCGATAGCGTCGAAAACAATCTCGCGCGGTTTGCAGCCACCGATCTGCCGCACGTCGTCCAGACGGTGCGCAATATGATTGTGGCCTCCGTTTCGACCTCGGCGGCACAATCGACCGGCACGGAACAGCATAGCATTCTCGCCCTGACGGAACGCGTGCGGCGGTTCGTGGAAAGCAATCTCATTTCGGGCGATCTGACGGTAGAGCACATATGCCGTGAGCTCGGCATATCCCGTACCAGGCTCTATCAAATATTCGAACAATATGGCGGCGTGCATCACTATATTCAGCGCCGTCGCCTCCTGTCGGCTCATGCCGCCCTCAGCGATCCCGCCAATCGGGAACAGATCGTCGACATTGCCTTTGCAGTCGGCTTTTCCTCGGCAGCGCACTTCAGCCGAGCCTTCGGCAAGGAGTTCGGCTATAGTCCCCGTGAAGCCAGAAACCTTACCATCCCGCGCTATCTCGGGCAGGTCATCTCGCCGGCATCCTCCGGCAGCAGCCACTCCTTCGACGAATGGCTGAAAACCCTCGGCTATTATCACTAGACCGCGGATTTCGATGCCTCGAGACGCGTGCGCACCGGTGGGCACGCGCAAGCGAAGGGCACATCTTCCCACCAATCCCCGTGTCGACCCGAAACCGCACTTCAGCAATTGCGAAAATGGACGCTGCTGCAAGTTTCCGGATGCACGTCTAACGACATATGGTGCGTAACCCATTAAAAAAGAAGAAGAATAGTCGTTCGGAGACCGAAGCCCTAGTGTTTGGTGAATGTACTGTGCGTCCAACGGGGCAAGTCATAGGGAAAACAGCAATGGTATCTACTCGCCAGACAATAGAGATCAGCAAGCCTCAGCATCCCGTCAATGACTCATACCGCGCAGTCGAGCGCGAAGAGGTCCTTGAAGTGGCCTTTCGTGACTTTGTTCAAATGGCGCTCGCTGCCGGCTGGAACGAGCCCGAGGTTGCTTTGACCTTGGCCGATATTGCCGATGACTATGTGATGGCTCTCGCTGGTAGAGTTGCTGAGAAATAGTGTACCGCGTCCGTCCGAGCTCCGCAGGGGTGAGCACGAACGGTTAGGAGCAACTCTCCAGCATGCCGTCGGTGACACCGCTCAAGAGAACAAGAAGGCGGCTCACCGGCGGCATGAATTTTATTCGGCAAGCAGTCAGCATGCTTCCTTCATGCCCTGCCCCATCCAGGCAAGATTTGTAGAAAGCAGGTCACGATGAAGATCAGACAACATCTCTGGTTTCAACATGACATGGAAACGGCGATCGAACTTTATACGTCGCTTATCCCGGGTTCGGCAGCCGGATGGGTCTCAAGTATTCTCACCGACAATCTGAATGGACCCGCCGGTAGCGTAAAGTTTGCAGGTTTCACACTTGGAAATCGCGCCTATATGGGCTTCGAGGCAGGGCCATTCGACCGCTCGGAGCATAGTTCTTCCATCACAGTCGAATGTGCGACACAGGACGAGGCGGACCGTTTGCGTTATGCGCTGGGGAAAAGCCGTCCGGACGATCGCGGCCTTGTGAGAGATCCATGGGGCATATATTGGCAGTTTCTGGTCAGGCAGCAAAGCGCTGACGCCAAAATATCCGCCAAATCCGAGCAAATCGGCAGCGTCACGGTCACAAAAAAGAAATTCGCCGCCGCCTGAAAGGCGCGGCAAAGCTATCGTAAAACTCGAAGGTCGCAGCAAACGCATGGCTTTCAGCCAGTCGAGAGCATGCGCTGCCGTGATGTAAGCGGAGGCCGACCCACACTCGGCTTCCGCTTATGCTCTATTTCGAGCGTCAGTCGAGGACCGGGCAGCCGCGCCGATTGGCGAAGACCATGCGGTCCGGACCGCCATCGTTCCAGCCGCGAACGACGATGCGGCGTCCGTTACTGTCGACCGAATCAATGCGACGGAAGCCTTCCGCCCGCGCGGCGCGCATGAGATCGCGTCTGTCGCAACCGCGGTCACGATCCCAGCCCCTGTCGCGGTCACGATCCCAGCCGCGCGGCGGACCTCTCCAGTCTCGACCCTGGTCACGCTGCCAGGGCGGCGGTGCATAATCGTCATCGCCGCCATAATACTGCGCCGAAGCGACAGACGTCATCAGTTGCAACGCGGCCAATCCGACCACGGCAACACGCGAAATCCGTACCAAACCTTCAAGCATTTCCCTTACCCCCATTTCCTGTCTTGTAGACAAGAATAAAGATATGCCGATTCGCATGAACTCTGCCTGAACGCAGTCGGAACTGGATTGGGTGCCGCGCTGCCGCCCAATCGCAGCGCTTTTGCGCGACATGTCTCAGCTGAAGGGAAAGGCGCGAAATTCCGCGCTCTCCTCGGCACGCACCGACAGCGCATGAAGGCGCGGGCAAGCCTTTACATCGAGGGCATCGGGCAGCATCTCGCGCGTAAAGCGAAACGCGACAACACTGGTGATATCAGCCTGGAGCGGCCGTCTACCGAAGAGCCAGGGATCGGCCTGCGGCATTTCCGCCTCCAGCAGACGGTACGCCGCCGCAAGCTGACCATGAATTCGATCAAGCCAGGGCTGATGCTGCTTTTCCATAGGACGCAGCTTATGCTCGTAGACGATCTGAACCGTCTTTTCACACGCTGCCAACGCAAGACCGATGATGCGCAGAGACCGGGCATGATCCTGCGGATCGACGGGCATGAGGCTGCGCCCCGACGGCGCGATGCGTTCGGCATGCGCAAGTATTAGGCTCGAATCCATCAAGACGGTTCCGTCATCCGTGACAAGCGACGGCGCCTTCACGACAGGATTGATATCGGCAAAAGCCTCGAAAGCGCTGAAAACAGAAAGCGGCTCATGCACGAATGCTATATCGAGTGCGCGCAGCGAGATCGCCACACGCCTGACAAAAGGTGAATCCAGCATTCCGATCAGTCTCATATCCACCATCACCATCTCTTTGCTTGGACAAGCGCAAGGACCGCGCCGCGATCCGATGAGGAATAGTAGTCGTGGGCGGACGGCTATTGCCAGTGGCCGAAAAAGCCATTAGCGCAAGGATCATGCCAAAGAACGCCAACCCGCTTGTCGTCATCGCCGCCTATGACCAGCTCTGCACCTTCGAATTCGGATGCGCCTTCGAAGTGTTCGGATTATCGCGACCGGAAATGGGGCCGGGCTGGTATCGCTGCATGACCGCTGCAGTAGAGCCCGGACCCATTCGAGGTGCCGGCGGCCTGACCGTCAATTCGGACGGTGGCCTTGAGCTGTTCGATCAGGCGGATACGATCGTCATACCGGGTTGGCGGGGGCCGGGCGCCGCGGCTCCCGAGCCGCTTCTCGAAGCGCTGCGGAAAGCCCACGCCAAAGGTGTCCGGCTGGTGTCGATCTGCGGAGGCGCCTTCGTGCTGGCTCAAACCGGCCTGTTGTCCGGCAGACGCGCGACGACCCATTGGCATCATGCCGCAAGGCTTGCTTCCGCCTATCCGGAAATCGATGTCGAGCCGCATTCCCTCTATGTCGACGAAGGCGACATATTGACATCGGCCGGCAGTGCGGCCGGGCTCGATCTTTGCATTCATGTCGTGCGCAAGGATTTCGGCGCCAAGGCAGCCAATAGCGTGGCCCGGCGCCTTGTCGTCGCCGCCCATCGCGAAGGCGGCCAAATGCAGTTCATCGAGCGCCCGGTCGCAGGGCGCGGTGCCACGCGGCTATCCGCTCTGCTGGATGCGATCCGAAGAGACCTCGCACAACAATGGAGCGTCCAGCGCATGGCGGAAGAAGCATGCGTAAGCGTGCGGAGCCTGCATCGTCACATTCGCGAGGCGACGGGGGTCGCACCCGGGGAATGGCTTCAAAACGAGCGTCTCGCGCGATCACGCGAGCTTCTGGAAGAAACAAGCCTTCCTGTTTCGGTCATCGCAATGCATGTCGGTCTGGGAAGCGCTGCAAACTTCCGTCATCATTTTCGCACAAGCGTCGGATTGTCACCGACAGCCTATCGATCGCGATTCCGCAGCTCCGACGGCGAACAACAATCCCGTGCGTCTAACTGAACAATATCTATCGCGATTTGGAGCCTTTGGAGATGTAGGATCTGCTCCCGGCTGTACGGCGAGGACGTGGCGTCGCCCGCGAGAGCCCATCTCCGCGGTGCCAGTCTGTGATTGCCGAATGGACAGATTGGGATAGAAGCATCGCCCCGGCCAGGCAATAGAGCAGGACGATGATGGCTGCCTCGACGATCAGAGGCAGAAACGCAAAGCGAGCGCCGGGGCTTTCCTCCTCTTCAGGGAGCAGATCAGGCAACCCGAGGATCATCGCCGTCAACGGCGAGGCAAGGATAGCAACGAAAGCGACACCATGAATCCAGAGGCGAAATCGAGGCAATTTTCCCGCCACCCAAAAGGCCAGAAGCGGAGCGCCTATATTGCATATCAAGCCAAGTAAAACAGCGATCTCTGTCGGCAGGATCGAATCGTCGTGCATGAATTCCCAATCCCTCAATGCTACCCAGATTAGTGCCATGCACCCTAAAAAACAACTTGATCGTCTGCGCCCACACCCAGCAGAAATGAGGCTTTCACCGCTACAAATGATCGGAAATCATTGCCACCATGGTTCGCGGCGATGCCATTTAAGATCACGCCGGCGGCTCCTTCCCTCAGCCTTCCTGTCACCCTTCAAATGATCCAGATAACCGCCCAGGACACTATTGATGAAAACATGGGTTTTCGTCAGACTTGAGCCGAGCCGCCTGAATCTGGCTTCCTTGTCCTGTTCCATCTGCTGGAGCACCTTCCAGAAGACGAAGCTGTCATGGCTTTCCTTCAGCGTCAGGAAATAGCCGGAGGAATAAGCCCCTTCGAAACGGTCGATGAAGGTCAATATCGCCGGATGACGCAGGTTGTATCCCACCCATCCGCATTCGGGATAGATTCTCCTGTTCAGATAGGCGGCAAGCTGATTTCCACGCGGGGCGATTCCATCGAGAAAACTCTTCGGAATGGGCCTATGGGTCACGGTATCGGCATCGAGCCATATCAGTTGATCGACCGTGTTATGATAGCGCCTGACGGCATCGGCGACCGCAAAGACCTTGTTGGAAAAGCGCACGGCGTCCCACCGGAAATCCCGCACCAGCCCATTGCGTGACGAGATATATCCATTTGCCTGCGGTTCGCTACCATAGGCATCGCGAAAGCCGCGCAGCCGGGGCAATGTCTCGCAATGATCGAAAACCAGAAGACGGCGGTCCTTCTCCTCGATTCCGACATTCTCGGCATAGACGACCAAAGAGACTTCCTTCGGCCAGCAGGCAAGGAAGGTCTCGATACATTTCTTGCCGTAGTCACGATAACCCTTTTCATGAAAGGTGGTGACAACGATATGGCTCAGCTCTTCCCGTTGCCACGGATTGGTCAGGAACATCGGCAGTCGGACTCCGCAATAAGATAACTCCCCATGCGTCTATCCGATCGTCTTGGCCTGCCGGTTTCCAAATATTTCCGAACTGTGGATTTTCGGGGAAATCTTGTTGCAAAGCTTAGGCTTAAAAGGGCTGGAACCCACATGCAGGCATCACGGCTCATCTGGTTCAAACGGACCTGTCGCCGACATCAATCTAGGCATGCGTCGGAAGGGAGGAATTATGAAGAGATATCAGGAAGCGCCCTCAGCCGCTCCATAACCATCGATTCCCACGATTGTCGGCTTGAACGCTACGGTTTTCCGCATTGCATCCCCGCCGGTCACGACCGCATGGCGCACCAATTGCGCCGCAACCTCACCAATAGCGCGTCGGGGCGAGCGGGAGGTTGCGATCGGCGCGGGTAGCGAAGCGACCAGATCCAGCCCGTTGAAGCCGGCAATCAGGATCTTCTCAGGAACCGCGACACCCAGCTCCATGCAGGCAAACAAGCCGCCGCTCGCCATGTCGTCGTTGGAATAATAGATGCAATCGAGATCCGGCACCGCTGCAAGCAGCGATGTCGTGAGCCGCTTTCCAAGCGCGATCGAGGAAAAGGCATCTTCTATCCGCTGCTCGGCAAACCCCAGACCATGGGCATGCAGGACGCGTTCGAAGCCGGCCTTGCGCTTGGCCGCGCGCAGATCCTTTACCAGAGCACTGCCGACATAACCGAACCGTCTTCGTCCCGCCGCAATCAGCGCCTCGGCCATATCCTCCCCCGCCGCACTATGAGACAGTCCGACATTGAAATCGATCGGCGTGCCATCGAGATCCATGAGCTGGATAACCGGAATATTGGAGTGGCGGAGCAGCTCCACGGTCTCCTCCGGCTGATCGAGCCCGGTGACGATGATGGCGCAGGGCTGCCAGGAAAGCATGTCGCGGATGATCTCGCGCTCCTTGGCTATATCATAGTCAGATATGCCGAACACGGCCTGCATGCCGGAACCGTCGAGCCCGGCGGAAATACCGGCGAGGACCTCCGGAAAGACGATGTTCGACATGCTGGGAACGACGACGGCGACCAGATTGGTGCGCTGCGAAGACAAGGAGAGCGCCAGCCTGTTGCCGACGTAGTTCATCCGCGTCGCTGCTTCGATCACCCTGTCACGCGTCTCGCTGGAAACGTCGGCGACGCCGCGAAGCGCACGCGATGCCGTCATCTTGCTGACGCCCGCTTCGATCGCGACTTCTTCCAGAGTGGGTTTGCGCATCCCCAAGCAACCCTCGATGAACCATGGCGGCTGGCACGATGCCGCCCCTCTTCATAGAATGTTTCCCGAAAAAGGCAAACATCCTCCTATTGACAAATACCGGGAAATTGAGGCTTGTTATCGATACCGGTACCGGTAACATAGCCGAAAATTGCAGAGGTAGCACGGTGCAGAACACGAAGAAGGCCGCCGTCATCGGCCTGGGGTCCATGGGTTGGGGCGCCGCCCTGTCCCTTCTCAAGGCAGGTTTTGCCGTCAGTGGCTGCGATGTTCGCAGCGAGGTTCTTGCCCGCTTTGCCGAGAACGGCGGCTCGCCCTGCACGACGCCGGCATCAGCGGCCGACGATGTAGACGTGATCCTTGTCTACGTCGTCAACAGCAAGCAGGTCGAAGACGTGCTTTTCGGCCGAGACGGTGCGCTGAAGACCGCACGGCCCTCAACCGTGTTCCTGCTCTGTACGACCATGGCCCCGAGCGCTACGATCGCCATTGCGGAACGACTGGAGGAAGCAGGCATGCTCGTTATCGACGCTCCCGTCTCCGGCGGCCATGTCCGTGCGCTTTCGGGTGAGATTACCGTCATGGCATCTGGCACTCCCGAAGCTTTCGAACGAACCTCCGCGGTGCTCGACGCCATCTCGGCCAAGGTGTTCCGGCTGGGAGATCGCCCGGGCGCCGGCTCGCAGGTCAAGATGATCAACCAGCTGCTGGCCGGGGTGCACATCGCCGCGACAGCCGAGGCCATGACGCTCGCCGCCAAGGCCGGCATCGATCTGAAAACGCTCTATGACGTGATCTGCGTATCTGCCGGCTCGTCCTGGATGTTCGAGAATCGCGGCGAACACATCGTATCGGGCGATTATACGCCGCGCTCGGCGGTCAACATTTTTGTCAAGGATCTCGGGATCGTCACCTCGGAAGCTGACAAAGCCGGTGCTGTTACTCCACTTGCAGCAACGGCGCTCAACCTCTTTGTAGAAGCATCGGAGGCGGGCCTGGGCCTGGAGGATGACGCAGCCGTTGCGAAGATCCTGGCCGCCAGGAGCGGTGCCAGCCTGCCGGGCGTAAGGGACTAGGCCATGACGCTCCTGCTTGGCTGCATCGCGGATGACTTTACCGGGGCGACCGATCTGGCCGCGCTGCTGGCGCGCAGCGGATTGCCCGTTTCGTTGCGGATCGGCATTCCGCAAGACAAACGCGACCCGAACGAGACGGCCGCCTTCGAGGTCATCGCCCTCAAATGCCGGACATCGCCCGTCGATACCGCCGTTGATCAGGCACGTCAGGCGCTGGCATGGCTGAAGGACGCCTGTGCTAGCCGCTTCTTCTGGAAATATTGCTCGACATTCGACAGCACGGCCGAAGGCAATATAGGTCCAGTCGCGGATATGCTGATCACCGAGACCGGCGCGACCCAGACGATCTATTGCCCCGCCTTTCCGGAGAACGGACGCAGCGTCTTCATGGGTCATCTCTTCGTCGGCGAACAGCTTCTGTCGGAGAGTCCGATGAAAGATCATCCGCTGACGCCGATGCGCGATTCCAACCTCGTGCGGCTTCTGACACCGCAAGTGTCCGGCCGGGTTGGCCTTGCCAATCGCAACATAGTTTCAAAGGGCGCCGTAGCGTTGAAAGCACGGCTGGAGGAGTTGGGCAGTGAGGGCATTCGGCATGTGATTGTCGATGCCATATCCGACAATGATCTTCGAACGATCGCGGCGGCATCCTTCGACATGCCGCTGCTGACGGGCGGCAGCGCGATCGCCGGTCAGCTTCCGCGATTTTACATGGAACAGGGCCTCGTCCGCCTCTCCGAACATCGACAGGCACTGCCAAAGGTCACCGGCGGCTCGATCGTCCTATCCGGCAGCTGCTCCGCCATGACGCGCCGACAGGTTGCCGACTATGCCGACAAAGTTGCCAGCCTGCGGCTCGATCCGATCGCGCTTGCGCAAAACGGCGCAAGTGCTGCACTGGAGTGGTTGCATCAGCAATCTCCCGATGCACCGAAGCTCATCTATGCCACCGCCGAACCCGACGAGGTGCGGCAAGCTCAGGAGCAGCTGGGCAAGGACAAAGCGGGGCAGGTCGTCGAGGATGCTCTTTCGAAAATAGCCCGCATCGCTTTCGATTGCGGCACGCGCCGCTTCGTCGTTGCAGGCGGCGAGACATCCGGCGCGATCACGCAGGCGCTCGGCGCGGCGCATCTGACTATCGGACCAGAAATTGCACCCGGCGTGCCTTGGACTTTCACGACCCTTGGGAATGAAACAGTCGCCCTGGCTCTAAAATCTGGCAATTTCGGCGAGGAAACCTTCTTTACGGACGCTTTCGACAGATTGGGAGCGGCATGAGCGAAGAAGCCGCGCTGCGCGAACAGATCTGCATGATGGCCAAATCGCTTTACGATCGCGGCCTGACCGCTGGCTCCTCCGGCAATATTTCGGCGCGGCTCAGCGACGGACGACTGCTGGTGACGCCGACGGGCAGCTCCTTCGGTCGCCTCGACCCCGCCCGCCTCTCGTTTTTCAACAGCGAAGGGCGCCTGATCGGCGGCGACAAGCCGACGAAGGAAATGCCGCTACATGCCGCCTTCTATGAGACCCGGCCGAAAAAGACAGGCGCCGTCGTCCATCTCCACTCCAGCCATTCGGTGGCACTCTCGATCCTGCCCGGCGTCGACGCCGACAACATGCTGCCGCCGCTGACAGCCTATTCGATCATGAAGCTCGGCAAAGTGAAACTCCTGCCCTATTTCATGCCTGGCGATCCGGCCATGGGCGATGCCATCCGCGGCCTGGCCGGCAAGCGCAGCGCCGTGATGCTGGCGGCACATGGTCCCGTGGTCTCGGCGAAAGATCTGGAAGCGGCTGTTTATGCAATCGAAGAACTGGAAGAGACGGCAAAGCTTGCCATTCTGACACGCGGGGCCAATCCTTCGCTGTTGACGGATGCGCAGATCGCCGATCTCGTCCGCACCTATGATGTGGAATGGGACTGAACATGACGCGCTTTTCGGCCAATCTGGGATTCCTGTGGCAGGAGCTTTCCCTTCCTGACGCCATCCGCGCCGCCAAGGCCGCCGGCTTCGATGCCGTGGAATGCCATTACCCTTACGACACTCCCGCTGAGGCCGTGCGTCAGGCATTGGAGGAAACCGGCCTTCCCATGCTCGGCCTCAACACCGCCCGCGGCAATGTCGCGGCCGGCGACAACGGACTTGCCGCCATTCCGGGCCGCGAGGACGAAGCCCGCCTGCTCATCGATCAGGCGCTCGATTATGCAGCCGCCATCGGGGCGCGAAACGTGCATGTGATGGCAGGCAAGGCCGCCGGCGATGACGCGCGGGCCACCTTCATTGCCAATCTGCGCTATGCGTGCGAACGCGCCAGCAAGATGGGGGCGACCATCCTGATCGAGCCACTCAACTATCGCGATGCGCCAGGCTACTTCCTTCAAACGGCGGATCAGGCACGCGACATCATAGCCGCGGCCGGTGCCGAGAACCTCAAACTGATGTTCGACTGCTATCACATCCAGATCATGCAGGGCGATCTGACCCGCAGGCTGCAGGATCATATGACGGCAATCGGCCATATTCAGATCGCTGCCGTGCCGGATCGGCGCGAACCGGACCATGGGGAGATCGATTATCGTCACATTCTGCAGGTCCTGGAAAAGCTTGGCTATGACAAACTGATCGGCGCGGAATATCGGCCGGCAACCACGACGGATGCAGGACTTGCCTGGCTGCAGGCATTCAAATGAGAGACCGGCTTCGAGAACGACTAACGGCCTTCAAAGAGATTCACTCGGGAAGTGTCCCGAATACTGATGTCAGCTTGGAGCAGTTCGGCTTTTCCTTGAATCCGTGAGCCGCTCCGTCTGTTTGTTTCTCGCAATTCCGGACGGAAAACCGCTACGCACTTTTCCTGGAATTGCTCTATTGGGAGGAAAATCCGATATGCATGTTTTGATCCTGGGTGCCGCAGGCATGGTCGGCCGCAAGCTCGTCAACCGCATCACCGCCGAGCCGAAAATTCTCGGGCAAGCCATCGATCGCCTGACACTGGTCGATGCCTTCCAGCCGCCAGTGCCGGAAGCGCTTCAATCCGTATCAAAAGCCCTGACGATCGATCTTGCGACAGCTCGTGTTGCAGAAAAGCTCATCGAAGACCGTCCGGATATGATCTTCCATCTGGCCGCCATCGTCTCCGGCGAAGCCGAGGCCGATTTCGACAAGGGGTACTCTGTTAATCTCGATGGCACGCGGGCACTCTTCGAAGCCATCCGCCAGCAGGGACTGAAATCCGCCTATGTACCGCGCGTCATCTTCGCCTCTTCCATTGCCGTGTTTGGCACCCCCTTCCCCGAAGTTATCGGCGATGAATTCCTGACCGCGCCGTTGACGAGCTATGGCACGCAGAAGGCGATCGCGGAGCTCCTGCTTGCCGATTATTCACGCCGTGGCATTTTCGATGGCATCGGCATCCGACTGCCAACCATCTGCGTTCGGCCCGGCGCTCCGAACAAGGCGGCCTCCGGGTTTTTTTCCAACATCCTGCGTGAGCCGCTGGTCGGCAAAGAGGCTGTCCTGCCCGTCAGCGATACGGTGCGCCACTGGTTTGCAAGCCCGCGAGCGGCGGTCGGTTTCTTCGTTCATGCGGCAACGCTCGATACGGCAAAGATCGGGCCGCGGCGCAATCTCACCATGCCGGGGCTTTCGGCGCTCGTTTCCGATGAGATCGATGCGCTGCGCCGTGTCGGCGGCGACAAGGCGGTTGCGCTGATCCGCCGCGAATCCGATCCGGTGATCGAGCGCATCGTTTCCGGCTGGGCGACGCAGTTCGATGCCAAGCGGGCGAGTGATCTCGGCTTCGAAGCAGAACAGAGCTTCGACGAGATCCTGCGGGCGCATATCGAAGACGAACTGGACGGGAGGGTCGCATGACGGAGGCGTCATCGAACGCACAAAGTGCAATCGCGCTGGTGACCGGCGGCGGCACCGGCATCGGCCGAGCTATCGCCAAGGCGCTTGGCTCGGCAGGCTTCAGGGTCGTCATCTCAGGGCGCCGGGCTGATGTTCTCGAAAAAGCTGCTCGTGAGCTTTCGGAGGAGACCAGGGCGGAGTTTCTTGCGGTTGCAGCCGATGTCAGCGACCCCACATCGGTCCGCAGCCTCTTTGATGTGATCGCCGACCGCTATGGCCGCCTCGACCTTCTGGTCAACAATGCCGGCATGGGCCTGCCGGCCGTGCCGATGGAGGAACTGAGCTTCGAGCAATGGAATGCGATTGTCGGAGCCAATCTGACCGGCGCGTTCCTGTGCACGCAGCAGGCCTTCCGCCTGATGAAAGCCCAGGTGCCGCAAGGCGGCCGCATCATCAACAACGGTTCGATCTCGGCAACGACGCCGCGGCCGCATTCCGCACCCTATACGGCCACGAAACACGCAATCACCGGTCTCACGAAATCGACGGCGCTCGATGGCCGTCCCTTCGATATCGCCTGCGGGCAGATCGATATCGGCAATGCCGCCACCGACATGACGGCGAGGATGAGCGCCGGCGTACTGCAGGCAAATGGCGAGACCGCAGCAGAACCGACGATTTCGGCAGAGCATGTCGCCCGCGCCGTCGTCTACATGGCCACGCTGCCGCTCGACGCCAATGTTCTCTCCATGACCGTCATGGCAACGAAGATGCCGCTTGTCGGCAGAGGATAAAAGAGAACGGCAGTACCGCGAGTGCAATGCTGCCGTTTTTGTGGTTTGGGCTATTCGTTAGATTGCGGGTCGTGCGGAAGGCTTGACCTGCCTTCGCTCGATCAGGCCGGCAACGCTGAAGATCAGGACCTCGATCTCCATGCCGATCTTGTCGCCATCGAGCAACCGGACGACATCGTCTATGCCGGATACAGCCTGGCCATCGATGGCGAGCAGGTAGTCACCCTCCTGCAGTCCGCCCTTTTCGGCCGGGCTATCCTTCTCGACACGACGCAGCCGCACAGCGGTCGAATGCGTGACGCCAGCCTCCAGCGCGATGCGCCGATGCAGCTCGACCGTGTCGGCGGCAATGCCAATATAGGCGCGCCGGACGTGGCCGAAACGCAGGATCTCGGACACAACATGCTTGGCCGTGTTGGAAGCGACCGAGAAAGCGATGCTCTGCGCGCCCTGGATAACGGCGGTATTGACGCCGATGACTTCACCCGCCGAGGAGACCAGCGGACCGCCGGAATTACCTGGGTTGAGGGCGGCATCGGTCTGGATGATGTCTTCCATCAGCCTTCCGCTCGCCGCGCGCATGGAGCGGCCAAGCGCCGAGACAATCCCGGCCGTGACGGTCCATTCGAAGCCAAGAGGATTGCCGATGGCGATCGCGATATGACCGCGCTTCAGCGATTTGGAATCGCCAAGTCTCGCCCAATAACCCGGCCAGTCATTGGCGCGGATGAGAGCGAGGTCGGTATCCGGATCGCGCCCCAGAACCCTGCCCTCGACAGTCGCACCTTCCGGGGTCTTGATGCGTACGGCTTTGGCGTCGTCGACGACATGATTGTTGGTGACAACCAAGCCGTCCGGCGAAATGGCGAAGCCGGAGCCATGTCCGGCGCGGCCGCCCAAACGCTCGATCCGGCTGACGGCGGGCCCGACGAAATCGACGGCACTCGATACCGATTGCGAATAGGCATCCAGCAGCCCGGCATCGGATGACGGCTGGATGTCACGATCAATGAAGCCCATGAAAACTCCTCCGACGCGGACGCGTCGCTACGAGGACCGGCAGCAACTGTTGGGAGGCAGGAGGCTGTCAGTTCGACAGATTGAAGTGGTGACTATTCAAATGAGATGTCACCCTATCGAGTTCAAGAGCCGACCGAACGCACTCTTCCAACCGACCTCACGGCGGCCGAAATCAGCTCTTGTCCTGCTGCAACAGCCGCTCCAGTTCCCGCTCCTGCATCTCGATAGCTTGCGTGACGAAGCGCAAGATCACCTGCTTTTCCGCCTTTGAAAACTGTTTGAGCATCTGCGAGCCGGCCTGCGCGATCGGGCCATAGGCTTCGCGTCCTAGCCTGATCGCCTTCTCGGATGGTGCTACCAGCACGCGACGCCGGTCGTTGGGATCGGGAACGCGGTGAAGAAGACCGCGTGCCGAAAGGCGGTCAATCAAAGCAGTAACCGACGGAGGCGCAAGGCCGATAGCCTTGGCGACGGCGTTTGCCGGCTGCGGCGCTCGCATGATCACGCTGAGACAGCGCCGCTCGGCGCTGTTGAGCCCATGCAGCTTGCCGAAGGTTTCGTCGAAGCTCTCCGTCGCCTCTTGCCAGCGCATGCAGGCAAGGCTGATGGCTTCCACGAGGTGATGCTCATCTTCATTTGACTTTTGTTCGATCATCGAATAATTCATTTATCAAACTATTAGAAGGAAGAACCAATGTGCCCCATTGACGATCCTGCTGCAACCATGAATCGAGCGACAAACCGCGAGGTGACGGTCGGCATATGCGGCGCCGGTATCGGCGGGCTTGTGCTCGCGCTCCGGCTGGCAAAGCTCGGCTTTCGTCCGGTGTTGTTCGAAGCCCGCTCAAAGGAAGCCGCCTTGTCCGAAGGGGAGTTTCTGACGCTCGCTTCCAACGGCATGAACGGGCTGCGCACGGTGGACTGCTACGAAGAAGTATTGCGCCAGGGATTGGAGACCCGCGCCATCGAACTCTGCAACGCGCGCGGTAAAAGGCTCGCACTCATCGACCAGAGCGACCATTTGGCGACATTCGGCACGCCCGCCGTCACTATTAAGCGCGGCGTTCTCACAGGCATCCTGATCGAAAAGTGCCAAGCCGAAGGCATCAGCGTGCAATTTGGCTGGCGCGCGACCAAGGTCGACAACCTCCCGCATGCCGTAACGCTCAACTTCTCCGAAGGCGCAGGCCTTGCCGTCGACCTGCTCGTCGCCGCCGACGGACTGCGATCCTTCGTCCGTACGCAAATATTTCCGGATTATCCCCTGCCGCAATTTACCGGCCTGATCGGCACAGGCGGCCTCGTCGATGCCGACATACCAGATATGGATGGCGTGATGCGCATGACCTTCGGAGAGAAGGCCTTCTTCGGCTACATCAAGACGGCATCCCACCCCGTCTACTGGTTCGAGTCCTTCCCCGCCGACACACCCGACGCTGTACGCACACTGGAACCGACGGCACTGGCCGCTCATGTTCGCCAGATGCATGTCGACGATCCCGAACCGAACAGATCGATCCTCCAGGCGGTCGGTCAGATCGAACGCAGCTATCCCATCTTCGACATGCCGCAGCTTCCGGTCTGGTCGAGCGGGCGTGTCGTCTTGCTCGGCGACGCCGCGCATGCCATTGGCCCGCATGCCGGCCAAGGCGCCTCGATGGCTATAGAAGATGCGGTGGTCTTGTCATCTTGCCTGGCGGATACGCTCGATTACGGTGCCGCCTTTGCCCGCTATGAGGCCCTGCGGCGCCCTCGCATTGCCCGCGTGGTGAAGCTCACCCGGCAAAATGCTTCCAGGAAGCGGAAAAACAGTAGGCTCAGCCTGTTTCTGCGCGATTTGCTTCTGCCCTTGCTTATTCCGTTAAGTGTCAGAGCCGGCCGCAGATTGTTTGCATATCGAGTCGATCTCGACCCGCTCAAGGCAAATCCCTCAACCGAAAGCGCTCACAAGGATGCCGCCTGACATTCGGTCGGTCTGCTGAGGCCAATCTAGGAAATCGGAATAGCCGGCGCAATTCCCTATGCCTGCCGGCACGGAGGAGCTATTCGCGCGGCCAAGCCAGCCTGCTCCAATTTGCAATATAGATTACAAATGCGATGAACATTCCCGATCCAATAAGGTCCAGCCGATGGCGGCCGAAAAGGAAGAGGCCGAGAAGCGCCAAGCCGATCGAGGAGGCGATCAGGAAGAGCGAGGGGATTATGCTTGTGATGGGCACCCCCGCCTCGCCTTCGGCTTCGACGCCATCGCCGGTCACGTGACCATTGGAGCCCGGTGATCGATTAACGAGCCTGACCGTCACCTTGCCGCGTCTGGTGGCGAGCCTACCCCGAACCTTCTTTCTTGAGGTCAGAAGCACGAGCGCCATCGATATCAGCATGCTGCCGAAGCCCCAGGAGAAAACCGTGCATGCTGCCATGGCGGTCGCGTTTGCATAAGTCCGATAAAGGTGAAGTGCCAAAGCTCCCATCGCTATGGTAATGGCAAGAAACAGGGAACCGACAATCAGGAATGTGACCCTGCCGGATAATTGCGTTTCGCCTACCACGTGACCTCCCCATCGACGTCCATCTGCTCAATGCAAATTAGGAGGATGCCGACGATCTTCAAATGCCGGCGCGATATTCAGCCCAGTTCAGCTGCACGCCGGCATGATCTTTACGAAGCAGCGAGCGGCCATAATTAGCTGACGTATCGGGTGATGGAGGTACTCATGAAGATACGAAGATCCCTTTCGGCGATGATCATCATCGGCCTTTCTGCCATTCCTGTCGAAGCTGCGGGGATCGATTGCTTAAAGCCGGGCTCGCCAAGCGATCATGTGATCTGTCAGGACAAATCGCTGCTTGCCCGCGATGCGATGGTGAGGGATCTCTATGCCGCCGCTCTGAAACGCGATGATTCGGACAAGATCCGGGAACGGCAGCGCCGCTGGATCACCAAAGTGCAATCCTGCGGCGATGCAGCATGCGCCCGGCAGGCCTATGACGACTAGATTGCGTCTCTCTTGAGGACCAAGGGCGGACAAAGCGCTTCGACGGATTTCCAGTCGAGCAGCGCCGACGGCAATGAGGGTCATCTTGTCATCTTCGGACCGGTCGGTGGTCTCCTCGCAGTTTCGCTCTCCTCGACCTTCGTCGGCCCGGGCGGAGCAGATGCCGGCGACGTCAACGCCGACGGTCTCGATAGCGTCGTACCGCTGACGAAGGGACACGCTGAACTCTCCAGAGACGCCTGCAAGATCGATCTCGATCGCCTTAACGCAAAGACCTGGCGTGTGTCGCAGGCGGGCGTGTGCGATTTCGCCGCCGGGGTAACCTTGCAGGGTACCTATCGCAAACAGTGATATGGCCTAAGCCCGGTTGACTGCCAGGCGAGGAATATCTCGCAATATGGCAACGTCACCGTGCACCAGGCCGTCATCGATAACCAGGAATTTTTGTGATCCAGCCGCCAACGGCGGCCGGGTGATTTGAGAAAGACTGAAATCCGGTGATCAACTGCCAACTGCGTCGGAGGTGCACTTCTTGACGAAACTCGTCTTGGTGGCACCGGCAAGCTTCTTCGCTGCGGCCTGAGTATCGCAGGCGCTTGCGGCATCCTTCTCGCATTTCTTGGTAAAGCTCGTCAAAGCGGCGCCTGCGAGCTTCTTGTCGGCGGCCTGGGCCTTGCATGTCGCATCCGCTGCCATCGCACCGCCGGCGATGCTGGTCGAGACAATGGCTATTGCGAGCAGTCTGATCATCGAATTCCTCCGGGCTATCCCGGCAAAAGACTGGGTTAGTGGAGTCTAACGGAATGCCTGCCGGAGTAAAGATATGCGCCAATCATCCATGCAAAAGAAAAAGCCTTCTGTATTATCCCTCAAACGGCACGGACCTGGCCGACCCCGTCTTGAATCGATCGACAAAAGAATAGAAACTGCCCACATAGGGGCAAGCAATGTCATGCGGCCACCCTCACCTCACGCATTGGCGAAGCGCGACAAGCAGCAACACGAACTGAGTGCTCCACTATCCTCTCATGAAGACTATTTCAGGCACGAATCTCGAACAGGCCAAATCTCACAACCGGCGCGTCGTGATCGAAGCCATTCGCACCAATGGCCCGATGTCGCGGGCCGCCATTGCTCGCATGACGGCGCTGACCACACAGACCGTTTCGAATATCGTGGAGGAACTCGCGCGTTCGCATCTCCTGATCGCGATGGAGGCGCAGAAGATCGCCCGCGGTCAACCGATTACGCCCTATATGATCAATCCGGCTGGCGCCTACTCCATCGGTTTGGAACTCGGGCGCCAGCGTGCGGCCGGCGTGCTCACCGATCTGTCCGGCACGGTCTGCGCCCGCGTCGAGCGCCATGTCGACAGACCGGGGCCGACCGAGGCAATGCCGGTCCTTGCAGAGATCGTCAGGGATCTGCAGGAAGCCTTCTCCTTTGACCGCGACCGGCTGCTCGGCGTCGGTATCGCCTTGCCCGGACGCTATGCCGATGGCGGCGTAACCTCGCTCAGTCCGCTCAACCTGCCGGGTTGGCAGGATTTTCCCGTTGCCAGTGAGCTGGAACGCCTGATCGGCCTGCCCGTACTTGTCGAAAACGACGCTACCGCAGCGGCGATCGGCGAGCGGCTCTATGGCGTTGCCCGCGGCCTTGGCAGCTTCGTCTATCTCTTTCTTGCCGGTGATGGCGGCATTGGCGCCGGAATGTTCCTCGACGGCCATCTCTACAAGGGTAGCCGCGCCAATGCCGGCGAAATCGGCCACATCATCGTTGAGCCGCATGGCAGGCTTTGCACTTGCGGCAAGCGCGGCTGCCTCGATCGCTATGTCTCGCCATCCGTCGCTTACGAATGTCTGGGCATCGAGAATGCACAGGAGCTGGACCCCGACGATCTGGATGCATTGATCGCGGCAAACGGCCATGGCCTGAAGGCATGGCTGGAACAGGCGGTACAGCCGCTGCGCCAGACGATCGACTTTCTCGAGCTGGCCTTCGATCCGCAGACGATCGTGCTTGGCGGCAGTGCGCCAACATCCTTGATGACGGGGCTGGCCGAAAGCGTCGAACCTCTCCACACCCCAGTCAACCCAACCGAAGAGCGCAGCATTCCGCGGTTGATGATCGGCGCCAGCGGCAAGGATACCGCCATTTTAGGTGCGGCCGCTCTGCCTATCTTTTCCGAAACGAACCCGCAGTTCGATGTCCTGCAGAAGCCGTTGACGCATCGTGCCGTTACTCAGCCTTGAAGGGCCAGCATAGCGCCAGCCTTGCATTATTGATTTAACTCAGGCGCGACCAATGCGGGTCGCGCCTGAAGGCCACGCATCAGGCTGTCACAATTGATGCAGGCCGTATAGCAGCGGCATGGTGCCGGCCAATGCCTTGAAACGTTCCCAGGATTTAGCCGACGGCTTCGTCCAACCCGTCTCGGCAAGTGCCGAGAGGCGCGGAAAGACCAGCCGGTCGAAGATGGCCCGATCGGTCATCGATTCCGACCAGATGCAGGCCTGAATGCCACGAAGCTTTTCCTTCTGGGCGTCCGTCCAACCACCGATGGGATCGAAGGTGTAGAGTTTCTCCGGATCCGAATGGCCTGCCCAGCTTGCGCCCGGCTCGTCCCAATCCGGGCGCATCGCCATGTCGAGATAATAGACCTGCCCCGGGCAAACGACGATCTCGTATCCGCGACCGGCAAGCTCCGCCGCCACCTCGACGCTACGCCAGCTGCAGAGATAGCTCTTGTCCTTGTCGATCCTGTCGCCATGGGCCGCCTCTTCCCATCCACCGGTCACGCAACCCTTTGAGGCGAGAAATGCCTGGATGCGTTCCAGGAATTCCGCCTGCAGGAAGGCCGCGCCCGAGCCATGAATATCGTCGGCTCCATGCGTATTGGTGATGACGTTCAATCGCTTGGCATGCGCTTGCGCAACGTCATCACCGGCGATCTCACGCAAGCGTGCCAGCGCCTCCGGCGAGCCGGACCAGGCGCCGAGGGGAACCTCGTCGGCACCGATATGGATCGTCTTGAACGGGAAAAGCTCGATCAGCTCAGAGAGGATCGTCTCGATCACTTCATAGGTCTTTTCACGCGCCGGGTTGATGCAATTATCCGGGAAACCCTGAACAGAATAATAGCTGCCGGCTTCGTTTGGATCGCGCAGCTCCGGAATTGCCTGAAGCATGGCATAGCAATGGCCGGGTATATCGACCTCCGGCAGAACCTCGATGCCAAGACCCTTAGCGTAGGAGACGATGTCGCGCACAACGGCCTTGGTGTAGTAACCACCGGTGCGGGCCGGGCTGGAGCCGAGAAGCGGCGGCACCGGCAGGCCATGGCCGCGCCACGCGCCGACCTCGGTCAGAGCCGGATAGGCATCGATCTCGACACGCCACGCTTCATCATCCGACAAATGCCAATGGAAGCGGTTCAGCTTATTCCAGGCAAGCACTGCCATCAGCTTCTTGATTTCAGCCGAACCGTAGAATTGCCGTGCGACATCGAGGTGCAGGCCGCGCCAGCTCATCGCGGGTTCGTCGACGATCTCGCCGGCCGCAGGGAAATGGAAAGCCTGTGGGTGCAGGCGCGCGCCGCGCCAGATCTGGCCGATGGTGACGAGACCATAGACGAAGCCGGTCTGCGCGCTCGCTTCGACGGTTATGGTTTCGGGCGAAAAGACGATTTTATAGGCCTCGGCGCCTAAACCCTCGACCTCTCGCAATTCCACGGGTACGGCACCCTCCGCTTCGGAGCGGATCAGTCCTTCGGCGGAAAAGAGGTGCTCGACGAGAGCCGTAAAGCTTTCGGCGGCAGCCTGCGCCTCCGGCGCCATGGCCTTCAAGGCAAAGCCTGCGGGAAGCGGGCGACGGGAGGAGACAGCGACGCGATTCGGCCAGGGAATGATCGCCAGCGGCACCGGCGGATTGGCCGGCACCGGGTAGACCTCCGCGCCGCGCTTCAACGGCGCATTGCTTGACGACGTACGCGTCGGCTCCGTGCCAAGTGAAACCGTAGTGCCATCGGCAAATGCGAGATAGGCGCTGTTGGCACCATCGTTCCAATGTCGGAACTGCCAGCTCAGCGCGCGAACGGTGATCGTCCACGTCCCGCCACCGGCCAGCACGAAGCCCTCGGGCGGCTGGAATTCGGTAAAATTGGACAGCCGCCTGGTAACCGTCGCACCTTCGACAATGCCGGCTGGATCGACACGACCGGGGCCGCTGACACAGAGCGTAAAGCCGGAAAGCGGCTCCGATGACAGGTTCTTCAGCCGCAGCACATAAGAAAATTCCTTTTCGTCGGTTGGCGGGTTCCAGGTGGTTTCAAGCAGCAGAGCCGGGGATCGCGGTGTGGACATGAGCATTCTTTCTTCCTGAAGGATCGTTCAAAGCTTGAGCATGCCGGCATAGATACCGGGTGCGGAATTGGGGATTTGGATCGCGCCGACCGTCTTCTCGTAGAATTCCGAAGGCCCGACATCGCCGATGACGGTGTAGGCATAACCCATGGCTTTTGCGTCATTGAGGCAGGCAAAGAGAAGCGCGCGACCGATGCCAAGACCGCGCACGCTCTCGTCGACGCCGGTCGGGCCGAAGAAGCCGCGCGCCGTCGCTTCGTGGCAGGCAAAGCCGACAAGCTCGCGATTACGGGTAGCGATGAAGCAGGTCGGCGGCTGGCGGGTCATCGCGACCGTCGTCTCGCTTGCCCAGCCCTCGCTGAAATGTTGAGCCACCCAGCCGGTGATCAGTCGCAGTTCCGGCGGCAGCGCGCGGCGGATGGTGACATCAGCCTTCGCCATGCGCTCGGGCGATTGCGTGTCGACCGGCAGGGTCGATAGATTGACTAGGTAGTCCAAGGGGAATTCCTCCTAATTCGATGCGACCAGCGCACGCATGAAATGATTGGGGCCGACCTCCTCGACCACCGTCGAGATCGGACGGCTGAGCGCGCGGATCCTCTCCGCCTGCTCCAAGAAGCGGGCACTGCCACCGGTCACGAACCTGCGGCCGCCGTCCGGCACAGCCGAAAGCAGAAGCTGCGTATAGGGATGCTTCGGATCGGCGAGCACGGCATTGGTCTCGCCCCACTCGACCATCTGGCCAGCAAACATCACGACGATCTCTTCCGCAACATGAGCCGCCGTTGCGATATCATGGGTGATGTAGAGCATGGCGAGATCGTTTTCCCGCTTTACCCGCGCCAGCAGATCGAGAATGTCCTTGCGGATCGAGACATCAAGCATCGAGGTCGGCTCATCCGCCACCAGCACGCTCGGAGAGACCGCTAGCGCACGGGCGATATTGACGCGCTGACGCTGGCCGCCGGAGAGTTCGTGCGGGAATTTCTGACGCGTCACCGAAGGATCGAGCCCGACGCTTTCGAGTAGCTTCGCTATATCCTCGTCCCGCTCGGCCTTCGGCTTGTCCTGACCGTGCAATTGCAGCGGCCTTGCGATGTGATGATTGATGGTAAAGGCCGGGTTGAGCGATGAGAACGGATCCTGGAAGACCATCTGGACGTCCTTACGGTACATCCGCTCTTCCCTGCCCGACCCTCGCGCCGTGCGATCCTGCCCACGAAACTGCAGCCTGCCGGCCGTCGGCTTGTCGAGCCGGGCGATGATGCGGGCGCAGGTGGTCTTGCCGCAGCCGGATTCGCCGACCAATGCCAGCGCCCGTCCCGCAAACAGCGAGAAAGAGACGCTCTTCAATGCGTGTACCGGGCCGAAATGGCGCTGGATATCATCGAGCCGGATGACGGGTTCTGCAGTTACGGCCTGTATCTGCGGCTTCATGCGAAAACTCCGGAGGGGTGGGCGCTGGCCGGAAGCTGCGGGATGGCATTCCAGAGCTTGCGCGTGTACTCATGGATGGGCGACTGACTGACCTGGGCGACATCGCCGACCTCAACCAATTCGCCTTTCAGCATCACGCCGATGCGATGGCAAAGCTGAGCCATCAGATGCAGGTCATGGGTAATGAAGAGCACCGAGAAACCATAGGTCTGCTGCAGGTCGAGAACCTGCTCCAGAATCTCACGCTGCACGACGACATCGAGCGCCGTCGTCGGTTCATCCATGATGATGAGTTCAGGACGCAGCGCCAGGCAGATGGCGATGACGATGCGCTGACGCATGCCGCCGGAAAACTGGTGCGGATAATCGCCGACGCGATGCGCGGGAATGCCGACCAGCTTGAACATCTCCTCGGCCCGCGCACGCGATTCCTGGCGTGAGCAGCCGGTATGGCGATGCAGGACGTCGTGGAACTGCGCCTCTACCCGCATTAGCGGATTGAGCGAATTCATGGCGCTCTGGAACACCATGCCGATGCGCTTCCAGCGGATCTTCTGCAACTCGCCTTCCGGCATCTTCAGCAGGTCCTGCCCGTCGAGCCGGATGCTTCCGCCACTGACCCAGGCCGGCGCCTTCGATAGCCGCGTGATCGCATAGGCGATCGTGCTCTTGCCGCAGCCGGATTCGCCGGCTAGGCCGAAAATCTCGCCGCGGCCGATATTGAAGGATACATCCTTCACCGCCCGGAAATCGCCCTTATCGAGCAGATAGTCGATATTGAGATGTTCGATCTCAAGCAGGTTTTCGCTCATTGCTCGGCCCTCATCATGCGGTTGCGGGCACGCGTCAGGCGGAACCAGCGGGTCAAGGCCGGGCCGGAACGCAATTGCGGATTGGCGATTTCGTCGAAGGTGAAATTGATCAGCGCGAGACCAAGCCCCGTCAGTGCGATACCGATGGCCGGCACGCCGATATCCCACCAGGCGCCGACCATGATGGCCGAGGCATTCTGGGCGTTATAAAGCATGGTACCCCACGTGACCTTTAGCGGATCGCCGAAGCCGAGATATTCGAGCGTGGTCTGGGCGACGATCGCGTAGATGATGCTGCCGACCAGGTTGATGCCGATGAGCGGCGTCAGGTTCGGCAGGATTTCGACAAAGATGATGCGCCAGGCCGGTTCGCCGATCATTTTGGCTGCAGTAACGAAATCACGGTTGCGCAGCGCCATCGTTTGCGAACGCGTCATGCGTGCGCCCCATGGCCAGGATGTCAGCGCAATGATGGTCATGATTGTCATCGGCCCGACCGTGCCCGCGAAGGAGGCAAGCAGGATCAGGAGCGGCATGTTCGGGATGACTAGCACGGCATTGGTAGCAAGGTCGAGCGCCGCGTCCGTCTTGCCGCCGGTATAGCCGGCG
Source organism: Martinezella sp. CNPSo 3795 (assembly GCF_057784475.1). Taxonomy (NCBI): domain Bacteria; kingdom Pseudomonadati; phylum Pseudomonadota; class Alphaproteobacteria; order Hyphomicrobiales; family Rhizobiaceae; genus Martinezella; species Martinezella sp. CNPSo 3795. Next base: position 36,654 of record NZ_JBXSOQ010000015.1, on the reverse strand, counting down.
ATGAGGCCGATGGCGGTGCCGAGCACGGTAATCGCGATACCCGTGGCAAAGCCGACGGAAAGCGAGCTTCTGGCGCCCCAGACAAATTGTTTGTAGACGTCGCGGCCCATCTTTGTCGTGCCGAAGACATGTTCGACAGATGGCGGCTGATGCGACCGACCGACGCGAGCGCCGGGTTCGCCTGGAGCAATGACCGGCGCTAAGATTGCCATCAGGCATAGCGCCGCGACGATGATGAAGCCGACAAGCGCCTTCTTCTGGCTGAAGATGGATCGGAACGAGAAGCTCATCGGCCTGCCTCCCTTAATCGCGGATCGACGAGACCGTAGATGATGTCGACGAGGAAATTGGCGCCGAGGGTTGCGAGTGTCATCAGCAGCAATTGCCCCTGGATCACAGGATAGTCGCGCGCCACGCTGGCGGTAAACAGCGTCAGGCCGAGGCCTGGATAGTTGAAGACGATCTCGGTGACGATCGAGCCGCCGAAAACGGCGCCGAGCATCAGCGCGAGGTTGGTGAGCACAGGCAGAAGCGCATTGCGCGCGCCATAGCCGAACATGACGGCGAGATTGCTCAGCCCCTTGGCCCGCCCCATCGTCACGTAATCCTCGCCGAGCACGACGATCATGGATGAGCGCATCGTCGTCTGAAACTCGCCGATCAGGAAAGGCGATAGCGTCAGAACCGGCAGGATCGCGTGCATGAACACGCTGCCCACGAAGGTGAAATTAAAGCCCGGATCGAGATTGGGATCGTAGGCATATCCCACCGGGAACCAGCGCAGTGACACCGCGAAGATGAACAGGGTCGTGAGCGCGACAATGACGGGCGGTATCGAGAACAGGATGACTGCGAAAGGCGATACGATCGTATCGAACCGCCCGCCGCGTCTCCAGGCCGCGATGGCGCCGAGCACGACGCCGACGCACAGCGAAAATATGATCGCCGTAACCACCAGGAAGATGGTCCACAGCGTCGCCCGGCTCAGCACCTGGACCACCGTCTGAGGGTAATATTTGACCGAAACGCCAAGATCGAAGGTGGCAAGGCCTTTGAGATAGTCGAGGAACTGCATCATGATCGGCTGATCGATCTCGCCGAAACGCGCCTTGATCGCCTCCACCGCCGCGGGTGTAGCCCGCGGCCCGAGTTGCGCGACCATGGCATCGACGGGGCTCCCCGGCATAAGCCGGGGAAGAATGAAATTCACGACGATCGCGAAGGCCAAGGCCACCGCATAGACGCCGAGGCGCCGGCTTGAAACACGCATCTCTGCTTCCTTCGCTGTGGTCTTATTGGACCGGCTTCAGACGCAGCAGATGCATGAGACGCATGCGGTTGTTGTCGTGGTTTTCCGGGTTCATCACCGGATCCTTGTCCGTGACCCAACCGGTGAAACGCTTGCTGGAATATTGGTACCAGGTCGGACCGTTGAAGACGGGAACGACCGGGAAGTCATCGGCGATTAGAACCTGAATGTCGTTGAAGATCTTCTTGTGATCCTCATCAGAAGAAGACTTCAGATATTGATCGAAGAGCGCATCAAGCTTCGGGTTGGAATAGCGCGCCGCGGCGACGGTAAGCTTACCGGCATAGGCCGTCGACAGGCTCTGATAATAGCCCTGGAACGGCGTTGCACTGTCGGCACGCGAGTTCATGACGACATCGAAGCTGCCGTCGAGAAGCTGCTTGCGCCACTGCTCGTATTCGGGCGTGGCAACCGAGGCGTTGATGCCTGCGGCGCGCAGCCCTTCGACGGCGATCTGCACTGCGTCGATCCAGTCAGTCCAGCCGTTCGGTACGATGACCGCGAAGGTGATCGGCTTGCCGCTCGGCGTGGTGCGGAAACCATCGGCACCCTTCTTGTAGCCGGCATCGTCGAGGATCTTGTTTGCCTTTTCGGTGTCGAAGCCCATGAAGGCGTCCTTATCGCCCTCGGCAGCCTTATTGCGCCAGCTCTCGAAGCGCGGCGGCAGGCCGCTGGCATGCAGGTTGACGACCGGATAACCGAAGCCGGCAATATCGACCATCGACTTGCGGTCCATCGCCAGGCTGAAGGCATGACGGAAGTTGAGGTCCTTGAAAGCTTCGAGATTGCCGGCATTCGTGGATTTGAAGTTCATCTCGAAGGCAACGGTTTCAGCCGGCGGCTGCCAGTAACCATTATGCTGCGGGTCGAGCGCGACGAAGGTCTTGTCGATCTGCGGCAGGAACGAGCCGATCCAGTCCACGGTGCCTTCCGGCAGCAGCGCCAGCATCTGGTCATTACCCGAAATCTGCGGCAGACGCAGGCAGTCGACATGCAGCGACGCGGCATCCCAGTAGTTCGGATTGCGGCACTGCTCGTAGACTTGCGGCGTAAAGCGGCGGACCTCGGTCATCGGGCCGGAACCGACGGGCTTCTCGTTCTTAAAAGCGACCGGATCGGCAACGTCTTTCCAGATATGCTCGGGTACGACGGCGAGATCGGCGAGCGATTCAGGGAATTCGGAATTCACAGCCTTGAGCTTGATCGTCACCTGCGTTGGCGACGGCGCTTCGACGGAGGCGACCGTCTGACCGACACCGACGGTATCGACGGCCGGGTTCTTCAGCATCAGGTCGATCGTGTACTTGACGTCTGCGGAGGTCAGCGGCTGACCATCCGACCACTTCACGCCGGGGCGCAGATCGTAGGTGATCGACTTGAGATCGTCGGAGAACTTGTAGCTTGTCGCCAGGCGCCAGACGGGCTTGCCGCCATCATTGGCGTTGAAGATGACCAACGGCTCGTAGATGAAATCCATCGTGCTCTGGCGACGACCGGCCAGATCGAACGGATTGAAGTTGCTGACCCAGCTGGTCTGCTCCTCGATATGCATCGTCAGTACGGATTCAGCCGCGGAGGCGATACCCGCACTAAGTGCCAGCGAAGCGCTGAGCGCCGCCGCTGCCAGTGATGTCCGCTGAAATAGATTGCGCAATGACTTTTTCCTCATTCTCATTTCCAGCCCCTCTTGCTGTTTTAGAGTAGTCAATCAAATTGATTTAATCGTGAGTTTTGAAACTCGTCAATCGCTGATTGGAAATCAACAGGCATTGATTTTGAGGTCTGAAGGGTTGCCGCGGATGTCGGCACCCACACCGCCGCTACCGGAAATTGCGAGGAGATATCGGAAGCTACGGCGCAGTGGCACGTTTGCAGTTGCGATCATACGGAGCCGCAAGCGCGAAAAAGCGTGCGCTTATCCACAATACCGAAACAGGCACCCTGCCGGCTTGTGCATTTAAGAGCAAATATTCGGGAGATTGATCATCTGGACGCGCCATTGCACATGGACGCGGGATTGATTGCGATGCAGTTCTGGCCGCACCGCAATCGAAGCGAAATCAGCGTTTGCTCAGTCGAGCGGCTTGTAGGCGACCACATCCATTTCGACTTTGACATCCACCATCATGGGCGACTGAACGGTCGAGCGGGCTGGCGGATGATCGATAAAATGCTTTTCGAAGACGGCGTTGAAGCTCGAGAAATCGCGAGCGTCATCCAGCCACACATTCACTTTCACCACATGCTCGAGCGTGCAATCGGCAAGGGCAAGGACATCCTTGATATTGGCGATGACCTGCTCGGCCTGAGTGACGATATTGCCCGCAACGATTTCACCGTTGATGGTCGGAACCTGGCCCGAGACGTAGACGAAATCGCCTGCCCTGACGGCCTTGGCGAAGGGGCGGCGCTGGCCGCCAGCCTGATTGTCGGCGACGTCGAAACGGATCAGCTTGTTCTTGCTCATGATATCCTCAGTCTTTCCCTGTTGCTGAAAGCCGCGGTCGCCATCGTTTCATCGGAACAGGCGCACGCGTTCGACTCTCCTGGTAGCTTCCTTATCTGTCGCAGCGGCGCCACGCCAGATCGTTTTGTCCGTTTGCGAGATGGGTGTGGAGCAATGCATCTGCGACTTCGATCGAAACCTTAACTTCAAATGCAAGAAAAACTCTTTTATTTTCCGCAGATTACGGACGCTTCCTCCACGAAATCTCATCTCGTCCTTTTGTCGCGCCTGGCATGATTGCCTTTCTGCCCCGGAGCCTGATAAGACAAAGACATATTTCGTCGTATGATTGGTTGACGTTCAGGAGGAGTCGTCATGACAGAACTCGCGCAATCGCTTGCGTCCATCCGCATTCCCGATCTTGCCGGCAAAAGAGTGCTGATAACGGGCGCCTCGACCGGTATTGGCGCTGCCGTCGCGCGCGCCCTTGCCGCCCAGGGCATGAAGATCGGCCTCCACTTCAATGCAAGCCGCGAACCGGCGGAAAAACTGGCCGATGAAATCAAGGCTGGCGGCGGAACTGTGCATCTCATCCAGGGCGATGTCTCCCGAGATGGCGAGACCGAACGTGTGGTCAAGGACGCAGCCGAAGCTTTCGGAGGCCTCGATGGCCTGATCAATAATGCCGGCGGCATGCTCGGGCGTCTTCCGACCGCCGAAATGACGGATGAGCATTATGAGCGGGTGATGAACCTCAATGCACGCTCCGTGCTTGCGGCGACCCGCGCCGCTCATCCTCACCTGAAAAAACAGGGCGGTTTCGTCATCAACACGACCTCCATTGCCGCACGCAATGGCGGCGGCAACGGCGCGATCCTCTATGCGGCCTCCAAAGGGTTCGTCTCGACCATTACCCATGGCCATGCCAAGGAATTCGTCAACGACAAGATCCGCGTCAACGCCGTCGCACCCGGCGTCATCGCAACGCCTTTCCACGAGCGCTATACCAATGACGAGCAGATGGAGCTGCAGCGCAAGACGATCCCCATGGGATTCGTGGGCACGCCGGAAGATTGCGTTGGCGCCTACCTCTTTCTCGCCTCTCCCACTCTTTCTGGCTACATTACCGGCCAGATCATCGAGGTCAATGGCGGCCAGCTCATGCCGTGAGAAGTGGCCCGCGGTCGCTTTGTGTGGCGGGCAATGCTAGTCTTGTCCGGCACGGCGCCTTCGCGTCGAGGAAGATGGAGCGCATGCAGATGGCAAAGACGCCCATTCATGACGGCATTGAAACGTTGGTGGAATTGACCCATCCGGAACGGATCTATTGGCCCGGCGACGAGGTCAGCAAGCAAGACCTTCTTGATTACTACGCATTGGCCTGGCGTAGAATGGCGCCTTTCGTCGTCAACCGTCCCCCTCGCCCTCCTGCGGTGTCCGGATGGCATCGATGGACCACGCTTCTTCCAGAAACATGCCTGGAAGGGCATCAATCCGCATATCCAGGAAATTGCCGATCCAGAAGATAAGGACGCTGCGAAGCTTCTGAAGATTGGGGATTTCGATGGCCTGGCAGCTCTTGTCCAATCCGCGGCGCTGGAAATTCACCCTTGGGGCACGACGACGGATCATTGGGAAAAGCCCGACATGATCATCATGGATCTCGACCCCGGGGAGGATGTCGCATGGAGTGAGGTCGTGACTGCAGCGAAGGAGATCAGGGAGCAGTTCGCCACCCTGGGACTAACATCCTTCGTCAAAACGTCAGGCGGCAAGGGATTGCATGTGGTTGCATCCGTCAAGCCGCAGGCGACCTGGCCGCACGTCAAGGATGCCGCCGAGGCAATCGCCCACGCCATGAGTGCCGATAGCCCGGAGACGTATTTGTCGGTCGCCAGCAAGGCGAAGCGGGCGGGCCATATCTTCATCGATTATCTGCGCAACGGCCGCGGCAACACAGCCGTGGCACCCTATTCGACACGCGCCAGAAAGGGCGCTGCCGTTTCGATGCCGGTCAGCTGGGAAGAATTGGACGGCAAGATCGGGCCTGCTTCCTTTACCGTCAAGAATGCGGCATCGCGCCTCGACCAATCGAGCACGGATCCCTGGGCCGATTTCTTCAAGGCGGCATCGCCTCTCGAGGTCTGACGTTACACCAGAAACGGGACCAGCGCGGGCGTGCTGGCCTTATAATCGGCATAGGCCGAGCCGAACGTCTCGTTCATCCAGCTCTCCTCGATTTGCACGCGACGCAATACGGCATAGAGCACCGCGATGATCGCAAGGACGGCCGCGATGTCACCGCGCGCAATTGCCGAGCCGATAATGGCCAGCATCAGACCGGAATAGATCGGGTGCCGCACAAGCGCATAAGGACCGGAGCGGATGAGCGCGTGATCCTCCTTGAGAGTGATTACCCCGCTCCAGTTGCGCCCAATATGATAGCGAGCCCAGACAGCGAAAACGAGACCGATGAAGGTCAGAACCGCGCCAATCGCATAGGATGTGAGATCCTGTGGGATGAGGCGTAACCGCAAGGGACCCAGCCAGGATGGATTGACGACAAGAAGGAAAGCGCCGATCCAGATCGGCACGGTATTGCCAAGCCGCGACAACGGATCCTCCTGCCGCACGCTCCTCTTGACGCTGAATGAAGCGAAAAGCCAGATCAGTAGCCAGGCGATCCAGCATGCGGGAATGAATTGATAGATGAGCATCGCTCACGCCATATCTCTGTCAAGTTCCGGATAGTGTCGGAAAATGCCGCTCTCATTGAAGGGAATGCGGCGATCGGACTGAAGATAGCGAGCAATGTTGGGCCGTTTCATGACAGCTCTGTGCAGCGCGGTCAGATGCGGATATCGGCGATCCAGATGTGCCGTCGCGCGGGGGAAGGCATAGCGCAGACCCTCATAGACCTGAAACAGCGAAAGATCGACATAGGTCAATTCTCCGCCGAAGATATGGCTCGATCCTTCGGGGTTTTGCTGAAGCACTTTCTCGAAATAACCGAGGAACTTGGGAATGCGGTTTTCGATGAATTCTGCAGCCCGCGCCTTGGCCTCTTGCTTCTGATCCTCGTAATATTTCGACGTCGCGATCGGGTGGTGCGTGTCGTGTACCTCGGCGACGAGATCGGTGATCGTCAACTGCAGCCCGTTCAACACATGGCGCCTTCCCTCGTCCCTCGGCGCCAGACCCAGCTTCGGCCCGAGATACATCAGGATATTCGCCACATGCGGAATAATGAGATCACCGTCCTTCAGAAACGGTGGGGCAAATGGGAGACCGAGTTCAGATTTACCCTCCATGATGGCGAACATGGCGGGCATACCCTGCCCCCTGCCTGCAGGAGCACGACAAACATCGACATAGTCTGCACCGGCTTCCTCCAGCGCCAGCCGAACGAATTCGCCGCGCCCCTGAATGCCATCCCAATAGTAGAGTTCATAGGCCATTCGGTTTCATCTCCCCGATATTGAGAGCAATCCGCTGCAATGATCGCCGCAAGACTGCAATTTAGCGTCGACATCGCGAAAGGTAAGAGGCAATCGACGATTACAGGCGCAGGCATATGCACCGGAAACCTTATGAACTTCATAGCGACGGCCGAATGGATCTCGACGATCGCATCCAGTTCTCACCGATGGCCTAGGAATGTGTGTTGTGCTCGTGGCGTTTACGCGTCGCAGCCGCCTTTTTTGCAGAGGCGGAGCGCTCCGCAGCGGGTCGGCTTGCAGCGGCGCGTCCGCCGATCCTCCCGCCCTTTTCGGACGATTCGTGGTTTTCGGAATGGCCGCGACCGGAGCCTGACTTCTTACCGCCGCCGCTTTCCTTGTTTACGGTCGCCCAGGCACGCCGCTCCGCCTCTGCGTGCGAAACGCCGCGGTCTTCGTAGCCTTCCTCGATATGTTCGGCCTTGCGCTTCTGCTTGTCGGTATAGGCGGATTTATCTCCTCGGGGCATGATCTTTCTCCTTGCTGGGAAGGAAGAGCAACCCGTCGTCAGGGAAAAGGTTCCGAGATTTGGCCTGAAGAATTGCGATTGCCGGATAGCAGATTGCTCGGGAGTATCCAGAAGCGCCGACCATGCCGCACAGCGACACGCTGCTTGGCAGAGGCAGGGAAAAAGACGCCGACCGAGCGATCGATGATCAGAATGAGGACCAAGGCCGTCAGAAGATACAGCGCAGCGAGCACGAGGAGTGATGTCATCCCACCAGCTCCAATCTAGCGGCAAGCCACAAAGGCCACTGCGCTGCGACAATCGCCGCAACCGTCATTTCCACATCATCGATATAGCTGCCACACATTGCTGAGCTCCCTTCACAATCTGTAGCATCAATGTGTGACAACTATTTCGCGGATGAGAGCCAAATCACCGAAATTATTGCGAATATTCCGCCAGCTACCATCTCGAAAAGAGAGACGGCCCGATGTTGCCATCGAGCCGCCCTCATCTCCGCCACACTCCTAAAGCTGACGCGTCCTACACCTTCGCGGCTACACCCTTCTTCGATATCTTCTTTGCTGGCTTAGCCAATTTTTCCTCGGCAACAGCCGCCGCGGCGACCGCCGTCTTGCGCTTCGCCTTGGGCTTGATGTCGATCGCGCCGCCGTCTGCTGCCGTTTTCTCAAGCGCGATGCGCTCACTGCTCGCCTGCGCCCAGTGCTCGACGTCGCGACCGGAAGGATGGCCTTCCTCTTCCCATATGGCGTATGCGCGCTTCTTGATCCATTCGTCCCGAGATTCCAACATCTGCTGTTCTCCGTTCGCATCATTGAACAAGGTTTTGATGAACGATGCCCGTTCTTGAAACGCGGGCTTTGATGCCTCCCCCGAGCAGCCAAGACGCTATGGCTAGCGTTCTTCGATCTCGACTGTCGAACCGCAGTGGCGCTTCGAACGAGAAACAGAAGTTACCGTGGGGGACGGTAGCGAAGCAGCCGAAGCAACCTAAGTATGATGCTGGTCAGAACAGGGTTCAATTAAAATTATCTAATAAGATGAAGTTTCGCACCGCTATTGATGACATCTTGACGATCGCCGGCCCACTCATTGCAGCTTTTGCGGGCAAGGATATACTTGCATCATGATCGACCTCGTGGCTGCCCATTGGGGCCAAATTCTCGCCGTCCTGTCCATTGTGATGGGGGCGGCCGCTGCAATCCATGCAGCCATGACCAAAGAAGATGTCCGCGCCGCGATCGGCTGGGTCGGCGTCATCATCCTGTCGCCCATCATCGGTGCCGTCCTCTATGCTGTCGCCGGCATCAATCGCATCCGCCGGGCCTCCCTCAGCTCGCAGCGCGACGCGCTCTTTCGCAAGGATGCGAATGGCGAGCTCTCCAGCTTCGACGCCGATGGCGGCGAGGTGCGCCGGCGGTTCGGCGATCGTTTCGGTTCTATGAAGACGCTCGGCGACCGCGTCGTTCGCTATATGATGAGCACCGGCAACACCATCGAGATGCTGACGAACGGCGACGTTGCCTATGCCGCGATGAAGGCTGCAATCGACGGCGCCGAGCGCAGCATCCTGATGGAAACCTACATCTTCGATCGCGACCCGATCGGCCTCCGCATCGCCGATTCCCTGATTGCTGCGACCAAACGCGGTGTCAGCACGCGTGTACTCATCGATGCTGTCGGCGCCCGCTACTCCGTGCCGAGCATCATGGGCTATCTGCGCGAAGGCGGCGTGCAGGTCGACGTCTTCAATGGCAACGTCATCATCGGTCTCCGGTTGCCCTACGCCAACCTGCGTACCCACCGAAAGATCCTCAGCATAGACGGGCGAATTGCCTTTACCGGCGGCATGAATATCCGTCAGGGTTTCACGCGCGAATTCGCGCACGAGCACAGCGCTCGCGACATGCATTTCTGCGTGACGGGACCTGCAGTCGCCGATCTCTTCAATACGGCAGCCGAGGATTGGCGCTTCACCACAGGCGAAGTCCTGAATGGCGAGGAATGGCGAATTGCCGCGCCCTCCAACGAGCCTGGAGCGCCCGTTTTCATGCGGGTGGTTGCCTCCGGCCCGGATCGCAGCGTCGAGACCAATCACAAGATGCTCATCGGCGCGCTGTCGGTGGCGCACAAATCCATCCGAATCATGTCGCCCTATTTCCTGCCGGATCGCGAGTTGATCAGTGCGCTGGTGACGGCGGCCCGGCGTGGCGTCGAAGTCGATATCGTCGTGCCGACAGCCAACAATCTGGTACTCGTCGACCGGGCCATGACGGCGCAATTCGACCAGATGCTGAAGAACTATTGCCGCATCTGGCGCGCCGAAGGCGCCTTCAACCATTCCAAGCTTTTGTCCATCGACGGTATCTGGGCCTATGTCGGCTCATCCAATCTCGATCCGCGCTCCCTGCGGCTCAATTTCGAAGTGGATCTCGAGGTACTCGATCGCGGCTTTGCGAGCACGATCGACGATCATATCGGCGCGATCCTGGAAACTGCACATCCGGTAGACCTCGAAAAGCTCAGGGCGCGGCCGTTTGTCGTACGGCTTATCGAAAAGGTGCTGTGGCTTGGCTCCCCCTATCTCTGACGACTGCAACGAAAGACTATCTGCCTTTGTCGCAGCCTTTTTACATGACAACGCCAACAATCGCTTCTTATACTCTGTCCCACGTGCCCGACATGATCTGATCAAGGAACGGTCGACGGATAGATGCGAAAAAAGAAAGAAAGTCTCCGTGCGAGCATTCTGGAAAGCCTGAAGAACCGAAAGAAATCGCGCCCCACACCGGCCGGCAGCAAGCCGGACCGCCCGGACGGCACGTTGATCGCTTCCTACAATGTCCACAAATGCGTCGGCGCCGACCGCCGCTTCGATCCGGAAAGAACGAGCCGCGTCATCCATGAAATCGATGCCGATATCATCGGTCTGCAGGAAGCCGATACGCGTTTTGGAGAACGCACGGGCATTCTCGATCTGCGCCGGCTCGAACGCGAGACAGGCCTCATCCCGGTGCCGATTTCCGGCGTCACCAAGGCGCATGGCTGGCACGGCAATGTGGTTCTTTTCAAACAGGGCACGGTTCGCGACGTTCACCAGATCAATCTGCCAGGGCTTGAACCGCGCGGCGCCTTGATCGCTGAACTGGAATTGGCTCGTGGCGGAAGCCTCAGGATCATCGCGGCGCATCTCGGCCTGCTGCATCGCTCGCGCGCGCAGCAGACGCGTCTGATCGTCGACCTCATGAACGACGGCAGCGAGACGCCGACCATCCTGCTGGGCGATCTCAACGAATGGCGCCTTGGCGACCGCTCATCTCTCAATACCATCCAGAACGCGTTCGGACCGCTACCGCCTGCCGTACCGAGCTTTCCCTCGACACTGCCGCTTCTGGCGCTCGACCGCATCATGGCAAACCGCCGCGGCATGATCTCCGCAGTCGAAGTGCATGACTCGCCGCTGGCACGCGTGGCTTCCGATCACCTGCCCATCAAGGCCGTGGTCAGCCTGGAAGTGCTCGACATCGACGCTCGGACGCATTCACAGACTGCCTAGACGTTATCGACATACTTCATGTTGATCCCACCGATATATGTGATGACGGGCGGAGGACCATCTTATAGGCTCTCCGCCGAAATGACCGATCCGGGAGACAATCATGCTGAAAACTCTGTTGCTGACCGGCGCCGCCGGCGGTGTTGGCCAGGCAATCCGGCCGCTTCTGTCGCAGATCGCCGAGAACGTCCTTTTGTCAGACCTCGCGCCGATAAGCGACCTGCGCCCGAACGAGCGTTTCGTCGCCTGCGACCTCGCCGACCGCAGCGGCGTCGATGCGATAGTGAAAGGTGTTGATGGTATCATCCATCTCGGGGGGATATCGGTGGAAAAACCCTTCGATCTGATCCTGCAGGGCAATATCCTCGGCCTCTACAATCTCTATGAGGCCGCGCGCGCCGCCGGCAAGCCGCGTATCGTCTTTGCGAGCTCCAATCACACGATCGGCTTCTACCGGCGGGATGAGCGGATCGACAACAAGGTGCCGACCCGGCCGGATTCGCTCTATGGCGTCTCAAAGGTGTTCGGTGAGGCCGTTGCGAGCCTCTACTTCGACAAGTTCGGCCAGGAAACGCTTTCGGTACGCATCGGCTCGTGCTTTCCCGAGCCGCGCAGCACGCGCATGCTCGCCACGTGGTTCAGCATCGGGGATTTCGTCTCGCTTTGCGATTGCGCCTTCAACGCCCCGCGCCTCGGCCATACGATCGTCTACGGCGTCTCGGACAATGACGAACAATGGTGGGACAACAGCAACGCTGCCTTTCTTGGCTGGAAGCCGCGCGATAGTGCGGCTCCTTGGCGCGCCGAAATTCTGTCGAAAACACCCGCTGAGGATCCGAATGATCCCGCAATCGTCTATCAGGGCGGCGGCTTTGCTTCTGCCGCTCACCCCGAGGACTGATCGTCAGACACCGTTGCGAAAGAGCTTCCAGCGTGTCGGTCTGAAGGCGATGCGGTTGCGATCCAAGGCATCCGCCTTGTTCGGCGGCAGTTCGATCTCGATGGGATCGTGCTCGGCACCGATGTTGATTTCAAGATGGCGAGTGCCTGCCACGCGCCTGCTGGCAACGAGCAGACCCGCGATCGCGCCGCCATCGCCGTCACGGATTTCGATATCGTGGGGTCGAAAATAGAGATAGGCTTCGCCATCGGGCTCATGCGGCGTGCTGAGTCCCAGCGGTTTGTCATCGAACCAGATCTCGCCGCTGGTGATGCGCACCTTGAGACGATTGGATTGGCCGATGAAGCCATAGACGAAGGGAGAATTCGGCGAGTCGTAGATCTCGTCCGGCGTTCCGACCTGTTCGATCGCGCCCTTGTTGAGTACGACCACGCGGTCGGCGAGCTCCAGCGCCTCTTCCTGGTCATGGGTCACAAAGACGGTGGTATGGCCGGTCCGGTCGTGGATTTCCCGCAGCCATTTGCGCAGGTCCTTGCGGACCTGAGCATCGAGAGCGCCGAAGGGCTCGTCCAGAAGCAGCACGTTCGGCTCGACCGCCATGGCGCGCGCCAGTGCCACGCGCTGGCGCTGGCCGCCGGAAAGCTGGGCCGGATAGCGCTTCTCCAGGCCGTTCAACTGCACCAGTTCCAACAGCTCCAGGGCACGCCGGCGAATTTCATCGCGTGGCGGACGACGCGATGCCGAGCGGACTTTCAGGCCGAAAGAGATATTGTCCAGCACCGTCATATGCCGAAACAGCGCGTAGTGCTGAAACACGAAGCCGATATTGCGCTGCTGCACCGTCTTTCGCGACGCATCCTCTTCGCCGAAGAAGATCTGTCCCTCCGTCGGGGTTTCGAGACCGGCAATCAGGCGCAGCAGCGTCGTCTTGCCGGAGCCCGATGGACCAAGAAGCGCAATCAATTCGCTCGAGCGGATATCCAGCGACACGTCATGCAATGCGGGAAAGCGACCGAATTCCTTACGCAGGTTTTGAACGCGAACTTCCATCAAGAATTCCTTCAGTGACGCCGGCTGGCTGCGATCTCTTCGCTATAGCGCATTTCCAGCAGCGTCTTCAGTATCAATGTGACAAGAGCGAGCAGGGCCAGGAGCGTGGCAACCGCGAATGCCCCCGAAAAATTATATTCGTTATAAAGAATTTCGACCTGCAGGGGCATGGTGTTGGTTTCGCCGCGGATATGACCCGAAACGACCGAAACGGCTCCGAACTCACCCATGGCGCGGGCGTTGCAGAGCAGCACGCCGTAAAGCAGGCCCCATTTGATGTTCGGCAGCGTGACATGCCAGAAGGTCTGCCACCCATTAGCCCCGAGCGAGAGCGCCGCCTCTTCGTCTGCGCTGCCCTGTTCCTGCATTAGCGGGATCAATTCACGCGCGACGAAGGGAAAGGTGACGAACATCGTCGCCAGTACTAGCCCAGGAACCGCAAACAGGATCTGGATGCCATGGCTTTGCAGCCAGGGGCCGAGTGTGCTGTTCGAATTGAACAACAGCACGAAGACCAGGCCCGATATGACCGGCGACACCGAGAAGGGCAGATCGATCAGCGTCGTCAGCAAGGCCTTGCCCTTGAATTCGAATTTGGCGATCGCCCAGGCGGCTGCAATGCCGCAGACGAGGTTCAGCGGCACGCTGATGCCGGCAACGATCAATGTCAGCCGGATCGCCGCGAAGGTTTCCTCGTCAACCAAGGCTTCGAAGAAGGTCTCGATCCCCTTGCGGAAAGCTTCGACGAAAACGGCGGCGAGAGGCAGAAGCACCATCAGCGTCAGGAACGCGAGCGAGATCAGTATGAAGACGATGCGCGCAAGCCGGCTTTCGGTGATGACCGAATGACCGGTTTCGACTGATGCAGAAAGATCATGCGCCATAGCCATATCTCCTTCTGCTCCACGACTGGATGAGATTGATGATCAAAAGCATGGTGAAGGAAATGAACAGCATCACCGTCGCGATCGCCGTCGCTGCGGAATAATTATATTCCTCCAGGCGAATGACGATGAGCAGCGGCGCGATTTCCGAAACATAGGGCTTGTTGCCGGCGATGAAGATGACCGATCCGTATTCGCCGGCCGCACGTGCGAATGCCAGCGCAAAGCCCGTCAGAGCGGCAGGGGCGAGGCCCGGCAGCAGCACGCGGGTTATGGTCTGAAAACGCGAGGCACCAAGGGTCGCCGCAGCCTCTTCGACTTCGCGGTCGATCTCCTCCATGACCGGCTGTGCCGTGCGCACCACGAAAGGCAGGCCGACGAAAATCAATGCGATGACGATGCCGACCGGAGTGAACGCGATCTTGATGCCGAGCGGCGTCAGGAACTGACCGATCCAGCCATTCGGCGCGTATAGCGTCGTCAAGGCAATGCCGGCGACGGCCGTCGGCAGGGCGAACGGCAGATCGACCATGGCATCCAGGATGCGTTTGCCCGGAAAGCGATAGCGCACCAGCACCCAGGCAAGAATAAGCCCGAGCACGGCATTGACGAGCGCGGCGATGAAGGCGCCGCCGAAGCTCATGCGCAGCGCATAGAGCGTGCGCACGTCAAGCGCGAGGGCCCAGAAATTCTGCCAGCCGAGGGCACTGCTTTTCCAGAGAAGCCCCGACAGCGGAATGAGTACTATGAAGATGAGCCAAGCCAAGGTAACGCCGAGCGCCAATCCGAATCCCGGAATGACGCTCGGCTGCCGTAACCGCCACCGTTTGCGGGTTATAGAATGCATTCAGTCTTATTGTCCCGGCTTGTAGATCTGATCGAAGACGCCCCCGTCAGCGAAGAATTTCGGCTGAGCTTGAGACCATCCGCCAAAGTCGTCAATAGTGGCGAGCTTCAGGGACGGGAAACGAGCGACATCCTTCGGATCGGCCGCTTCCGGCTTAATCGGCCGGTAATAGTGCTTCGCAGCGATCTTCTGACCTTCATCCGAGTACAGGTAGTTCAGGTAGGCCTCCGCGACCTTGCGCGTACCTTTGGTATCGACATTGCCATCGACAACGGCAACCGGCGGATCGGCGCGGATCGAAACGGACGGCGTGACGATTTCGAATTTATCGGGGCCGAGTTCGTCGAGCGAGAGATAGGCCTCGTTTTCCCAGGCAAGCAGAACGTCACCAAGACCGCGCTGGACGAAAGTCGTCGTCGCGCCGCGCGCGCCGGTGTCGAGGACCGGGACATGCTTCAGGAGCTGCGCGACATAGTCCTGCGCCTTGGCATCGTCGCCGCCATTGGCCTGCTTCGCCCAGGCCCAGGCAGCGAGAATGTTCCAACGCGCACCGCCTGATGTCTTCGGGTTCGGCGTAATGACTTCGACGCCGTCCTTGACCAAATCCGGCCAGTCCTTGATGCCTTTGGGATTGCCCTTGCGCACCAGAAAAACAATGGTCGAGGTGTAGGGAACCGAATCGTTCGGGAACTTGGTCTTCCAGTCGGCCGGGATCTTGTGCGTCGCCTTGGCGATCGCGTCGATATCGCCTTCGAGGGCGAGCGTCACGACGTCGGCATCGAGGCCGTCAATAACCGAGCGAGCCTGCGCGCCGGAACCGCCATGCGAAGCCTTGATATTGATGGTTTCGCCCGTATCCTTCTTCCACTTGGCAGCAAAGGCCGTGTTGAAGTCCTTATAGAGTTCACGAGTCGGATCATAGGAAACATTGAGAAGCGTCTTGTCCGCCGCCCAGGTCGGCGCGACGGCCGCGATCGAGAAACTGCCGATCAGAATTGCGGTGGCGAGAAGCCGAGAAAGCTTAATCGTCTGCATGGATGCACCCCCTTCGTTTGTCCTTAAACCCTATCAACTTGGTCGTATAAAGTAACGAAGGCAGTTTCCGTTTTCGGTAACTGCGGAGAACAGCATCCCATAGAATCCGGAAAAGTGAAATCACATTCCCGAATGACGCCAGACGTGCAACGAGTGCGTCGTCAGCGGATGGTGTCGGACATAAAGACGGAATAGAGTTCGTCGGCGCTCTTCGTCTGCCGCATCGCTGTCAGAACGCCTTCCGTACGCAAACGCCTCGCGATCGCGGCAAGCACGTTCAGATAGTCGCCCCGGCCGCCCTCTCCGAACAACAGCACGAAGGCCCATTCCGTCGGTATGTCGTCGATGGCTTCGAAATCGACTGGATGTGCAAAATGCACCATCAGTCCCCGAGGCCTCGTCATGCCAGCGATGGCGGCATGCGGAACCGCGACGCCATTGCCGATCCCCGTCGTGCCCAATTTTTCGCGCGTCTCCAGCGCCCGCAGGACCACTGCCTCGTCCAGGCCAAAGCAATGGGCTGCCTTCGACGACAGCATCTGCAATGCCCGCCATTTCGTCGGAGCGGAGACGCCGACAAAGACGTGTTCGGGAAGAATGATCGTGGAAAGGTCCATGGTCGCACTCAAGGTCCGGCAATAAATTCTGAAATGGCATTCATCGCCACAAGTCCGAGGCCAAATCGCCTCGATGATGGGCTCGAAATTTCCGCCGCCTCAATCCGGCTCGCGCAGCCGGTAGCCGACACCTGTCTCGGTGGTGATATAGTGCGGCTGATCGGGAATCTCTTCGATCTTCTGCCGAAGCTGGCGCACATAAACGCGCAGATACTGCACATCGGCCGCCGGCCCCCAGATCTGCTTCAGCAGGAATTGGTGCGTCAGCACCTTGCCGGCATGCTGGGCGAGCACGCGCAGGATGTCGTATTCCTTCGGCGACAGCTTGATCTCCTTGCCATCGACCTTGACGATACGCTTGACGAGATCGATGGAAAGACCGCCGGTCTGGAAAATCGCCTTCTCGCCCTGCTGCTGCAGGCGATGGCGCAGCGCCACACGGATGCGGGCAGCAAGCTCGTTAACGCCGAAAGGCTTGGTGACATAATCGTCGGCGCCACTTTCGAGCGCCTTGACGATGCCGGCTTCATCGGTCCGGCTTGACAGGATGACCACCGGGATCTGCACCCCATCCTCGCGCCAACCGAGCAACAGATCCTGGCCTGATTTATCCGGCAGACCGAGATCAAGCACGATCAGATCGGGCTGGTCTTCATCGATCGACGCCTGGGCTGACGCGGCGCTCTGTGCCTCATTGACGACGTAGCCCTGGGCACCGAGGCCCACGCGCAGCAATTTGCGGATCGGCGGCTCGTCATCGACAACGAGAATCTTGACGGCAGTGGTGTTCATTTCAGTTCATCCAGCTTCGGGACATCTGTTGGTTTCGGCAGGCGGATGGTGAAAACTGCCCCCTGCCGATCCGTTCTGTTGCCGGCGGCGATCGTGCCGCCCATCGCCTCGATGAAACCGCGGCAGATGGACAAGCCAAGCCCGGTTCCGGCGCGCACCTGATCGCCCTTGCGTACCCGATAGAAGGTATCGAAGACGCGTTCGAGGTCGGCGGGCGGAATGCCCGGTCCCTCGTCCATCACGCGGAAGACGATATTGTCTATATCGGCCCAGGCCTCCAGGCGAATGGCCGATCCTTCCGGCGCATATTTGGCGGCGTTGTCGAGCAGATTGAACAGCACCTGCTCGAACAGGACCGGATCGACTTTCACCATCGGCAGATCGACCGGCATCTGCACGTCGACGCGGTGATGTGCCAGGATTTTTTCCGCCCGCCGCAGCGCACTGCCGACGATATCGCCGCCATAATGCAGGGCATAATTCGGCTCCATCGCGCCGGACTCGATCTTGGTCATGTCAAGCAGATTGGCGATGAAGCGGTTGAGGCGTTCGGATTCGTCGATGACGGTCGACAGAAGATCGACGCGATCTTCGTGTGGCAAGGTTTCCAGATAGTCGCGTAGGGTGCCCGCCGCCCCAAGGATGGCAGCGAGCGGCGTCTTCAAATCATGCGAAATCGAGGTCAACAGAGCCGACCGCAGCCGGTCGGCCTCCACCGCCAGCTTTGCGCGGTCGACATCGGCTACCAGCTGCACGCGCTCGATGGCAAGAGCTGCCTGATCGGCGAGAGCATCGAGCAGCCGCTGTTGCTCCGGCGTCAGAAGCGGGCCGTCGCGGCGGTCGCTATCGAGGCCGATGACGCCGACGGCGGTTCGACCTGTACGGAGCGGAACGTAAAGGCGCTTGGCGCCCGGTAGCGTATCTGCACCACGGCCGGCGGCATGATTATGCTCCCAGGCCCACCGCGCCGCCGCGATATCGGCGTCGTCGAGCGTGTCGTCAGGCGGATAGCCGGCCTTGACGGCGATCGTGCCATGTTCGGGAAGAAGCAGCACTACCCGCAGTTTCAGCATCGACGCCAGCTGGAAAGCGGTTGCCCATAGAACGTCGTCCAGCGTGCCTGTGCCGGCGAGCTTCTTGGAGAAGAGATAGAGATCTTCCGTCGTTCGCGCCCGTTGCCGCGCCGCCGCCGCCTGGCGCTGCACCGTCGCCGTCAGGTTACTCGCAATGACCGCGACACCAAGGAAGAAGAAAAAGGCAAGCACGCTTTCGGGATCGCTGATCGTCAGCGTATAGCGCGGCGGCAGGAAGAAGAAGTTGAAGGCAAGAGCACCGAGAAAGCAGGAATAAAGTGCCGGACGCAGACCCTGGGTCACGGCGCTTACCAGCACCGCCATCAGGAAGACGAGCGCCAGATTGCGGACATCCAGCACCTGATCGAGGATGACGCAGAAGCCCAGCGCGATGGCAACATAGAGCGTTGCCAGAACATAGCCGCGGAGTTGGAAAGGCGGCGATGAGGGCGCCACTTTGACGCCACGCCTTGCAGCCTCGCCATCCGCTTCGCTGCCGGAAATGACATGGACGCTGATGTCCCCGGCCTTGCGAATGAGATCATAAGAAACTGAGCGGCGAGACCAATCACGCCAGGAACCGATTTTCGGTGAACCGATGACGATGTGCGTCACGTTGTTGCTGGCAGAATGGCGCAGCAGCTCCTCCGCCACCTCCCGCCCCGGAAGTGTGATTGCTTCACCACCAAGCTGCTCAGCGAGCCGCAGCGTTGCGGCGATCGTGTCGCGCTGCGCCTCGCTCAAACTGATCGAGCGGTTGGTCTCGACATAGACGGCTGCCCAGGGCGCCCGCAAGCGCGCGGCCATGCGCGCGGCATAGCGCACAAGCGCGGCCGAGCGCGGGTGGTGATCGATGGAAACGAGCACGCGCTCGCCGGCAGCCCAAGGTCCCTGGATCGCATGCGCCTGCATATGGGTTAGCAGCTGGTCGTCGACGCGCTGGGCGGTGCGACGCAGCGCGAGCTCCCGCAAGGCCGTCAGGTTGCCTGGCGTGAAATAGTTGGTCAGCGCGCGCTCGGCCGTTTTCGACACGTAGACTTTGCCGTCATGCAGCCGCTTGATGAGATCATCAGGAGTCAGATCGATGATCTCGACATCATCGGCCATGTCGATGATCGAATCCGGCACCGTCTCACGCACACGGATGCGGGTAATCTGCGAAACGACGTCATTCAGGCTTTCGACATGCTGGATATTCAACGTCGTGTAGACGTCGATGCCGCGTTCAAGCAACTCCTTGACATCGAGGTAGCGCTTGGGATGCCGGCTGCCATGCGCATTGGTATGGGCGAGTTCGTCGACCAGCACCAGGTCGGGGCGGCGTTTCAGGATGGCATCGAGATCCATCTCCTCGAGCGCCCTGCCCTTATAGTCGACATTGATGCGCGGAACGATCTCGAACCCTTCGAGCAGGGCCTGTGTCTCACGGCGGCCATGGGTCTCGACGACACCGACCACGACATCAACGCCATCAGCGATCTTCGCCCTGCCCGACATCAGCATCTCATAGGTCTTGCCGACGCCGGGTGCCGCCCCCAGGAATATCTTCAACCGACCGCGCGTCTCGGCCCGCGCCTTTTCGAGAAGCGCATCGGGAGAAGGCCTGCTCAACATATCGCGGCTGTCGTCTGCCATTCGCTGGTTGTCTTTCCTGATAAGGTTGAGACGACACGAACCGTCTCAACCCCTTCAACTTATTGAGTCATAGAAGCATCGAGCGCCCGGTTCAATGCCAGCACATTGACCACAGGTTCCCCGAGAACGCCGAGCTCTCGCGGCTCTATGGCTGCCTCGACGAGCGACTTGACCTTGGCCTCATCCATGCCGCGGGCCTTGGCGACGCGCGGCACCTGGAAATAGGCGGCTTCGGGCGAGATGTCCGGGTCGAGACCGCTGCCCGAAGTGGTGGCCAGATCGATCGGAACCGGCGTATTCGGGTTCTGCGCCTGCAATGTCGCGGCATCCCCCTTGATACGCGTGATCAGGCTCGAATTGGTCGGGCCAAGATTGGAACCACCGGAATTGGCGGCATTATAGGGTACGGAAACCGATTTGGTCGGATCGTTTGGGTCGGCGCCGGTCGTGGCTGACGGACGCCCGTGGAAATACTTATCCGCCGTGAAATTCTGGCCGATAAGACTGGAGCCGATCACCTTGCCATCCTTCTCCACCAGGCTGCCATTGGCCTGGTGGGGGAAGAGCGCCTGGGCGACACCGGTCATCGCAAGCGGATAGGCAAGGCCGGTCAGGACGGTCGTGGCGACGATCATGACGATCGCTGGTCTGATTTGTTTCAACACGAGAGAAACTCCTTAGGCGAGGCCGATGGCGGTGATCGCCATATCGATGGCCTTGATGCCGATGAAGGGAACGATGATGCCGCCGAGGCCGTAGATCAGCAGGTTGCGGCTGAGCAGCGCACCGGCGCCGATCGGGCGATAGCGGACACCCTTCAGCGACAGCGGGATCAGTGCGACGATGATGAGCGCGTTGAAGATGATGGCCGAGAGAATGGCGCTTTGCGGCGTTGCCAGTCCCATGACGTTCAGCATTTTCAGCTGCGGGTAGAAGGCGATGAACATGGCCGGGATGATGGCGAAATACTTGGCGATATCGTTGGCGATGGAGAAGGTCGTCAGCGCACCGCGCGTCATCAGCAGCTGCTTGCCGATCTCGACGATCTCGATCAGCTTCGTCGGGTCGCTGTCGAGGTCGACCATGTTGCCGGCTTCGCGAGCGGCCACCGTACCGGTGTTCATGGCAACGCCGACATCGGCCTGGGCGAGTGCCGGCGCATCGTTCGTGCCGTCGCCGCACATGGCGACCAGCTTGCCCTGTGCCTGCTCCTGACGCATCAGCGCCAGCTTCATCTCAGGCGTCGCCTGTGCGAGGAAGTCGTCGACGCCGGCTTCGGCGGCAATGGCGGCAGCCGTCAGCGGATTGTCGCCCGTGATCATCACGGTGCGGATGCCCATGCGGCGCAGCTCCGCAAAACGCTCACGGATGCCGCCCTTGACGATATCCTTGAGATGGATGACGCCGAGCAGACGGCCGTCACGAGCAACGGCAAGCGGCGTACCACCGGCTTTGGCGATCTCGTCGGCGATCACCTGCAGCTCACGCAGCGTTTCACTGGTCGTGCGGGACATAACGGCAGTACCTTCGTGACTGCCGTTAGCAGCACCTTCGACATAGGCGACGACGGCATCGACGGCACCCTTGCGGATCGAGGAGCCATCGAGATCAACGCCGCTCATACGGGTCTGGGCGGTAAAGGGAACGAAGGTCGCCTTCAGGCTCGTCATGTCGCGGCCACGGATCGCATATTTTTCCTTGGCAAGCACCACGATCGAGCGTCCCTCCGGCGTCTCGTCGGCAAGGGAGGCAAGCTGTGCGGCATCGGCGAGGTCTTGCTCGCTGATACCACGGACGGGGCGGAAGGCGGTCGCCTGACGGTTGCCGAGGGTGATCGTGCCAGTCTTGTCGAGAAGCAGCGTATCGACGTCGCCGGCGGCTTCGACGGCGCGACCGGACATGGCAAGCACGTTGAAACGCACCAGGCGGTCCATGCCGGCAATGCCGATCGCCGAAAGCAATGCGCCGATGGTGGTCGGGATCAGCGTCACGAAGAGCGCAACGAGCACGACCGTCTGGATCGAGCCGCCAGCATAGGCGGCGAAGCTCGGGATGGTGACGGTCGCGAGCACGAAGATCAGCGTCATGCCGGCCAGCAGGATGTTGAGCGCGATTTCGTTGGGCGTCTTCTGTCGTTCGGCACCTTCGACCAGCGCGATCATCCGGTCGATGAAGGTCGAGCCCGCAGCAGCGGTGATGCGCACGCGTATCTCATCCGACAGAACCTGCGTACCGCCAGTCACAGCCGAGCGGTCGCCGCCCGATTCACGGATGACCGGCGCGGATTCGCCGGTGATCGCGGCTTCGTTGACGGAGGCGACGCCTTCGATGACCTCACCGTCCGAAGGGATGATATCGCCCGCTTCGACCAGAACGACATCGCCAACCTTGAGGCTGGTGCCGGGCACCATCTTGTAATCAGTGCGGCTGTTGCCGACGAGCAGCTTCGCCTGAGTTTCGGTGCGCGACTTGCGCAGCGAATCCGCCTGCGCCTTGCCGCGGCCTTCGGCAACAGCTTCGGCGAAATTGGCGAACAGCACCGTGAACCAGAGCCAGATATTGATCTGCAGCGAGAAGGCGAGATTGCCACCGCCGGTAACGAGGTCGCGCAGGAAGAGGACGGTCGTCAGCATCGAAACGACGGCGACCACGAACATGACGGGGTTCTTGGCGAGGGTACGCGGGTTCAGTTTCTTGAACGAAGCGCCGATCGCCGGAACGAGGATGCGAGAATCCAGAATACTCGCTGATTTTAACTGGCTCATAAGAGGCTCCAGCGTGAAGAGGAAAACGTCAGATCGGAACGCCGCCGATCAGCCGATTAGAAATCCGAAGACGACAAGGCCGAGAAACAGGGCAACCATCGCCAGCAAAATGGCGTCGGACGCGCAGGTCATTCCGGCCGGGCCACGCCCCCTGTCGAAGGGGCGTGGATCGATGACTTTTCTAAGCTTGCCTAGAAGCGGTTGGCTCATGGCCGTCATTCCTTAGAAGGTCTGGCCTGCAATCATCGACAAATGTTCGACGATCGGTCCGAGCGCCAGCGCTGGGAAGAAGGTCAAACCGCCGACGATCAGGATCGTACCAACAAGCAGGCCCACGAAGAGCGGACCATCCGTTGGGAAGGTGCCGGCCGAGGCAGGAACCGTCTTCTTGCTGATCAGGGAACCGGCAATCGCAAGGGCCGGAACGATGACCAGGAAACGGCCGATCAGCATGACGATACCGAGCGTGATATTATACCAGGAGGTATTGCCCGTCAGGCCGCCGAAGGCCGAGCCGTTGTTTGCCGCTGCCGAGCTATAGGCATAAAGGATTTCCGAGAAGCCGTGCGGACCGGCATTGGCGATCGAGGCAACGGCAGAGGGCAATACAACGGAGATCGACGTGAAGATCAGCATGCCGAAGGGCAGGCAAAGCACGGCAAGCATTGCCATCTTCACTTCCTTGGCCTCGATCTTCTTGCCGAGATATTCCGGCGTGCGCCCGACCATCAGGCCCGCAACGAAGATGGCGATGACGACGAACATCAGGATGCCGTAGAAGCCGGCGCCGACGCCGCCGACGATGACTTCGCCAAGCTGCAGGTTGATGAGCGGGATCAGGCCGCCGATCGCCGTGAAGCTGTCGAGCATGCCATTAACCGCGCCGCAGGATGCGGCGGTGGTAATGACCGCGAAGAGCGAGGAGGCAGCAATCCCGAAGCGGACCTCCTTGCCTTCCATATTGCCACCCTGGATGCCGAGTGCATGAATAAGCGGATTGCCTGCCGCTTCAGCCCAATAGGTGACGATCACGCCGGCGATGAACAGCGTGCCCATCGCAGCCAGGATCGCCCAGCCCTGACGCTGGCTGCCGACCATACGACCGAAGACATTGGTCAGCGCCGCGCCGATGGCGAAGATCGCCAGCATCTGCAGGAGGTTGGAGATGGCGTCGGGGTTTTCGAACGGATGCGCCGAGTTGGCATTGAAGAAGCCGCCGCCATTCGTGCCGAGCATCTTGATGGCAAGCTGCGAGGCAACGGGACCGACGGCGATCGTCTGCTGCGCGCCTTCGAGCGTCGTGGCATTGACATAGGGGCCGAGCGTCTGCGGCACACCGAGATAGACGAAAGCAATCGTCAGCACGATGCAGATCGGCAAGAGGACGTAGAGCGTCGCACGGACCATATCGACCCAGAAGTTGCCGATCGCCTTGCCCGAGGCACGTGCGAAAGCACGGATTAGCGCAATGGCAATGGCAATGCCGGTTGCCGCAGACACGAAGTTCTGCACCGTCAGGCCGGCCATCTGCACGAGGTAAGACATCGTGCTCTCGCCGCCGTAATTCTGCCAATTGGTATTGGTGACGAAGCTCGTTGCCGTGTTGAAGGACAGTTCCGGGCCGACTGCGGTCATGCCGGCCGGATTATACGGCAGGCTGCCTTGCAGTCGCTGCAGGGCGTAAAGAACGAGGAAACCCGCGAGGCTGAACAGCAGCATGGAGACAGAATAGGTCGTCCAGTGCTGCTCTTCGCGTTCATCCGTGCCGGCCAAACGATAAAGCCCCCGTTCCACAGGACGGAGGACGAAAGAGAGGAAGGTGCGCTCGCCGGTAAAGACACGCGTCATGTAACCGCCGAGCGGTTTGACGAGCAGGAGAAGGATCCCGATATAAATGAGGATCTGAAGCCATCCGTTGAAGGTCATGGAGGTAACTTTCCCTATCCAGCGCTGTCAGAAGCGCTCGGGGCGAATGAGAGCATAGACCAGGTAGACGGTGAGAAAGATCGTCACGCCGCCACCGAGAATGTAATCGAGAAGCATTGCCGTCTCTCCGACTAGAGGCTGTCGCAGGCCTTGGTATAAGCGACACAGAGGAGGAAGAATAAAACGCCGATCCCGACAAGAATAATGTCCATCATTGATCGCGATTCCTTGATTGTTATTGTTGAATGCAGAAATGATGGAGAGCGCCCTTGCTCAGAGCGCCTCTTTTTCCTGCCGACCTGGAAGATCACTTAGGGAGCATCTTCCAGACGTAATATGCGACCGAACCGCATTAAGGTTCGAGACGGCGGAAAAGCGGAAGATATAAAAATCTTATAAATGCCGGGGCGGATGATGACGGTCTAAAACTATGTTCATACGCGAAGCGGATGCCTGCCTGCATTGCCGAACTCGCTCGAAGAAGGAGGCATATTCCGCGGGCGTGGGGCCGCTATTTTATTGAATTTCCTGAACGATCCGCACAGGACATTTAAGATGCTTCATCGATCTCAATCACCTTCCATGATTGCATCATTCCATATGCAAAAAATCTAATATAGAAAGATTTGGCATAGCCAGATATTAAGACCGCATGGATGGCGCTTGATGCGGCATTCTGGCGGTGATTAAGTCCGAGGGCGAGTTGGCCTGCACTCCGACAGTCTTGCTCCCGACCATTCGACCGCAAGCCAAAGAAATGCGCGCAAGTGACGACCAGCATCAGACATATCGCCAAACTTGCGGGAACGTCCGTCTCGTCGGTCTCGCGCGTGCTGAACAACAGTGGCTATGCCTCTCCGGAACTCCGAGAGCGCGTGGAAGCAGCCATTCGCACGCTCAATTACACGCCAAGCAAGGGCGCGAGGATGCTTCGCGGCGCGCCGAGCCGCATGATCGGCCTTATGCTGCCTTCCATCGACGTACCCTTCTTTGGCATCCTTGCCCACGCCATCGAGCAGGAATTGTTCCGGCGCGGCTATCAGACGTTGATCTGCAGCACCGCCGAAAACATGGATCACGAGGCGCGCTATATTTCCATGCTGCTGTCTCAGCGCGTCGACGGCGTCATCGTTGCAAGCGCCTTCGGCAGCACGGAGCATTTCGAGGCGTTGCGTGAGGCCCATATCCCGATCGTCGCCATCGACCGCGAGCTTCCCGGAATAGCCGGCGAGGCCGTCATGGCCGATCACGAGGAGGGCGGGCGATTGATGGCCCGTCACCTGATCGAACTCGGTCATCGCGCAATCGGCATTGTCGGCGCTCCCGCCCATAGCCAGCCTGTCCAGCTTCGCCTTCTCGGTATCACGGCTGAAATGGCTGGAAACGGCATGGCTCCCGCCGCAATAGCCATGGCCGAGGAGCACAGCTTCGCGGCGACCTATCCACTCGCAAGGGAGTTGCTGGCATCTCGGCCCGAACTGACTGCTATCATCGGCACGACGGATATTTCGGCGATTGCCGCAATCCACGCCGTTCAAGATCACGGCTTTTCCGTGCCTCGCGACTATTCGGTGATCGGTTTCGACGATTTGCCGGAGGCGGCCTATGTCTTTCCGCGGCTGACGACCATCGCCCAACCGATCCGCGGCGTCGGCGAGCAGGCGGTCCGGCGATTGGAGGCCCTGATCGATGAAGACCAGGTCGATGGCGAGCCGCGTATGGACAGCCTCATCAAAGTGCCTGTCACCTTGATCCGGCGCGACTCCACCGGCCTCGTTCGCACATGAATGCAAGCAGCGCTCAGGGCCGGACGATGACCTTGATTTCGCCAGCCAACGGAGCGCTGCCGACCACGCTTGCAACATCCTCAAGGCCAATCGTCTTCGTAACAAGCGAATCCAGCTCAAGAATCCCGCTTGCCACCATGGCAGCGGCGCGAGCGTGGGTGAATGGATTGAGATAGGCTGGCCTGATCTCGACTTCATTGACGAGCAGATCGAACGGCAGAACGGGCACTTGGAGGCCCGCAGGCGTCACGCCGAACAGCACGAAGGCACCGCCGCGCCGCATCATCCGGACGCCGGTCTGCAGCGTTTCGGGAACGCCGGCGCATTCTATGACGACATCGACGCCCCCGCCGGTCGCATCCCGCACGGCAGCAACAGCGTCGGTCGCCGTCGGATCGAGGGCCTGTGTTGCACCCAGGCGCAAAGCTGCTTCCCGCCGTGACAGCTGCCTCGTGATCAGGATGATCTGGTCAGCGCCTGCGAGGCGCGCCAGTTGGACCATGAGCAAGCCAATGACACCACCGCCCAATATGGCGACGCTGTCGCCCGGACGGATTTGTGCCTTGTCGATGGCATGGATGCAGCAGGCCAGCGGCTCGCAGAAGGCGCCATGAACGGGATCGAGATCCGCCGGCAGTATGAACGCCTGTTCGCAGGGAACTACGACATATTCGGCAAAGCCACCATCGCGCGTCACGCCGATAGCCGTGAGGTTGGCGCAGAGATTTGGCCGCCCGCGCCGACAGGCGGGGCATGTGCCACAAGCGATATTCGGGTCTATGGTTACGAGTTCACCGCCCACGAATGAGGTAACGCCCTCGCCCACCTCCTCGACGAGGCCGCAGAACTCGTGGCCCAAGGTCACGGGGATCGCCGTCGGATATTCGCCCTTGTACATGTGCCGGTCTGACCCGCAGATGCCGGCGGCCAGCACCCGCACGACAATCTCTCCCGGACCGGCGCTCGGCTTCTCGACCATATGCATGGCCATATCGCCGATTGCTTCCAAACGGACTGCCCTCATTCGCCTCCTCCAAGCGTAAAATTTGATTCGCTCGCTATCGCGCCGCTCCCATCGGCACTATAGCACTCAATGATGCGCGTTGCCGCTCCACCGCGGTGCGCTAGACACCGGCGAGCTGCATCTCCTTTATATCCTCCAGAAGTGCCGCCATGTCAGGAATGCCATCCGTCGCGGTTGCCCCCCTCAGGCAACGCGCAGCGGCAGCATGTGCAACGGCGCAGATGCGCTCGACGGGCCAGTCCTCATACAGACCGTAAAGTACAGCGGCGCAGAAAGCATCGCCGGCGCCGACGGTACTGACGATTTCAGCCGGATCGACTGGCCGGGAGCGTGAGACAATTGGCTTCATACCCGGTGCAAACCAGAAACAGATTTCCGGAGCGTGAATGATTGTGCCCTTGGCGACACCTGCCTCCAGCAACCGTTCGCCGACTGTCCGAAGTGCAGTCTCGTTCAACTCCCCTTTCGTGTCCCGCACGGTCACGCCGGTTGCCCGCCCTGCTTCGATTTCGTTGATGACAAGATAATCGCAATAGGGCAGCGCAGCGCCAACCTTTGCCGCGAATTCCGGATCCTCACTGGAGACGAAATCGACGCAAGTGATCAGGCCGGCATTGCGCGCGGCCTCTAGCAGGCGCGATGCTCCGGATCGGCCATCCGCATCGAGCATGTCGAGACCAGGCAGGAGCATTAGATAGCCGAGATAGAACAGCCGGTAACCGGCGTTGGCAAAGGTCGCGGGCGAGAGGAGCGCGTCCGTCACCGCATCATTGGCACCGCCGTGATAGAAGAAAGTGCGGTTCTGCCCCGGCACGTTCATGACATGCGTATGGGCTGTTGCGCGGTCGGGAAGCTCCCGCAGACCGCTTGCATCGATACCGGCGCTCTGAAGCCGCGCCTTGACGATCCCGCCATCGATATCCGCCCCGATACAGCCTGCGGCGGCAAGCTTCCCGGGAAAGCCGAGGGAGGCGAGATCGGTGACGACATTGGCGGCCCCGCCGCCAACGCCCACATCCTGATGCTGAATATAAGCAAGATTACCCTGCTCGGGCCAGTAGGACAGCGTATGGACACGGTCGACGATGAAGTTTCCCGCGCAGACGATACCTCCGTGGTCCTTCTTTTCGCCGTCGCGAACCTCCTCCCCGGTCCGCATCAGCCACCTGCCTCATTCCATAGAGGCCTGAGCGGCGGCTCGTCCTCCTCGATCGCGGCGAAGCGCCCGATCGGTTCCAGAAAGTAATTGTCGCTATTGTCGTCATTGACCTGGCTGACTTCGCCGACAAAGACCGGACCGCCGCCTTTGCGGCCGTAGAAGCGATGATAGAGCCCGGTGGGGATCGTCACGCTCCGGCCAGGAGAAAGAACCAACGGCTCCCATGCCGCAAGTTTTTTCGGCAAGCCGTCGACCGGGACGGTCACATCATCCTGCAGCACATTGCCCTCGGCATCGGTCGCAGCGAATTCAATGACGAGATCGCCGCCGGCCCTGTTAATGATGTCTTCCATCTTCGCCTGGTGACGATGGGTCGGCGTGACCTGCCCTTCCTCAACGAAAAGCAGCTTTTCGGCATAGGTGCGTTCGCCTTCGACACCGACGATGCCGTTGCGCAGGCAGAAGAGCACGAGGCCGCATTCGGCAAAACGGCTCGAGCCGAAATCAGTGACATCCCACCCCAGCTGATGACTACGCAGATAGCGCGCCGCCTCCGGATTTGCAGCGAAGTCCGCCGCGGTCCAATAACCCCACTCTGGCAGCGACCAGCGCCAATGGTCTACGATTTTGCTTGCGCGCCGCAGCGCTTCATTGATTTCCGAGCGCTTCATCGGACGGTCGCTCCTTCGTAATCGACCGGCACGACGATATTTTCACGGCCGGATTTCAGTGCCGCCGTCAGCACTGCGTGATGCGCCTGCGCCTCTTCCGGCGTGGCACAGGTGAAGCCGTTGGCGTTTCCGCCGGCCAATTCATCGACGAAGGCAGCCCACATTTGCTGGATGGCATCGGCGAAGCCGAATTCGAAGATCTTGCCGGTGATAGCCGGGAACAATGAGCCGTATCCGAGGTCCTCGGTACTCCAGGCCTGGGCACCGCCGGTATAATCCATCCATTGCCACTGCCGCGGCGCTTTGGTGGTGAAGAAGGCGCTCTTTTTCATGCCGAGGATGCGAATATACCAGGTATTGGCTTCGCCCGGCGCGATGCGCCAGGTCTTCAGCACCATCGGAAAATCCTGATCTTTTGTCTGCACACGGCTGCTGATCGTCGCATTGTCCCAGGTCGTACACGGCACCATGCCGCCCTTGCCGTCCGGGCGCTCGATGATCTTCTTGACCAGTTGCGCGTGCAGGGTCTGCGGACGCCAGCCGAGCCGCAGCGGTACATGCAGCACATGCATGCCGAGATCGCCCATGCAGCCGTATTCGCCATTGATATCGGCCATGCGCTTCCAGTTGATTGGCTTTTGCCTGTCGATGTCGGAAGAATGCAGGAAACCGGCCTCGACTTCGAGGATATCACCCATCTCACCGCTTTCGGCGAGCGCGATGACCTTCTGCGCTCCAGGGAAGAAAGGCATTTCCGACGAGCAGCGAACCAGAAGCTTCGGGTTCTCGGCAAGCACCGCCATGATCTCGCGGTTCTGTGCCGCATCCATGCCGAACGGTTTTTCGCCCAGCAGATGCTTTCCGGCCTTCAGGATATCGACGTAAAACTGTTTATGCAGCACATGCGGCACGGCGCAATAGACCGCGTCAACATCCGGATTGGCGAGCAGCTCCTTATAGTCGCTGGTGAATTGCCGAACCGACGGCGCATTGTCCTTGAACCAGTCGAGCAGCGCCTCATTGGTGTCGCAGACGGCAACGATTTCCGGCCGTGCCCTCGTGTCGGCAAGATGCAGCCAGCGTGCGGCGGCGCTTGCGAATTCACGCCCCATCAGGCCGCAGCCGATGACGCCGAAGCGGAATACCTTCTTCATGTTTCCTCCTCCCGGGATGCGTCAGGCGAGATGCCGCGAGGCGTCTTCGACGGAAGCCTCCTCATGGACGATCGCCATCAGGGCGCGCGTCATGCCGGCCGGATTATCGTGCTGGATGACGTTGCGGCCATAGACGATACCGCGGGCGCCCTGCTCCATCAGCTGTTTCGTACGTGAAAGGATTTCCTGATCCGAGACGCGGCCGCCGCCACGCACCAGTACGGGCAAGCCCTGAGCAATCTCGATGACGCGGTGATATTCCCGCACGTCGTCACAGGGATCGGCCTTGATGATGTCGGCGCCAAGTTCGGCAGCCTGACGTACCAGCGGCAGGATCTTGTCGATCGCCCCATCGACCATGTAGGCACCCTTGGAATTATCCTGCATGACCAGCGGCTCGACCATTAGGGGCATACCGTAAATCTCACATTCGCGCTTCAGGCTGTTCACGTTGCGCACGCAGGCGCGATAAACTTCCGGCTGGTCCGGCAGCATCAAAAGATTGACGACCACACAGGCGGCGTCGAGTGCGACGGCCTGCTCCACGCCTCGGTCGATCATTTCGGAAAACAGCGCCGATGGCAGCGGATTGCCGTAGATATTGGCGATATCGGTCCGCAGCACCAAAGCCGGACGACTTTTGCCGGGAATAGCCTGCAGAATGGGTGCAGTGCCCGGCGGAAGCTGGATGGCATCGGGCGCGGCATCGGCAATGACCTTGATCGCCGTTCGCATATCCTCGATGCCGGCGAGAAAGGTCCGTTCATTGAACATGCCATGGTCTATGGCGACGTCGAAACAATTTCCAGACACGCCGAACAGGCGGTTGAACCGCGCGGATTTCATCTATTTCCTCCCGATGTGGTAACGTTTCCACATCGGCACATTAGAGGACAGATTTGGCGAGTCAAGGCGGATGCAGCGTCGTCTTCGACAGCCGCTTGACGTCTTCAAGTTTAAAGGATGAGAACAATCAGTTTATGGACATGGCCAGCCGCCCGCGATCCCTCGCGAGGCGGGGCTCTGCGGAAACTGCGCAGATCAGTGCAGCTCCGTTCCCTGGATCGCTGAAAGCGTCCAGTCCGAACCCGGCTTGCGCACGAAGGTCCAGAGTTCCGTCGTTTCCGAAGGGTTACGATCGTCGCCGTCGACGAGTTTCCCGGTCGCGCGATCGACCATCGCGTCGATGCTCGAATAGCGCATGGCAAGCGTCGCATATTCGGCATTGTCCTCGCGCCACGCTTCGGCGATATCGCCTTGCAGCAGCCGGACGTCGGAAACGCTGTTGCGCACGCCGCTGGTCGCGTTTTCCCCAAGTTCTTCGGCGAGGTAGGACATCGCCTCCGGCGTGGTCAGCCGGCGCAGCGTGGCATAGTCTTCCTTACCATAGGCCGACTGGATTTCTGTCAGAAGGTGCTCGAAGCGATCGAGATCGGCCTGCTGCAACCCGATCTCGTCATTGGCTTGGCGCGCCTTCGGCGCGGCCGCCGCTCCACCGCCGATAGACGGGATGGAGAAGGAAGGGCGCGGGGAAACACCTGCGTTGTTCATCGGATTCATATTGTAGGACGTGCCCGATCCCGGTGCTGCATATTGTGTCCGCTGGCGGTTTGCGAAGAAACGCATGGCAAAACTGATCAGCAGCACGATCAGACCGATCTGCAGTAGCATGCCGAGGAAGCCGATGCCGCCGCCGAAACCGTGACCGAGCATCATGCCCAGAAGACCGCCGGCAATCAGGCCCGCGATCATCGACCCACCGAAGCCGCCGAAAAGACCTGGACGCTGCGGCGCGCCGAGCGGCGGCTGCGTCGTCGTTTGTTGCTGCGGCCGCTGCGTCATCGACCGGTCGATCGGGGCAGCCTGCGTAGGCGCCGTCCGTGTTATGGCCGGGGTATCAAAGGTGCGCGTTCCGCGGCTTCCGAAGCCGCTGGATCCAGCTCGGCGTGCATCGGCAGCGTCAAAGGTCGCTAAAGACGACGCGGCGGCAAGGACGACGATGGCTGCGATCTTGGCGAAACGCGGTACTGCACTGAACATTGGCTCTCCTGTCATAGGGCAGAAAGACTAACCCGCCCCTATATGGGGATGCCTGTTCGTGATTGTAAGGCTGCGATTTTAAGTTGGTGCAAGTTTCAGATTTCAATCCAGAGCAAGCCAGCCGCGCGAGCATGCGGATGACTGGCCACACCCTTCGAAGACGATCCTAATCTTCATCCGCTCCTTCGATCAAACCGTCATAGACTTCCATCATCGCATTGGTGATGGCCTGGCCAAGTGCGTTACCGGCCGCGCGGACATCATCCTCCGTGCCGTCCCGTGCGGCTCTTGCCAATTCAAAGCCCTCATCACTGATGATCTGCTTTGCGACCTCGATGGCCCAAAGCCCGAAATCACCGCGGTTGTCTATCTTGATCTCGTGTTCCATTGTCCGTTCCATCTATTGATCACAGCCAAGCCTCTATAGACCTGCCGGGCAAAAGGCCAGTTTCAATGACTCCGTTACCGCTCGCATCCGTATGGTGAAGGGGTGCCGGATCTCTGATTCCGGTCCTTCCGCAGATTCGCAGGCGTCTGCGGATAGCGCTGACCGCTCTCCTCTCGGCCGGCCTAACCGAGGCCTTGCCTGGAAAATCGCTTGCGGAAAGCGTTCGAAATGGCCTCGATGCGTCGGAACCTGTGGAAATACGGGCATTCTAAGCCTTTCCGGCCCGGACTCCAGGTGACAATGGACATCGGCAATGGAAATGATTCCACCGTCATCAATGCGGGGGAAGCCTCATGACCACCACCAATGAAATTGCAGACAAGATTGCTGCAGACCACAAGCTTACCAAAGTCCAGAGCAAGGCGATTGTCGAAACCGTCTTTGCAGCCATTACCGGAGCCGCAACATCCGGCGCCGAAACCTCGATCCCGGGCTTTGGCAAGTTCAAAGTCAAGGATACGCCGGCGCGCGAAGCACGCAATCCGGGAACGGGCGCAACCATCAAGGTTGCAGCATCGAAGAAGCTCGCCTTCACGCCGGCCAAGGCGCTGAAGGATGCGCTCAACAAGTAATCCGGATCGTTAGGATCCCACAGTTCAACGGCCGGCTCTATTTGTTAGAGCCGGCCGTTTGCGTTTTCAAACGAAGGCGACCGCGCTTGCTGATCGCATCGAAGGGCTGGTCAACGCGAATCGAGATAGATCCTCAGCGCCTCAGCCTCATCCGTCTGGATGGCAGAGACGCCGGCATCGACAAGTCTGCCCCAAATCGCAGCAGGATCCTGCAGGGCGGCAGTATCCGTGAAGCCCGCGCAGGAAACGGAATCGAGGGTATTGACCCACAGGCGCATACCCGCATCCACAAAAAGCGCCTTGCGCGCCGCGAGCTGGTCAAGACTGTCGAAGTAGATTTCACAGAGCAGCGGCTTGAGCTGACGGAGAAGATCAAGCTGGCTCTCGGCATCCACAGAACCGAGGCGTGTTTTCGCCATGAGGAGTACCATCTCCGGCGACACGCTGCTCTGGATCCAGGCGAGATCGTCCGAGGTTTTCAGATCGCTCCAGAAGTCGACCTGCCGATCGACGCCCATCGCCCGGGCGCAGGCGATCACGCCGGGGATCATGTCTCTGCGCTTGACATCGAGATGCAGGAAAATGCGACCGCGCGTGAGATCGAAGACGTCCTTCAGGCTCGGCAGCTTTTCATCGGTCATCCGGTTCGTCTCGCCGCCATCACGATCGCGCAGGTTCAGGTTCGACAATTGCTGCAGCGTCAACCCCTCCGCCTCTCGGGCGAGGCCAGCCGTTCGCTCGAGCGTATCGTCATGCAGAAGAAAGAACTCGCCATCGCTGCTGCATCGCACATCGATCTCGACCACATCGTAGCCGGCTGAAATCGCCCGCTCGATCGCAAGCAGGCTGTTTTCCGGCGCGGCGCGCCAGATCCCACGATGAACGACGATCGCACAATCGCGCGAGGGGTCGGCGATATAGTCGGCATAGTCCATGATAGGCCCTTATCTCGCGGAAATACGCGCAAATCGCCCAGAATCGCACGTCTTCAACGAGGCGTATCATGGGATTTTGACAGATCTGCAAAGCGCGATGCCGATCGCTGCCACCGACATCTTAGAACAGCAATCGCAGCCTAATAGCTGCGATCGGAAACGATGGATAAATTATCCAGGCGGCGGAAGATGCAATCTTAGAAATTCCAGTCTTCATCCTCGGTGGCGACGGCCTTGCCGATGACATAGGACGAGCCGGAGCCTGAGAAAAAGTCGTGGTTCTCATCCGCATTCGGAGATAGTGCCGAGAGGATGGCCGGATTGACCTTGCAGGCTTCGACCGGAAAGAGCGCCTCATAACCAAGATTCATCAGCGCCTTGTTAGCGTTGTAATGCAGGAACTTCTTGACGTCCTCAGTCAGGCCGACGCCATCATAGAGCGCCTCGGTGTACTTGGCTTCGTTGTCATAAAGCTCCAGCAGAAGATCGAAGGCGAAATCCTTGATCTCTTGCCTGCGCTCTTCCGAAAGCCGCTCGAGCCCGCGCTGGAACTTGTAACCGATGTAATAGCCATGCACGGCTTCATCACGGATGATGAGACGGATCATGTCGGCCGTATTGGTAAGCTTGGCGCGGCTCGACCAGAACATCGGCAGATAGAAGCCGGAATAAAACAGGAAGCTTTCAAGGAAGACGCTTGCAACCTTCTTCTTCAAGGGATCGCCGGAGGCATACTGCTCCATGATCAGCGTCGATTTCTTCTGCAGGAACTCGTTCTCCTCCGACCAGCGATAGGCGTCATCGACGTCAGGCGTCAGGCAAAGCGTCGAAAAGATCGACGAATAGGAGCGTGCGTGCACGGCTTCCATGAAGGAGATGTTCGACAGCACCGCTTCTTCATGCGGCGTGGCGGCATCAGCCATCAGCTTGACGGCGCCGACACCATTCTGGATCGTGTCGAGCAGCGTCAGGCCGGTGAAGACGCGGATGGTGAGCTGCTGCTCCTCAGGTTTCAGCGTCGCCCAGGATTGAATATCGTTCGACAAGGGCACCTTTTCCGGCAGCCAGAAATTGCCGGTCAGGCGGTTCCAGACCTCAAGATCCTTGTCGTCCTCGATGCGGTTCCAGTTGATGGCGCGAACCCGGCTTGACGGCTTGAATTGCATGTTCATTTTCATCGTCCCTCAAAGGTTCAGAGCGTGCAGGAAACGCAGCCCTGAACCTGCGTGCCTTCGAGCGCCATCTGGCGAAGCCGGATGTAGTAGATAGTCTTGATGCCCTTCTTCCAGGCATAGATCTGCGCCTTGTTGATATCGCGCGTAGTTGCGGTGTCGCGGAAGAACAGCGTCAGCGACAGGCCCTGGTCGACATGCTGAGTGGCCGCGGCATAGGTATCGATGATCTTTTCCGGCCCGATCTCGTAGGCGTCCTGGTAATAGTCGAGATTGTCGTTCGTCATGAAGGCGGCTGGATAATAGACGCGGCCGATCTTGCCTTCCTTGCGAATCTCGATCTTGGAGACGATCGGGTGGATCGAGGAGGTCGAGTGGTTGATGTAGGAGATCGAGCCGGTCGGCGGCACGGCCTGCAGGTTCTGGTTATAGAGCCCGCCTTCCATGACGGCTTTCTTCAATGCGAGCCAATCTTCCTGCGTTGGGACGGCGATGCTGGCAGTTTCGAAGATTTCTGCGACGCGCTTGGTCGCCGGCTTCCATTCCCGGTTCGTATATTTATCGAAATATTCGCCGGAAGCATATTTCGAATTCTCAAAGCCCTTGAAGCTCTGGCCGCGCTCGACAGCGAGCAGGTTCGAGGCGCGAATGGCGTGGTAGGTCACCGTATAGAAATAGATATTGGTGAAATCGACGCCTTCTTCCGAACCGTAGAAAATGCGCTCGCGGGCGAGATAACCGTGCAGGTTCATCTGTCCGAGGCCGATCGCATGGCTTTCGTCATTGCCCTTCTCGATCGACGGCACGGAGGAGATATGGCTCATGTCGGAGACAGCCGTCAGCGCGCGGATCGACATTTCGATCGTTTTGCCGAAATCCGGGCTGTCCAT
>NZ_JBXSOQ010000014.1:0-150692 GCF_057784475.1 Martinezella sp. CNPSo 3795 | reverse complement strand
GTTTTCATTCGAGATAGCCCAATTCGATGTGTAAATGCTTCACCCGAAGCCTAAGGTTCACTTAAAGAGTTTGCTCGGCGATCATATGCAGGAACGCCTCGAGCTCTTGCCTGTCGACTGCGACCTGATGTCCCTTCTCCGGATAGGCGCCGGAACGAACGTCATCGGCAAATTCGGCAAAGGCGGCAATACGCTCATTCTGCAGCCGATCGAACTCCGCCGCGAAATCGCGGTAGACCTTCGCATGGCGGGGGCGATGGCCGCGATTGCTGCCAAGGACATCATCGGCAAACAGATATTGCGCGTCACATCCTGTTCCCGCACCCATGGAAATCATCAGCATCGATGTCCTTTGGCTGATGGCGGCCGCAACGTCACCAGGCACAACCTCGATTTCGACGGCAAAGGCGCCGGCTTCTTCCAGCGCCTTGGTCTGGCGCCAAATTTCAAAAGCGCTGATCGACGTTTTTCCGACGGCGCGAAAACCGCCCGTCCATGTCGCCTTCGAAGGAATGAGGCCAACGTGGCTGCAGACGGGAATTCCCTCATCCCGCATTCGTCGAATGATCGCGAGGCTTGCAGCGCAATAAACGGCATCGCCTCCGGCTTTCAGTGCCTTGAATGCCTCCCGCATATATTCTTCTGCCGAGACATAGTCGCCATATTCCAGGCCCGGTACTGCAAAGGGGCTTGGCGCGGCTTCACGGAAAGAGGGGCCCAAAAGCGCTGGTGGGACAGAAAGCATATCGATGCCGGCTCTCTCGGCGGCTTGCGCTTCCTCAAGTGACGTGACGCGCAGCATTGTCAATTGTCGCTTTCCTTTGAGCGACAGGAGATCAGCAACCGTCGGACGATTGTGCTTTTGCATTGGATGTTCCTCGATATGGATAGTTACGCCGCAAGCAACGACTTCAGCTTGACCGTGCTCGCCGCCAAAGCAGCTTGATCCGGATGCGCGCGGGCGGCGATCAGCATCTCGGCAAGGCGGATATCGCGCGCTATGGCATTGCCGCGTCCGATACCGCTGGCGGCGAGCAGCCTTCCGTCCGCGCCGAGATGGAAGAGGATGAACGCCCCGTCATCGAGGTCGCGCCGTACATGGGCGACCGCTTCATCCGCAAGGCCGGCAATCTGCAATGTCAGATCATATTGATCGGACCAGAACCACGGCACCGCGGATATCTCCGCACATTCTCCCAGCATGTTGGCGGCGGCGAGATTGGCCTGCTCCTGCGCATTGCGCCAGGATTCGAGGCGGACACGCCTTCCGCCATAGAGCGCCAGCGGAAAGGAGCAGCAATCGCCCGCCGCATGAATATCGGCCATCGAGGTCTCCAATCGCTCGTTGACGGCAATGCCGTTGTCGATCGCAAGGCCCGCGTCGGCGGCAAGCGCGACATTCGGGAGGGCACCGATACCGACAAGCAGCAGATCGGCAGAGATCACGTCCCCGGTCGCCATGCGAATGACCACCTTGTCGGCGTCCTCCTGCACTGCTTCGATGACTTGACCGCAGCGTATATCGACACCCTCCTGACGATGCCGTTCGGTAATTGCCTCGGCGATCTCCTCCGGCACGCCGCGTTTCAACACCCGCGGAAGCCCCTCGATTACAGTGACGTCGGCGCCGCGCTTGCGTGCCGTCGCTGCCAGTTCCAGACCGATGAAGCCGCCGCCAATGATGGCAATGTGCCGTCCGGGATTGAGCACGGCATGCAAAGCCACCGCATCCGCATGGGTCCGCAGCATGCGGATGCGATGAGAGGTGCCATCGGTGCCGGGAAGCTTGCGTGCCGAAGCACCAGTTGCGAGCAGCAGTTTGTCGTAACTTAGCGTTTCCCCACCCGCGAGCCTGATGGTCTTTGTGGAGGGAGCGATCGTTGTCACCGTCGTATCGAGCCTCAGGTCGATCGATTGCTCCTGGTAACGCTCCAATGCTGCGACGAATTTTGGCTCGAGCGCCTCATCCGATCCGCCCTTCGAAAGCGGCGGGCGTTCGTATGGGGCCAGCGGCTCGGCGCCGATAAGGGTGATGTCGCCCTCAAATCCCTTTTCACGAAGTGCGAAGGCAGCGCGGGCGCCGCATTCCCCGGCTCCGACAATGACGAAATGCGCCACGATAGCCTCCTCAGAGCCCGATGAAGACGGTGCCATTCTCGACCTTGACCGGATAGGTCTGCAGATTGATGCAGACCGGAGCGCCCTTGGCTTCGCCGGTGCGGTAGTCGAAGCGGCCATTGTGCTTGGGACATTCGATGATGGTGTCCATGACAAGACCATCGGCGAGATGAATCTTTTCATGCGTGCACAGGCCGTCGGTCGCGAAATAATCATCCTCGGGGCTGCGATAGATAGCGAAAGTCCGCCCGTCATGATCGAAACGGATGACATCCTCCTCGTCGATTGCATCAGCGGCGCAGACTTCGATCCAGTTGCTCATGTTTTCCTCCCTCGCAATGTCGATGTTATTGTGCGGCGGCAGCCGGCAGGTCGCCGTGGAACTCTTCACGATAGGGCCGCGCCGTTGGCGGCAGCTCGCGCTTCAGGAAATAGTCCTCGTTGCGCAATTGCCGCAGGAATGCCGGGATCATCTCGCGATAGCCGGACCAGATGGATGGATTGGCGGCCGGCAGATCATGCTTGATCATCGCATGCAGCTTCGGCAGCGCGTGATAGGGCACCATCGGAAACATGTGATGTTCGACATGATAGTTCATGTTCCAATAGATGAAGCGGCTGACCGGGTTCATCATGACGGTGCGGCTGTTCAGCCTGTGGTCGATGACATTGTCGGCAAGGCCGCCATGCTGCAGCAGACCGGTCAGAACATGATGCCAAGCGCCGTAAAGCCGGGGAAGGCCGATCAGCATCAGCGGCAGGATCGAGCCCATGGTGATCGCTGATGCGATAGTGACGATATAGATCGCAAGCCAGATACGGGCGATGCGGATCGCTTTCGGCTGCTCCATCTCGGGAATGAAGGTCTTTTCCGCGGCGCTGACGAAGCCGGCAGCATTGCGCAGCATGTCGATCATGGCGTACCAGGCATCGAGGATGCCGAAGAAATTCAGGACGAGGCGCAGGAGATCCGGCGGCCGCATGACGGCGATCTCCGGATCCCGGCCGACGATGACGGTATCGGTGTGATGGCGCGCGTGGCTCCAGCGCCAGGTCACCGGATTGCGCATGATCATGAAGCAGGCGATCTGATAGACCGCGTCATTCATCCATCGCGTCTTGAACGCCGTACCATGGCCGCATTCATGCCAGCGGCTATCCGAGGCAGAGCCGTAGAGCACACCATAGGCCAGGAAGAAGGGGACACAGATCCAGGATCCCCAGAAGTAGACGGCCAGTACAGCGAAAACCGCCATGCTGCCGAGCCAGATGATGGTGTCGCGGATCGCAGGCGCATCCGAGCGCTGCATCAACGCCTTCATATCCTTGCGCGCAACATCCGTGTGATACCATTCGGCGGCAGCCAGCCCCGTTTCCACCGCCAGCTTGCCGCTTGCGCCGAGCAGATCATAGTCACGCTTGATCATCGTCGTCATCCCTGCCTCCCGCGATGCGCGATAGCGCCTCGCTCTCAATGCTGGAAACGATAGATCGACTTTTTGCTTGCCTCAATGCAGGAATGATGGAATCTATCAAAACCTATCATTAAGATAACGCAGGAATGATAAATTCCATCAGGAGCCGCCATGCGTCGCCCCACCATATCGGATCTCGCCAAGGCGTCCGGCGTCAGTGTCGCCACCATCGACCGCGTGCTGAACGGACGCCTTCCGGTTCGCGAACAGACGGCACGGCGCGTCTATGAAGCGGCGCAGGAAATCGGCTATCACGCTGTCGGTCTCCTGCGTCAGCGCGTCTTCGAAGACGTGCCGCGCTATCAACTCGCATTCCTATTGCAGAAGCCCACGCAATCATTTTATCAAGCTTTTGCCAAAGAGATCGAAGCGGCTGCGGCGGCGATGACGGCAGCGAAGCTGCAGGTTCAAATCGACTATCCGGCTGTCTCGACACCGAGCGCGATCGCGGAGAAAATGCGAGCGCTGGCAGCGCGTAATCAGGCCGTGGCCGTCGTCGCCCCTGATTATCCGGCTGTCGAGGCCATCGTCGACGAACTCAAGGAAAAGGGGATTCCGGTCTTTTCCGTACTTTCCGACTTTGCCGCGGGCGTTCGGGAAGGATATCTCGGCCTCGACAACAGAAAGGTCGGGAGATCTGCTGCCTGGACGATCGCGCGCACGGCTCGCAAGCCGGGCAAAGTGGCGTGTTTTGTAGGCAGCCACCGCTTTCACGGCCACGAGTTGCGAGAGGTGGGTTTTCGCTCCTATTTCCGCGAGAATGCGCCGGAATTCGAAGTGCTGGAAACGCTCATCAATTTCGACGCCGTCGACGTCACGCATGAGGCGACGCTCGATCTTCTGCAGAAGCATCCAGACCTTATCGGTCTTTATGTCGCCGGCGGCGGAATGGAGGGGGCGATCGCCGCACTTCGGGAAGAAAACCGCGCAGGCG
Source organism: Martinezella sp. CNPSo 3795 (assembly GCF_057784475.1). Classification (NCBI taxonomy): domain Bacteria; kingdom Pseudomonadati; phylum Pseudomonadota; class Alphaproteobacteria; order Hyphomicrobiales; family Rhizobiaceae; genus Martinezella; species Martinezella sp. CNPSo 3795. The sequence goes on along the minus strand of NZ_JBXSOQ010000014.1, from coordinate 146,165 downwards.
ATGTTACCCTCATCGTCAACGAGCTTGTTCCCGAGAGCAAGGGCGCACTGATGGATGGAACCGTTGCCATGGCCATTTGCACTCCACTGCCTCTTCTGTGCCGAGAGCTCATCGCGCAAATGGTGAGTTCAGTCGAAGGAAGCGCGCAAATGACCGCGCGCCAGACCTTTTTTCCGTTCGAGATCTATATCTCCGAGAATATTTGAATGAAGGAAGCCGGCGATGGCAGGGTCGCGTTGGCAGCGCCGCTGCTCACGCGAAAGGGCCAAAACAAGGACCTCGATCTTATCGACACGAGATCGGACCGAGCCGGCCGCAGCCAAGCTCGGCAGGCTCCTTCGCATCGCCTGTTCGGCGATCATCCGGCCTTTAGGGCCGATTCGATGAAATCAAACGAGGCTTGGATCGCTTCTCGTGGGTTGGCGAGGTCGTGCACCAGGGGAGAGAAGCATTCGTAGGAAATCGGTCCGACATATCCGGCAGCCTGAAGAGCCTTGATCTGACCGACATTGTCCAGTCGGTCCAATCCGTCGACAAGAACCCGGTGTTCGTCTTCCATCTGGTTCAGCTGCAACGTCGGATCGACGACAGCCGATATGTGGACGATCCCGGTGTGGCTGGCAAAAATCGGTCCGCCATCCGCCAGGGCGTGATGGAATGTGTCATGGACGAGTTTATAGCGATGTGCTGCCCCGAGCGCGTTGATCGTGTCCACGAGCTCTGCCTTGTAACGCAGCGAGGAACGCTGAAACCCCAATGGCTCGACCAGTGCGACCAGGTCCGCCTCTTCAAGAAGAGGTAAGATGGCGGCAAGGGACGTTTCGAGATTGGCTTTGCGCTCCTGCGCCTCGGTACCGATACCCTCGTTTCGAGGGATCAGGCTGATGGTTTCAGCGCCGGCTTCCTTGGCGATTGCAATCAGATCCCGAACCTTCCGCTCGATATCATCCGACCAGAAATTGAACGGATAGACCTGGGACAGGCCAACGAGCCGCAAACCTCGCTCCCGAACCATTTGACCTGCCTCGGCCGGCGAAAGGCCGTCAAATAGCTGGCGCTTGAGGTCGTTGCGAACCTCTACGCCCTGGCAGCCGAGAGCAACCGACAGGTCGAGGAAATCGGTGTAGCTAAGATTTGGTGCCGTAATCTGATTGAGTGCCCAGAACATGTTTCCTCCCAAGATCCCGATATTGCTGCTCCAGCGGAGCGTCACGCGGCTCTAGGCAATGCCAAAAGCATCCGTCGCGCGCAATCGGGTGGAATTTGGATTAGCGCATCGGTGAGGTTTCTTGCGCCTTCCGCTTGAGGTGTTTCACCTCATTCTCAGATGGAAGGAGGTAGAAAAAGTTGCGGTTCCAGAAAATGCGCATCCGGCATTTGAACGCGACCCTGGAGCACGTTTTGTGCCATCAATTCGACGGTGTCCCGGCAAAGCTGTGCCAAGGGCGTGCCGATAACCATTGTCGCATAGCCGTCGGAAAGGGCTGCGCGACTGACAGAAGTGAGCTCGTTGACGATGAGGGCGACCTCCCCGGGCGCGCGCATTTCCCGCAGCGCCGCTATTGCGCCTTCCATGCCACCACCTGCGACATAGATGCCTCTCAAGTCCGGATGACGCTCAAGCAAGGCGACGGAGGTTTCATGGGTGAGCTTTCTTGTCTCAAGATTGATGACCGGTTCCAGGATATCGAGATCCGTCCGCAACTGGCTTAGGTATGAACGGAATCCGGCTTCCTTCAATTCGTGTCCCTGCCAGCGATTACTGCCAAGAAAAATCGCGACTTTTCCGGGCTGGCGACTTGCCATGGCGATCATCCATGCCGCAAGGCGTCCGACCTTGTGATTGTCGAGACCGATATAGGTTTGACGCGCGCCGTGGCCGAAATCATTCAGCAGGGCGAAGACGGGAATTCCGTTCTGCCGCAGGCTCCGGGCGGCTTCATTGACGATGCTATGGTTGACCGCAGTGCAAGCTATCGCATCAGTATGCGTGGCAAGTTCCCGCATGATTGCCGCAAAGTCTGCCGGCGACTGAGACGGAGAATATCGGATGATCACTTCACCGCGAAAATCCTGATGGTCTGCCACCGCCCGGGTCAGCTCTTTGCTGAAAGACTGATAAAACTCCTGTCTTTCTTTTATGAGCAGAAAGCCAAATCTCACTCTTGCAGGCGGTGCGATCAGTTGCCGATCGATCAGACCACTCGCATAATAGGCCAGTTTATGCGCTGCCTCTGCAACCTTGCGGACCGTTTCCTCGCGGACGAAGCCTCTCTTGTGAATGACACGATCTACAGTCGCTTTGCTTACCTTCGCCTCTTTGGCTATATCCTCAATTCTTGTCCGCTTCATATAAATCCTGATCAGGTCCCGGGGGGTGACCTCGCCTTATTCGCCAGATCCAACAGGCTTCGCCATTGGCCGGCAATCTAAGTCAAAGTGAAAGGTGCTCCAAGAGGGAGCAGTTGTGCCTCGATCTATCAAAATGTCGATAGTCTGCTTCAGCCGCTGTCGCCTGGCATGGCCGCAATGGTCGAGGTTGCCGCCTTGCGCGGGTCGATTTCGTTTCCCCACCGCCATCCGATCCGTCATGGGGAAGGTATGTTTTCGAAGCCCTGAAGATCGTTTCGCTTATGCATGCTCAGTATGCGAGAGGCAAATCTGCATCTCGGAATTTATTTACATGGCGATCAAATAAGGATATTCTTTATCCTTGATAGATACATGCCAGCCGCGGGCTTTGGAATGATTTTATGATTTTGAAAAGCCAAGTCGAATGGGCTCTCCATTGTTGTGCCATTCTTGCGGGCTTGCCTGAGGGCCGCTATCTCTCCACCAAAGCGCTCGCCGAATTCCATGGGCTTCCCAAGGAATATCTTTCCAAGGCCCTCCAGAGCCTGTCTCAGGCTGGACTTGTCGACACGACACTCGGCCCCTCCGGCGGTTATCGATTGGCGAGAGCGCCCGCGGATCTCACTTTTCTGGAGATCGTTGAGGCCGTCGAGGGGCGGCAGCGAACCTTCGTATGCACCAATATTCGCGCCAACAACCCCTGCCGCCCGAAGGACTATTGCGAGAGCAGCCCTTGTGCGGTGGCGCGCATCATGTGGGAGGCCGACGAAGCGTGGCGCGAGAAACTGCGCAGCGTCAAATTGTCAGACCTCGTCGGCATCCTGTCGAAGGAGATCCCGCCGGAACTCTGGAAAAGCTCTTTCGAATGGGTGCTAGAGCGCGCCGGATGATATCGCCCTGAGAGTGGCCTGTTCCTTCTGTTCGCCTATCGGGGGGCAGACGAGGCTTTGGGCCGGCATCGCCAATGATATTCCGTTCGCCCTGCAATGTTCGTAGATGAGATCGATGATCTCGTTCTGTGCCGACATGCGGCCTGCCGCGCTCGCGACGCGGAAGAACAGCTCGACCTCGATGGCGATTGCGTCGATCGTCTTGAGCGCGACGACCGGCGGCGGGTTCATGACGATCCTTTCGCAGCCCTGCAGGACGGCAAGCATGACCTCTTCGACGAGCCGCGGCTTGTGTATGGCGGATATTCGTATCGTCAGCGAGATCTGGTGCGACTCATCAGGGCGGCTGCGATTGGTGACGCCCTGTTTCGCCAGAACGCTGTTCGGCAGGACGACGACGTTATATCCGCCAGAAAGCAGATTGGTGGAGCGCCAGTTGGTTTCAACGACGCGCCCTTCGGTGCCGTCGGCGAGCTGGATCCAGTCGCCGATGACGTAGGCGTGACCGAGAGCCAGCGCGATTCCGGAAAAGACATCGGCAAGCGTGTTCTGCAGCGCAAGGCCGATAATGACGACGACGATGCCTGAGGTGGCAATCAGCGGCCCAACGGGTGCGCCGAAGACGAAGCCGATGACGGACAGGGCGACGCCGAGATAGACAATGCCGACGATCAGATCCTGAAGAAGATGCGCCTCCTGCGGCCGGCGGTTGAGGGTGAGATAGATATGAAGGAAGCCGATCATCGTCCAGGCAAGATGCAGCCACCAGAGGATCCTTGCGGATTTGGCAAGCAGGATGCCGCCATCCTGAAGCTCATCGTAGTCAAAGTGATAAGGCGAAATTCCGGCAAGCCAGAGCACGAGGCTCATGCAGCAAAAGAAGAGGATCTGCACGACGAGGCGCGCAGTCGGACGACGGCGCCCCTGGATGTGCCAGATGAGAATGCCGGCCAGCCCGAGCAGATTGATCAGGACGAGCGGCAGAAAATGATGTTCGCCAAACATGATAGGGCTCACCGACGATGATTTCCTGAAACCGGGAAGGGACAGGCGCCTCCGGCACCCATCCAGCCTCCGGTTATTTCTTGATCGGAAAGGTCAGTTCTTTCTGGCTGCTGTCGACAACGAAGACAGCCAACAGCTTCGCCGGCTTGGTCTTGCTCGCATTCTCGCTGACGCCATGGCGATCGCCCGGCATCTCGGAGAAGTTTTCGCCGGCCTTGAAGACTTTGACCGGACCGTCATTGACCTGGCTTCGGATCGCCCCTTCCAGGACCGTTGCATAAATGAACGCCGAGTTCGGATGGGTGTGGGCCGAGGAAAAGCCGCCCGGACCATATTCCACGAGGACGCCCTTGATGCTCTTGCCAGGAACGTTCGGCAGTTCGTGTTGGTAGACAAGCGTGACCTTGGCGTCCTTCTCGCCTTCGGCGTGTGCGACGGCGGTGGTGGACAGCAGGACGGTGAGGGCGAGGCCGAGAATTGACTTGATCATCTCGAATTCCTTTCTGAAGAGTTAGACGGTCATTTGCGCGCGGAGGTTGCGAACCATTGCTCGAAGGTGATGCGGCCGAGGCGCGGATTGCCGTCGGACACGAGCGAGCCGTCTTCCAGCCTTGCGCCGAAATAGCGGGCTTCCGGATCCGCCACGACCTTGCGGGCATCGCCCATGGCCTTCAGATAGCGGGCCACGAGCTCATTCAGCCGGACACGTTCCGGACCGGAGATCTCGACGATGCCGTTGATTGCCGCGGAGTTCGCCACGACGGTCATGTTGTCGGCGACGTCGTCGGAAGCGATCGGCTGCACATAGGCCGGCGACAGGCGCACCGTATCGCCGACCGTGCCGGACTGGGCTATGCCGCTTAGGAATTCCATGAACTGCGTCGAATGGACGATGGTATAGGGAATGCCGGAGTCGCGGATGATCTTTTCCTGGGCGATCTTGGCGCGCATGTAGCCGCTTTCGGGCAGGCGATCGACGCCGATGATGGAAAGGGCGATATGATGCTTCACGCCGGCCGTCTTTTCCGCTGCCGCCAGATTGCGGCCTGACGTCTCGAAGAATTCGAGCACGGCTTTGTCCTCGAAGGAGGGCGAGTTTGCGAGGTCCATGACGATGGAGGCGCCCGCCAATGCTTCGGCGAGCCCTTCGCCGGTAATCGTATTGACGCCGGTGTTCGGTGCGGCGGCAACGACTTCATGGCCCTGCCTACGAAGGCGGTCGGCCGTCTTCGAACCGATCAGGCCGGTTCCGCCGATGATGACGATTTTCATGAGCTTCTCCATTTGCGGTCGCTTCGCGCACCGCATTGTTCGTTCATTCTGTGTGATTGTGTTGCAAGGACGGGCCGGCTCTGATCATGCCTTGCATCCGCTCAGCCGAGCCAGGTGCTCCCTAACAGCTGCACGCCGGCCCGGCGCTTGCTCACCAGGGAGTTAGTAGTCCCAGAACACCGGTACCCAACGGAAGACATCGCCGTCGGTTGCCACATGGCCGACCGAAGGGAACGGCATATGGGTGGCAACCAGAAGCCCTCCGGTCTCGGCCAGCTCCCGCAAAAGACGGACGCGCACGCGCGCAGCTTCTTCCGGATCGTGTTCGAAGCCGTTGTGCCAGTCCGGATGTTCGAACCCGACGGCGAACACCGCATCGCCGGCAAACATCAGCCGGTCCTTTCCGGAGGCGACGCGGACCACGCTATGCCCGGGTGTGTGGCCGCCGGTTCGGGAGACGACCACGCCCGGTGCGACCTGGAATTCATCATCGAACAGTTGCAGTTGGTTCTCGTATTCCTTTCTGAACTGCTTGGCGGCAGCTCGAAGCGCGTCCGGGAATCCGGGCGGCATGGACACATGTGAGAAATCGGGCGCTTCCCAGAATTTGACCTCTGCTGCTGCGACATGGATCCTGAGGTCTGGACGCAGCCGCTCCTTCACTCCATCGACGAGCAGCCCGCCAACGTGATCCATATGCATGTGGGTCAGCACCACGTCAGTCACGGAACCAAGGTCGATGCCTGCAGCTTCCAGCCGCTTGATCAATTGTCCGGCGCGCGGCAGGTTCAACTCCGGGTCCAAGCCAAGACCTGCATCGATGAGGATGGTCTGCTTGCCGCTGCGAACGACGACCGCGTTCAGCGCCCAGTCGAAAGCGTCCTGCGGCAGGAACATATCATTCAGCCAGGCCGCGCGATCGGCAGCGTCGGCATTGTATCCCAGCATCTTGGTCGGCAGCGGCAACACGCCGTCGCTGATCACCAGTACCTCGATATCGCCGATCTGTACCGCGTAGCGCGACGGAACCAGCTCGTCGGGGTTTGATTTAACGGGATGAGAAGTGTCCAGGTCCATGTTTGTCTCCTGTTGATCGAGATCTTGGAACCGATCTGGCCGGCTCCACGGTTGAAATGATTGTCATGAGCGTTTTGGTCGCGGCCGCCGGAACGGCCACCCATCGTTTGCCGAAGCCTTTTCTGAGAGGCTCAGTTGAGGCCGGCCCTGTCGAGGCCGTAGGCCTTGTCGGCCGAGCCCGGCACGGTCTTGAAGGCGATGCTGGCGCGGTTCCAGGCATTGATGACCATGATTACGAAGGTGAGATCGGAGATCTCCTTCTCGGAAAGCTGGCCGCGCACGCGCTCGTAGAGCTCGTCGGGAATGCCGCCTTCATGCAGTTTCGTCACCGCTTCCGTCCAGGCGAGCGCGGCGCGCTCCCGGGGAATGAAGAGATTGGATTCCCGCCAGACGGCTACGTGGTGGAGCCGGAGTTCGCTCTCGCCATGGATCTTGGCTTCCTTGACATGCATGTCCAGGCAGAAAGCGCAGCCGTTAATCTGCGATGCGCGGATGTGAACGAGATCCTGGATCTTCTGTTCGATGGCGCTGTCCTTCAGAGCCATGCTGAGTTCCGAAAGTTTCCTGAAGAGTTCCGGTGATTGCTGGGCATAATTCAAACGCTGGGTCATGGTCGCCTCCGTTATTAAGGACATTAAGTATCCTTGTGGATAAAAGATATCCTTAATAGCTGGACAGTAAAGTCCTTCCGGGCTAAGGTTCGAACATAAGGCCTATGCCGAAAAGTATGGGGTGGGGATGGATATCGTATGCGCATTGCAAACATTCATGCGGGTGGTGGAGACTGGCTCCTTTTCCGCCGCAGCGATTGATCTCAGGCTGACGCAGCCTGCTGTTTCACGCCAGGTTTCGGCGCTGGAAGCGCATCTCAACACACGTCTGCTGCATCGCACGACCACCGCGCTGGCGCTGACGGCGGAGGGGGAGCAGATCATCCCGATGGCACTCAAGGTCATCGAGGCGGTCGAGGCGCTTAGTGAAACCACATGTCGTGATGGCGGGCGCATAGCCGGCAAGGTGCGGCTGGCTTTGCCGACACCGCTCGGGCTTTACGTCAGCGACCGGCTCGGGATGCTGCTCGAACGCCATCGGGGACTTTCCGTCGACTTGCTCTTTCGCGAGGAACCGTCCGACCTGGTCGAAGAGGGGATCGATCTTGAGGTACGGCTGGGAACGGTCGCAGACTGCAGCCTGATGTGCCGCAGAATTGGGTGGACGACGGCCTTTCTCGTTGCCGCGCCTTCCTATCTACAAGACCGGGCAGCACCCAAAACACCCGACGATGTCAGCGCTCATGATTGCATCTGTTACAATCGCGCCGGAAACGGCCGGGCATGGTCGTTCTCAAATGGCGCCGAGGACGTTACCGTAAGGATCGCGCCGCGCCTCGTCGCCAGCAACGCGGTTGCCGTCCACCGTGCGGTGTTGGCTGGCAATGGGATTGCCGTACTTTCCCACATTCTTGTCGGGTCCGACATCGAGGAAGGCAGGCTGGTGAACGTCATGCCAGACTTTCCGCCGAGCCGGGTCGCTATCAGCGTCGTCTACCCATCGCGTCGGAACCTGCCGTTGCGCATCAGGACGGTCCTCGACTTCCTGATTGAGATAGTCGGCAAGGATCCGCTGATGGCGCCTGCGTCTTCTCATTGGCTTGGATGGCGCTCGGATTGTCGAACGTCACCCGCATAAAAAGTGGGATTCACGCTCGCTTGAGATATCGCCACGCCGCCACGCTGCCGAAGAGCTGAAGACCGCCGCCGCAAAACATAGCCACAATGAACCCGAAAGCGGGCTCCCGGAAGAACGCGTAGACCGATCCGAGTGCGGCCACGCCGATGGTTGCGCCAACCATGCGTGCGACGTTGATCAGTGCGCTCGCAGTTCCAGCGCGCTCACGGACGACGCTCGAAACCGCGACTGCCGTAAGAGGCCCGGTCGCCATGCCCATCCCGATACCGGTCAACAGCAGGCCGAATTCCTCGGCGGTGAACAGGTTACCGTCAAAAGTAATGCCGAGCAGAAGGTTCCCTAGTCCTATCGTCGCCAACCCGATGCTGATGGTGTGCCGTTTTCCCAGATGTTCAGAAAAGAAACCGGAGAAGGGTGAGATTGCCACAAAGCTCAGCGCCATGGGTAATAGTGCCAGCCCGACAGCGATCGGAGGCAGTCGATCGAGGCTGAGGGAGGCGAGGGGAAACAGAAAGAGCGTCCCGTACATGCCGAACGTCATTGCGGCCGTTCCTGCCATCGCCCCGCTGAACCGCTCAGTGGAAAACATCGAAAGCGGCACGAGAGCCCGCTGATCGAGGCGTCGTTCCACCAGGATGAAAAGCGTCAGCAGACCGAAGCCGCAAAGTGCCAGCAGGATCGTCCAGACTATCGGAAAATGCGAGGACTCGATTGCCGCCAGAGTGATGGCGGCGAGCGACAATATGCCCAATAGCTGACCCAGCATGTCGAACGATCGTCCCTTTTTATCCGCACTTTCCAAGATCCAAGGCAATGCTCCGGCAGCCGCCGCCACGCCGATGGGAACCACGACGAGGAAAACAGCCCGCCAACCGAAATTATGGATCAGATAGCCGCCAAGGCTTGGCCCAATGGCAAGCGACATGCCGTTGCAGCCGGCCCAGATACCGAGCGCCCGACCGCGAATCTGCTCGTCTGGGTAGATCACTCGAATGAGCGAAAGAGAGGCCGGTATCAGAAGGGCCGATCCGAGGCCGGTTATCGCTCTGGCGCCGATTAGGATCGTGATCGTCGGAGCCAAGGCGCATCCAAGGCTTGCGATTGAGAAGATGACGCAGCCGACGATGAAAATCAGACGACGTCCGTAAAGATCCGCAAGCAGACCGCCACTGATCAGAAGCGCAGCGTAGACGAGATTGTAGGCATCGACGACCCACTGCAACTGGGTTACGGAAGCCTGGAGGCTCTCGCCGATTGGTTGGACAGCCAGATTGACAACCGACGTGTCGACCTGCGCAACGATCACGCCCAGGCAGAGAATGGTCAGAGAAGCAGGATGTAGTTTCGAAGGCCGGTCGTCGCGCTGCTCGATTGAATGCATGACATTTCCTCATGGAAACAAACGTAGAGCAACTTGTTTGGTTTCACTTTGAAGGCATCGAAGTATCGAAAGACAAGGATGGTCATGCGAACCGAAAGGCACCCGTGCCTGGAACAAGCCTGTTCCGCGCAAGTTCGGGAGTTTTCCACGGGAGAACGGACCAATGTCTTCCTACAAAGACCGCCCTGTCATCAGCGATTTTCAACATCCCGGCCAGGCGCCGACTGGTGATCCCTTCATGGGAACGATCAACAACGAACTCGCCGATAAGGGTTTTCTCGTCACGAGCACGGACGAATTTGTCAGTTGGGCGCGCACCGGATCGCTGATGTGGATGACGTTCGGGCTTGCCTGTTGCGCCATCGAGATGATGCAGATGTCGATGCCGCGCTATGACGTGGAACGCATTGGTGCCGCGCCGAGGGGTAGCCCCCGGCAGTCGGATCTGATGATTGTTGCCGGCACCGTATGCAACAAGATGGCGCCGGCGCTGCGCAAGGTTTATGACCAGATGCCCGAGCCGCGCTACGTGATCTCCATGGGATCATGCGCCAATGGCGGTGGCTATTATCACTATTCCTATTCGGTGGTGCGCGGATGCGATCGGATCATTCCGATCGATATTTATGTGCCTGGTTGCCCGCCGACCGCGGAGGCCTTGCTTTACGGAATTCTGCTTCTCCAGCGCAAGATTCGCCGCAATGGGACGATCGAACGATAACCGACACCCGTCGGCCTCGCTCTCCGTGGCGGCGTCGCGGCGCTTTGACGTTTATTTAGATTCTCATGGAACAAGCTCAAGATGCAGCCGTTCCCCTAGCAGATGCAAGGAACATCGAAGCCTTAAGATCGCAACGAAGCTCCCGAACGCATCGCAAACAGCAAGTCTGCTCAAATCAAGGTCAATGAAGGCATTATCCGAGGTCCACAGGGCACCGGTGCCGGTCTAGCGTATGGACGGCAGCTGAAACCACGCATTGCGCGGCAATGCTGGAACGGTCGTTATGCGCGTTCTTCAAGGAGAAAAATTGTGACCGATAGCCCCAGCACCCCCGATCTGCAAAACGAAATTGTAGAGCTTATTCCGGCCCTTCGTGCATTTGCACGCTCGTTTCATAGAAACGCCAGCGACGCCGACGATCTCGTGCAGGAAACCCTCGCGAAAGCGCTGGCCAATCTCAACCAATTCGATCGAGGCACCCGGCTGAAATCGTGGCTGTTCACGATCATGCGCAATACGTTTTGCACGAAGTTCCGCATTGCCCGGCGCGAGGCTCCCGGAATCACGAAATGCGTTTCCGGCGCCGGGGTGGCCGCGCCATCGCAAGAATGGGCGATACGGGCCAAGGAAATGGAAGAGGCCTGCAATCTGCTGCCGGAACCTTACCGTGTCGTGCTCGAATATGTTGTCATAGAGGGACGCTCCTATGATGCCGCTGCCGAGAAATTCGGATGTGCGATCGGTACCGTGAAAAGCCGGCTCAGTCGAGCCCGGCAGCAACTGGCAGCGCACCTTGACGAAGACAGGCATTGATGATGCCTGCACTTCTCAACGCATGGAGTGGTAATGCGTGGCGTTATGTATCTTTGTCCGGGATGCCGAACAGTGCCTTGGCAATATGATCGAGCGCGGCAGGCCTCTCGGATAGCACAAAACCCGCAAAGTTCATGTCTGCATCGATTGGGTCTCCGCCAAGAGCGAAGAGATAGGGAATCTTTTGCCTGTCGAGCCGTTCGACCAGGGGAAATACCTGTTCCGCCTCGAGATTCAGGTCGAGTATCGCCGCGTCCAGGTCATTTGCCTCGATGAGATCGGACGCATGTTCGAGATCATGGACCGGACTAACTATAATCGCTCCGAGTTCACACAGCTTTTGGCGCACCTCGTCGGTCAGAAAGTAACCGCTCTCTGCCACCAGGAGCCGCTTTCCCGAAAACAATTGGCTATAGAGGGGCGCTAAACCGTCCATTTCTCGATCCGAATTGAGCCTTGCTTATAGGTGTTGGCGCGTGAACCGAAACTGAACCACGGTTCTTGTACACGACAGCTGTCTTTGTGCGCTCGTCAAAGGAGGGCTTTCGGTGAACGTCACATGATTTGAGAGGAAATTCTTACCCTCAATCACGAACAACTGCCGCCGGAAAAGGTTTCCGGACTTGATGCGATAGATCAGAGAAAACAGTCGAACAGGCTCGGCCTCGGGAACAAACGGCCGCGTATATGGTTCGAGCATAGGGGAGGGGCATCCACGGCATGGGAGAGTTGGATGCACAATGTGATTGATGTGGAATTCAAGATGCTTTGGACCGCACCAGTCTACCTCGCGACCAGCAGTCGAGACGGCTGTCTGATTCAGGGGCCGGAGGATGCGATCCATTTCCTGTCACGAAGATGGCCTTGCGAACGAAGCAGGTCCTACGCGCGTGCGACGGAAAAATGCGTTGCGGCGGTTTCGCACAAAATTCCCGTCGAGGCGTCGCGAGCAGCTTTTGTAATTGCCTGCCTCGACGCGCACCTGATGTCGGGAAGCAGGTCGCCATGAAGACTGGCGACGATGATGCGATTTCAGAAAAACACGCTTACGAGTTCGGCCGGAAAGCCTTTGCAAAGGGAGTGAGCAGCGACAGCACGCTTTTGCGCAAGTGAACAACGCTGCGATCGAGGCGTATGGATTCATGGATGCGCAAAAGAAAAGATCCGTAGTGGACAGCATAAGCCGGGCCATCGGCCAAACTGATCATCCGCAATTGCTCCCCATGCCGGACATAAGCAGATTACCCTTGTCTCGCGAGGCGTCCGTCTCCCTCCCACATCAGCAGAAACTTCCGCGTTATCTGCGGCAGATGATCGTCAATCCATTTGGCCATTGCCTGCTCTTCGGCCAAGCTCTCCCGCAGAGCATGTTTTGCCTCGTCGAAGTTTCCGGCGTCCGCGATCGTCAGCAGTGATTTATATGCCGCGATTTCATAGTTTTCGAATGCGAAATCGGTGAGGGCGTCTTTCAGCACTTCGTCGCTTACGCTTGCATGGCTCATGACAGTCGTCGGGCTGGTGAACGAAAGGATCATATCCTTGAGGTTGAGATAATCCTCGTCTAAATCCTTAAGGATACGTTCGAGTCGCCTGATTTGATCCTCCGTTTCGCCGATGTGCTGTTCAAGTTTTGCCGCCACTTCCGGATAATTTTCCAAGCGTGACGGTTGCGGTCTTGTCATCCCCAAAGCCTGGTTTTCCATCGCATAGGCGTTTCGAAGGCCGATGACGAACATGTCGTGGATTTCTGTCTCTGCCATGATTGCATCCTCCGTTGGCTGCTCGTTCTCAAACTAGGGCGGATTGGCGTTGTTCCCGCCGCTTCTGTTGTCCTGACGAATACCGGAGGATCGGCAGCATGCATTGAGTGCGGAATTTGACAGCATGGATGGTCGGGAACCATGCCTGCCAAAGACCGTTCCCCTTCCTGGTGGAGGAAAACTCATGGCGCCAAGATCATTCTGGAAAGGCTATCTCAAACTGTCGCTTGTTACATGTCCGGTCGCCATGGCTCCGGCGACCACCGTTAACGAGAAAGTTCGCTTCCACACGCTGAACAGAAAGACGGGCAACCGCATCGTCAGCCAATATGTCGATTCCGTCACGGGCAAGGCGGTCGACGAAGACGATGAGGTCAAGGGATATGAGCGCGGCGAGGATGACTATGTCATGCTCGAGGACGAAGAGCTCGATGCCGTCGCGTTGGAAAGTACCAGAACGATCGATATCGAGATGTTCGTACCGCGCGACAGCATCGAATGGATCTGGTTCGATACGCCGCATTATCTGACGCCGAACGATGCTGTCGGTGAGGAGGCTTACTGCGTCATTCGGGATGCGATGGCCGCGAGCCGCATGGTCGGCATATCCCGGCTCGTCATGTATCGCCGTGAGCGTGCCGTCATGCTGGAAGCGCGAGACAAAGGGATCGTCCTGTGGACGTTGCGATTTGGCGATGAGGTCCGGGATGAAGGGGATTACTTCGAAGACATCCCTGCAAAATCGGTCGACACCAAACTGCTGAAGCTCGTGGGAGAGCTGATAGACGAGCGAACGAAATCATGGGACCCAGGCATGGTCTCCGATCCCGTCCAGGACAAGCTTCTCGATATCATCGCTGCCAAGAAGAAGGGTCGCAAGCGCCCGGCAAGGGCAAAGGCCGAAGAGGCACCCGCCGCGGGCAATGTCATCAGCATCATGGATGCGCTTCGAAAGAGCCTTTCACAGGAAAAGGGTGCAAAGAAAAGATAATCCGCATCGAGGGGGTTCCGCCGGGAAGACGGAGCCTGTCATGAGCCGCGCTTGCGCTTCGCGTCGGGCAGATGCAATGGTTCTGCGGCTTTTCTGAACTCGGCCCAGGGATCCGAGCGAAGCGCGGCAAGCCGTGTCGGCACGTTGAGCACGGTGAAATAGTCGGGGCCGATGGCGGGGCTCAATTCCTCCCAGGACAAGGGCATGGAGACGGCGGCTCCCGGACGAGCGCGGGTCGAATAGGGCGCAACTGCAGTCGAGCCGCGTTGGTTTCGCAAATAGTCGACCAGGATCTTGCCCCGGCGTTTCGATTTGGTGATGGTGGAAACATAGCGGCCGGGGCTATCAGCGGCCATCGCGTCGGCGATGTCCTTGGTAAAGGCTTTCACGGCAGGCCATTCGGCTTTGGCGACCAGCGGGCAGACGATGTGCAGCCCTTTGCCGCCGGATGTCTTGACGAAGGGAACGAGACCCGCCCGTTTCAGCCGTTCGCCGGTCTCTTCCGCGGCGGCGATGATCTCTGTCCATGCGACATTCGGACCAGGATCGAGATCCATGATGATCATGTCAGGCTTTTCCCAATTGCCGACCATCGATCCCCAGGGATGGATCTCCAGGACAGCGGCCTGTACGAGGCCGATCAGACCGCTCAGGTCGTTGATGTTCACATATGGCTCCTCACCTTGCGGATCCTTCGCCAATGCGATGTTCCGGTTCATGCCCTTCCAGGCGTGCTTCTGGAAGAAATGCTGGCCGCCGATCCCGTTCGGGCAGCGCACGAGCGCAAGCGGTCGGCCGACGACAAAAGGTCCCATGTAGTGCCAAACCTCCGTGTAGTAATCTGCAAGTCCGGCTTTTGTAACGCCCTCGTCCGGCCAATAGAGACGATCGCCATGGGTCAGGGAGATGCTGGTTCGCGACGGCCTTTCAGTCGAGGTCTTGGCGGCTGATTTCGGTGTTTCGCGAACGATGTCGAGTGGGTTCTTGTCTTCTCTTAAGCCACGGAAGGACGCATGACGCAGATGGCCGTCGGCCGTCCACGCACGGAATTCGACTTCCGCGACCAGTTCGGGCCGTATGAAGCGGACACCGCGATGTTCTTCTGCCGTCAGCCTGGATGCGAAAGGACTTTCCTCTGCCTTCAGGCGGGTAAGCCTTTTGAAGAGCTGCTCGGCGACTGTGTGTGTGTACCCGGTTCCGACGCGGCCGACATGCTGCAGCTTGCCATGCTCGTAGACGCCGAGAACCAGCGAGCCGATCGCGTTTCTCGATGTCGTCGAAGGCACCCAGCCGCCGATGACGAATTCCTGTCGTGACGAACATTTCGATTTGACCCAGGTCTTGCCGCGGCCGGAGCGATAGGAATCGCTGGCGATCTTGGAGACGATCCCTTCCAGGCTCAACCGGCAGGCATGGTTCAACAGCAGATCGCCATTCTCGTCAAAATGGCTGCTGAAGCGGAGGATCCCGGTTTCGGACGAAATGATCTTCTGCAGCAAGTCCTTGCGGCTGACCAAGGGGCAGGCAGTTAGATCATAGCCATCGAGGTAGATCAGATCGAATGCGTAGAAGACGAAACGGTCGCTGCGCCCTTCGCTGAGGTCGGCCTGCAGGGCGGAGAAGTCTGAGGCGCCGGCAGCCGGCTCGACGACCAGTTCGCCATCGATGATGGCTGTGCCGACGGGGAGATCCTTGAGGGCGCTGATGATCTCCTTGCCGAATTTCTGGGTCCAGTCGAGGCCGCTGCGCGTCAGCAGCTTGACGCGGCCTGCCTCGATGCGAACCTCCAGCCGATAGCCGTCGAATTTGATCTCGTGAAGCCAGCGCTTGCCCGTGGGAGGCTTGGATACCAGTGTCGCCAGGGCGGGTTCGACAAATGCCGGCAGGGCAGCCTTTCTGGCGTCCTTTAAAGCGGATGGCTCAATGGGCTTCGCATCGGCTTCCCGCTCGGGCGCAGCTTTGCTCGGCTTCTTTTTATTCTTGCCCTTGTCGTTGAAGCTCTCATCCTTGGCTCGGGCTATCCTGCGATCAATCTTGCCCGTTTTGGACGACCAGCCCGGCTTTTCGCCTGCAACCTCATCGATGACCCGTCCCGTCTTTGCCGATTCCGGCTGCTCTTCGAGGATATCGGGCGCACCCTCCGGGCGGGCCGCATCGTCCTCGCCTTTGATCAACAGCCAATTTTCCCGCTTCTCACGCGGCTTTCCGGCCATGCGGATCAGATGCCACCGGCCGCCGAGTTTTTTTCCGTGAAGCGCGAATTCGAGATGTCCCTTTGCCAGTCCCTTGTGGGGGTCGCCAAGCGGCGTCCACGTACCCTTGTCCCAGACGATGACGGTGCCACCGCCATATTCGCCCCTCGGAATCGTGCCTTCGAAGCCGCCATATTCCAGGGGATGATCTTCGGTCTGTACCGCGAGCCGCTTCTCGCCGGCCACCAGACTTGGCCCCCTGGTCACCGCCCAGCTCTTCAGCACGCCGTCCAATTCGAGGCGAAAATCATAGTGGAGCCGGCGCGCATCGTGCTTCTGGATGACGAAGCTGTTGCCGGCTGATGCGGCCTTGTTCCTGCTCGCGCGGCCCTTTGGTTCCGATGTTCTGGTGAAATCGCGTTTGCGGTTATAGATCTCCAACGCCATGATCAGCTCGCCTTGCGTTGTGTCCGCGAGGAGGCGGCGGCACGCGATTTTGCTGCCTTGCCGGATGCCGCACGCGATTTCTTGGCGGAATGTTTGGCGCCTGTCTTGCCTTGGCCAGCCATGCCGGCGCTCTGGCGCAGAGCCTCCATAAGATCGGTAACCTTGGCGACTTTCGCCGGCTTGCGTTGCGGGATCTTTTTGCCTTCGATCTTGGCTTTTACCAATTCCGCGAGCGCGGCCTCATAGCGGTCGTCGAATTCACTGGCATCGAAACTGCCTTTCTTGGTGGCGATGATATGTCTGGCGAGATCGAGCATTTCGCCCTTGATCTTCATATCGGGCACATCCTCGAAGGCTTCCTGTGCCGAGCGAACCTCATAATCGAAATTCAATGTCGTAGCGATCAGCCCCGCGCCATGGGCGCGGATCATCATTGTCCGAAGGCGGCGAAACAGAACGGTGCGGGCAATGGCGGCAACCTGCTTCTTGCGCATCCCTTCGCGGATCAGCGCGAACGCTTCTGCGCTCGCCGGAGCGGAAGGGGCCAGATAATAGGGCCGGTCGAAATAGACATCATCGATTTCATCGCATGCCAGAAAGGCTTGTACATGCAGGACCTTATCGCTTTCCGGCACCGCCGCGGCGACTTCCTCGGGCTCAAGGATGACGTAATCGTCCTTGTTGAGTTCGTAACCCTTGACCTGATCCTCGCGCGGCACCGGCTTTCCGCTCGCACTATCGATGAATTCGCGCCTGACCCGGTTGCCGGTCGCCCGGTTCAGCGTGTGAAAGGAAATCCGTTCCGAGGTGGAAACTGCCGTATAGAGCGCGACCGGGCAGCTGACCTCCCCGAATTTGAGATATCCTTTCCATTGCGCACGCGGGCTCATGGGGATGCTCCATTTTCACGATGATATTCAACGATGCCGAAACGGCATTGTTCCGCAGTTTCGGATTTCGTCGCTGCGCTGACCGGCGTGCTTCCCGATATTGGATTGACGTCATGCGCGACGTTGCGAGCCTGGCGCCTCGGGACCTATTTTCCCAATTGCTTGGCCATCTGCAGATGATGTTCGAGCGTAGGTGTCGTATTCGCGGCCCATGCTTTCAAAGCAGCACTGTCTCCCTTTTCGCCATATCGTTTGAAAAGATCGACGGCTTTGGCGTGAGCTGAACGTTGGTCGGAATCGTAGCGCTGAATGAATTCTCTTCCTTGCAGCTTTTGGAGCCTGGTCAGCATCTTTTTCTGATTGGACGTCATATCGCTGGGAAGCGTCGCCTTCGCCTTGCCGCTCGTTATCAGATCTTTCAACTGCATCGTCGTCTTCTGATGATCATCGACCATTTGCTGCGCAAAAGCCTTCGTCTGATCATCGCCCCGCTGCAGAGCAAGCTTACTGGCTTCGATTTCGAACATGTCGCTGCTCGCAGCTTCATTGACGAAATCCTGCGCCGCCGGTGCGGCGCCTACGAGCGAATTGACTCCGGTCTTTTCGGCAGCCGACTGGGCGAAGGCGCCGGTGGCAAGGAGCAGGATCCCTGCGGTAATGATTGAGCGCTTCATGACATTCTCCTTCGCCTTTCTCCTCAGCGTCTCATCACATTCATGATCAGCGACACCACGAAGAAGATGAGGAAGATAAAGAACAGGACCTGTGCGATGGACGCAGATGCGCCTGCTATGCCACCGAAGCCGAGCGCACCTGCAATCAAAGCTACGACGAGAAATATCAGTGCATAATAAAGCATTTCGCTCTCCATTGGTTGCTGCAAGGAGAACGGAATTGTGAGTGGTTTGTTCCTGTGGATGCTGGGAAGCGTCACACTGCAGCGGTTGCCTGTCTCGACCAGGCCTGCTCGCCGCCGTTGCCAGGTGGCGGCGGCTCGGCGGCGTCCAGATACATCTTTGCCGGTGCCGTCAGCACAAACCAAAGGCTGGCGCCAAGCAGGAATGAGCTTGCGGCCTCATCACCGGCAGAGACACAGAGGGGGAAGATTACGGCGGTGAACAAAACGGTCAGGCGTACCGCCCATTCTGTTTCACGCTTGCGCGTGGCTGTCGCCGCGAGCGCCCGATAGGACCGCATATCGTAAATCCGTCCCACCCGGCCCAGGGCCAACAGCCGCAGTGACGGAAGCGAAAGCATCAAGAGCGTGCCGAGCCCGAAAACGTAGATAGGGCCGTTTAAAAACAGGCCGCATGCCGACAGAAGGGCAAGTATGACGATGAGGTTCCACAAAGGGAAGAGCTTCTGCGGAGAATGGCCTGTCTGTCTGTGCCATAGCTGCATGACTGCCGATCCGCCGCGCAGCAGCGGTCGATCAATGTAACAATTGAGGAATTCCATGATGTGCCCTTCTAAACCCGGCGCCGACACACACCAGAAAAATCCGGCGTCAGCATGGCAGAATCGCAAATCCGATAGGCCAATCGAGCTTACTCGATGTTTTTCTATTGCGGAGGGAGGAACTATCCGCGGTCAAGGGGGTTCTCTGGCTGATCTGTCTTTCAGACGAGGCGGCGCCGATTATGTCGTCAATCGCGCGCCATCCAAACGGCTGCAAACATACGATTTCGCGACATATCCGCCAGCAAGCGATATCAACGACCCGGAAAGCTTTTACCGTGAAACATCTTGACCAAGCCATCCATATCGCGCTCGAGGCGCACGAAGGGCAGACGGACAAGACTGGACGGCCTTTCTTTGAGCATTGCCAACGCGTCGCACTGCTGGTTTCCGGTGACGAGGCCCGCACGGTCGCCTATCTTCATGATGTCGTCGAAAAGGGAAGAGGATGGACGCTCGATCGTCTGCAGGAAGAGGGCTTCCCGACAAGGATTCTATCTGCCGTCGATGCCTTAACGCGGCGGCCGGGCGAGCCGGACGAGCAATTCATCCATCGTGCGGCAGCGAATGTGCTGGCTTTGCCCGTCAAGCGGGCCGACCTTGAGGACAATCTTTGGCAAAGCGAGCAGATAGGCAAGGACGCCGCAAAATATCAGCGCGGCTTAGACACCCTGCTCGAAATGGCGAGCCGAAAGTAGGGGATGCCTCCTTCGATGCTTGAGGGGCGTGATCCAATCGAGGGGAGCGATCATGGTTCTGATGACTTTAGCTCTGAACCCAGCTCCTCAGGGATCGCGGCCAAAATCCTTGCGGAGTTCGGTTTTTGCCTTCTCCAGCGTTGCGCGCCGGGATTTCGAAAGCTGATCGCCCGCCCGATTGATATAGAAGTTCAACATCGACATGGCGGATCGAAACGGACTGGATTTGCGGCGGTCGCTGTTTTCGGCGGATTCTTTGAGTGAATCGGCAATTTTCTTGGCGCTGCGCTCGTTGAATACGCCTTTCTTCAGGTCCATGGCATCACTGGTCTCATTGACGTGCTGTGACCATTTCTTCGATTTACCTTTGGGCATTGCTGCACTCCTCGTTGAAATTCGCGGTGCCGTCAGCAACCCTGAAAGGCTGAGCTTGCCGGCGCTGGAATCCGAACAAGCGAGCTGCCGTCATGTTCCCCGTCACGGGGCCAACATTGGCTTCGGGCTCGTAGATTTCCCCCGGGCAATCTTGAAGAGACAACAGGCAGTATTAATTTTGTGGCCAGAACCTGTCGCGCCTGACCGAAACTATGGTTGCCGAGGGAGCTGCCGATTGAGCGAAACCGAACGCGAGCTTCGCTATGCATCCTGGCATAAGGATGCTGTCATCTACCAACTCCATGTGAAGTCGTTCTTCGACGCCAATGGAGATGGATTTGGCGATTTCGCCGGATTGACGCGCAAACTGGATTACCTGGCATCGTTAGGTGTCAACACGATCTGGCTTTTGCCGTTTTATCCATCTCCCCGCCGTGACGACGGCTATGACGTGCTCGATTATGAAAGCATCAGCCCGGAATTCGGCACGCTCGACGATTTCAGAAGGTTCGTGGAGGCGGCCCATGCCCGCAACATGCATGTCATTACGGAGCTGGTTCTCAACCATACCTCCGATCAGCATCCCTGGTTTCAGCGTGCCCGAAACGCGCCGGCCGGGTCTCCGGAACGGGATTTCTACGTCTGGTCGGAAACGGACGACAAGTTTGCGGAAACACGCATCATTTTCGTCGATAGCGAGAGATCCAATTGGACCTGGGACCCGGTTGCCAACGCCTATTTCTGGCATCGCTTCTACTCCCATCAGCCGGATCTGAACTATCACAATCCTGCCGTTATCGAAGCGGTTTTGGATATCATGCGCTTCTGGCTCGATCTTGGCGTGGACGGCTTTCGCCTCGATGCCGTTCCGTATCTTGTTGAGCGAGAAAACACCAATAACGAGAATCTTCCTGAAACGCACAGGCTGCTCAAGCACATCAGAAAGACGCTCGAGGCAAGCTACCCCGGCGTCATACTCCTTGCAGAAGCAAATCAATGGCCGGATCAGGCACGGGACTATTTCGGAACAGGGGACGAATGCCACATGGCCTTCCATTTCCCGCTGATGCCGCGAATATTCACCGCGGTTGCAATGGGAAATTCCCAGCCGATCATCACCATGGTGCAGCAGACCGATGGCATCCCTGAGGAATGCCAGTGGGCCATTTTCCTCAGAAACCATGACGAGCTGACTTTGGAAATGGTCACCGAGGCCGAGCGCAATTTTCTTTGGGACACCTATGCTTCCGACGAACGCGCCCGATTGAATCTCGGCATCCGGCGTCGCTTGTCGCCGCTCATGGATCAGGATCGGCGTCGCGTCGAGCTTCTCCACATGTTGTTGTTCTCTTTACCCGGTAGCCCTGTGCTTTACTATGGCGATGAGATCGGCATGGGCGACAATGTCGATTTGGGAGATAGAGATGGTGTTCGCACACCGATGCAATGGTCCAGCGGCAAAAATGCCGGATTTTCGGGCGGCGATCCAAAGACCCTCGCACTGCCGCTCATCGATAATCCCCGTTTCGGCTTCCAGGTGATCAATGTCGCCGCACAGGAGAAGGACCCGCATTCGCTTCTGAACTGGGTTCGTCGCATCCTAGCAATCCGATCGGCGCATCAAGCCTTCGCAAGGGGCGCGATTTGCTTTGTGAGCACGGAAAACCCGGCCGTCATCGCATATGTCAGAGAATATAAAGGCGAATGCGTTCTCTGCGTCGCGAATCTGTCAAACATCGCTCAGGCCGCCATGCTCGATTTACATCAATATTCGGGCAGTCGTCCCAGGGAGCTGTTTGGGAAGACGGCATTTCCGGCTGTGGGCAAGCATCGTTATCCGATCATGTTTCAGCCCTACGGTTACTTCTGGTTTCAGCTGAAGCCCTGAGGTGAGCCTTCCAGCCATCAAAACACGGTCGGCTCGCCCTTGTTTTCCTATTTGAGAAGGGCAGCTCTGGTTGCACGACGATCTTCGTGCCATTCGGCGGCAACAGGCTCAAAGCCTTACCGCAAGTTGTTGTGACCATTGGCCGGGAACGGATCAGGCGCGCCTGGCCGAGTTCAACGCGCCGTCCGTAACTACATAGGGCGGGAGCTCCAGATTCGAACGGAAATCGTCTCCGACATAATCGGTGTCGATAATCGACCGCCGCCGCAACTCGGGCAGCAGCCCGTTCACCAGCAGATCCTCCTGGTCCGGATTGCCGAAGCCGTGGAGCGAGAGAACATCGAGAATTCCGGCCCGAAAGCGTTCCTCGATCGCATCGACAAGCTGCTCCGGCGTGCCGGCGACCGACCAGTGCCCGGTTTCCTGCGCCTGAATGATGAGCTGCCGCAATGTCAGCCCTTCACGCGCATAGCGGCGGAAGATTTCCACGCGGCCGCGCCGTCGGTTGATGCTGGTGACCTCAGGCAGAAGTGCCTCCGGCAAAGGCTTGTCGAGCGGCAGTTCGGAAAGATCGAGATCGCCGCCGAGCATGTCCGCCAGTTTCAGGCGACCTTGTTCGTAGTCGATCCGCTCATGCTTCTCCTTCAGGCGTCTTGCGACATCCGCATCGGAATCGCCGATCACCGAATGGAAGGAATTCATGATGAAGGGGAGGCCCGCTGCGCGCCCGAAGCTTGTCGCGCGACGCCGCAGTTCCGTGACGAAAGCGATGGCATCCTCGAGCTTGGGCTGCGAGGTATAGACCACCTCGGCATATCGTGCGCCGACGGTGACACCGGCTTCCGACTGGCCCGCCTGGAACTGGACGGGGCGACCCTGCGGCAAAGGCGGCACGTTCAAGGGGCCGTCGACCTGGAAGTGCTTGCCGCGATAGTTGATCGGATGGAATTTTGCCGGATCGATACCGATCGCCCCGGACGCCTTGCGTTCGGCGGCATTACGTTCATTGGCATCATAAAGCGCATTGACGATTTCGATGAATTCAGCAGCCCGCTCATAGCGCTCCTCCGGGCTTGGCAATGTCTCGCCGAAATTCTCCTCGCCGACAGAGGAGGTCACGGCATTCCAGCCGGCGCGCCCGCCGCTTGCATGGTCGAGCGTGCCGATCTGGCGGGCCAGATTGTAGGGATAGTGAAAGGTGGTAGAGACGGTGGCGATCAGGCCAATGTGTGACGTCACCTGGCTCAAGGCGGCAAGCGCGATGATCGGCTCCTGGATGCCGGCGGTTCCGGCAAGTCCCGCCGGGTCGATATGGAGCAGGTCGGCCGTGAACAGCCCGGTGATCTTTTCCGCTTCCGCCTTGCGGGCGAGCTCGATGGCACGCTTGATGCCGGTGACGGGGCTTGTGTCGTTTCCGGCGGAAATGACGCTGCTTGCTCCGGTCAATGTCTTCAGGCGTCGGGGACGATTGTGGGTCATCGCGAATTTCCTTGATGTCGTCGGCAACGTCAATTGTTATAATCTATATTTTTAATAGATTATTAGATCGAGCAATGATGTTTTAATCGTCGGCTGCACGATAAAAGATCATGCCGTGCGACACCCTCCTGAAATTATACGTCCTGAGCCACCGAAGCATTGGGTGATCGAGAGATGGCAGGGTCGATCGGTGGGTTCCCGATGATCGGCAGCCTCTGGATAGGCTTCAGCTATCGGCAGGAGGCATTCCCTTGGCTGATATGTCGGCCATGGGAATTTTCGTCCTTCGGCAAGGACTGGGCATTGCATCTAGGGCTACGGAGGCGAGTGAGATGGATTTGCCTAAACATCCTGGCGATTATCGGAACCAAAAGCGCACGCCCGCGTAGATTTAGACGACGAGCCTTCGTTCGGTTCTGGCGAGGAGCGGAATGTCATGAACCGCTTCAATACCCAGGAAGGGTAATTTGCTTTCCCTCCACGGCGACACGCAGCGTAACTTCGAAAGGAGGACCTGATGTCGAATTATACACCTCTGGTCCTGTTTTTCATCTCTGCGGGGCTGCTAATATGCATGATCGGTATCGGCTTGGCGTCTCTTATTCAGTGAAAATACCCGGATGACGCCTCTGGATGAGCGAAAGCTGGTAATCGGAGCCGAAGAGGTTCGGGAGCAACTGAACGATTGAAGCCGGATGCCAGGATATGCCGGGCGCCACTTGCTTTCAGGCGATTTTCAGGCCCGATCAGCGACATTGGATTTTCGTGGAAGTATCGAAAGCGTGGTATGGATATTTACGTCAGTGGTTCTAAGCAGGGTGAGGAAGGCAATCGAATTTTTCCGTCAGATTTCGGAGCCGCTTTGGAATCGTTGCTCTTCTATAGTTAGCGAGATGCTCTCCATAGAAGTTACAGACTCGGACGCGAAATATGGGACGACATGGGCATATCACGGCTAGGGAACGGCGGTTCGCGCAAAACCAGTCTCTATGAGGAGCTCTTCGGGCGGCTGAAGGCCGAGATTCTCGATGGGACGGTGCCCGAGGGCGCAGTGTTGACCGAGGCCGCTCTTGCGGGCTTGATAGACAGCAGCCGAGCGCCGGTACGTCAGGCACTCCAGCTCCTCTTCGAGGATGGATTGATCACACGGTTTGATGGCCGCGGTTTTATTGTCGGCAAGACAGGGACTCTTCCGAGGCGGATCAAACTTGCGGACTATCTCGGCAAAATGTTCGACGGGGATGACGACAGGCCGATATTCGCCTGGCAGGCGCTCTATGAAGATGTCGAGAGCATCGTCGTCTATCGCTCCTTTTTCGGCCGCTATCGCATCAATGAAAACGAGCTCGCACGGCATTTCGGCGTTGGGCGTGGGGTAGCACGCGACGTACTGCTGAAGCTCGAAACGCTCGGCATCACCGAAAAGGACGATAATTTCCGCTGGTCGATCGTACCGCTCGACAGCCAGCGCATTCGCGACCTCTACGAGGTGCGCGAGCAAATCGAGCCGGCGACCCTTGCAAGTGCCCTGGGCGGGCTTTCGAACGAACATGTCGACACAATGCTTTCAAGGCTGGCGCTGGCGCTTGCAGATTATCCCGATGTATCGGCCTCGACCATGTATGAGCTTGAGCTGGACCTTCATCTGCGCAGCCTGCAGGCTTGCCCGAACAAGGAGTTCCTGAGCATCCTGAAGCGGACTCACTGCATCCTGACCCTCAGCAAGCACATCGTCGGCAGCCGCATCAAGAGGCCGGAATACGAGCCCTTCCTCTCCGAGCATATCGGTGTCTTCAAGATGGTGCAAAAGCGCGATGAGGAAGGGCTGAAGAAAGCGATGCGTGATCACATCAGCAATTCTCAGCCCAACGTACAGGCGCGTGCCGCCTATATCCGCGAGCACTATCAACCGGACGAATACAGTTTCATCCTCTAATACGGAACGGCATCAGGTGATGGCGCCGACCTGCCAGGGAACGAATTCATTATCGCCATAGTCGAAGGTCTCGCTGAGCGTCTTCTTTCCGGAGGCGACAGCGATGATTTCTTCGAAGATCCGTTCGCCGGCCGCCTCGATCGTATCGTCGCCGCTGACGATGTCGCCACAATTGATGTCCATATCCTCGCGCATATGGTTGTACATCTCGGTATTGGTGGCGATCTTGACGCAGGGCGCCGGCTTGAAGCCGGAGACGGAGCCTCGGCCCGTCGTGAAGCAGATTACATTGCAGCCGCCGGCAACCTGGCCGGTGACGGCGACGGGATCATAGCCGGGCGTGTCCATGAAGACGAAACCGGGTTCATCGACGATCTCCGAATATTCGTAGACGGCCTTCAGCGGCATCGAGCCGCCCTTGGCGACGGCTCCGAGCGACTTCTCGAGGATGGTCGTCAACCCGCCGAGCTTGTTTCCATAGGAAGGGTTGTTGTTGAGTTCCGCACCGTTGCGGCGGGTATAGTCGCGCCACCAGTCGATCCGGGAGAGTAGCTTTTCTGCGACGGCGGGCGTAACCGCTCTGCGTGTCAGCAGATGTTCCGCGCCGTAGATCTCCGGCGTTTCCGCCAGAACCGAGGTGCCGCCATTGCGCACGAGAAGATCGGAGGCATAGCCGAGCGCCGGGTTGGCCGATATTCCGGAATAGCCATCGGAGCCGCCACATTCCAGGGCCAATTTGATCCCCGAAAGCGGCTGGACGGTGCGCTTGGCTGAGTTCACCTCGGGCAACATGTCTTTGATCATTTCGGAAGCGGCCGCGATTGTCTTGCGGGTACCGCCGAGATCCTGGATCGTCATGGTGCGCAGGCGGTTTCCTTCCTCAAGCTTGTAATGCTCCAGGATGGGTGCGATCTGATTGGTTTCGCAGCCAAGGCCGATCATCAGGATGCCGCCGAAATTCGGGTGCCGCGCATAGCCCTGAAGAGTGCGGGCCAGATAGCGGTAGCCCTCCGACTGAGTGTTGATGGCGCAGCCGCCGCCGTGGGTCAGCGCCACGACACCATCGACATTGTCGAAGCCCTCAAGCCCGCCGGTGCGATTGAAATGTTCGGCAATATATTTCGAGACGGTTGCCGAGCAATTGACCGTCGTGATGATGCCGATGAAATTGCGCGTGCCGACGCCGCCGGCGCCGCGGTCGAAGCCCATGAAGGTCCGACAGTCCTCTTGCGGCAACATGCCCGTCTCTTCGATATCGACGCTGAACTGGTAGGGATGGTCGGATTCGATCACGGCCAGGTTCTGTAGATGGACGTGGCCGCCGGACGGAATGAACTGTGTCGCGACGCCGATCGGCTGACCGAATTTGCGGATCTCCTGGCCGACCTGGATATCGCGGACTGCCACCTTGTGACCGCGCGGGATCTGGTCTGCCGCGATCAAGCCGTCGATGCCGGTCGGGCTGCCGGCGCGGATCATCGCGCGAGCGACCGCGACATCGTCGATGGGGTTCAGCAGGATGACAGGCGAAACGGCGGACATAGGAAGTTCCATATGGTTGGATTAATGTCTATTGCTAGCAATAGACAATTATTCGAGGGAAGACGTCAAGCACGATCGACTTTAGTTCAGGGCTTGCTTTCAGTTGCGTGGTTGGCGCGCCAGCCAGGCGGAAAGATCGGCTTCCGCACGTTCGAGCGCGCTGTGATTGAGAAGTTTCCTTAAGAACGCCACGGCAACCGCGCGCGCTCTCAGATTGAAACGACCATCATCATCCTGACCGCCAAGCGGCTGATAGACGCCGAGTTTCACATAGAGCTGCTGCAATCGGTTCTGAACGCTGCGG
This sequence comes from Martinezella sp. CNPSo 3795, assembly GCF_057784475.1. Lineage (NCBI taxonomy): Bacteria > Pseudomonadati > Pseudomonadota > Alphaproteobacteria > Hyphomicrobiales > Rhizobiaceae > Martinezella > Martinezella sp. CNPSo 3795. Next base: position 119,005 of record NZ_JBXSOQ010000014.1, on the reverse strand, counting down.
ACCGAAAGATTGCGCCGCTGGGCAATCGCGCGATCGGTCAACCCAAGAGCGATATCGATCAGGATCTCGTATTCGGCCTCGGTGAAACCGTTGACGTTGCCGAGGCTCTTTTGCTGCATGCCGCGCACCTCACGGTCGATAACGCACTGGCTTTCGATGAAGATGCTGCGAAGCGCCAGCTTCAGGCGGTCGTCCGAGGCGGATTTCAGAACATATCCGTAGACGGCGCCGGCAGGCACGATGCGCGAAACGCCGCGAACATAGGCCTCGTCTGAATAGTTTGACCAGAAAAGGATGCGTGTCTCCGGTCGCTCCTTCCAGATCGTGCGGGCCGCTTCGATGCCGTTGCGCTGGCTCATCTGCAGATCCATGACGATATGAGACGACCTCAAATCCCGCGCCAGCCGTTCGCCCGTATTGCCATTTTCTGCCTCCAGCACGCCATCGCATTCGGGAAGTGCGGCGCGGATCGCTTCATTGAGATAGGAGCGATGGAGCGGATCGTCTTCGATGATCAGAACCTTCATGCGGCGGCTCCTCCGACCGTCTGCGCCTTGGCAGGCAGGTTGACACTGACGATCGTTCCACCGGAGGCTGCTGCGGCCTTAATTGCGAAGCGGGCTGAAATCAGGCGCGCTCGGGTCCGCATATTTTCGATACCGCCGCCCGATAATCTGCGGGTATTTCCAAGTCCGACACCGTCATCCACGACATCAATGGTGACCGCACCCTCGGGTGCTTTCAGATGAACCGCAATGTTGCCGGCCTGGGCATGGCGAATGGCGTTGTTGATGGCCTCCTGCGCAATGCGGAATAGGGCAATGGACACCGATTGTTCAAGGCAATCGATCGCGCCGCCGGTCTCGTCGTTCAGTGTCCAGGTCAAAGTCGCGCCGCTCTCCTGGATCGATCGTTCGAGATGGTTCTCGATCGCCTGCGCGAAACCGAACAGTTGAAGGACGGAGGGCTTGGCCTCCTCGATGATCTGGCGAAGATCGTGCATGCTGTGCTGCAGCCCGCGAAAGAGCGGCTCAAGTGCTTCGCCGGTGACATCGGGCTGTCGCGCGAGCCGCTCCAGCCGTCTTGAGAGACGGGTCAGGTCGGCCAGAATCTGGTCGTGGAGGTCCATGCCGATGCGCTGCCGCTCGGCTTCCAGGGCCTCAGTCAATTTCAGGGCGCCGAGGCGCAGACCCTCTTCGCGGGCACGAGCTTCGGCTTCCACGATTGCCGAGCGTTTCGCTTGGTCGGCGGCGCGGATTGCAAAGAAATGGGGTGCCAGCAGATCGGCAATGACGCGGGCACTTTCGATATCTCGCATGGTGTAGAAGCCGGTCTGGTGGCTCGAGCAGGAAAGCGCACCGATGACATGCCCCTGGACTTTCAGAGGCACGTGCAGACGGCTATGCAGCGATTGATGAAAGATCGGATGTGAAAACGCGCCCTGGAAATGGAATTGGGGATCATTCCAGGCGTCGTCGGTCAAGAGGTAGTCCGTCTCGCCCCATAGAAGCGTGCGGATGGGGCTATTGCTCACGGGTGCGGGAAAACGGCGACCCCAATCCGTTTCCAAGCCGCTCTCGTAGGCGGTATGAAATTGCTCGTCCATCAGGATGATGCAGACATCCAGATGGTCATGCGGGATGACGTGGCTGATCTCGGCGGCGACCGCCTGGATGACCGAGTGAAAGTCGAGCTGGCCGGCGAGAAGCCTCGATATGTTGAGATAATGGTCGAAGACCGATTGCGGCGCCAGATCGCGCAAGATACGCCCTCCCAGGCAATGCGCCGACCTATGCTCCTCCGGTCGCTCGCAGCATGCAAATTTCCGGCACTATTAAGCGCCGATCCGAGAGATCCGTCTTGCGGATTTGCGCATCTTTTCTGCGGGATCCCGCAAGGTCCCGCCCTTTAAGCGCCTGTACAAGCGTCACAATCTCGGACATCCTGTTTCTACTGACAGGGTAACCTTCAGTGCAAATATTATTTTCGATCGTTCGTTGAGGAGCGCGCTCGAAAATCTTGGCCTGGAAGATGAAGTACAGGCGCTTTGGGAGGAAAAAATGAATATTGCCAAGATGCTTATGGCGTCCGCCGTCATCGCTTGCGTTGCCGCGCCGGGAGCTGCCTTTGCCGATACGTCATCCAAGAAAATTGCATTATCGAACAATTATGCCGGCAATTCCTGGCGTCAGGCCATGTTGACCAGCTGGCAGAAGGTTACGGGCGAAGCGGTCAAGGCCGGTGTCGTCGCCGCGGCCGACCCGTTCACGACGGCTGAAAACCAGGCGACCGAACAGGCCGCCCAGATCCAGAACATGATCCTGCAGGGTTATGATGCGATCGTCATCGATGCTGCCTCGCCGACGGCGCTGAACGGCGCGATCAAGGAAGCCTGCGATGCCAAGATCGTCGTCGTTTCCTTCGATGGCATCGTCACCGAACCCTGCGCGTGGCGCATCGCAGTCGATTTCAAGGGCATGGGTGCCAGCCAGATCGAATATCTCGCCAAGAAGATGCCGAAGGGCGGCAATGTGCTCGAAATCCGCGGGCTTGCAGGCGTTTCCGTCGATGATGAGATCTCGGCCGGCATCCATGAAGCTGCCGCCAAATACCCGCAGTTCAAGATCGTCGGTTCGGTTCATGGCGATTGGGCTCAGGATGTCGCCCAGCGAGCGGTTGCCGGCATTCTGCCCAGCCTTCCCGATATTGCCGCGGTCGTGACCCAGGGCGGCGACGGCTACGGTGCCGCTCAGGCCTTTGCCGCCGCCAAGCGTCCGATGCCAACCATCGTCATGGGCAACCGCCAGGACGAGCTTGCCTGGTGGAAGAAGGAGAAGGATGCCAGTGGCTACGAGACCATGTCGGTCTCGATCGCGCCAGGCGTCTCCACGCTGGCCTTCTGGGTTGCCCAGCAGATTCTCGACGGTCAAGAGGTGAAGAAGGATCTGGTCGTACCATTCCTGCGCATCGATCAGGACAATCTCGAAACCAACCTTGCCAACACGCAGGCAGGCGGTGTTGCGAACGTCGAGTATACGCTCGACGACGCCAAGAAAGTCATCGCGGCGGCGAAGTAACCGATATCTGCGAACCGTAGAGACGGGCGCCGCCGATAAAAGGTGGCGCCTGCTGATGCAACGCCCGATCCGGACGATCCATGATTGCAGCGAAAGACAATGTTTTGAAGAGACAGGATGCCGGCCCGCAGGCCGTCGTCTCTGCTCATGGCATCAAGGTGCATTTCGGTGCTGTGAAGGCGCTCGATGGCGCCGACCTGACGGTTCATGCCGGCGAGTGCATCGGGCTCGTCGGTCATAATGGCGCTGGCAAGTCGACGATCGTCAACGTCATCAACGGCGGTCTCAGCCCACACGAGGGCAGTGTCACCTATGAGGGAGACGACAGCGTGCACGGCATCAACGCAGCGCGCGCTCACGGAATACGTTGCGTTTTTCAGGAATTGTCACTTGCGCCCAATCTCACCGTCGTCGAGAACATGCGGGTGGTCCATCGCGGCCTTGCCGGCTGGAATTGGCGGCGACAGGCGGCGGCAATCGTTCGCGCCAAGCTCGACGAGATTTTCGCTGGCCACAGGATCGACGTCATGCGGACCGTCGGCGAACTCTCGATCGCCGAGCGGCAGATGGTGGAGATCGCGATCACCTTTTGTGCGGTCGGTGAAACGCCGAAGCTGGTCATCCTGGATGAACCGACCTCATCGCTCGACGCCGGGCTTGCCGCTCAGCTGATGGCCTATGTGCGCAGTTTTGTGCAGGCCGGCGGAGCGGTCATGCTGATCTCGCATATTCTCGGTGAGATCCTTTCGACCGCAAGCCGAATTCTGGTCATGAAGGACGGTCGCGTCGTTGCCGATCGCATTGCTCAGGATTTCACCGTCCACAGCCTGGTCCAGGCGATGGGCAGTGTCGTCAAGGAACAGGATTGCAGGGGCAGGAGCGGAGGGAACATCGCATCGTCTCCTCTGCTTGCGCTGTCGGCGCGAGGGGGAAGGGGCCTTGGCTTCAACGCCCGCCGGGGCGAAGTGATAGGGCTTGCCGGGCTCGCCGGCCATGGCCAGACCGACATGTTGCTCGATCTCCATCGCTCGCTTTCTCACAACTGGCTGCCGGGCAGGCAAGACAATATCGCTTTTGTTGCCGGCGACCGCAGCTTGAACGGCACGTTTCCGCTTTGGAGCATACTGAAAAACCTCAGCATTGCCTCGCTCAGCGATTTATCGCGTCTGTCGGTCGTTGATCGCGGCCGCGAGGATCGTCTCGGTGCAGACTGGAAGGGTCGCATCGAAATCCGGACGCCGACGATGGCAAACGGCATTTTGTCCTTGTCGGGCGGCAATCAGCAGAAGGTTCTGTTTGCTCGCGCTCTGGCCACGACTGCGCCGATCGTGCTGATGGACGATCCCATGCGCGGTGTCGATATTGGTACCAAGCAGGAGGTCTACAGGATCTTGAGCGACGAGGCTTCGTCCGGTCGGACGTTCATCTGGTATTCGACCGAGATGGACGAGATTCGCCTCTGCGATCGCGCCTACGTCTTTCGCGACGGCGCCATCGTGTCGGAGCTGATTGGAGAGGACATCACGGAGGAAAATGTGTTGGCGGCTTCCTTTGCCGGGGAGGGCGCATGAGCCGCCCGTCATCTGCTACCCTGCGCCTGCTCATTCCGGCGCTGTCGCTTGCCGTCCTGCTCGCCGCGGTCTTTTATCTGCAGCCACGCGCCATGAGCTATATCGGCCTCAATCTGCTCTTCAATCTCGCCGTGCCGATTGCGCTGGCCACGATCGCGCAGATGATGATCATGGCGGTCAACGATCTCGATTTGTCGATGGGCACCTTCGTCAGCTTCACGGCCTGCGTGGCGGCGACCTATCTGCAATCTGCCCCGCTCATCGGTATCCTCATTCTGACGGCCGCAATTGCCGTCTATGCCGCGATCGGCATCGTCATCTATATCAGGGATCTGCCATCGATCGTCGTGACGCTCGGCATGAGCTTCGTCTGGGGTGGCCTAGCAGTTCTGCTGCTGCCGGCACCGGGCGGCACCGCGCCCGATTGGGCGCGCTGGCTGATGACTTCGAAGCCGCCGTTCATCCCGATTGCGATCATAGCCAGCATCGTCATCGCGCTGCTTGCCCATCTGATCGTCATGCGCTCTTCCTTTGGAGTATTGATCCGCGGTGTGGGCGGTAATCAGCGGTCGCTGCAGCGGGCTGGCTGGTCCGTTGTTGGTCTGCGTGCCGCCGCCTATGCGCTGGCGGGCTTCTTCGCCGTATTGGCCGGCATTGCCCTGGTTGGGCTTACCACCTCGGCTGATGCGAATATCGCGCTGCGCTATACCTTGCTGTCGATCGCAGGCGTCATCCTCGGCGGCGGGGAGTTTACCGGCGGCCGCGTCTCGCCTATGGGCGCCGTCATCGGCGCCCTGACATTGACCCTGGCGGGCTCCTTCCTGTCGTTTCTGCGGATATCGCCCGACTGGCAGATCGGTGCGCAGGGCGCGATCCTGATCATCGTGCTTGCCCTCAGGCTCTTGCTCAATCGCGTCGAAAAGCGGGAGAAACAATCATGATCGCGCTTGCCACGCTCGGCCGTAAACCCTGGATTTGGTCCTTCATCGCCGCAATCGCGGTGTGGATCATCACCGTTCTCTTCACCGGCGGCGCGAGTTCCATCGGCCTGTCGCAGGCGGCACTCACCTTTGCGGCATTCTCTGTCATCGTCGGCATCGGCCAGATGTTCGTCATCACGCTCGGGCCAGGAAACATCGATCTCTCCGTGCCGGCGACCATGACGCTTGCTGGCACCATCGCGCTGAAACTCATGAATGTCGAGGACAGTATGATCGTGCCGGGTTTGCTGGTGTCGGTCGTCATCGGCCTCGGCATCGGTCTCGGCAATTACGCCCTGATCAAGCTCTTGCGCATTCCGCCGATCATCGCGACGCTCTCCATGAGCTTCATCATTCAGTCGACCGCCATCTGGAGCAATCGCGGCCTTCGCATCAAGCCGCCCGAATATCTGGCCGAGTTCACGACATCGGGGGTATTCGGCATACCAAATGTCGCCATTGTCGCCTTGTTGCTCTCGGCGCTTGCCTGGATTCTTCTGGAAAAGACGATCTATGGCCGCTGGATCTCGGCGATCGGTCAAAGCATGTTTGCGGCGCGCATGGCAGGCATCCCCGTCGACGGAACGCGGCTTGCGACCTATGTGCTCTGCGCCATCCTCGCCTCGATCTGCGGCTATCTGCTGGCGAGCTTCTCCGGCGGCGCGGCCCTTAACATGGGCGCGGAATATCTGTTGATGTCGATCGCCGTCGTCATCATCGGCGGGACGGCGGTTGCCGGCGGCGATTCCAACGTGCCGGGCATCTGGGGCGCCTCGCTGTTCATGTTTCTGGTCGTCTCGATGCTGAACACCTATGGCTTCGGCGCAGGCCCGAGGCTCGTTCTCACCGGCCTGATCATTATTGCCGTCATTCTCGTGGCTGGCGGCCGTCCGATTGGCGGGCGCTGAATTCTCTCCCAAAAGACCCCAGGAAAACTGTGATGTCCAACGACGCTCCTTCCATTTACGAAATCTACGACACGCGCTTCCGCCATCTGATTGTCCCGAGCGCCGGCCTGGAGGAGCTTTATTCCGATTGCCGCTGGGCGGAGGGGCCGGTCTGGTTTGCTGATGCCGGATGCCTGATCTGGAGCGACATTCCCAACGAGCGCATGCTGCGCTGGGTGCCGGGCGGCAATGTCTCGATCTTTCGCTCACCCTCGAATTTCGCCAACGGCAATACGCGCGATCGCCAAGGGCGGTTGATATCCTGCGAACATGGCGGCCGCCGTGTGACGCGCACGGAGATCGACGGCTCGATTACCGTGCTTGCCGACAGCTATAAGGGCAAGCGCTTGAACTCGCCTAACGACGTGATCGTCCGCTCAGACGGAACGGTCTGGTTTACCGACCCGACCTACGGCATTCTCTCGAATTACGAGGGTTATAAGGCGGAGCCGGAGCAGCCGACCCGCAATGTCTACCGCCTCGATCCGTCGACAGGGGAATTGGATGTCGTGGCGGATGATTTCCGCCAGCCGAATGGCTTGGCTTTTTCACCGGACGAGACGAAACTGTATGTTGCCGACTCCGCCGCAAGCCACGACATCAGCGCCCCCCGCCACATTCGCGTCTTCGATGTCGTGGACGGTAAGAGACTCGCAAACGGCCAAGTCTTCTGCAACATCGACACAGGTATTCCGGACGGATTCCGTGCCGACATCGACGGCAACATCTGGACCAGCGCTGGCGACGGCGTTCATTGTTTTGCAGCTGATGGGACTTTGATTGGCAAGATTAAGATACCACAGACGGTCGCTAATCTTACATTTGGTGGTCCGAAGCGGAACCAGCTTTTTGTTGCGGCAACGCGGTCGCTTTATCGGGTCTTTACTACTGCAACTGGGGCGCAGATGCCTTGAAACTCTAACTCCTGGTGCCTTGTGTTACGCCGGCGCCTTGCGCAAGGTGGAGGACTATTGTCACTGTTTGATGCTGCACAATGGATTGAGGGCAGGCAAAGATGTCCAAGGAACCGGCTCTCTCAGTGCATGATCAACGGTTCTTGACCATGTAGTGCAGGCGGCTTTAGATGCCTGGCTTGGCAGAAAGCGGTTGCTACTATTGGATACCAGGGGCGCGTCTTGCCGAAATAACTAAACTTCGGAACAGATCGCGCAGCTTAAGGTTCCGCTCACCTGTTTGCCTGTGCATATTCTAAAGCTTGAACGGTTCTATTAAAATAATTAATGATGGGCTGATTTCCGGCCAAGCAGATGGATAAAAGTATGTGGGCTTCTAAAACGGACTATGCCAAACTTTACTCGCCTGAGTACTTTGGAAAGTCCTCCGGGAGTGCCAGCTACAATGGCAGCGATTTTGAACGCGTTTTTTTCAATCTCTGCAAGGCCAATAATATTGATTCATTGGTCGATGTTGGCTCTGGAAGTGGAAAGCTTAAGCAGTCGGCCGTATCAGCAGGGATGACGGTCTTCTCATGTGATTTTGATCCCGTAGATAAAGATGCTTTTCATTTTGATCTCTCGCTTGAAGATGCAGAAGCCGCAGCCACACTATATAATCAAATAGGCGATCGGGTTGGTTCAGCAGAGTATATTACTACATGTCTCGACGTTTTGGAGCATATTGACATCGAGGATGTCAGTAACGCTCTCTGGAACCTGCACACGATAATAGGAAACCTGGCTGTCGTATCCGTGTCCACACGACCAAGCAGCCGCGGAAATAAGTATCACTCGACAGTTTTGCCTTTATCAACGTGGAAATATTTATTCGAGCTTTCGGGGTTTGAGATTGTCGATCCGCATTTTTGTTCCGAAGGTCGCAGAATTCTGCCGCCCACTAGCAATGATCCGCTGCTAGGACTTGTCTCTCATTGGGCCCAGGCTGATATTTTCAAGGATCGGCTTGATGGTGAGCCGACCTATCTTCTATTGCGGAAAGCAAAGCGACCAACCGACAAAGAAAGCCGCCTGATAAAAATAGACGCAGTGCTCGATATTGCCTATAGAAAGGAAAAACGACTTGCTTTTCATGAGCGACGTTTACAAGCTATTGCTTTAAATATCGGTCATTTTCAGGACTTTCTAACTCTTCGTCCTCTGTTAGACATTATTCCAAGGGGGCAGTGCTCCGCGCTAATTCGGGGCGACGAGCTTCAATCCGACGAAATGTCAATGATCGTGGGCCACTTCGAGCGCAATGGGATTCCGATAATAATCTATCGGACAGTTGCCGAGATCGATTGGCGAGGACTGTCCGTCCGCACCCTTGTTTCCGGCTCCGAATCAACGGCGGCAGTCAGTCATGCATTAAACGCGCAGGTTATCGAAGCTGCAAAGTTGTGGGGCGTCAAAACGGTGTTGCTACAGCATGGGATATGGATTGAACCCATGCAAGATCGCGAAATCAATTTTGCCTCCGACACTATTTTAGCATGGGGCGCGGAACATGAGCGGTTTAGCAGCGGTAAGCATTCTGCAGCCGGGATTTCCAGATCTTATAGCGCGTTGAACAATGGTCGCTTTAAAGCGGCAGGCTCGCCAAAATTTCATGACTCGTTGCTGCAAACGAACTCGGATGTCCTCCGATGGCGGTTGGGTATCGATATATCAAACTACAGCGAACACGTCCTTCTAGGAACGAACTTGAAATGGGCGCAACATCATGATGAGAGGTTGCATATATTAGCGGGCATACGCCGGATGATTCAAAGCAATCCGGAAAAGTTATTCATCGTAAAACCTCATCCGTCTGAACGGCATTCTGAATATGCTGAATTGAGAGCAGATAACACACTTGTACTGGACGACATCCTACTGGGCTGTCTCGATTTATCGGTGTCGAGGCTGTTGGGCGGAATCGCAACAGTTGTGTCTTCTCTTTCGACCTTGTTGCTTGACGGTGCTGTGTTGGGTCGCCGTTGCATCCAGTACGATACCGGAAACAGGCTTCACTATGAATTATGCAAGCCGATTTCCGTTAACGATCTGCATCTTGCGATAAAGAATCCTCTCGCAGCTTCGTTGAGCAGCAAAGATTTTGCATCATACTATAACGATGCGGGCAACGATCATGTTTACGAAGTATTTGCTGAAGTTGTTGGCGACCAATCCTCCAGTGGCCACAGTTGAGGCGACGACCTCAATACTCTCCCCGCGGCGGATGTAGCGTAAGCTGGAGGTCGCGCAAGCCACGGCTGCCGTCGCGGCTGCCGGTTGCGGCGACGGCGGTGAAGATGCGTTCGGCGTCGTCGTACATTTTCAGATTGAGGTAGCAGTATCCGCGCAGCACCATCAGATCGACGCGCTCCTGCTGCAACTGCGCGCGCTGGTCGAGATAGAGCAATGTCTCGTGATAGCGCTTGCCCTCGAAGGCCGAGAGTGCGCGGTCGGCCAGTATGGCGACCTGCAATTCGGCAGCGCGCTGGTGGTTCATCGGCGCCTTGGTCGCAGCGACGGCGGCATTATTGGCAAGGCCGGCCCGCAGATAGGCAAGGCTCTGTCCGTAGGCTGCTTCTTCGCGCGATTTCGGATCCGTGTTGCTCAAGGCAACATCAAAGGCTTCTACCGCTTCCATTGGCCGATTGAGGTTCATCAGGCACCAGCCGCGAGAAAGAGCACTAGCAGGCGTCAGCAGCCGCGCATTGACGGTGGTATTGCATCCCGCCGCGTGCCGTGTCGAGCGGGTCGCCACCCGGGCACGCGTCTCCGGTTCGGCATAATTCGGGGACGGCGCACGGCGCACAGGGGCTACTCGTTGCACCGGGGGCTCAGCGTTGACGTAGGGCTGCGTTACAGGAGGCTGGGGCGCGACCTGAGAGGCCATCGGTTGCAGGTTCTGCGGTTCGCCTTGCTGCATCGTTGTCTGGGGCAAGGTTTGTGGGGCAGGCTGCAGTGTCTGATTGGGAGACGGCAGCGGTTCTGACGTCGGCGTGCGCGGCGCCGGCTCGCCGAGTACGGCGATACGTTGGGAGCGATCGGCCCACAGTCTCTGGACTTCGGCGACGCCCACACGATCGTTCAACTGGTTGCGCGTAATCGCAAGGCCGTAGGCGGAAGGCTCGTCGTCGGGTTTCCAGCGCAAAGCCGTCTCGAACCAGCGAGCAGCGGCCTGCGGCTGGTTCATCGAGCGAGCAAACCATCCGAACTGCTGAGCCGTCGGGACATATTTCTGCTTCACGACTTCCGCGGCGATACGGCCCAGAACATCTTCGCTAAGGCTGGCCGGCGGTTGGAGCGCCATCAGATTGGCGGTTGCCGCAAGGTAGGTCGCCATCGCGTCCTTGGATTCATTGCGCCATTTATACATGGCGTCTTCGGCTTCCTGCGGCTTGCGGTCGGCAATCAGCACCAGAGCCAGCCCCTGCGAGATTGTGGCAGAATCTTCCTTCTCATGCGCGGCTTTGAACCATTGCTCGGCGTCGGGATAATTGCCGCGGCGCAAATCGTACCAGCCGAGGAGCGCATCATCGGATGCAAGGCCCTGACTGCGCGCGACACGCTCCACTTGAGACAGATAGTCTTGCGATACAGTCAGTTTGGGATCGTCATTGCCCTGGGCAACGAAGCGGCGAGCCAGATCGGTCCTTATGCTATCGAATTCGCGCCCGCCGTTGCCGTCTGGTTTTTCCAGAGACAAGAGATCCTGCATCGGCTGATAGGGCAGCAGGGCCGCCGCCTTCTGGATGGTCGCAAGTCTCTCCTGCGGATTGGTGCAGGTCTTCAGAATATATTTGTAGGCGTCCTGGCCGCGGGCTGCACGATCGGTGCGGATGAAAGCTTCGGCGACGCGCCAGAGAACGTCGATATCGCTGCAGGTCAGGAGGCTCGGCGTTCTGGCGCCGATGTCGATCACAGTCTGATATTGCTTCAGATCGGAGGCGTTGACGAGCCGCGTGCGTGCTTCCGCGATATCCAGACGCTCCAGCAGATCGGCGGGCGGTTGCCATCCGGATTCGGTTGTCTGGCGGTCGGCAATGGCCTTGCGCACCTCGGCATAACGGCCCTCTGAATAGAGCTGCCACATGGCCTCGAGCTGCTTGTCGCTGTTTCGCGGAATGGCCAGCGGATCGGCAGGCGGCGTCCAGTTCGGGTAGAGCGTCTGCAATCGGGATATTTCTGCCTGGAGCCGCGCCTTGTCGCCACGGCTTGCAAAATAGCGCAATGCGCTTTCATCGACCTTCGGTTGATTATCGGCAGCTTGTGCCGGATTGGTCTGCTGAGCCGACGGCTGCATTGATTGCGGCTGCGCCTGCTGTTGTGAAGTTTGGGCGATTGCGTCGGGGGCGGTTCCGTTTGCCGGCTTGGAGGGTGGGTCGGAGAGAACCGCCGATGGTGCAGCCGCTTGTATATGGTCGGCGAGTGCTTGCAAGTCGATCGGCTTTCCCGAGCTACTATCAGCGACGAGTATCGCCTGCGGCTCGAGGCGTGCCGACTTTGCCAGCTTGATCTTGTCTTCCGGCGAATCGTGATCCTTCGTCGCGAGCGTAAATCCCGCCACGGCGACGGCCAGGAAAGCCATGATCAAGGTGGACTTTATAAACACTCCGGATGTCTCTCCGTGACGAAAGCCAGGCTCAACAGCTGCAAGGTGGCTGGATAGTAAAGCGATGGGGTGAACTGCCGAACCGAAGCAGGCAGTTTCGCTCCGCTCACCACACACGCCACAACATCGTTAACAATTCTATAACCCGGATCTGGAAGCAGGTCCTTCGGCTTCCCGGTCGTCAGATCGATCGTTGCAGGTTCGTCCTCCTCGACGGTCATGCCCTGCTGCAGACGCGAAAGCAGCGCCTTGTCGCCGATGCCTGCGCGCGCCAGGTAAAGCGGGATCCTGACGCTATTATAACCGAATTCCGCCTCGAAGCCGTCTGCCGGTTCCGGCTTCGCCTTCACGCTAACCCAATCGGCGGGAAGCTTGCGCGGACCAAATTGCAGGGCGCGCAGCAGGGCAAGGCCATCATCGCTGAGCTTCTGCCAGCGATCGGAAGGCACCAGCAGTGCCATGACGGGAATTGCCTCGAAGACCCAATAGGATGGATTGATGACGGGTCCATCCTTGCGCCCGGGCGGGCGATAGCCCTCTACACCGGGAATGAGCAGTGTCCGCCCTGCGGAACTGATGACGACATGGGACAGGATGGACTTGGCCATGCTCGCAGCCGCCTGCAGATAATCCCTGTTGTTCCAGGCCGAACCCGCCAGGGCCAGTGCGTAGGCAATCAGCAGATCGCCATCCGAAGCGTTGTTCGTGTCCGCCACATGTGGAACAGCAGTCGGATCCCATTTCCAGACGGCAAGGCCGTCGTCGCGCAGCAGTAGCTCCGTGCGGGTAAAATACCAGATCTGTTCGAAATCGGCGGGATTGTTGGCGAGATAGGCAAGCAGCATGCCGTAGCCTTGGCCCTCGCTGTGGCTGATGCCGCCATTGCCGTTGTCGATGATGCGCCCGTTCACATCGAGGAATTTCGCCTTATAGGCAGCCCAGGCCTGCGGATCGATTGCCGGCCGCTGGGCGGCAGCCGGTTGCGCTGCTGTCATCATGGCCGCGCTGCAGATGGCAAGAACAAGGTGCCGGAGTTTCATTCGCGCCTGCCGATCTTGGAAAGAACGCTTGCCGTGCTCACCCCGAGCAGGAAGGAACCCACCACGAACAGGAAGGCGTAGGACAATATGTTGCTGGAAAGCCAATTTGCGGCGATCAGCCGATAATTCGTCAGCGACCAGGGTTGGGAGACGACAAAGGTGAACCGGCTGACCGGCACGGTATCGATCTTTCCCGTCTTGCCGGAATAGACGGTGATGCGGCCGCTGATCTGCGACCAGGTATGCTGCGCACTCATCGCCTCGGCACCCGCTCGCAGGTCTCCGGCACTGGGCGCGGTGACAACGGTCCAGGTCGCGTCATTGGTTGGATTGGCCTCCTGAGCGATCAGGAAGCTGTTGGCATTCGATGGGGTGAACACCTGCTCTGAACTGGGGATGAAGCGAAGCGAGCTCAAGGTGATATCGAAATTGCGGTGCATCCATTGCTGGAAGCTCTGCATCTGCCCCTGCAGCAACCCGCCGCTGATGCGGGAGCGCCAATCGGCGATCGTCACGGACGCTTCAGGTATGCTGCCTTGGCCCGGGGCAGGCGGGCGCCAGGCCACCTGGCTCGAGGCGGAGATATTCATTTGTGTGAGGATCGTCGACGGCAGCTGCGAGACGGAACCGATGAACAGCGCATTGCGGCTCCCGACCGTACTCGGCGAGGCGGTCGGTTCGAGCGCGATGGGATGGCCGGCGACAAGCGCCATCTGGCCGAGGAGCGTCGCGGTCGCAGACAGCGTGTCGGTGTCTGCGCGGTCGATGAAAAGCGCGGTTGGCTCGGTTTGGCGGTTGTAGGGATAGCCAGTGCCGGCAAGGGCTGCAAGGTTCGGCCGCTGAGCGATCCTTGCAAAATCCGGGACGGTGAACTGGCTGGTATCGAACAACGCGAAGCGGGGCGTCGTGCTTGAGGTCGCTGCGGGCGCGCAGGCGGTATCCTCTTCTGCCAGCAACATGGCTTCTAGCGTGATCGTGTTCAGACCCGGCTTGAAATGGCGCATGGTGATACGGATGGGCAATTGCCGGAAAATGCCGCCCCCGGTTGCCGTGATCGGCTTGGTCGTGGCGATGCTGCCGTTGACGTACACGTCGATATGACTGCCCGGACGCACATCCTTGGCATAGGCCGCATCGAGCAGGATGGTGGCCTCGCCATAGGCATTCGCATAGAAGTCGGACGGGATCGCCACGTTGAAGCTTGTATGGAAACGCCGTCCGGAAAATTCCGTCGTCCTGACACCCAGCTGTTCGAAGGAAAGGCTAGTGCCCGAGTAGATGAGCGGGGCGTCGGGTGCGGACCATCGTTGCGTTAACAGCAGATCGCGGCGGGTATTGGGGTCGCGGTCAGTCGGCGAAACAACCATGTCGATCGCGGATGCGATCGCCTGCCAGGACGGGCCGCTGATAAGGAGAAGCTGCTGACCGCTGCGTGGGTCCGTCGCAAAGGTCGCCAAGGCCCCATTTTGGGCCGCGGCTGGAACGGCAAAGACGGGCTGCAGCTCCGCCGGCGTGCCGACGACGACGGTCATCTTGCCGGGGCCTGCTGGAGGTAGGGCATCCGTGCCGAACGAAAAGGCTTCGTTCGGCATTCCGCTCAAAAGCGCCAGTCCCTGTGCCAGACGCAGGATCGGCTTGGTCGTTCCCGGTTGAGCCAATGCCGGCACGACCAGATTGAACTGTGTCTTGCCGGTACCGTCGACACCGATCGCGCGGATGGCGTCGGTGGTGGTGAGTTTCTCCGCTTCGCGACTGGCGAAGCTGAGATAAGTTCTTGCGGGATCGATATCGGACCAGAGCTCGTACGTCGACGGAATGTCGCAGTCGACGCGGTGGCGCTGCGTCGCCTCGAAGGTCAACAGATTGGCGCCGGGCTGCAGCAGCCCGCGCGGGATATCGAAGCTGATATCCGACTCGTTGTCCGAGGAGCCGATCTGCTGCTGATGGACGGCGCGGTCATTCACGAGGACCGTAAGCTGCGATGCCTCCGGGGCGACGACCACCGCGTTCTGGTAGGCAAAGGTAAGTTTCGCGGGCGCCGCCGCCTGCTCCGGCGTCAGATAGATCGACCAGGATTTGCGGTCGGCTTCACCCTCCAATCGCAGCTTTGCGTAGGGAACGACATAGCGGCGGAATGCCGACGGGTCGGTGCTGGCGGTTGCCTGTTTCGCCTTTGGCGCCACTTGCGGTGTCGTCTGGGCGGGAGTGACAGGGGTTGTGACCTGCGGCGTTGCCGTCTGTGGAGTAACGGTCGGCGGCGTCATGACCAGGGGCGGAACAGCTTGAGGAGCTACGGTCTGCGGTGCTACGGTCTGAGGAACCGTGACCGGAGGCACCGCTGCCTTCGGTGGCTCTGTCTGCGGCACGGCAGTTTGCGGAGTTATGATCTGAGGCACTGTCGGCGCTTCGCCTTTCGGCCGCTCGCCGGACATGTCGAAAGGCATCGTCTGGGCCTGCGCCGTAACGGCGCCAAGGATAAGCAAGAGAGCGGGGAGGGCGCGGTTCATCAGCTTCTGGCCTTCGCATCCTGCCGCTGCTGTGTGCGATCCGAGCCAACACCCCTGAACAGGTAGATCAGACCCCGGCTGGTCTGATAGAGCGACATGCTCAGAAACCAGAAGGTTCCGCGGATGATGCCCGGATTGCGCCGCCGCGCCTGCTGGAACTTCGTCCATTGATCGGAATTGGCAAAGACGAGGTCGGCAATCAGGCGATGGTCGGCAGCACCCCTCGGAACATATTGGCAGCCGATGGCGGTAATATCGCCCATCTGCTCGATATTACGAACGACGACCGACAGGGTCACCATGTCGGCGCCACTATAGGGCTGGAAGCGGATGATGGCTTCCGAGCCGACCGCGACCGGTTCCAGATCCTTGTTGAAGACGTTCAACCTGGCGCCATGGACGGAGACGTCCTCGAT
The DNA here is from genome assembly GCF_057784475.1 of Martinezella sp. CNPSo 3795. Classification (NCBI taxonomy): domain Bacteria; kingdom Pseudomonadati; phylum Pseudomonadota; class Alphaproteobacteria; order Hyphomicrobiales; family Rhizobiaceae; genus Martinezella; species Martinezella sp. CNPSo 3795. Next base: position 102,908 of record NZ_JBXSOQ010000014.1, on the reverse strand, counting down.
GGAAGCGGAATTCCAGCGGCCGTCGATCCCGAACTCGCTGCGGCGGTCGACTCTGACGCGCCGCGAAGATGCACGCTCGCCACGTTCGGAGACGACGCCGAGAGCGCAGCCGGAAAGGACGAGGTTGATGATGTTCCAGCCGCCGACGACAAGCGTAACGTCGGCCTTATAGGGCTCCGCATAGACGCGGTAGATTGTGACCGCCAGTGCGATGATCTGAACGGCGAAAATAACGAAGAACGGGCGGCTGATTTCCGAAAGCCGGCTGACGGCGATCGATTCGTCCTTGGCCGTGACCTTGAAAGTCGGCTTGCGGGGATTGAGCATGACCGAGACGACGGCCGGCAACAGGTGCACCGTCTGTACATATTCATAGAGTTCGGAAATCCACGGCCAGCGGAACGACCCGTAGAGATAGTTCTGCATCATCAGGTTCACGAGCATATAGGCAAGGGTATAGGCGAGGAACTCGCTGCCCGATGCCGTGAAGATCTCGAGATCGAAGAAGAGGTAGAAGAGCGGCGCAAACAGGAAGATGACGCGCGGAAACGGAAACAGCCAGAACAGCGTCGACGACATGTAGCAGAGCCGTTGCGGCAGCGTCAGGCCGCGCTTCAGGAGCGGGAAGCGGAAACGCAGGATTTGCATCATGCCTTGCGCCCAGCGGCTACGCTGACCGATGAAGCTTGCGAAGGTCGCCGGCTGCAGGCCGGCAATCAGCGGTTTGTCGACATAGATGCTATTCCAGCCGGCGCCATGAAGCGCAAGCGCGGTTTCGCAGTCTTCCGTGATGCTGATGCCGCTAAAGCCATTTTGCGATTGCAGCGCCTTGCGGCTGAGCACGGCGGCCGAACCGCAGAAGAACGCGGCATTCCATTTATCGAGGCCGCGCTGGATGATGCCGTAGAACATCTCGTTCTCGCTCGGCATGCTGTCGAAGGTGCGCAGATTGCGCTCCAGCGGGTCCGGATTGATGAAGAAATGAGGGGTCTGAACGAGAAAAAGCTTCGGATCGTCCTCGAAGTAGCCGACGGTTTCGCGCAGGAAATCACGCGCAGGAGCATGGTCGGCATCGAAAACGGCGATCAGGTCGCCGTTCGAATGCTCCAGCCCGTTGTTGAGGTTGCCGGCTTTGGCATGTTCGTTGCGGTCGCGCGTCAGATATTCGACATCCAGATCGGCGCACAGCCGCTTGAGCTCGTCATGGCGCGCGATTGCGGCCTGCGATTCCAGGATTTTGGTCGAATTGCGCTTCTGCAATGTGCCGCCATCGTCGAGCAGCCACACTTTGAGCTTGTCGGCCGGATAATCCATCGCCTTGGCGGAGGCGAGCGTGTTGGCCAGAAGATTGGTATCTTCGTTATAGGACGGAACGAAAACATCGACGCTCGGGAAATTCTTGGTTTCGGAAGCGCGCTTGGTTCGTGGCGGCAGCGGAGTAGCAACGATGAAGAGGCTGAGCATCAGCATCGCCACGTTGTACATTTCGGCGAGATAGAGCAGCAGCCCGGGAATGAAGTTTTCCAGCTGGTTTACGGGCGGTATCGTATAGGACGTGCGCCAATAGACATAGCGCAGAACGATGGCCGTGCCGAAAGCGAGCGCCACGAGCCGCCATGTTCCCTGACGCTTGAGGATCTTGATGATCGCCATCAGGGTGACAACCACGGTGCTGGCAATCAGCTGCGTTTGAAGGTTGACCGGCAACGTGATCAGCACGATTCCGCATAGTGCTATCACGGCCCATATCAAGATGCTGCGTGCAGTCTGCATCGGTGTCCCTTCAAAGGTATTGCCAGACGCCATCCTGGCGCCCCCAAGCAGCGCCGCCTGCTAGCGGCACCCCTGAGATATGCCAGTTGCCCCGTTACAGTCCGGTAAAGGCACGACGATATTGCTTGCAGTATTTGCAGGTGGCGGCGCCGCCATCGAACTTGCACCATTCGCGCCATTCGTCTGCGGTTGATCGTTCTGCCCATCCGGCAGCGGTACGCGCGGGCCGATCATCGGCGGCAGAGCTGGCGCCGCCTGCGGCTGGGGCTTCATCATGATCGGTCGGCGCACGACCGTAGGACGCGGTGCGGCGGGGCGGTTCTGGTAGCCGATGCTGATGGGTGCCGTGCGATAAGGGGTGGCGTCGGGATAGACCGGTTCGCCGGGCTTGCCCAGAACGGCATCCGCGCCGCGGGGCGCGCCGAAAGGGTTGAGTGCGGCGCCGGCAAAATGGCCTGCGATCGTATAACCATAGACCGTGCTCAACAGCTGGCCTTCGCTCGCATGGGCGTCGCAGAGCCGGATGCGCACCTGTACCATGCCGAAATTGCGTTGCTCCTGGGGCGGCGCAAAGCCGGCCTTCACCTGCTGCCAGGCATAAAGACAGGTATCGCCGGCGCGGCTCTGGCCGGAGGCGTAACCGAAGGGGCCATAGTTGTTTTGAACGAAGGTTGCTGAGCGGGCGAGCCGAACGCCGGGCACGGCAGCCGCCATCTCACGTGCAATCGCGCCGTCGCTGATCGTATTGTAAGGCCGGCTTCCGAGTCCCGGATTGGAGCCTGTCAGCCCAAGAAACTGAACCTTCAGGAAATTCTGGCCTGAGACGGAAGATGAGGTGGAAAGCGCGATCGTCTGCTCGACATCCTTGCCATGCCTGCGCTCGACCACGTTTATGATCGCCGGTCCGCCTGGCGGCGGAAATGCCAGTGCCTTGTCACTCGAGACCGTTTCCACGCCGATCGACTGACGAACCTGGCCGGTTGTGGTGCAACCAGCGCCGATGCAGGCCAGTATCATCAACACTATCGTCTTTGAAAAATGCATCTCTTAGATCGCGGCAATCCTGTGTGATCACATTCATCGGCAAATTGCGCGACGGTCTTTGGAATCAAGTGCTTGTATTCACTATAGCAAATAAAGGTGATTATGGTTAACCAAGGGTTAATTTTAGCCGATTGGTGTACCGCAAGAGGCCTGAAATGCACGCCGAATACGCCCTCTCGCGCCGAATGCACGAAGAGCGATGCAGAGTCGGAGATTAAGCTACAACTTTAGGCCGCAAGCCTATGAATTTCAGGTCGATTTCTTTCTTTGAAATGCGATCTGGACGGCTCGGTTCAGCGCGACCGGGAGGACCGACATATGGTTCTCTCCCGCATATTCCTCAAAGGTAATCGTTTCTGTGGATGACGCCAGTTTGGCCCATCTCTCAGCCATGTCGCGGGCGAGTTCTATCGTGCGTGTTTCTCTTGCCCGTTCTTGTCGTTTTTGCTCCTCGGCGGTGCCTTTATGGAAGGGCGCCAAGGTCTCGCCTTCATACTGACCGGCGGAAAGATGCAGTTCCATATCGAGCGGCTCTTTGTGCCTGTCGAGGAATTCTCTCTCCATCGAAAGAATAGCGGCATCTTCCCAGTAGATCGCCGGGCTTGCGGAAATCCAGCGACTGAAGGCATCGGGTTTACAAAACAGCGCGTAGAGCGTGAACAGGCCGCCGAACGAATGGCCGAAAAGTGTCTGGCGTGAACGGTCGACCGGGACCTGCTGCTCTATCCAAGGCTTAAGCTCATCCTCGATGAGCGCCAGAAAACGTTCGCCGCCGCCGGTCTTCACATCCGGCGTATCGGGGAAGAATGGCGGATAGACGCGTCCGGGCGGTGGGCTCAAATCCCAGGAGCGGCGCAACGGGTCATATGGCTCGTCCGTGGGATAGCCGATGGCAACGATGACACCTTCCGCGACATTGGTTCCGTTCGGATAGCTCGCCTGTACTTTGACTGCGTCGACAGCGGTCGCAAAACAGGCGTTCCCGTCGGTCAGGTATAGGATCGGCCAACCCTCCCGCGGTGCCGGCTTGTCCGGGCGATAAAAAAAGATCCTGTGCGGATGATCGGCATTGTCGAACTTCAGGTCAATGAATGTGCAGCCGGGAAGGGTGACCGGCGCCAGAATGGCAGCGGCAGTATGTGACGAGGTATGGGACATGGCCTCTCCGGCTGACCGATCATGTAAGGCGCAGGAGCAACGGGCGCCGATGTTTGAAAGATGATGAAATTTCTCATATTATGAGTGGTGCGATCTGGCAAGCGGGCCAAATGCTTCGCTAAGCGTAATTTTTAGGTGTCTTCCGCAATCCGGTATTCGGCCGCCGGAGCCATTCTGCAACATGAGGGTGGAAACCAATAAAAAATATGACTCTTGCACTCATGTATTCTTGACGCCGGCGGTGCCTGCGAACTAATTTGCGCCATCTTTTTCAGAAACGGGCAGGCGCAAAGGGCTTATGAGGCAGAAATCCCATAATTATATCAGTAATTTGGCACGTAAGAGATTCCAGCTTGCGAGCAGCGCCACCGCACTTGCAACACTATTTGCTTTCAGTGGAAATGCCTTTGCGCAGGACGCTGCGGTCAATGCGAATGATGGAGGTGCCACCCAACTCGCGCCGATCGTCGTCAGCGGACAGTCGGGCGACGCAAGCGATAATACGACCGTAGCGGCAAAGAAGAGCCAGGGTGCCACTAAGATCAATACGCCCCTGGTCGAAACCCCTCGCTCCGTCTCGGTCATCACCAAGAAGGAAATGGAAGAGCGCGGCGCGCAGGACATCGTCGAGGCTGTGCGTTATTCTGCCGGCGTCCAGACCGGCTCCTATGGCTTCGATCCGCGCTTCGACCAGATCTATGTTCGCGGTAATGACATCACCACCGACGGCGACTATCGCGATGGGTTGCGTCAGCCCTATATGAACTACGCCATGTTCCGGACTGATCCCTATGCACTCGACCGTGTCGAGATCATCAAGGGGCCTGTTTCCGTTCTTTACGGTGCCGGTTCTCCGGGCGGCATCGTCAACAAGATATCGAAGCTGCCGACAGACGAGACGATCAGGGAGGTCGGTGTTCTCTACGGGACATCGGACCGCGCGCAGACGATGTTCGACTTCGGCGGTCGGGTCAATCAAGACGATGACAGCATGCTGTATCGCATCGTCGGTCTGGCGCGAAAGGGCGACACCAATTTCGATATCGCCGACGATCGTTATCTGATCCAGCCGTCCTTCACCTGGAAGCCGGACGACACGACGAAAATCACCATCTATGGCTCGGCGCAATCCACCGAGACGGACGCAAATCCCGGCGCAATGATCGGCCCCGATGGCAATGTTCTCGATTATCGCGACAGCGACCCGGATTACGATTATCAGAGGACCAAGCAGCAGCAGGTCGGCTATCAGTTCGAACACGAGTTCGACGGCGGCTTCACCTTCCGTCAGAACCTTCGCTTTTCGCATCTTGATCTGAAAGCACGCTATCTTAGCACCTACAGCTGGGTCGGAGACGTCGCCCAGCGCGGTGCGACTGCGATCGGCGACAGGATGAATGTCTTCCAGGTCGACAACCAGCTAGAATCCAAATTTGATACCGGCCCGGCAGCCCATACCATGCTGTTCGGTCTCGACTATACCCGTATGAGCGATTCATTCGCCTATGGGATGGATGCAACGACCAGCACCGCTTATGACTTCGATATCGACAACCCGACCTACGGAGTATCGGGTCCGACGCCCGCCTATAATGTCAGCCGGGTTGATGGCCGCCTGCAGCAGTTCGGCGCCTATGCCATGGATCAGATCGAACTCGACAAGTGGCGCTTCACGCTTGGCGGCCGTCAGACCTGGGTGAAGCAGTCGACTGACACCACCATTGTCTCCACCGATACGACCACGAACGACAGCCTCAACAAGAATGCGTTTTCCTACCAGCTCGGTGCAGTCTATCTTTTCGACAATGGCATTGCGCCTTTCACCAGCTATTCGACCTCCTTCAATCCGGTCACGGAGCGGTCTGCATCCGGCAGCATCCTCGATCCGGCTAAAGGCGAGCAGTATGAGCTTGGCGTGAAATATCAGCCGCCGGGCACCGACATCCTGCTCTCAGCCGTTGCCTATCACCTCGTCGAGAAGAACAAGCCGGTCCTGGTCGACCCGCTGACGCTCGTCTATGAGTCGCTGGGTGAGGTCACCAACAAGGGGATTGAGCTGGAAGCCAGGGCTAATATCACCGATGGCTGGGACGTGATTGCCGCCTACTCTTACAACCATTCCGAAATTACGCGGGGCGACGATCAAGGCAACGCGCCTGCGGTGACGCCAAAGAACATCGTCAGCCTATGGTCGAATTATACCTTCCAGGAGGATTCGGCTGCCAAGGGTCTGACCGTCGGCGCCGGCATTCGCTATACTGGCGAGACCTACACCAGCACGGCCAATACCGCCAAGAACGACGCGAGCTTCTATCTCGACGCTGCGCTTTCTTACGACTTCGGCGCGATCGACCAGAAATACAAGGGCCTCACCGCTTCTGTTGACGTCCGCAACATTGCCAACCGCCGCCTGACGGTCTGCAACGAGGGCTATTGCTACCTCGGACAGGGCCGCAACGTCACGGCTTCATTGAAGTATCGCTGGTAAATTTATCGGGGCGCCGTATTCTGTGCGGCGCCCGCTCCGCCCTGATAGTCTCCTCGTCGGCCGAACTCGACCTTATTGTAAGCAAGGCTACCTTCCCGCCTGAGTCTATCGCGCAAGATATCCGCATTCTTGCCGATGCGGCGATGAGGCTGTAGCCTGGCAGAAAATGTGCCCGACCATTCCAGGGGGAGGTTCCGTATGGCGGAGGTCCTTTTGTTCCACCACGCACAAGGATTGACCCCGGGTGTGTGCGCGTTCGCTGATGTGTTGCGGGGCGCCGGTCACATCGTGCACACGCCTGACCTATTCGACGGGCGCACTTTCCAGAGCATCGAAGACGGGCTCGCTTATATCGAGGGGATTGGATTCGACCATATGCGGGAGCGCGGTGCCCGCGTCGCCGACGAGCTGCCTGCTGCACTTGTCTACGCCGGGTTCTCGTTCGGTGTGCTACCTGCCCAGAATCTGGCCCAGACACGGCCCGGAGCCCGAGGAGCTCTCTTCTTCCATTCCTGCCTGCCGATCAGTGGCGAATGGGCCTTCGGACCTTGGCCGCATGGCGTCCCGGTCCAGATTCATGGGATGGAAAACGACCCAATCTTCGTAAGCGAAGGTGATATCGATGCCGCCCGTGAGATCGTGGCAAGGGCCGAGGACGCGAAGCTTTTTCTTTATCCCGGCAATCAGCACTATTTCGCCGACAGTTCCCTCCCGTCGTATGATGCGGATGCAACCGCACTACTGACGAGCCGAGTGCTTGAGTTCCTGGATCGTGTCTGATCGAAGCCAGTGTAGCAACACACGCACACTGCCCGTCTTCGGCTACAGGCATCCCGTTTGCATATATGCGCGCTCGGGGAGCGTCTGCTACGTCAGACTATGCCGCTCTGCGCCGCTTCATCAGCAATATCAGCAGCAGCGGAGCGCCGACGAGGGCGGAAACCAGGCCGGCGGGCATCTGGTAGGGAAAGGCGATCATTCGGCCGAACCAGTCCGCGAGCACCATGAGGCCGCCGCCGGCGAGTGCCGCGCCAGTAAGCTGGGGTGCGGCGCGACGCAGGCCGAGCTCGCGTGCCAGATGCGGCCCCATGAGGCCGATGAAGCTTAAGGGGCCGACAACGAGGGTGGCGGCTGCGGTCATGGCTGCGGCAAGAGCAAAGAGGCAGGCCCGGGCAAAGTTGACGCGAACGCCGATTGCCTGGGCCGCCTGGGTCCCAAGCGGCAGCAGATCGAGCCAGCGACGGGTCAGAAAGGCAAGCGCAAGGCCTGTCGTTGCTGCTGTCGTTGCAGAGATTGCCTTCGTTGTATCAACGAGATAGGCTGATCCGCTCATCCATTGCATCACGATCATTGCACGCGGATCGCCGCTCGCGGCCAGCACGCTGATGAAGGCATCCAGCATGGCTCCGAGCGCAATGCCGGTCAGAAGTACCCGTTCCGGCGCGAAGCCGGACCGGATGCCGAACAGGAAGATGGCGATGAGGACGGCGAAGGCACCGATACCACCGAAGCTTAGTTGGGCGGCCATGCCGGGAGCGGGCAGAAGGAAAAGTGCGACGGTGACGCCAAGGGTAGCGCCTGCCGAAATGCCTAGAACCTCCGGACTTGCCATTTCGTTGCCGCTGAGCCGTTGCAGGATGGCGCCGACGACGCCAAGCATCGCGCCCGCAGCAAAGGCACCGGCGACGCGTGGAAGGCGATAAGGCAGCACGTCGGGCCAATGGGGATAGGCAAGCAGCGTCCATGTTCCATCCGGTGCGCGCCCGAAGAAGACCGCGCCGGCCAGCAGAAGCACGAGTGCCGGAACTGATGCAAGCAAGAGTACGCGCGGCGTATGTAAGGCGCTGTTCGCATTCCGAGAGGGAGACGGCGTGCTGCGTTGCACGGCCTTCAGGCGCGGCAGCATCAGGAGCAGCAATGGCGCGCCCAGCAAAGCGGTGATGGCACCCGTCGGCAGGAAGGTCGAAGAGGCCCCAGAAAGCAGCATCACGGCCTCATCGGTCAGCAGCAGCAATCCTGCGCCGATGAGGGGCGACCAGACGAGCTGGCTTTTCATCTGTCGGGCGCCGGCAAGCTGAGCGATGCGTGGCGCGATGAGACCGATGAAGCCGATGACGCCGACCGCGCTGGTGACGATCGCGGCAAGCGCAATCGCGATGCAAACGGCAGCAATGCGCGTGCGCTTGACCGACAGACCAAGTCCGCTCGCGCCGTTATCGCCTAACTCCATGAGTCCCAAAGGCCGCGCCATGAGCAAGGCCGCGGAAGACAGGATGAGGATTTTCGGAAGAAGGGAAAGCGGAATGGTCCAGCTTTGCTGCGCCAGCGATCCAGCCCCCCAGATGAAGAGGCCGGAGAGATAGCGATCGTTCATTAGGACGAGAATGGCGGCAAGCGCTCCGCTCCAGACGCCGACGATCAGGCCGGCGAGCACGAGTGCCAAGGGCGAGAAGCCCCGCCTTGCACCGATCAGGAAAACGACTGCCGCAGCGGCGGCGCTGCCGAACAGGGCAACGGCGTCGCGGCTGAGGCCCTGAAGGGCCGGAAAGGCGAGCATGACGGCGACGAGCGCAAGATTGGCGCCTGCGGAAATACCAAGTGTGGATGGCGAGGCGAGCGGATTGCGCAGTGCTTGCTGCAGCAGGCTTCCAGAGAGCGAAAGTGCGGCGCCGGCCAGCAATGCGGTAACGATCCTCGGCAGGGTTGAATAGACGAGCAGCAAGCGCTGCGGATCGTAACCTGCTTCCTGCTCGAACAAGCGTGAAAGGTCAGGCGCCAGTTGATGCCAGGCAAGCAGGCTGGCGAGCACGAACAGCGTCAGCGCCACGGTTGGAGCACCGAGGACGTTATTTGCTTCGGTGCGGATCATGCGACTGTTTCCAAATGGTCAAGCAATATGCGCGCGAAGCGCTCCGCTTCCTGCACCATGCCGAACATCAATGTGCCCGGCAGCACGGAGACGCGTCCGTCTCTAACGAAAGGGAGGCTGGTCCACAGCGGACTATCCTGCAGATTGTCGAGAACGTTCGGCGGTAGCAATGGTTCGAATGCGATGAGGCGCAGGCTTTGATCGAGCGTCGCCAATTGCTCCAGCCCGATCGTCTCGAAGCCCCAGTAATCGCCCGGTCTGGCCCAGGCGTTTTTGAGCCCAATCCTGGTCATGACGTTCTGGTAGAGGCCAGCGCCGCAATAGATGCGGGCATGGCGCGGGTCGACAAAATTGATGAGCGCCAATGGTGGAGGGTTGAGCTTTTTGACGCGGTTTGCGCAGTCGTCGAAGAATTGTTCCGACCGGGCAAGGAATTCTTCCGCCTGTTGCCGCCGGCCGATGGCGTCGGCCAACTGACGCGTCGCCTCGATGGAGCGTGGCAAAGCTTCGCCGCCTTCGGCATAGATCGTCAGTTCCAGGACCGGCGAAATTGCCTCCAGTTGCGGCTTCAAAGGCGTGAGATAAGGCGTCGTCAGGATCAGAGCCGGCTTGACGCTTGCCAGGACCTCGAAATTGATCTCGCTGGTGGTGCCGAGATCGATGACACCTCCAGGCATTTTCGGTTCGACGACCCATGTGTCCCAATCAGCAAGCGAGGCGATGGCGGCGGGCGTGACGCCGAGCGCGAGCAGTGTCGACGCCAGGCCGTAATCGAGGGAAACGATCGGGCCGGACATGGTTTCTGCAGCCACATCCGCTTGCGGAACGGCAAAAAGTGCCGCAGCAGCAAGCAGCGTGCGGCGGGAGAGCATCAGGTTCTCGAAGCTGCTTTCAAATGACATAGGCAAGCGGCGTTCCATGCACGGGATGGGCGGTGACGCCCATGTTGGTGCCGTAGATCGTATTGAGCGTTTCGGCCTTCATGAGGCTTGGCGACGGGCCTGCTGCAATGAGGCGCCCTTGCTTCAGCGCATGCAGATGATCGCAGAAATGTGCCGCGACATTGATATCGTGCAGGACGAGAATGACGCTCAGATCCTTCGTCCGGCAAAGCTCGCGCACGAGCCCGAGGATTTCCATCTGGTGGGCGATGTCGAGTGCCGATGTCGGCTCGTCGAGCAACAGGCAGCGGCTGTCCTGGGCAACCAGCATCGCGATCCAGACACGCTGGCGTTCGCCGCCGGAGAGCGTATCCACCATCCGGCCTGCCAGCGTATCGACATGCGTGAGCTTCATCGCGGTCTCGACTTTTTCCCGATCGATATCGGTGAACCGCCCGAGCGCGCCATGCCAGGGATAACGCCCGCAGGCGACAAGCTCCTCGACGGTCATGCCAGCGGCCGAACTGGTATCCTGCGGCAGATAGGCGACGGCGCGGGCAAAGGCGCGCATGTCATAGGAGCTGGCGGCTACGCCATCGAACAGGATGCGCCCGCCGGTCGGCTGAATCTGTCGAGCCAGCAGTTTGATCAGCGTGGATTTGCCGGAGCCGTTATGGCCGATCAGACCGGAAATCTCGCCCGCCTTGAAGCTGATATCGAGCGGGTGAAGAATGGTCTTGCCGTCGACCTCGAAACGCAGGCCCTCCGTCGTGAAGACGGTTGCGTGATTCTGATCGTATCCGGTGATCGTTTTGTCGTTCATGGTCATTATCATTCCTGCTGAAGCGTGCTGGCTTCGTGAAATTCCGATGGCCGGCGGGTGGCCGGCTTAGTTTATCGAGGTCAATGGCTTGACGAAGAAGAGGCACGGATCGCTTTCACGCCAGAGGGTCGGGAATATCTCGGCGCGGATGAAGCCGTTTCTATCGTAGAAGGCGCGGGTCTTTTCATATTGCGGTTCGTCCCTGCCGCGCGGCGCGAGCGTCTTGACCGTCAGGAGCTTGCAATCGGAAGAGCGGGCGAAGGTCTCGGCTGCGGCCAGCAATCGCTTGCCGACGCCGCTGCGATGGTGTCGGCGCCTGGTTGCTATCACGAGAATCTCCATGGCGGCTGGCGGATGGGCGCGCAGCGCAACGAAGCCGGCAACGGTATCCGCCTCGACGCAGCCGAACATCGGCAGGGTCTCCACGGCACCCGCACAGGCTTCGATGACATCGGGGTCGGTAAACCAGTCGGTCAATTCCGACATGATGTCACGACAGATGGCGCCTTTAGATTTGGTTATCTCGATGGCTTCCTGCATCTGTTCTTCCCTTTCCTGGCGGTGGAGCGCGGTTCGCAGGCGATGGTGGCGAACCACCATCAGGCCCGCATCTCGCGCACCCGTGTTGTTCGGTTTCGTTTGTGATTGCCGCCGGCAGCGCAAGCATGGTCGGCCTCGAGCGAGATGGCGGCGAGGCATCGCGAATGCGCCTCCCGCAGAAGGCCGCAAACAAGGGCGCAGGATACGCCCGCCTCTTTGGCAATGATGTTTTGGGGGATATCGTCGAAATAGTGCTCTTCGTAGAACTTCCGGGTTCTGGCGGGCATGGATTCGACCGTGCAGCGGAAGGCCTTGTAGGCCTCGGCCTCGTGAAGATGCTCCTCGGGGCTTCCATAGGCCGAGGTATTGCCGCCGACTTCCTCTTCGACGAACAGGCCGCGCTCATATTGCCGGCGCCGCATATGATCGGTTGCCAGATTGCGCACCATGCGCATCACATAGGGCGTCGGAGCCGCTATATCCTCCTTCAGTGGCTTGGAGACCAGTTGCAGGAGAACTTCCTGCACGACATCCTCGGCCAAGCTCATGCAGCCTGTGATCCTGCGTGCGACGGAGAGGAGCTTCGGATAGGCGTGAAGTGCTGTTTGGAGTTGCTCATTGGAAGTCGACTGCGAATGGTTGGCAATCATGTCGGGCTCTCGCTGAAATCCAAAGTTGCATTTCTGTGTGCCCCTCTTTTTGAGAGGGAACCTATAAAACATGACAATGATAGTCAAGATAGCGGAGTCGAAAAGTGAAGCATCTCCTAAATCAAGGTTTATCCACCTGATTTTATTTTAATTTTTTTAGCAATCTAGAAGAAAATCCCGCTTTTGTGATGCTGCCATTGCGGCCGTGCCACAGCTCTTGAGGTCGCGATAGCCCATTGAAAATCCCCGCTTTCTCCATTGCTGATCCTGCCGGAATGGATGAAAATCGCTTCGTCCGATATCTGGCTTTTGCTTTCAAAGGTTGTATTTCCCGGCGCCAGCATCACGCCTTGCGGGTCGGCCAGAAAACCCTGGCCGAAGCATTTCAACGCAGCCTCTTTCTGAACCCAGCAGGCGAGAAAAACATCGTGGCGATATCGCTCATCCAATTGATGCACCTGATTGAGCTCTTGTTCGGAAAGGATCATCGGCATGATCTCGAAGGCTTCCTTCTCCGAAAATGCGTCGAGGCGCTCGATATCGATACCGATGCGGCCGCCGCGACAGATCGCGAGCGCTATGTGGTCTTTGGTGTGCGAGAGATTGAAGTCAATGTCGGGGTAATCACGCAGGTAGGGCCTGCCGGAAGGGGTAATCGCGAGACAAAGTGCTTGCGGGGCGCAGCCAAGCAGATTGGCGATAATGCTTCGGCACAGCACCCGTCCGGCAACGAAAAGGCGCCGCGCCGGGCATGATCTGAATGCTGCGGCACGGCTTTTTTCTGCCTCGCTCAAAATCGAGTCCGGTACGGGAAGCTCGTCAGACAGGTACAGGCTATGAAGCTCTACCTGCGCTGTCTCTTCCCCCGGTTGGGCCGTCTTCACCTATTCCGCTGCCTGTCCCATGTGAGAGGGAAGGTTCGACGGCTGCCCGTGCGTTTCCCACTGTACGATGGGATCGAGCTGATCGAGATCGAAATGCGGGCGACCGAGCAATGCATTGGCAATCACGGCGCTGCGCCATGCGGCGAGGCTGAGCTGCGGTTCGGCGATGCCGTGGCTATGGCGCCCGGCATTGAGAACGAAGATGCGGTTTTCGCGCGGCCCGTCCCATGCCAGCGAGAAGTCGCTTTCCAGCACCGGTTCACCGATGGAGTTGAGTTCGATGCGATTTTCAAGCGAATGCAGGAATTGCGGAAGGACAAAGCGATAGCCGGTTGCAAAGACGACCATGTCGACAACAAGCGTCTCGACGCTGTCATCGAAACCGTTGCGCATGGTCAGCGTGATTTCGGGACCATCCTGCTCGGCTGCGATGACATTGCGGAACGGGCGCAGCGATATGCCGTGATCGGGGTGGCCGCCTGCATCGAGCTTTCGTTCGTAGAGGCGGCGATAGAGCTTTTTCAAGGTGGAGGCGGAAACGCCGTCGCTCGCCAGCACCTGCCGGCGTGTGTGCGTGAGCCGCAGCTCTTCGGGAAGTCCGTGGAAACGCTCCATATAGCCTGGCGTGAAGAGCTCGTTGGTGAATGGCGTCGCGTCGAGCGGCTCGAAATTCGGCCGGCGGCTGATCCAATGGATGGACGAAACCCTGTTCAGATCCATAAGCGCATCGACGATCTCCGCCCCGCTTTGGCCGCCGCCGATGACGGCAACACGGGGCGCTTTGACATCACCCATACGCTGCGTCGCTTCGCTGCTGTGGAAGGTCATGGATTTGGGTAGTTGTTCGGCCCAGGCTGGACGAGACGCGATCTTGCCGACGCCGACGGAGAGATTGCGGGCGCTGATCGCGCCATCCTCGGTGGCAATGGAGAAGAAGCCGTCGTTGGCGTGGACCTCCCGGACGCTGGCGCCGAAGCGCAGCGACGTCAGGCCGCGCGCGACCCATCCGAGATAGTCGGCGAATTCTTTGCGCGGAACGGCTTCATATTCCGCATTGAGAAATTGATAAAAGCGTTTATGCGCAACAAGATAGGAGAGGAAGCTCCACGGACTTGTCGGGTTGGTGGCGGTTACCAGATCTTTTAGAATGGAGGTCTGCATCTCTGCGCCCGGCAGCATCATTCCTGGATGCCATGCGAAGGATGGGCGCCGCTCGAAGAAGCGGACGGAAAGTTGCGGTATGGAATCGAGCTGAGCGGCAAGGCTGAGGTTGAAGGGACCGATACCGGCCCCGGCGAGGTCGAGCACGTGCGATGTCATGATGCAGCTCCAGAATTATGTCGAAGAGGGGGTTACTTGACGGCGTCTTTGGACAGCGGCGCCGGCGCAAAGGCATGATCGAGCCGCCGGGCGAAACGCTGATGGAAGGGCGTCTTGCCGATGATCGTCAAATGGTTGGTGCCGGTGACGATCTCCGATGCCGTGGCATTTGGCGAATAGCGCCGCCAGTCGATGACGTTGAGGGCGCGCGTGAGGGAATCCTCGGCCGCAAAGGCATGGATGCGGAAATCGGATTGTTCCAGGCGGTAGTTACGGAAGATCATCGCGTTGTCGATGAGAATCCAGAACGTGTGCTCTTCCGAGCCGATATCGGGGCCATCCGTCGGCAGTTTGACATTATGCTTGACGACATGGTGGAGGAACTGTTCGTAAACCTCCTCGTTCATAGCTGCGAACAGCCTTTTCCAATCCTCGCGCATCGGCGTGGTGGCAAGCCAGCTCTGCACGGCAGCATGGGTACGATCTCGGATGCCGTCTTCGAAGCGCGGCATGATGCCGACGGTAAATTCCTCGTCCATGTCGCAGACATCGACCATGCCGATCATGCGCAGATCGATGTCATTGCCGAGCTGACGGGCGGCTTCATAGGCGAGCAGCCCGCCCCACGACCAGCCGAGGAAGGCGCATGGCCGGCCCTTGGCTTGTCTGCGCACGGCTTCCGCATAGCGCGCCGTGATATCTTCGACGCGGGTACTCAGCGTCTTGGTCTCGGTCAGTGAATAGCAGATGAAGCCGGTCGCCGGCTGTTCCGGCCCGAGATAGTCGACAAGCCGCATATATTCGCGCGTGCTGACGAGCAGGCCCGGGAAGCAATAGAGCACCGGCCGGTCGCCATTGCGTCTGAGGTAGACGACGTCGACGCCGGTTTCATCGCGACTGCCGTCTATCGCCAGTGCCAGATCGCGCACTGTCGGATGGTTGAACATGTCGGCGATCGACAGCGGCCATTCGGGATGGCGCATCTTCAGGCGCGAGACGATGCGCACGGCCATCAGCGATTGCCCGCCAATATCGAAGAAATTCTCCGTGACACCGATATCGCCGATGTCGAGGATGTCTTTCCAGACATCCAAGATTGCTTTTTCCTTGTCATTGACGGGCGCCGCCATTTCCCGTTCGATGCGCGGTGCCGGCAGGGCGGCGCGGTCCAGTTTGCTGTTCGGCCCCATCGGCAGCCTGTCGATCAGCATGATCGTTTGTGGCACCATGTAATCGGGCAGGGCGGTCATGGCGGTGCGGCGCAGTTCTGTCACGCTCAAGCTTTCGCCCTCGCGCGGCACCACATAGGCGACCAGAGAACTACGTCCGCCGTCATTGTGCAGGAGGATGACAGCCTCCGCGACACGTTGGTCCGAGCGCAGCACAGCTTCGATTTCGCCCGGCTCGATGCGGAAGCCGCGCAATTTGATCTGGTGATCGACGCGGCCGGCGAATTCGACAATGCCGTCTTCACGCCAGCGGCCGAGATCGCCCGACTTGTACAGTCGTCCGCCCGGTGTGAAGGGATCCGGAATGAAGCGATCAGCCGTCAGCTCCGGCTGGCCGAGATAGCCGCGGGCCAGGCCGCTGCCGCCGATATAGATTTCGCCGATTACACCGACCGGGACGGGCGCGAGGTCGGCATCGAGCACATAGATGCGTCGATCGCCAACTCCGCGGCCGATCGGCGCGACGGTCCCTTCGAAGCGAGTTCCCGCCGGGATCTTCCAGATCATCGGCGTCATGATCGTTTCGGTCGGACCATAGCCGTTGATCAGCAGCTGCGCCTTCAGGTTCTCGGTGATCATGTCAAACACCGCCTGCGACAGCGCCTCGCCGCCGAAGGAATAGAGCCGCAGCCGCGGGATTTCGTTGTTCTCGCCCGCATATTCGGCAAGGCCGCGCACATAGCTTGTGGGCAGGCTGGCATTGTTGACGCCGTGCCGCTTCATGGCTGCAAAGGCATCTTCAGGCGTGGCAAGCTTGTCTTGCGTCAGCACCACACCGCCGCCTGCCATCAGTGGCACCATCCAGCGCTCATGGCCGCCGTCCGAAGTGAAGGGCAGTACCGGATATTCGCAGGACTCCTCGCTCATTTCATAGATGCGCAGGGTCGCCTTGCAATGGTGGGCGAGCGGGCCGTGCTCGACGGCGACGCCTTTCGGCACGCCCGTCGAGCCTGACGTGTAGATCACATAGGCAAGTTGCTGCGGGGCAATGATCGTTGCCGGTGCGTCGACGCTCTCCGCGGACAGGTCGATGGCATCGAGATTAAGATAGGGTGTTGCGATATTGCTCGGCAGGTTGGCGATATGCTTTGCCCGGGAGATGACGAGCGAGAGGCCCGGAGCGGTCAGGATGTGACGATTGCGGGCCTCAGGATGATCCGGTTCCACCGGCGTGAATGCGCCGCCGGCCTTCAATACAGCAAGAATGGCGATGATCGCGTCGATCGATTTCTCAAGGGCGATAGCCACGCGTTTTTCCGGGCCGATCCCCATCGCGATCAGCCGATGGGCCAGCCGGTTGGCGGCAGCTTCGAGTTCGCCATGTGTCACGGATTTCTCGCCCTGTGCGACGGCAAAGGCGTTCGGCCGCCTTTTCGCCTGCGCGGAGATGACCTCGTGGATCGGTGTGCCGTCGTCCGCTTCCGGTGCGTCGGGATAGGGTGCGGAAAGTCTCTCCAATTCCTCTGGCGACACGAAGGGGATGTGTTTGACCTGTGCAACGGGATTGGCATTCAATTGCGCAAGCGCAATGGCAAGATCATCGGCGAAGCGGATGATCTGCTTTCGATCATGCTTCTGCGGGTCGAAGCCGATGCTGATGCGCAGTTTGCCTGCGGATGCCGGGGAAACGGTAACGACCAGATCGGCATCGCGGCGCGGCTGCGGTTCGATGGGGCTGCGCAACGCGACGTCGCTCGAGGTTGCTTCCAGGAGACGCAGGGGCGGACGCACATCGAGGAGCGTCTTGACGAGGCCGGTGGTGTCGAAGGATTCTTCCCGTCTTATCAACGCGTCGGCAAGGGCCTCGAAGGGCAGGAATTGCCGATTTACGGTCTCGATTTCCTTGACGAATGCATTGCGAACGTCCTTGAGCGTCATGGCACCGTCGAGTTCCGGCGTCAGGATCAACACGTCCTCGTTGCGGGCGGCAACTCTTTGCCTTTTCGAACGCGTGACCAGGCCGATCCTCTGAGTGCCGTATCCGGTATGGCGCCGCAGGGCGATCCCGAGGGAGGCAAGCATGTCCTCGGAGATGTCAGCGGACGATTGTATCGGCACGTCGAGCGTATGCTCGAACCATGCCTCGTCGGCCGTGTTCTTTCCTGCCGATGTTTGCGGCAGGAGCGACGCAATATTCTCCTGACCCGTCAGCCGCTGGAACCAGAAGTCGATTAGCTCCGGTGCCGCAAGGCGTGGTGCACCATTGGCAATCATCCACGAAGCGGCGTCGGGCAACGCCGTCTCTACGATATCCGCTGGGTCATGACCGTCGATGTTGCGAAGGAAATCCGTTGCAAGCAGGTCGAGCGCCGCAGCGTCGGCGAGGATGGCGTGGAGGGAAAATAGGGCACCCACCGCCCGCCCTTCTTGCGCCAGGAGAATGAAACGGGCCGGATTGCCATCGGTAAGGTCGATCGGGCGGGCCTGTTCCGCCGTAGCCGCCGCGGTCAACGCCTCGTCCGGGTTTTCGCCTGCAGTCAGCGTCGTCTCGATGATCTCGACGAAACGGTCGTTCTTCAGGATCTGCTGGACGGCGCCGCCCGCCCGCGTCTCGAATTCCGAGGTGATGAGGGGATGTTGTCGAGAAAGTTCTGATAGGCCCTCGCGCGCGAGGTCAAGAGAGATCGAAGAGAAGACGATCCCGAGTATTTGTCGCCCGTAGACGACTTCGTTACCCGTCTCCGATAGGAGCCAGATACGTGACTGTGCTGGCGATAGCGAGCATTTGGCGAGGTAATCCGTATCGTTTGCTGCCTTGGCGTTCCGATCGTGGACAGTCATTTCTTCGCCATTCTCCCCGGGTGTACTGAAATACATATCTAATCAATCGAAATAAAATAGCGTATACATCTCAATATCTATTGTAGATATTAAGTTTAATCGATTGATATCTCTGACTTCTGGCGTCGATAAACTCGGTTACTCCGAAAATTACATCGATGCAGCTGCATGACGAATGGAGTTTTGGAAAATTCAGGAGATTTTCAAAAAATATTTTCGGAAAATATTTTGAATTTCTGCCGATGTCGTTCGTCACCGCAGAATTAGCGCTGTGCTTGGCCTGCCGATCTCAGCCGGCGTGTTTCTGAAGATATGGAGATGAAATATGGATGCTTCCCTGGCGATCAGGAGCGATAGGGCGGCGGAGAGATCCTTTGATCTGCGACTGCCGGCTTCGGGCTTTGAGAGCAGTGCGCTTGCCTGCGGCCAGCCGCTCATCATATCGGCAGGGTCTACACCAGGAAGTTTCCGCGTCGAGCATCATGAAGTGAAAGTGGCCTCAGGTCATCTATCGGGGCCGGCCACCAATGTTCTGGTCTTCGATACAATCTCGGCGGCGGTTCCGCTGCCTTCCGGCGCGGATATCGTCAACGCCGTGTCAGAAGCCATTCTGGCATGCAATCCGCATCTGATTTGCTTCGAGATCGCGCTTGCGGATGATGATCTTGCAAGGCGACTGCTGGAGACCGGCGCGATTGAACGTAGCGGCGAGCGCCTCATCGTGCGGCCCGAATCCTTTTTCCAGCAGGCGGGATCCTGGCTCGGAAGTGCGCCCAAGGCCTATCCGGAATTGCCGATCCTGACGAATGGCGCCCTTCATCCGCAGCGGCCTCCGAAGCCTACCGGCCGCGTCTACAGCCGCTTCATTCCCTGGCTGAATACTCAGCTTGGCTTCCATGTCGCCGATATCGAGGCCGATCTTGCGCATTTCCATCGCTGGATGAACGATCCGAGGGTTGCCGCCATATGGGAAGACAGCGGCGATCTTTCCTATCATCGTGATTTCATCGCAGGCCGCCTTGCCGATTCGCGCACGCTGCCGCTGATCGGAACCTTCGGCGGTGTGCCCTTCGGTTACTTCGAACTCTATTGGGCAAAGGAAGATAGGATCGGCCCGCATTACGACGCCGACGGCTACGACCGCGGCTGGCATGTGGCGATCGGTGAGGATGATTTCCGCGGAAAAGCCTTCGTCAGCGCCTGGCTGCCATCGCTGATGCACTACATGTTCCTGGCTGATCCGCGCACCCGCCGTATCGTCGGCGAGCCGATCCATCATCACGCCCAGCAAATCCGCAATCTCGATCGTTCCGGCTTCGCCAAGGTCAAGCATATTCAGTTCCCGCACAAAAAGGCGCTGCTGGTCATGCTTCTGCGCGAGCGCTTCTTCATGGACCGGCTGCTGCTGCCGGATCTCACCGGCTTACCTACAGAGGATGGGCAGCCTGTCCTTGGCTCGCTGGCGCGAGGCGCCTGATGAAAGCAGCCGTCGATATGAACGATCCGCGCGTCAAGCGGCTCGTTCTGGCGGTCGCGCTTCCGGCCGTGGCAGGATTGGCCGCCAGTGCCGGCCATCATGCGATCAACGCGATCTTCCTGGGAACGCTCGGTCCGGACGTGCTGGCGGGCATCAGCCTGGTCATGCCGCTATTTCTGCTTGTCGCGGCCGCCGGTCAGGGGCTGGGTATCGGGCTTGCGACACTGCTTGCGCGCTACCTTGGCGAAGGGGATATCAAAGCCGCAGCGTCGGTCGCCACGACAGCGCTCGCGGCGACGATCCCGCTCGGCATCCTCTTGTCAATCCTGATCTATCTCGGCCTGCCGGATTTTGTCGGCGCGCTTGACGCCAGCGACAATCTCCTTGCCCCAGGGCTCGATTATGGGCGGCTGCTTGCTTTCGGGGTGACGCTCGGGCTTTTGCAGGCTATCTGCGATTTTATCGCGATCGCCGAAGGCAATTCACGTTTCTCGATGATCGTGCTGATCGCGAGCTTCGCATTGAACGCGGTTCTCGACCCTGCCTTCATCTTTCTCTTCAAGCTCGGTGCGTCCGGCGCGGCACTGGCGACCATTGTGTCGTCCCTTGCAGCCCTTGCATGCTATGCCGTCTACTTCCTGCGCCGATGGGGAACAGTGAGCGTGACCGGCGGGGCGATTTGCTGGCAACTGCTTTGGCCGATCGCGCGGATCGGCCTTCCCGCTGCCGCAACAAGCATAGTCACGGGTCTCGGCTTTCTGGTCCTGATGCGGGAGGCCGCTGTCCATGGCGGCGATACCGGCGTCGCCGCAACGGCGATTGCCATCCGGCTGATGACTTTGGGACAGCTTCCGTTGTTCGGTTTTTGCCTCGGCGCCCAGAGCGTCGTCAGTCATGCCTTCGGCGCTGGCGATGCCGAGCGTCTGAAAGCCGTGATCCGGTTCATGCTCGCTGTGACGATGCCGGTCGCATTGCTCTATTCCATCTTGCTGTTCCTGGCTGCCGAGCCGATCACACGCCTGTTCACGGATAACCAGGACGTCGTGGATGAGGCAGTCGCCTGGTTGCGGCACCTCTTTCCGATCTTTCCGCTTGCAGCTTTTCAATCCGTCCTGCTTGTCATGCTGCAATCGCGGGGCCGGGCCGGCTTGTCCGCGCTCGTGGGGCTTGCACCGCAGGGATATCTGCTGATCCCGCTTCTGCTCCTGCTGCCGCTTTGGATGGGCTTTGCCGGCATCTCTGCTGCTGCCGCTGCCGCAGCCATTCTCGCTGCCGTCCTCGGCGGCTTTGTCGGATGGAGGGAATGGCTCGCCATTCTGCCGACCGATGCACCGGGCCGCCTTGTTGGCCAATCGACACTTCACTCCTGACCCAAGAGGAACGCCATGAACGAGACGCCGAGATTCGATGCCTACCGCCACGCTATTCCAGATGCGCTGATGCCGCCGCGCGACGATCCGTTCGACGCGGCCGTGCCGCCGATCTACCAGACATCGCTCTTCCTGTTCGATAGCTACAAGGAACTGGAGGACGTCTTCGCCGGCCGCTCGAAGAAGCCGATCTATTCGCGCGGCGACAACCCGACCGTGCGGCTTCTGGAGCGCAAGATCGCCGAAATGGAAGGCGCGGAAGAGGCACGTGCCTTTTCGAGCGGCATGGGCGCGATTGCTGCTGCAGTTCTCGCCTTCGTCGGACCCGGCGATCGTATCGTCACCGTCCGGCACGTCTATAGCGATGCCTTCCGCTTCTTCGAAAAAGTCCTGAAGCGCTTCGGCGTCGTCGTCGACTATATCGACGGCACCGATACGCAAGCCATGCTTGCCGCGCTTCCGGGTGCCAAGCTTGCCTATCTCGAAAACCCGACCTCGATGGTTTTCGAGCTGCAGGACCTGACTGCGATCGCTGAGGCAGCTCGCCGCCATGGCGTCGTAACAATGGTCGACAATTCCTGGGCAACGCCGCTCTTTCAGAAGCCGCTCTCCGCCGGTATCGATATCGTCATTCACGCCGCCTCGAAATATCTTGGTGGACAGAGCGACACGGTGGCGGGACTTGTTACCGGCTCGAAGGCGCATATCGACCGGATCAACAGCGAAATCTACCCCTATACGGGTGCAAAGCTCGCGCCGTTCGAAGCATGGCTCGTCCTGCGTAATTTAGAGACACTGCCATTTCGCATGCGCCATCATCACGAAGCCGGGCTCGAAGTGGCGTCCTGGCTCGATGCCCATGCGGATGTGACCAACGTCATGCATCCCGCACTTGGCGACCATGCCGGAAAGAGCACCTTCAGCGGCTTTGGCGGGCTGTTTTCCTTCGAGGTTTCGGACCGCATCGATGTGGCCGATTTCGTCGATGCATTGCGCCTCATTCGCATCGGAGTGAGCTGGGGCGGGCCGGAAAGCCTGGTGGTGCCGGCAAAGGCAGCACTCAGCATTTCGCCGGAGACCAACGTCTTCGCGCGCTTTGGTGTCAGTGACCGCACGATCCGCCTGAACGTCGGGCTGCACGCTGCCAAGGAGATCATTGCCGATCTCGAGCAGGCACTTGCCGCCGCCAGGCGCTAACCGGCTGCAGCACTCTTGTATCCACAAAGGGGCGGAGTGACACGGTCGCTCCGCCCATATTATTATTCATTGTTGATCCATTCCCGCCCTGACCCGATCGAGACAAGATGACCATCCCTTCCAATGAAACGTTGAGCGCGCTTGCCGCCGAATATGGAACGCCGCTCTGGATCTATGATGTCGCTGCGATCCGCCGCCGCATCGCGCAACTCTCCGCCTTCGACGTCATTCGCTATGCGCAGAAGGCCTCATCGAACATTCATATTCTGAAAGAGATGCGCAAAGCGGGCGTGCGGGTCGATGCCGTCTCGCTCGGCGAGATCGAGCGGGCGATGCGGGCAGGTTTTTCCGCTGGGAATCCGTCGGGAGCTGCGGAGATCGTGTTCACTGCCGACGTCTTCGACCGGCCGACATTGGAACGTGTCATTGCCGACAAGATCGAGGTGAATATCGGTTCCATCGATATGCTGCATCAATTGGGTGAGCGCTCGCCGGGTCATCGGGTCTGGCTGCGCATCAATCCCGGTTTCGGGCATGGCCATAGCAAAAAGACCAATACCGGCGGCGAGACCAGCAAGCATGGCATCTGGTTCGAGCAGTTACAGGAGGCCGTGGCGCTGACGCGTCAATATTCTTTGAAGCTCGTAGGACTGCACATGCATATCGGCTCCGGCGTCGATTATGGGCATCTGCAGCGCGTCTGCGGAGCGATGATCGGATTCTGCCGCGCGCTGGATGCCGATATCGAGGCCATCTCGGCTGGCGGCGGCCTGTCTGTGCCCTATAGGGAGGGTGAAGAAGAGATCGATCCTGCCCATTACTTTTCGCTCTGGGACAAGGCCCGGCGCGAGATCGAGGCGCACTTTGGCCATACAATCCGGCTGGAGATCGAACCGGGGCGCTTCCTGACTGCCGATTCCGGCGTATTGCTTGCTGAAGTCAGAGCCGTCAAGATGATGGGCCGCAACCGCTTCGTGCTCGTCGATGCCGGCTTCAGCGATCTTGCCAGACCGGCTATGTACGGCAGTTATCACCATATCTCAGTCATTCCAGGCACAGCGCCTCGCGATACCGCCGGAACTACCTTCCCGTCAGTCGTGGCAGGCCCCCTTTGCGAATCGGGTGATGTTTTCACGCAGACGGACAATGGCACCGTAGAAACGCGCGATTTGCCCGAGACCCATGTCGGCGATTATCTCGTGTTTCATGGCGCCGGCGCTTACGGGGCAACCATGTCGTCGAATTATAACAGCCGTCTTTATGCACCGGAGGTCCTGATCGACGGCGAAACCCATCGCTTGATCCGCAGGCGCCAGACTTTGGATGAGCTGCTTATGCTGGAGGCGCTTTAGGCACGGTCGATCGCAAGGCGAAAGAAGAGCCTCTACTTTGGCCAAGCGAGGGCTTTTCTGCGGTTGCGAAATGAATATAGTGACCACGACCGTGCGTCGTGGCGCTCGGCCGTTCTCACATCGTTACCGGCCGCAAGGCGCGAAAGTTCTGCACCGCTATGCTGGCCTGGCTCGATCAGAAAACCGAAATCGTCGAACACGCCGATCAATCCGCGCAATATTTCGAGCCGGCCCACGCCGCCTATTATGGCGGCAAGCCCGGCCAGCCGCTGAAGCTTATGCTGCAGGCGCGCAGCGACTTTCTGTCGATCTGGCGTCGCGCGGATTATCGCGAGCATGTGGCGGAGTTCAAGCTTCTGGGCCGGCAGCTCGTCATCGTCAATTCGCCCGAGGCTATCCGCTATGTGGTTGCCAAGCGCCATGAGAACTTCGAGCGCAAGACGCCGCAGATGCGACGCGCGCTGGAATATCTGCTGGGTGACGGCTTGTTCATTTCCGACAAAGAGACCTGGAAGCAGCGCCGGCCGCTGGTCTCCGATATCGTGCATAAAAACCGCGTCCCGGCCTTCGGTTCGATCATGCAAAGTACCGCAAGCGAGCTTGCCGACCGCTGGCAAAGCTTGGGCGAGGGCGCGGAGGTCAATGCCTTGTTCGAGATGGCCGGGCTGACGGCGGAGATCATCTCGCGCAGCGTCTTCGGCAATGATCTCGGCGAGGAGAGCGCCAATGCGGTCACCGAAGGCTTTGCGAACTACCAGTCGCTGGTCGATTCCGTCAATTTCGGCTATTTTCTCGGCTTCGATGAGGGGCTGCCGATCATCAGGACGCCGAGCTTGAGCCGGTCGGTGAAACGCATTCACCGGATCATCGATCAGGTGATTGAAGATCATCTGGCTGGCAAGGGCGACAATAGTTCCATGGTCGAACTGCTGATCCGCCGGCAGCAGCGCAATCCCGAGCTGAAACTCGATGTCGTGGCGCTTCGCAACGAGGCCGCCACCATCTTCATGGCAGGCCACGAAACCACGGCGGCAACCCTGACCTGGGCCTGGTATCTGCTCGCAGGGGCACCCTGGGTGGAGGAGGCGGTTCATGCGGAAATCGAGGCTGTCTGCGGTGATCGGGTCCCCTCGATCGACGATGTCGCGAAGCTCGACTGGTGCCGCGCGGTGATCGAGGAGACGCTGCGCCTCTATCCCCCGGTACCGATCCTGGCACGGCAGGCGGCCGAGCCCGACCAGATCGGCGACGTGAAGATACGCAAGGCGGCACTGGTGCTGATCGTGCCATGGATCCTGCATCGCACGGATTCTCTCTTTCCCGAGCCGCATCGCTTTTATCCGGAGCGTTTCCTCGGCGAGGCGCGGCCAGCGCCTTACAGCTATATTCCCTTCGCGGCCGGCCCGCGTGTATGTCCGGGCCTGCAATTCGGCCTCACCGAGGCGATCCTCTGCCTGGCGATCTTGGCTCAACGTTTTCGCGTTCGGGTCAGAGATGGACATAAGGTTCAGCCACAATGCCGCCTGACATTGCGTCCGCGTGACGGCATGCCCGTGACACTGCATAGGCGCCGGGGATGACGACCAAGACCGATAAAGAAGTCACCGCCGGTAAGCGCAAGGCGTGGACCTATGAGCCGCCGAAAGCTCCGCCCCTTGCCGATTTCGTGGCTGGCGGCGACCGGCGCAAGGCATTTCTGCGCTATTGGCTTTATGAGAATATCGACAACGCTATCGATCTCTTCCTCTATTTTGCCTTCATGCTATTGCCGGCGAGCGTCTGCTCCGACCTTGGCGGTTGGCTCGGACGAGTTCTGGCTCCGCGCTTTCATAAAAGCGCTTATGCGCGCGCCGCAGCTAATCTCAAGATGATCAGGCCCGAGCTTGGCGATGCAGAGCTCGATAAGCTCTTCAGGGCTTATGCCGATTCTCAAGGGCGGCAGATGGCGGAATATTCAGTCGTGCCGAGACTGGCACGACGGCACGTTCGCATGATTGGCACCGAAGGACTGGTCGAGCGTTGCAGTAAAGGGCCGGTGATCTTCATCGCGCCCCATATCAGCAATTGGGAGGTACTCTGGCATTGCCTTCTCGACATGGGACTCGACGTCACCATGAATTACGACCCGCCCAAACGCCGCTCACGCCACTATATCGTCAACCGCTTGCGCAAGAGGGCGGGACTTGGAATCTTGAAACCCGGCCGCAGCTTCGTGCGCCCGGCCCTGAGAATCCTGGAGAACGGCGGCAATCTGCTGATGTTCTGTGACGAGGGCTTCAACGGGCATATCCGAGCGCCGTTCTTCGGAAGGCCCGTGCATCTTGAGGGCAATTATGCGCTCATCGCGCGAATGGCTCGAAGGACGAATGCCTTAATCTATCCGATTTATATCGTCCGGGAGACGGGGGTGCGATTTGCGCTGACGGCCCTGAAGCCTTTCGTGCTCCCTGAAGGATCAGACGTTAGGAAATATCTTGTTCATGATGTCGCACATTTGAATACGGTAGTAGAACCCATAGTGCGCTCGCACATGGAGCAATGGTATTTTGTCGATAATCGGCTGTAACTGAGAGTAGTGAATCAATCTCCATATTTCGCAGGTAGCCTACGCGCCGGTGGATCGGGAACGCGCCTCCACCCGCTGACACTTTAGTGAACTCCGAAACTTTTGGCTGAGCAATTGAATTGGAAAGCGGCCCAGATCAGGCCTGCGCTGCCTTAAGGGCCGATGGAAGGCTTAACTTGTCCAACCCTATTACCACTTCACCCCCAGATCTTCGTTTAGGCTCAAGCAGACCTCTCATCGGCGCACTCAAGAATAGCGCGCCGCGATCTGTCGCAGCTCGGGCATTCCCGATTTACTGCCGGCCTTATCCGCCCAATCCAGAAAAGCATGGATGCGGCGGGCGACCTTTTCGGGGTGGTGCTGGCTGATGTCGGCGATGCGATGGTCTAGAAAAGGATTGAGGAAGCGGTCGAGTGTCGTAGCGACATAGGCCTTCGCCTCGTCGCCCATGCCGTTTGCGGCAAATCCGGGCAGCACTTCGCTTTCGTAGAGAGTATCGAGTCTCGCCCTTACGCCCTTGTCGGCCAGTATGGCGCGCACGGTTTCGTCCGCCGGACGACTTTCGCGCTGCCAGATTTCGGCAAGGAAGGTGTGGCCGAGATTGAGGATATGCAGTTTCAGGCGCTCATAAGGGGCGAGATCGTCGGTCAGCACGATGCTTGGGTGCTGACATGGCGCGCGGACACCGGGCGCGCGTTTGATCGCCCACAGGGCATAGGGTTCGGCAACAGCGCCGATCGGCTCGATCGGCTCGGAAACGATGCGATCGACCAGGGTGTCGGCGAAGGCAGCGTGGCCGTCGAGCCAGGTATAGAATTCAGCCGGCACATCGTTGAGCCGGGCGCAATCGATGACCGTCTGTTTCAGAACGCGGCCGTTGCCCGTCATCAGTTCGCAAGGAAGGATGACCAAGGGGCGACCGGAGGCCTGCCAGCGTCTGACGAGGAGCGCGGCAAGCTTGGCGGGGAAAGATCGCGGAACCTGGCCGTTTGTGCCGAAGCGGTCTTCCTCCGGCCATGTCTGGTAGCCGGTTTCGCCGGTGTTGGAGATGACGAATTCCGCATCCTCGGCAAAGAGCCTTGACAGCTCTCCCCAGTGTTCGACTGCAGAGAGACCGCGATCGACGCTCATGACCTGGACGGTGCGATCGACGGGAAGCCCATCCGACATGCCGCGTATGATGACGGGATAGCCAGCCGGATTGCCGAAGGCAGCGACGCGCCCGCTGCGGCTGCTGGCGCCTGAAATCTGAACGACAGCAATGGGACCAGCATCCTGGCCGGATTGTCGTGCCTCGTGCACGAAGAATGCCGCATGCGCCTGCAAGAACCGGCTGGTGCCGAACTGGATGATGCGTGAGCTCACGCCACTTTCCTCCCATATTCGATGTTGATGAATAGGATCGTCCGGCTGAGGCAACATGCAACCTTCATGCAGTCCGTCCAGTTTCTGTTTTTTATCTATAGAAAACAGCGAAACCGTGAGCAGTCAATGTTTTTATGGAAGTGAATGCAGGTTGGGCTGCCGCAGCAGCTCGAGGAGCACGGACTCGATCGCGTATTCTTCGATTGTTTATTCAGTGACCCGTCATGCCTCCGCCGTTGCCGGCAAAATGACGATCAATAATGAAGACGCGGGGCAATCGGATCTCTCCCGCCGCTAAAGTAACCTTTATTCCCCGCGTTCGAGACTGATCTCCTTGTGAAAACCGAAGAAAATATCATAAAAATTGTGATTTTGTCATATTTTGCTGTTATGTTTGCGCATTAAGGATGCCTTGCTGTCTGCATGCCCTGTTTGCCGGATTTTAGCGTAGTCACATATCGACGGCGCACATCTCCATAAAGAGGTCGGGCAAATAGCAACATCCACGCGATCTTAGCCGCCCATCATGGCCCAGGGGAGAGTTGAATGGCACGTATCACCTTAAGGCAATTGCTCGATCACGCCGCTGAAAACGGCTACGGCGTTCCAGCTTTCAATATCAACAATATGGAACAGGCGCTCGCCATCATGGAAGCGGCCGATGCGGTCAACGCGCCCGTGATCATGCAGGCGTCGAGGGGTGCCAGGGCTTATGCCAACGACATCATGCTGAAACATATGATGGACGCAGTCGTGGAAATCTACCCGCATATTCCCGTCTGCGTGCATCTGGATCATGGCAACGATCCCTCGAGCTGCATGACGGCGATCCAGGCCGGCTTCACCTCGGTCATGATGGATGGATCTCTGAAGGCGGATGCCAAGACGCCGGCAGATTGGGACTACAATGTCGACGTGACCAAGACGGTGACCGACATGGCGCATCTCGGCGGCATTTCCGTCGAGGGTGAGCTTGGCGTGCTCGGCTCGCTGGAAACCGGCATGGGCGAAGCTGAGGATGGTCATGGGGCGGAAGGCAAGCTGTCTCATGATCAGTTGCTCACCAATCCGGACGAGGCGGTGAGTTTCGTGCGCGAGACCAAGGTCGACGCGCTGGCAATTGCCATGGGCACCTCGCATGGCGCCTATAAGTTCACGCGCAGGCCGGATGGTTCGGTGCTGGCGATGAGCGTGATCGAGGAGATCCATCGCAAGCTGCCCAACACCCACCTTGTCATGCACGGCTCCTCCTCGGTGCCCGAGGAGTTGCAGGAGATCATCAACAAATATGGCGGCCGGATGAAGCCGACCTGGGGCGTGCCGGTCGAAGAGATCCAGCGCGGCATCAAGAACGGCGTGCGCAAGATCAACATCGATACCGATGGCCGCATGGCGATGACGGGCCAGATCCGCCGCGTACTGCAGGAGGATCCGAGCGAATTCGATCCTCGTAAATATATGAAGCCCGCTATGGCTGCGCTCACCAAGCTCTGCAAGGAGCGCTTCGAACAGTTCGGCACGGCCGGCCACGCTTCGCGTCTCCAGCCGCTTTCAGTTGCCGAAATGGCCAGGCGTTACACATCCGGTTCGCTCGACCCGGTTTTCTCCTGAGCCAGATGATCAGCGTGCAGCCGGGCCTGCCGCCTGGCGCACGCTTTCTTCGCTCAGCGTCTGGCCGTGAAATTTCGATAGCGATACAACGACATCGTCGATCTCCTTGGCGAGTCGCTGCGCATCCCACTGCAGGGCTGCTGCGGCGATTGCACCGATTTCGCGTAATCCCTGGATCGTCAGTAGGCCCTCGATCGCCATGGTCGTACGCCGGAAGACGATGTCGGAGAGATGTACGACCATCTCCTGCCGCGCGATCCAATCGATCTCGAGCGCGCTGTGGCGGGGTGCGCCGCTGATGCGTTGGCCGTCTTTATAGTCCGAAGGGCGAGTGAGAATAGCTGCGGCAGTCGTACCGTATCGGCTGAGCAGCTCGTCCGCTCTGCTGGCTTCGACGCCGGCCTTTGCCGCCACTGACTTGCTCCAGCTCGCCCGCTCATCGAAATTGACCGGGAAATCCCGGCCGCCGCCGATCGCAAGCCGCTCCGTGGACGTCTTGCGGCCGCGTTGAAGGCGCGCCAGCACGGTATCGGCAACCTCTTCGGCAAAGCCGCGGAACGTGGTCCATTTGCCGCCGACCAGAGAAATGATCGGAAAGGGTCGCCCCGCCTGCGGCTCGAAGACGGGTGCGGAGTGATCGCGGCTGATCAGGCCCGGTGACGAGGCGTCCGAGGCGGGCAGGGGGCGGATGCCGCTATAGCTGTAGGTCACCTGATCGCGGTCGAAGCGCAAGCTCGGAAGGAGCGACCTGACGCTGTCGAGAAAATAGTCGATCTCCCGCTCCTCGCAGCGAACATTGTCTGGATCGTCGCAGGGGATATCGGTCGACCCCACAAGCGCCTGGCCGAGATAGCCGTAGACCAGACAAATGCGGCCGTCATCGGCTTCGAAATAGATCATGTGGCCGTTGAGGCTGCGCACCAGTTCGGGATGATCGAGCAAGATATGCGATCCCTTGGTGCCGCCGATGAGATGGGCGGGTGCTCCAAGAGCCGCGTTGACATGATCGATCCATGGACCGGCGGCATTGATCACGAGCTTCGGCCTGGCCGAAAAGGCATAGCCGTCCGCGCGCTGGAAGGTCAGCAGGCCGTCGGCTGACGAAACAAGCCTTGTCGCATTTGCGGCAAGCGAGCCCTTGTTCGCCTCTAGCCCGTCATTGACGAGCTCGTAGACCAGTCGCTCCGGCCGGCTGATCTTGGCATCGTAATAGATACCGCCGGCGACGATCTCAGGCGTGACATGCGGCATTTCCTTCAGCGCCCGGCGCTTCAAAAGGAACCGGTGGCGCGGCATGACACGGTTTCGCGAACCGAAGAAGTCATAGAGCGCAAGCCCGATCTTGATAAGCAAGGCGCCACGGCTGCGCGGGGCGGTGGTCGAGCCCGTCAGCGTGCGTAGGGCTGCCCAGATGCCGCGTGTCCATGAGAAGATCGGCACGAAGGTCGGCAGCGCTTCGACGCAATGCGGCGCGTTTCTGAGCAGAAGGTTTCGCTCAAGCGCCGATTGTGCGACCAGGCCGAATTCGCCTGTTTCCAGATATTTCAGGCCACCATGGATCAGCCTGGACGGCGCAGCACTCGTTCCCGAGCCGAAATCTGATTTATCGACGATCAGGCAGTTGATGCCCTGCAGCGACAGATCGCGAAACAGCCCCGCGCCGTTGACGCCTGCGCCGAGGATGACAACATCGACATCTCCGTCTTGAAGCTGCGAGAAGCGTTGTTTCAGATCGGCGGTCCTATCGGTCATAACATCATTGTCCTGGTGAACTGCCGCGA
This sequence comes from Martinezella sp. CNPSo 3795, assembly GCF_057784475.1. NCBI lineage: Bacteria > Pseudomonadati > Pseudomonadota > Alphaproteobacteria > Hyphomicrobiales > Rhizobiaceae > Martinezella > Martinezella sp. CNPSo 3795. The sequence continues at coordinate 71,749 of NZ_JBXSOQ010000014.1, read as the reverse complement.
CAGAGCCTTCTCGCGCGGCGCAATTTTGGTTTAGCCTTGGGAGTGCTGGGTCGCGAGATTGCCGATCCGCGGCCAGAGCGGCGTCATTGCTTCAGCGATGTCGCGGAAGAGGTCGTAGCGGACGCGATAATCGGCGCTGCGGGTGGAATCCGGATGATAGGTTCTGGCGATCTTGCCGACATCGCGCGGATCGCTTTGCGGACTGGCATAGACACCGATCCCGACACCGGCGCAAAGCGCGGCCCCCCAGGCCGCGGCTTCGTCGGTTTCGGTGACGGTGACCGGCATGCCGAGCACGTCGGCAAACATCTGCACGACGATCGGACTGCGCGAGACGCCGCCTGCCAGCCTTGCCTGATCGAAGGAAAAACCATCGCTTAGGGCATCGACGTGAATCTTATGGTTGAAGGCGATGCCTTCGAGGACGGCGCGCAGCATATCGCCGCGATCATGCCAGCCGCCAAGCCCGAAAAAGCTGGCGCTTGCCTCAGCGCCATAGGGGGAGCCGAAGAGATAGGGGTGGAAGAGCGCGCTCGATGGCCGGTTGAACGCCGCCTCGATCTCGGGGCCGAGCACGGCATGGATCGACTGGCCCGCTGCTTCCGCGCTTGCAATTTCTCTGGCGCAGAGCTTGTCGAGGAACCATTCGTAATTCGCCGACGACGCCGGCGAGATTGACATGTTGTTCCATTGGCCCGGTGCAATGGCATTGCGGCAGAACCAGCGGCCGTCGACGTGCGGTTCCGAGGAGAGCGTCTCGTTGATCGAATAGGTGCCGGCAATGACGGCGACGACACCGGACGCATAGCCGCCGGCTCCGAGGGCCGAGGCGGTCACGTCGTGCAGGCCGGCAACGACGGGCGTATCTTCGGCAAGGCCGGTTCGCTTCGCGACGGCTTCTGTCACGTATCCTACGATTTCGTCGGATCGCGAGACAGGTGGCAAGGCACCCGTCACCTCGGCAATGCCGAAAAGCTCCAGGGCATCTGCAGAATAATCCTGCGTCGAAACATCGGTGAAGGAGGTGCTTGCTTCGGTACGGTCGGTACCGGCAACGCCAGTCAGGCAGAAGCGCAGCCAGTCCTTGCAGCTCAAAATGTGGCCGATTTCAGCAAAGCGCTCGGACTCATTGACCTTGATCCAGGCAAGGAGCGCCGATGGGGCCGAGACATGCGGGAATTGACCGGTCAGCTTCAAAGACGCTTGGGCAACAGGAGTCTTCAACCATTGTTCGACGATCGATCCGGCGCGGCTGTCGAGCGAAAGAATGGCGCGTCCGAGCGGCTTCTTTGCCTTGTCGAGCAGATAGATGCCGTCGCCGTGCGCGGTTGCGGCAATCGCCTGGATGTCGCTTGCCGGGCGGTTGCTGAGCTTGATCGCCTCGGTAATGGCGTCGGCCGTCTGGTTCCAGAGTTCGTCCATGTCCCGCTCGACATGGCGTGCCTTCGGCATGAACTGGGTCACCCGACGGCGCGCAACGGCAAGCGGCGTTCCGTCAATGTCGAAGATGACGGCTTTGGTGACGGTCAAACCGCTGTCAATTCCGAGCAGACTCGGCATTCCCGTGACTCCTGATCATGAACGAAAAGAGGTGGCCGTTGCGGGCTTCAGCCTCACGATCGTTCCTTGTCGCCTTTGGCGACGACCACGTTGATGTTCTTGTTGCGCATACGCTCCAGATGGGCGGCGGGTGTCTTCTCGTCGACGATGACGACATCGAATTCACTGAGATGCGCGAAACTATGCAGCGCCCGCCGTTCGAACTTCGTATGATCCATCAGCAAGATGCGCTTGGCGGCACTATCGAACATCGCGCGCTTGATATCGACGATCTCGGGCGACTGATGGAAAACGACGTCGTCGATGATGGCCGACATCGAGATGAAGGTGACATCTGCCCGTAAACGATTGATTTCGTTGATCGTCATCCGCCCCATGAAAGCGTTGCACCAGTTATAATATTGCCCGCCGAGCGCCAGAAGCGTCACGTCATGCATATCCTTCAGCGCATTCATCAGCGTCAGCGAATTGGTGATCGCCGTCAGAGGAACCTTGGCCGGCAGCTGCGAAGCCATCTGCAGGACGGTGGTGGAATCGTCGAGGAAAATTGCCTGGCCAGGCTCGATGAACTGCATGGCAGCCGCGGCGATCATCTTCTTTTCGCTTGCCTGCCGGTTGGCGCGATAGACGTCGCTCGATTCGATCAGGCTGGTCGCTGCGGCCGATACGATGCCGCGCGTCTTGCGGAACAGGCCTCGGCTGACCAGTTCGTCGACATCGCGATGGGCCGTCATCAGGCTGATGCCGAAGCGCTCGGTCAGATCCTCGATGCGCATCGAGCCTTCCGCCATGACGGCTTCGGCGATCATCTGGCGCCTGGCAATCTGGCGCGAATGCCGGCTGTCGCTCGGCAGCTCGTCTTGCAGGAATGATACGGGGCTTGTCTTGTCTGTCACTTTGGCCTCTGACGCTGAACCTTGCGGAGATTAACTTGCTGCAGCGAACGTCACGTTATAGAAAAAGATATAAAGAACAGTTCGCTATCAGAGTTTCTGCAAGTTCTGTCTAATGTTGAGCCAGGGTGCCGCCCGCCGCGGTCTAGGGATAGGGGCGCCGAGTTCCGGCGCCCCCGATATCATTACTCGGACAGAACGAAAGGTGCCGTGTACTTGTCGACATTATCCTTTGTGATCAGGATGCAATCGAAAAGCTGCTTTTCGCTCTTGGCACCGGTCTTGCCGGTCTTGATGAAGCTGTCGGCCTGCTTGACGGCTTCTTCGGAGAAGACGGCAACCGGCTGCAGGACGGTGTACTGAAGCTCACCGGCCTTGATGGCGGCAACAGCGTCCGGCGAACCGTCGAAGCCGCCGACCTTGACGTTGGCGAGCTTGCCGGCTTCCTTGAGAGCGGCAATCGCGCCAAGCGCCATTTCGTCATTGCCGGAGATCACGCCAGTGATGTCCGGATGCGCCTGCAGGATCGACTGCATCTTGTTGTGGCCCTGGGTGCGGTCCCAGTTGGCAACTTCCTTGGCAACCTTCTTCAGGTCGGGATATTGCGTCAGCACGGTTTCGTAGCCGTTCGAGCGGGTAGCGGCATTGTTATCGGAAGGCGAGCCGAAGAGTTCGGCATAATTGCCCTTGTCGCCAACGGCTTCGACCCACTGCTGAGCGCCGATCGCCGCACCCTGGGCGTTGTTGGAAACGAGCTGAGCCTTGGCAAGGCCTTCCTGGTTGATTTCAGCATTGACGAGGAAAACCGGGATGCCGGCTGCAACGGCCTTCTTGACTGCACCAACAGAGCCGTCAGCATTGGCCGGATCGAGGATGATGGCGACCGACTTGTTGGTGATCGCCGTATCGATCAGGTTGCTTTCGGTGTTGGTATCGCCCTTGTGCGCACCGACCGTGGCGGTATAGCCGAGCTTCTCGGCGGTTGCCTTGGCGATATTGCCTTCCGTCAGCCAATAGGGGTTGGACGGATCGTTGACAATGACGGTGATCTGACCGGCGGCCCAGGCGGCCCCCGTTAGAAGCGGTGCCACAGCAACTGCTGCCATGACGATGCGCAAACCTTTTTTGAACATTAGTCTCTCTCCCTTTGATGAGCTCTGGTAATGCCGGCGAACCGGCGGTCCTTTCTCCGATCGGCATCTCACCGACCGGGGACAAGTCTTGATGCAGTGTCAGCCGGATTTGGTCCGGCGCCCGTACTGGATGCTGTTCATGAGCACGGCGAGCACGATGACCGCGCCGGTAAAAACCGTCTGCCAATAGGCCGAGACACCGATGATGACGAGGCCGTCCGCCAGGAAGCCGATGACGAAGGCGCCCAGCATGGTGCCGCGCACCGTACCGCGGCCGCCCGTCAATGCGGCGCCGCCAATGACGACGGCGGCAATTGCGGTCAGCTCATAGCTGGTTCCGGCATTCGGACCGGCCGAGGTCAGCTGCGAGGACAGGACAAGGCCGGCAATGGCGGCGCAAATGCCTGAAAGCACGTAGACAGCGATCTTGACCTGCTTGACCGGAACGCCGGAAAGATCGGCGGCGCGCTCGTTGCCGCCGGACGCATAGAGCCAGCGGCCGAAGGCGGTGCGGCTGAGAACGATACCGCAGATGATCGCAAGCACGGCAAGGACGATGACGCCGATCGGGACGCCGGCGAGACGGTTGAAGCCCAGCCAGTTGAAGCCGGTATTGCCGAGTTCGGGGCGGCCACCGAGATTGTTGTAGGTAAGCCCGTTCGTCATCAGCAAGGCGATACCCCGGGCAACATAGAGGACGCCCAACGAAGCGACGAAGGCGGGAACGCGCAGATAGGCGATGAGCACGCCGTTGACCGCACCGACGATGCCACCGAGGATGCAGGTCAGCACGACGACAGCCCAGACCGGCGGATAGAGGATGACGCCGAAGCTCGACAGCGTGACGCCCTGCATCAGGAAGCCGGCGATACAGCCGGCAAGGCCAAGCGTCGAGCCGACCGACAGGTCAATGCCGCCATTCAAGATGACGAGCAACATGCCGATGGCGAGGATGCCGAAGATCGCGACATGCGAGGCCATGGTCAGGAAGTTGCTGAGCGAGAAATAGTAGGGCGACAGGAAGGAGAAGACCGCGATGATGACGATCAGCGCAAAGAAGGCGCGTCCTTCCAGGATCAGCCGCACGAGACTGAAATTCCGCCGCTGTCCGTTGGATACTGGTTTCTTATCTGTAATGTTCGTGACTGACATAATCAGTGCTCCATGAATGCGGCTAGTGCGCGACCACTGCTTCGCCCGAGGCGGCCATGATCTTTTCCTTGGTGACATCAGGACCGAATTCGGCAGAAATCTTGCCGCGGTGCATGACGATGATGCGATGGGCGATGCTCAGGCACTCGGCGACTTCCGAGGTCGAATAGATCACCGCCAGACCTTCTTTGGCGCGCTCGGCAAGCAGCTTGAAGACCTCTGCCTTCGCGCCGATGTCGATACCGCGGCTCGGTTCATCGAGCAGGATCACGCGAGGCGCCGTTGCCAGCATCTTGCCGATAACGACCTTCTGTTGGTTGCCGCCGGACAGCGAGCCGATTGCCGCTTCGCCGCCGTCGGTCTTGATATGAACCTTGCGAATTGAGTCGTTCACCAGCGACCGCTCGCGACCGCTCGAGGTGAAAAGACCCTTGGTAAAGGCACCGATGCTCGCAAGCGACAGGTTCGAGCCGACGGTCATCGTCTGAACGAGACCGTCGCGCTGACGATCTTCCGGCACCAGCACCAGCCCCTGCGCGATCCGGCCGGCAATGGAAATACCGCCGACATCGGTGTTGCCGAGGAGCACGCGGCCGCCGCTCGACCGAAGCCGCCCCGCCACACATTCGAGCAGCTCGGTACGGCCGGCGCCCATCAGACCGTAGATGCAGACGATCTCGCCGGCGCGAACCGCAAGCGACAGGCGGTCGACGGCGTTATAGGCGGCGCCCGACGGGCCGGGGACGGTGAGATTATCGATCGTCAACGCCACATCGCCCATTTTATGGCCTGCCGGCGGGCTGCCGAGGTCGAAATTGTCGCCGACCATGTTGCGCACGATCCATTCGAGATCGATGTCCTTGCGTTCGGCATAGGCGGTCATGTTGCCGTCGCGCAGAACGACGGCGTGATGGGTGATCTGCAGCGCCTCTTCCAGATGATGCGAGATATAGACGATCGACACGCCGCGGTTCGTCAGATCGCGAATGACCTTGAAGAGAACTTCGACTTCGCTGGCGCTGAGCGCCGAAGTCGGCTCGTCCATGATCAGGATGCGGGAATTAACGGAAAGCGCGCGAGCGATCTCAACGATCTGCTGCTGGCCGAGGCGCAGATCCTCGACGGGTGTGAGCGGATCGATATTTTCCTCGAGCTCTTCCATCAGCGCACGGGTCTGGCGCTCTTCCTCGGCGAAATCGACTACGCCACCCTTCATGATCTCGCGACCCATGAAGATGTTGTCGCGGACGCTGAGATTCGGTGCCAGGCTCAATTCCTGGTGGATGATGGAAATGCCGCAGGCGCGTGCATGCGTGGAGGAGGCAAAGGAGATCGGAGCGCCATCGAGAATGATCTCACCCGATGTCGGCTGGATGACGCCGGAGAGGATCTTCATCAGCGTCGATTTGCCGGCACCGTTCTCGCCGAAGAGGGTAGTGACTTCGCCGCGACGAATATCGAAATTGACGCCCTTCAGCGCATGGACGCTGCCATAGGATTTGGCAACATTGCGCGCGGCGAGAACAACTTCGCCCGTGGTGGCGCCATTGTGCTGAACCTGGCTCATTTCACATCGACCTTTACCGGGGTGACGAGCCAGTTCTTCGGATTAATGAGCTTGAAAACGCCGACGACCGTCGCCGTCTTGCCCGTCAGCTTCTCCGGATCCAGACTGCCAAGCGTCGCCTTCTTCATCTCATTGTTGATGGCGGAGCCCGCGTCCTGATATTCGATCTGGTTGGTGAACTGGCCGAATTCGATCTTACCCGTGGCATCGCGAAGATCTGTACCGTTGATTGCTGGACCTGTTTGGACGCGGACGGTGATGCCTTCGGGCACGCCGTCGACCTTGAATTCGTTGAGGTTGGCCTTGCGCTCGCCGAACGTGCCCGTCAAAGAGACAGGGAGGACGGGGCCGGTTGTGGTGGCGACGCCATATTTCTCGCCCGCCGCCTTCTTGTCGGCCAGAACCGCACTGGCGAGCGTTACTGCATCGACGGCGCGCTTTTCGACATCGGCTTGGACTTTCGGGAATTCGGTAGCGCCAAAGGTCTCCGGCTGGAAGCCCTGCTCGCGCACGTCGTGTTCCGAGCCGATCTTGACCACCTTGGTATCGGCAGCGATGGCGCCGATTACGATCACCACCGCGGCGATGCCGGCGACGATCTTGAGCTTGGAGCCAGTCGGCTTGGCAGTTGCATATTGAGCTTGCGTATTCATGTTCGAACGACCTTGGGCATGTCAGCCGGATTACCTGATGGAGAAAGGGAGAAAAGTCCGATGGTTCCGGCTTAACGGAAGCACGGCTCGCGCGTTCGCACCGTGGAGCGCTCCGCTTGGCTTCGGGCGGCGCCGTCACCGGAAAGGAAATTCAACATCAGGAAGCCTCCTCAGCGTGCGGACGGCTGTCTCCTCCAGTCGCCCACCTTGGTTTCGCAATCGCCGCATCTATGCGACAATTGCGATATAAGTATGTTAACTTCTGCATTTCATATGTTATAAATCTTTGGGCGTGTCAACCGCGATTTAACAGGTCCTGTATCCGGTCGGTATCTTTGGATCTCAGTGCTTCCCGCCTTTTCACAGTCGAAGCTTTCGCTTTGTCGGCCTTCTTCCGAGGTTCGCCGATCGGCGTCGTTTTGGCCGACATGATATCAAAGCTTCCTGATAATAACTTGATATACCTCAAAATTATAAGGTGATCGCCCGACGCTTTTCAATAGTCTTCCCGATTCGATCCGAGAGATTCAGGTCGTTGATCCGTGTTCCTCCAAGGCGTTGCCGCAGTCTTTCCCTGCTGCGGCTTGCCTATCAACCACATCCATTTTATATGAAAAAAATTACAATGCCAGAAAAATATTACTGTAACAACGATATGATTATGTTATAAAGCCGCGAGCTGCTTGATGGGGCGCGGCTGTGCGTCGGATCCATTGCGTGGCTGGTGTCGGGTGCGCGCTGGTGCTTCGTTCGCGATCCTCCCTTTGGGGCGGAGAGTACGATGGCGACGATAGATGCGACCTGGCGTAGATTATGCCCTTGGCCGCGTGGGGAGGAATGAAAATGTTTGTGATGGTTACCGATGCTCTTGCCGGAGGGTGTCGCGTGGTGGAGCTGGCTTGCAATGTCTAAAAGCGACGGGATCATCATCGGGATCGATGCGGGTACCTCGGTTTTGAAGGCAGTTGCCTTCGAGCTATCCGGACGGCAGATCGCTTCGGCTTCAGCGCGCAATCGCTATGAGACGGGAGAGGATGGGTCGGTCACCCAATCACTCGGCCAGACGTGGTCGGATTGTCTCAGCGCATTGCGCGGCCTTAGTGAGAAGGTGGGCAACCTTGCCGCCCGAACGGCTGCGATCGCGATTACCGGACAAGGCGACGGCACCTGGCTTGTCGGCTCCGGTAATGCTCCGGTCGGTGATGCCTGGCTGTGGCTTGACGCCCGCGCGGCATCCACCGTCACGCGCCTGAGCGCCTCGGCCGACAACCGCGCCCGGTTCGAGGCGACGGGTACAGGGCTCAACACCTGCCAGCAGGGTGCTCAGCTCGCCCATATGGACCGCTTCATGCCCGAGATTCTCGATCGGGCGGAGACAGCGCTGCATTGCAAGGACTGGCTCTACCTGAACCTCACCGGCATACGGGCGACCGATCCATCGGAGGCGAGCTTCACCTTCGGCAATTTCCGCAACCGCCAATATGATCCGGTTGTCATCGATGCGCTCGGCCTTGCCCGCCGGCGCTCGCTTCTGCCCGAGATTGTCGACGGAACGGAGATCAGCCATCCCCTGACGGAGGCCGCCGCCAAGGCCGCCGGCTTACGTGCGGGAACGCCAGTCTGCCTGGGTTACGTCGATATGGTCATGACCGCGCTTGGTGCAGGCGTCCGCACTGGCGGTCGGAACGCCGCCTGCTCGACGATCGGATCGACGGGCGTGCATATGCGAGCCAAGGCCGTGCCCGATGTCCAGCTCAACGAAGAGGGGACGGGATATGTTATCGCACTGCCGATCCCCGGTATCGTCACGCAGGTCCAGACCAATATGGGCGCGACCATCAATATTGATTGGATTCTCGAGGTTGCGGCGGATCTGATGTCAGCTGGCGGTAGCGAGATTTCCTATTCCGACCTTATTCCGCGCATCGATGCGTGGTTTGCCGAAGCGCGTCCGACGAACCTTCTCTATCACCCCTATATTTCCGAGGCCGGCGAGCGCGGTCCCTTCGTCAACGCACATGCGCGTGCCGGCTTTACCGGACTTTCGACGCGGCATGGCTTTGCCGACATGCTGAGGGCCGTGGTCGAAGGGCTGGGCATGGCAACGCGGGATTGCTACGCGGCCATGGGCGACATGCCTTCGGAGCTGCGCATCACCGGAGGGGCCGCCCGTTCGCGCGCTCTACGAGGTTCGCTATCTGCCGCCGTCAAGGCGCCGGTGCGGATTTCGGATCGCGAAGAGGCGGGGGCTGCCGGTGTCGCGATGATGGCTGCCGTCGCGATCGGCGCCTATCAGGACATGGACAGCTGCATTGCCGACTGGGTGACGCCCTTGCTTGGCGAGGCCGAGGCGCCCGATCCGGCAAATATCGAGCGCTATGATCGTCTGTTCGATGCCTACAAGGACGTGCGTCAGGCGATTGCGCCGGCTTGGGACAAATTGGCCCAGCACTAGCCAATGACGAAGCCGGCGAGGAGCTTGGCCTTAGAAGATTGAATTGATGATGCCACGGGCATCCTTAGGAGCATGACATGATGGAACCGGAAATCTATGATCTTTTCGTGATCGGCGGAGGCATCAATGGTGCCGGCATTGCGCGCGATGCAGCCGGCCGCGGCCTTTCGGTTATCATGTGCGAGAAGGGCGATCTCGCGGAGGGTACGTCCTCGCGCTCCGGCAAGCTGGTGCATGGCGGCCTGCGCTATCTTGAATACTACGAGTTCCGCCTGGTACGTGAAGCCCTGATCGAGCGTGAAGTGCTGCTGAATTCGGCAAGCCACATCATCTGGCCTATGCGCTTCGTACTGCCGCACAGTCCGACCGATCGTCCCGCATGGTTGGTGCGTCTCGGCCTCTTCCTCTACGATCATCTCGGTGGCCGCAAGAAGCTGCCGGGCACGCGCTCGCTTGATCTTCATCGCGATCCGGAAGGGGCGCCGATCCTCGACCAATATTCGAAAGGTTTCGAATATTCCGACTGTTGGGTTGACGACGCCCGGCTCGTTGTCCTCAACGCTCTCGATGCTTCCGCCAAGGGCGCGCAGATCCTGACGCGCACGGCCTGTGTCAGCGCGCGCCGCGATCAGGGGAGCTGGGTTGTCCAGATGCGCGACGAGCGTTCCGGCGAGGTGCGGACCGTGCGCGCCCGCGTGCTGGTCAATGCCGCCGGCCCCTGGGTCAACGACATTATCGGCCGTGTCGTCGGCTCGAACAGCCAGCGCAGCGTCCGGCTCGTCAAAGGTAGCCATATCATCGTTCCGAAATTCTGGGCAGGCCAGCAGGCCTATCTCGTCCAGAACCACGACAAGCGCGTGATCTTCATCAACCCTTATGAAGGCGACAAGGCGCTGATCGGCACGACCGACATTCCCTACGAGGGCAAGCCGGAGGAGGTGAAGGCCGACGAGAAGGAAATCGATTATCTGATCACGGCGGTCAATCGCTACTTCAAGGAGAAGCTGCGCAGATCCGACGTGCTCGAGAGTTTCTCCGGCGTCCGCCCGCTGTTCGACGACGGCAAGGGCAATCCCTCGGCCGTCACGCGCGACTATGTCTTCGATCTCGACGAGACCGGTGGTGTGCCGCTCCTGAGCGTCTTCGGTGGCAAGATCACGACCTTCCGCAAGCTTTCCGAACACGCCATGCAGCGGCTTGCAAAATTCTTCCCGAAGATGGGCGGCGACTGGACGCGGGGCGCCACGCTTCCGGGCGGCGAGATTCCGAATGCCGACTACGTTGCCTTTGCCGATACCCTGCGAGCGGCCTATCCCTGGATGCCGCGTGCGCTCGTCAATCACTACGGCCATCTCTATGGCGCCCGCACCAGACAGATCGTCGGCAATGCGATGTCGCTTGCTGAACTCGGCCGCCATTTCGGCGGCAATCTCTATGAGGCCGAGGTTCGCTATCTCGTGGCTTCCGAATGGGCGCAGGCGGCCGAAGACGTGCTGATGCGACGCACCAAGGAAGGTCTGCGTATGACCGCTGAAGAGAAGGCGGATTTCGCGGCCTGGTTCGACGCCGAGCTGGCGCTCGCCGCCTGAACCAACAGACCTTGCCGGGAGACCTAAAATGCCCTTGACGCTTTCACTCAACACCAATCCGCTTGTCAATCGCTTTGCCGAGCCGGCCGACCTGATCGAAACGGTGGCGCGCGATCTGCGTATCCGCGATCTGCAGCTGACGCACGAATTCATCAATCCGAGCTGGCAGGCGCCGGTCATTCGCCGCCTGACGCGCGACATGCAGGAGGCATTGAAGCGCACCGGCGTTCGCGTAACCTCAGGAATGACCGGTCCCTATGGCCGTCTCAACCATTTCGGACATCCCGACAAGGATGTCCGCCGCTATTACGTCGACTGGTTCAAGACCTTTGCCGATATCACCGCGGATCTCGGTGGTCATTCCGTAGGAACGCAGTTCGCAATCTTCACTTACAAGGACTATGACGATCCGGCCCGGCGCGAGGAATTGATTGAGATTGCGATCGATTGCTGGGGCGAGGTGGCCGAACATGCTCGGGCTGCCGGCCTCTCCTACATCTTCTGGGAGCCGATGAGCATCGGCCGCGAATTCGGCGAGACGATCGATGCCTGCCTTTCCCTGCAGGACAGACTGACGAAGGCGCCCTTCGCCATTCCGATGTGGATGATGGCCGATATCGATCATGGCGATGTCACCTCGTCCAATCCCGACGATTATGATCCATATGCGTGGGCGCGTGCCGTGCCGAAGGTGTCTCCGATCATTCACATCAAGCAGAGCCTGATGGATAAGGGTGGGCATCGCCCCTTCACGGTGGAGTTCAATGCCAAGGGCCGTATCCAGCCCGAACCTTTGCTCAAGGCTTTTGCCGAAGGAGGCGCCAAGGACAACGAAATCTGCCTGGAACTGTCGTTCAAGGAGCGCGAACCGAACGATCGTCAGGTCATCGCGCAGATTGCCGAAAGCATCGCCTTCTGGGCGCCCCATATCGACACGGGCGCTGGCGACTTGCATATCTAGCCGGTGGGGCGGACGAGTCCCGATTCCCTGAACGCCAATCCTTTCGAGGAGGTAGCCGGATCGGGGCGCTATGGCCGGAGAGAACAGGCGAGGACGATGCAGAGCAAAATGAAAGGGAACGGACGATGACGGATGCAGATGCTTCGCTCGCCGTGCGGGCGGCCTGGTTGCACTATGCCGGCGGGTTGACGCAATCCGAAGTGGCAAAACGTCTCGGCGTTCCCTCGGTGAAGGCGCATCGCCTGATTGCGCGCGCGGTCGCCGAAGGCGTCGTCAAGGTGACGATCGACGGCGATATCGTCGAATGCGTCGAGCTTGAGATGCAGCTTTCGGCACGCTTCGGCCTGCAATATTGTGAGGTCGCGCCCGATCTCGGCGAAGACGGCTTCGAGTTTCGCGCGCTCGGCCAGGCGGGCGCGGGTTTCCTGAGGCGAGAAATCGAGAGCGGCAACAATAAGGTCATCGGTCTCGGCCACGGGCGAACGCTTTCTTCCGCCGTCCATCACCTGTCGCGCGTCAGCGCCAAGGATTTGCGCTTTGTGTCGCTGCTCGGTGGCCTGACGAGAAATTATGCTGCCAATCCCTATGACGTCATGCATCGCATTGCCGAAAAGACCGGCATGCAGTCGCATGTGATGCCGGTGCCGTTCTTCGCCAATACGCGCGAAGACCGCGACGTGCTGCTTGCCCAGCGCGGCGTGAAAGAAGTCTTCGATCTTGCAAACGGCGCCGATCTCAAGCTGGTCGGTCTCGGCACGGTCGATACCGACGCGCAGCTCGTCTTGTCGGGGATGGTGGAGCCTAAGGAGATCAGGGAAATCACCGCGGCCGGTGGCGTCGGCGAAATTCTCGGCCATTTCTTTGATGCCGACGGCAATATCCTTGAGACCACGCTGACCTCTCGCACATTGTCTGCCTCCCTGCCGCGCATGAAGGGCGAGCGGCTGGTGGCACTGTCAGGCGGGTTGCCAAAGGTCGAAGCCATCCGCGCGGTCCTTAAGAGCCGCTGTCTCTATGGGCTAATCACGGATGAGAAAACAGCGCAGGCACTGTTGAAGATCTAAGAATGATGCTGGCTTCTAAACACGAATTTATCTCAATGTAACAACAGAAATGTTGAATTGTGAGATTTTAATGTTATATTTCTCGGAGTTCCATTTCGGGCCGATGGCCGGAGTAAAAGGTGAAACGGGAAGAGCGCCAGCAATCGATCATCAATCTGCTCATCGAGCATAAGACCGTCGATCTCGACGATCTGGCGGATCGTTTCGTTGTGTCCAAGATGACGATCCACCGCGATCTCGATGATCTCGAGCAGGCCGGCGTGCTGCGCAAGGTTCGCGGCGGCGCGACCATCGATGCCGGCACCCAGTTTGAAAGCGATTTTCGTTTCCGCGAGCGTCAGGGCCATGACGAGAAGCTGGCGATGGCGCGCGCAGCACTCGATCTGGTCGAGCCCGGCATGACCGTCATGATTAATGACGGATCCATGGCCGCCGTTTTAGGCGAGATGCTGCTGCAGAAGCGGCCGCTGACGCTGATCACCAACAATGCCGCAATCATAGACCGCATGAGGAACGAAAGCGGCATTACACTGATCGCGCTCGGTGGCGTCTATTCCGCCAAGTTCAACGCCTTTCTGGGCGTCGTTACCGAGGAAGCACTATCGCGCCTGCGGGCTGATATTGCCTTCCTGTCGACGCCGGCTGTTTCCGGCAGGCTCGCCTATCATATGGACGATAACGTCGTGCGCACGAAGCGGGCGATGATTGCGTCGGCGGCCAGGAGCTGCCTGCTCGTCAGCCATCAGCGCATCGGCCATACGGCTCTGCATGTGATGGCCGATCTTACCGATTTTGATGCCGTGATTACCGATCACGCGCCTGATGCCGCCATTGTCAAGCAATTTCGTCGCGACGGCATCGCCCTTACCATCGCCTCGAACCAGGATATGACATGACTGAAAAGCCTCGCTATTGGATCGGCACGAGCTGGAAGATGAACAAGACGCTCGCGGAGGCGCGCGCTTTCGCCGAGGCCCTGCGCGCCGCCGATACCCTGCGTGACGACCGTATTCAGCGGTTCATCATTCCGCCGTTCACGGCCGTGCGCGAGGTCAAGTCGATCCTGTCGGAAAGCTCCGTCAGGGTCGGTGCCCAGAACATGCATTGGGCCGACCAGGGTGCCTGGACAGGGGAAATCTCCCCGTTGATGCTGAAGGATTGCAATCTCGACATCGTCGAGCTTGGCCATTCGGAGCGTCGCGAACACTTTGGCGAGACCAACGAAACCGTCGGATTGAAGACCGAGGCAGCCGTCCGTCATGGTTTGATCCCGCTTATCTGCATCGGCGAAACGCTGCAAGATCGCGAGAGCGGCCGTGCAACCGAGATTCTGAGCGAGCAGGTCATCGGTGCGCTATCGAAGCTCTCCGACGCCCAGAAGCGGGCTGAAATCCTGCTGGCCTACGAGCCGGTCTGGGCGATCGGCGAAAAGGGGATTCCCGCCGAGCCCTCCTATGCCGATGCACGCCAGGCCGAGATCATTGCGGTCGCGCAAGACGTGCTCGGCCGAAAGATTCCGTGCCTCTACGGCGGATCGGTCAATCCGCAAAACTGTGAAGAACTCATATCCTGCCCGAACGTAGACGGGCTTTTCATTGGCCGCTCGGCCTGGAACGTCGAAGGCTATCTCGACATCCTCGCCAAGTGCGCCGCCAAACTCTGAGGAGCATACAATGAAGCTTGCTATTGCTGGAGACAGCGCCGGCGAAGGCCTCGCCAAGGTTCTTGCCGACCACCTGAAGGACCGTTTCGAGGTGAGCGAAGTCTCGCGCACTGATGAAGGCCCCGATGCGTTTTATGCCAATCTTGCGGACCGCGTGGCCTCCGGCGTCATCGACGGCACCTATGACAAGGCGATCCTTGTCTGCGGCACCGGTATCGGCGTCTGCATCTCGGCCAACAAGGTTCCGGGCATCCGTGCGGCACTGACGCATGACACCTATTCGGCGGAGCGCGCCGCTCTGTCGAACAACGCCCAGATCATCACCATGGGCGCTCGGGTCATCGGTACCGAACTCGCCAAGGCAATTGCAGACGCCTTCCTCGCCCAGACCTTCGACGAGAACGGCCGCTCGGCCGGCAACGTCAAGGCCATCAACGAGGTCGATGCGAAGTACAACGCCCGTTAAGAACAGCTTTGGTCTGAAGGCTGAAACCGAGTGGGTAGCGAGCGTTGGCTGCCTCGCGCCTCTTGGCAGCTAGCTGCCTCTCAAATGGCATCAGCCTCCAAAAAACGGGTGGGATCGCCTAAGGTGATTCCGCTCGATATCGTATCGTGGTCTTGCCGCTGGATTAGGGATCGACGACGAGCGCGCAGCCTTGCTCAGGCAACGGTTATTGTCGGGCCGATGCACATTTCGTCGACGCCTGTCCGTAAAGCTCGCTCAAGGACGTTACCTTCGAGGCTTCACCAATGTTTGGAAGCCATTGTGGATGGTGTTCCTGGCATAGAACCGACTCATGAGACCGGTCACAGATATTTCTGAAGAGACACAGTTTCTTATGTTTGCCTCACCCGGCCTGAAAATCGATCAATACTTCGCGCCACTGATCGTAAAGATCCTGATAGGCGGCTAAATCCTTGAACGGCGCACAGCGTTGAACTGCCTTGACAGCACTTGTTGCAAAGGGGGCGAAACGGGGATCGTCGGAAGAATTGATGACAACGGGATTCAACAGGAGCGAACCGTCGCGGCCGAGGACGAGTTTCAACCTCGGCTTTTCGGAGGGAACGGCATCGGGTCGAATCCAGCAACTCGCGATATTGGCCATCAGATCTTTCCGGATGACGGTCTGGATGTCGGGTGAAGCAGGCGATCTTTGCTGTTTCTCAGCCTCCTTGGTACCCGTCATTGGCCCGAAAGCTAATTGATCGCTCTGCATGTTTCGCTCCGCGAGACCGATCCAGGATCTCGCGCCGATAGCCTGCAAGGCAAGTACAATCAAAAGGATCGTCGTGAACGTGATTGCAATGCGCAAAAATGGCCAGGTTGTCGCAGACTTGCTTGCCCAAAAGCCGGTGCAAAGTGCAGGTACAGCGACCGTAAAAAGCAGTCGGCCAAGTGCTTCACCGGCGTAAGGTCCGGCTAACCCGAAAACAGCCAGGAGGCCTGCCAAGAAGAGCGTGAATGCTATGCCGGCACAAACGAACGCCTGTGCGAAAGGACCCCGCATCGGTAATATCCAACCACTGGAATGGGTACGAACGATCACAAGTGGCAGCTCTTAGCATCGCTTGGTAAAGCAGTCGATGGCCAAAATTATATGTCACGCGGCGATCATTACTGCCAGATCCTGTCATCCGAAGGAGCTTAAGTGGTTCATGACATCGTGGCTTTGTTGATTCATTACCGCCTCAATGGTAGCCGCATGTGAATCGTTTTATATGCCAGACTTCCACCTTATGCATTTGGGCTTGCCGAAATATGGATATCGTCGACAAGGAGCGACCAGGCTTTAAGAAATTGAGTTGGTGGCAGTGGCTTCTACTGGCTCTCATGGCCATCGTCAGCACGGTGTTGCACAGCCTATCGGTTGTGGACGCCACGTCGCCGGAGCTCGCCGCGCAACAAGGCGGCGCTTTGCTAGGTACCTTTATTGGCGCGATCATAATCCCCTACGGCCTCGCCTATCTTGTGGGACGTTTGGCTCGGCGATCGCGAACTGCTTTCCTTTTGAGCTTGTGGGGGCTGGCGTTGCTTGTATTGGCAGCGCAAATCGGCCAATTGACGAAGACGTCTACCGCTGCGAATTCGGAGGGAGCAAATGCCAGCAATATGCCTATTACCTGGCCAGCAGGATATAATGTAACCAATACCTCAATTCCCGTCGAGAATTTTGGCGGACCATTGCCGGGACTGTCACAAACCGCGATTAAATCGAACCCAGACGGCTCACCGCTCACCGCTATAGTTCTGACCAGCTTGCCGCATAGAGAGAGTGAAGAATTAAAGCTCGATGATCAGACACGCACTTTGCTTGCAACCGTGCGCAATTCATACGAAGCCCAAGGCATGAAAGCGGTCTGCGACACGCCTGTGGGGCAGATGCTTGGAGGGATTCCCGCACTGCAAACGACCTGTACAGGAGCCGTGAATGAAGTTCCTTCCGTCAAACAAGTTATTCTCGTCGCGATTGACAAGAGACAAGTTTATTCCCTGAGCTTCACTGCGCGGCCGGCAGATTTTGTCGAACATGAGGCTGAATTCACGATGGTACGCGATAGTCTACATTTCCAATGAGCCGCCGCAGCCGCTGGCTTCAATTAAAGCGAAGCCCACAAGACAAGCCCATGGGTCGTTGTTCTTCACTGGTATCCCTAAAATGATGTCTTGCGGACGCAGCCCGGTCGCATGATGCGACCGGAAATACGTCAGGCGGCCGGTGCCAATGGTTGTGTAGCCTGATTACGCGCCCAGGCGATACCGTCTTCGAGAGAGGTCGCGCGGTAGGCGAGATCGGTGCCGCCGGAAAATGCCGCCATGAACCGACGTATCTTGCCGTAGCTATTGTCCAGCACGGCATGCGGTCGTCCAAGCAGGATCGAGCAGATGTGGACATGCAACCGGTCTGTGACGATCGCGCGGCCGCGGGAAATCTGGCGGATGCCGCGCCGCAACCGGTTATGCGCCGCCGCGTCGAGCTTGCGCAGCCGTATCTCGGCCGGCTTGAGGGCGAGCAATGCCGTTGCCGCACCGAAGGCTTTGGAGATACGTACACGCTTGGCGGATTCAGTCGTCCAGTCTTCTTTCGGAATGTCGGGATAGGCAGAAAGGTTGGCGTCTCCGACCTTCTCGAGATCCGATCTCAACATGGCAAGGACGTCAAATTCCGGTTCATCCGGCCGGATCGTTCCGATGCTGAAGGCCATGTCCGGGCAAAGACGCACTTCGCAGTCGAAGTGCTTATGGGCGAACTCTTTCGATTCTTCGTCGCGCACCAGCAATACGAAATGCTTGTGGCGTCCGATGACGCGGGCGCTTTCCTCTATGCGTGCCTGCGACTTGTAATGGATGGATTGCGGGAACTGGATCACCTGCCGATTGGGAAATCGTTCCAGAACCCGTTCGCGAAAGTCCTGATGCGCATCCCAGATGTCGCCGAAATTGCCGCCGCCATGAATGAAGATCGGACCGGTCGGCATGGTGCGCTCGAGTTGCTCGGGCGAGAAGTCGTCGATCCGCGAGACATAGGTCGGCCGCTTGCCATATCGCCGGTTGAGATAGGCCATTTCGCCGAGCCAAATGGCGGAGTCGCCGCAATTGCGGATGTCAGGAAAATCGAGGATCGCCAGCGGCTCATCTTTGCTGATGTAATCCTTCAGGCAATCGTGGATCATGTTGTCCAGTTTCGCGATCAGCTGTTGATTTGATTGTAACGTCATTTCCCCATTCCCCCGTTTAGATGACAGGTCAGTCTCCGGCCGATATCGGCCGCGCGTTTTCAGGCAGGACGAAGCCTCGGCAGCACTTTGCCGAGTATGTTTCGTACCTCCGTTTCCGGGCCGGCCGGCCGCCTCATCAACGTCCACAGCAGGAGCGTCGAACCGCAATAGAGCAGGCCGCCAAGCAGGATCAGGATGGCCAGATGCGTCACGAGCACGAGCTTGTCGTCCGTGTAGGCAAGATGGCTCGAGGCGAGCGAGACGCCTGCCGCCATGATGGCGACGCTCACGAGTGCCCGAAGGTTCACCGACAATTGCCTGGCGACGCTGATGCCGGTGAAGCGCCGTACGAGCATCATGTTGACGGCGGTACTGAAGAGGCCGGTGAAGACGCGGCCGGCAATGACCCCCGGAAGACCATAGAGCAGCAGGCCGCCTATCATGATCGGCACGCGCAGGCAGAACATCTGCGTGTCTCGGACGAAGAGCACGCGCGTCTCGCCTTTGGCCATGCCGAGCGGCTGCACCAGCGAGCCCAGCGTCTGCAGCGCAAAGACAGACGCAAGCGACTGGATGATGAAGATGACAGGCGCCCATTTGTCGCCGAGCGCGAGCCTCACCAACGGGTCGGCGGTCACGGCAACGCCGATGCCGGCTGGAAGAGCTACAGCAGCAACCAGTGCCTGAACACGCTGATAGGCGGCGGCGAGCCTGCCCGGATCGTTGTGAATGCCAGCGAAAGCCGGATAGATCGTCTGGGTGAGGGGCGCGGTCGCCTCCCGCGTCGGCATCATAGCGAGGTTGCTGCCGACCGAATAATAGCCGAGCTGGATGCCGCCGAGCATCTTGCCCACAAGCAGATAGTCGAAGCGCCAGTTGAGCGTGCTGACGATCTGGCCTGCGGTCAGCCAGGCGGAGAAGGAGAAGAACTCCCGCATATGCTGGAAGGTGATCCTGGGCCGGAACGGCAGCACGAGATAGGAGACAATGACGTTCGTCGCCTGGCTGATCAGCGTGCCGACGACGAGTGCCCAATAGCTTTGATAGATGATCGCGATCGCAACCGAGACGACGAAGCCCGCGAATTTCTGCGAAACGGCGAGCACGAACTCCTGCCAGAAGATCAGATCGCGCTGCAGCATAATGCGCCGCGGATTCGTAAGGCCGCCCATCAGCATGCTAATGCCAAGAGCGAACATGACACCCGTCAGCCTCGGCTCATTGAACAGGGCGGCCGCCGGATAGGCAAAGATCGCAAACAGGATGCAGATCGTCAGCCCGCGTGCGGCATTCAGCGTCCAGGCGGCACTGAAATGGGATTCATCCGGTGCATCATGGCGGATCAGCGCCTCGGAAAGGGAAAGCTCGGTAACGGTCGTGACGATCATCAATATCGTCATGCCGAGGGCGACGACGCCGAAATCAGCCGGCGCTAGATAGCGGGCCAAGACGAAGGTGCTGAGTGTTGCAAGCCCGTTCACGATGGTTCGAGATAGGCTTAACCACATGCTTCCCTTGACGAGCCGTCCCGTGATGCTGCTCATGCGATACTGAAGTCCCACTGCGCTGTGATGCGACCTCTTAACCGCACAGATATCCCGTGCCGTACCAACGTCTTACGGCTGGAACGGCTGCGCAGAATTATGCAGATTCATATGGTCGCTGTGGATGGGGCGGACCCCGGCGTCTCAGCGGGAACTAGTTCAGTGAATCCTTAAGTCAACATTTCCAGTTCATTTTCGCGTCAGTTTTAATTCATCTCCGCATCATTTTTTTCGCGGGTGCAGCATTTGTCCCCATAGGGGGACGATCTCGACCGGCTCCGCTTATGGGAGGCAAGCCCTTTCGCAGGGAAAATATGTTTCGATGCGGATAACTGCTGCGGCAGGACGCAGAAGCCCGGACGATCGGAAGACCGCCCGGGCTTTTCTGTCTTGCCGTTGCCGAAGATCCTGTCAGGTGGCGCTTCTGATAGCGAGCCACCGCTTGAATTCGACATTCGTGTCGGTCTGGATGGCACCGACGCCGGCGTCAACGAGCGCTCCCCAGACGCCTTCGGGGTCGCCGAGTGCGCGGCTGTCGTTGAAGTCGAGATTATGGGAGACGTCGAGTGTATTGATCCAGAGCCGGATATTTTGACGCTCCAGTTCCTCGCGCCCGGCGGCAAGATCGGCAATGTCGGTAAATTTCACCTCGATCATCGGCGCCTCGAGCGATTCGATCATCCTGAGATCCTCGGTGAATTTTCCAGGTCGGACGGGAAACATCGGCATATGCGGGATCGAGCCGAACCAATCGGCGTCCAGTACCGGAAAGCAGCCGCTTTGCGGTTCGACATCCGACTTGATGATGACGTGATCTTCGGCACCCAGCCGCCGCACTGCAGCAATGACCTGCGGCAGTTCGCGGGGGAATTTCGTGTCGATATTGACGAAGACGCGCCCGCGTGCCTCTTCCAGCGCTTCTTCGAGCGTGGGAACGCGTTCATCCGTCATTACAGCCAGCTCTCCGCCGGCACCGGCAAGCAATCGTGCATCGCGGACTGTGGCGAAACTGCTCGCTCCGACGACACCCTTGGCGGAGGTGGTGCGGTCCAGCGTCTTGTCGTGAATGACGACGAGATGGCCGTCGGCGGTCGCCTGCGTGTCGATTTCGACGAATTCCACCCCAAGCTCGGCTGCCGCACGGATTGCCGCCAATGAATTTTCGGGAGCTGCCGACCAAAGCCCGCGATGGGCAATCGTCAGAATGTTTGGATTGGCCCGGGAGAGGAGGTCGTAGATATCGGCATTGCGGGATGAGGGCGATGTGGCGGTCTGGCTATGCATGGGAAAAGCTTTCGTGAGCTGTCGGTTTTCAGGCGGGAATGAGCGGATGCGAGGTTCGATGTCGAATGTGAGCACCAATGGGTGTGGCCGACGCGATGTATTGGCACCGATCGCTGTTATGGCTATTAATACACATAAAGTGTAATATTTATGACGAGAGCCGCGAATATGGGGTTCGGATTGTACGCTGACAGGCGCGGGCTAAGTCGGCATGACAGGAAGCAGGATTGCACTCATGGCAGCGCTTGAAAAATCCCCACTGGCAAGCGAGAACGAGCGCCTCATCCTCGATATTGTTCGCAGCCGCGAGCCAATCCCGCGCGCGACCATTACGGCTCACACCAATTTGACGCAGCAATCGGTGCATCGGCTCGTCGAGACACTGACAGCTCGCGGCTTGCTTCGCGCCGGTGCGCCATTCAAGGGCGCGCGCGGGCAGCCGAGCCCTACTATCGAACTGGAACGGAAGGCGGTTTATTCGGTTGGTATTTCCGTCAATACCGATGCCGTGACACTGTCGCTTGCTGATTTCGGCTGCGACATCGTCGATCAGGAGGTGCTCAGCGGCGTGCCCGCCGACCGCAAGGCAACGCTGGCAATCCTTGCCGAGAAACTGAGTTCGATCCTGACGCGCCACGAAATATCGCGCGCAAGTCTCATCGGACTTGGCTTTGCCATGTCGGGCTTTTTCGTCGGCGATGATCGTCGTTTCAATGCCCCGGAGCCGCTGCGCGACTGGTCTCTGGTCGATCTGCAGCCGGAACTTGAGCATGTCTTTGCATTGCCGGCCTGGTTGGAAAACAACGCAACGACGGGCGCGATCGGTGAGAGCTTGCGCGGTGTCGGGCACTGGTGCAAGACCTTTGCATACTTGTCCTTCAACTATGGATTTGGCGGCGGCCTGGTTCTGGAAGGCAGGCCTTATCTGGGCTTTCATGGGAATGCCGGGGAGTTCAGCGTCATATATAATCCCGACGAAGTGCAGCGCCGGCCGGCTTTGCAATATCTCATCGCCACATTGCGGGAGAGCGGTGTCGACATAGGCTCCCTTGAGGAACTCAAGCAGAATTTCGACCCTTCCTGGCCCGGCGTCGAGAGCTGGCTCTCCGAGACCATGCCGATGCTCGACCGTCTGATTGCCACGCTTGCCGGGGTGATCGATCCGCAAGCCATCGTCTTCGGCGGCCAACTCCCGCCCGAACTTGGGCGAATGATGATCGCGCGCGCCCGCCTGCCGTCGCAGCGTCCGCATCGCTATGGTGCCGCCCCGCCGGGGCCTCGGCTGGTTCTCAGCGAAACCAAAGGTGACGCCAGCGCGATCGGCGCGGCCCTGCTTCCGTTGAAGTTCCGGTATTTCTTGTGAGCACTTCAAAGAACTACCGACCGAAATGCCTCACCCTACCGTTTGTCGTATTGGGCGCGTGCCTCCTGAATGACATCCTGATTGGCGGTTGCCCATCCCACAAGCGCCATCACCGGACCAAGCAGTTCCCGACCGGATTTGGTGAGTTCATAGTCCACTCGGGGCGGAATGGTGGGGAATAGCGTGCGCGTCACCAGGCCGTCGCGCTCCAGCCCGCGCAGCGTCAACGTCAGCATTCGCTGAGAAATGCCATCGATCCGCCGCCGCAACTCGTTGAACCGTACAGGGCCATCTTTGAGAATGGCGATGACGTACAAGCTCCATTTATCGCCGATGCGATCGAGAATTTCCCGCACCATCCGGCAATCGTCGAAATGGGGGATGGGAAAATCAATGTCATTCAGTGTCATGAATGTGCCTTCTTGCGGAGAATGAATTAGTTACATTAATAGCGTTGGTCACAATTATTTACCACTCATATTAGGAGTCAGCAAATGACCAACATTCTCGTCGTAACCTCGAGCCCGCGAGGGGCCGAAGGCCTGTCCACACGCTTCGCAACCGAGATCGCGGAAGGGCTCAAAGATCGCTTGGGCGGAACGCTCGTGATACGCGACTTGGCAGCTCAACCGCTGCCGCATATCACGCTGGCCTATATCGAAGGCCGTATGGCACCCTCGCAGGCGCGGACGCCGGAACAGACTGAAGCCGTAGCACTTGCAGAGACATTGGTGAACGAGGTCAAGGCCGCCGAGGTGATCGTTATCGGTTCCGGAATGATCAACTTCAGTCTGTCTTCCCAACTCAAAGCCTGGATGGATCATATCATCTGGCCCGGCGTCACCTTCAGCTATGATGCGAGCGGCGTTAACGGCCTTCTGAGCGGCAAGAAAGCCTATGTGGTGACGGCCAGTGGTGGCGTCTTCTCCGAGGGTGTCCATGCAGCCTTCGATTTTCAGACGAACTATCTGGAGCATCTGCTCGGCTTCATGGGCATAACCGACATCGAAACTGTCCGCCTCGAAGGCACGGCTCACGGCGCCGAGGCGACAAATGCGGCCATTGCCAAAGCCGAAATGCAGATACGTTCTGCGCTCGAACAGGCAGCGTGATTGGTCGCAACACGGTCCTTACAAAATGGGCTCGTGCCTTATGGGCCGAGCCCATTTTTCCTTCAGCGCACAGCCGATCCCGGAGGGGCCGCATTTCATTTCCGCATCATCAGCGGTTCAGCGCTTTGTCAGAACGGCTTGTTAATGCACGGCCCGTATTTTCTGGACGACCGCATTGGCGCGTAAGACTGCAATCATTGTCGGCAATGGAAAGCTGGAACGCGATATCGCCGGTATCGTAGACGAGGCGCAATTCGTCATGCGTTTCAACGAACCGGTCCTTTCCGAAGGCATGAGCGGCGAGCGCACCGACATGATCATGCTGGCCGCATCAAGCAAGATCTTGTATCGGCGGCTTCTCGATCCGAGCTTCATGGATAATGCCGCGCTCAAGGCCGCAAAGGTCTTCATGCTGGCCTATCACCCCGATATCATTCGCAAATATCACCCCCGACCGAACATCTTCCAGCGTCTGCAGGGTCGAAAGGCTGACTGGACGATGCAGGCAATCGAGTTGCTGGGCAGGGCCGGCAAGGAGATCCGCATCATGCCGCCTCAGACCTACATTGACGGCTGCGGCGAGCTCGGTATTTCCGGGCGTCGCATGCACAAGGTCTTTCCTAGCACAGGCTTCCTCGGCATCTGTTATGCGCTTTCAAGGTTTCCCGCCTCGGAATGGGACATCAAGCTGTGCGGCTTTGGCTGGGAGGGATGGAAGCGGCATGATTGGCAGAATGAAAGAGCCTGGGTCGAAAACAAGATTGCCAATGATCGCGTCAGCCTGATCGCCTGATCAAACCGGTGTTCTTCATGGATAAAGTTCTGGCGGCTTACTGGCTATTGTCGCTGCCGAGCAACCCACGAAGCTCCGGCAGTTTGTCGTTCACCAGCCAGCCATAATAATTTTCTTCCGGCAATTTCTTCCCGCCCGAAGCATCCGCCGCCTGCCGCAGGGCAGCCGCACGGCGGCGCGGCTGGCCGACATTGTAAAGCGTTGCCGTCAGGCCGGGATTGTCGGTGATGTCGAAACCCTCCGCGCGATAGGCGTCAATGGCATCCTTTACGATGGCGGCAATATAGATCACGCTGCGATCGGGATCCATGATGTCGCGGTAGATCGCCTGCGGATCATCGACCGATAGCTTCGGCAGGCCGCTTGTCGCGTGGACGAGATCGGTGACTTCAAGGGCGGTCAAAGGGCTGATCTGGCCAAGACCGAAGGTCTGGCCCGCAAAGAAGGGCTGAAAGAACGCGCGCTGGAACGTCATGTTTTCATAAGTGACACCATCGATGACCTTGCCTCGAAAACTCTTGTCCCAGGTCTCGTCGCGGCATTCCCAAAGTTCGGCGCTGCCGGTGAAGGCGTTGCAATGGGCGAATTCCGGCTTCTTCAGGAAGGTTTGGACCGTCACGTCCTTATAGGCGAATTTGAAATCGGACTGCGAATAGGCGAGCGCCTTGACGTAGTAGGACTTCACCCTGTTGACGATCGTGATGTTGTAGGTGTGTTCGCCGACCAGGGCGCCAACAATGTGGATGGGGTCGATCCCATAGGCCTGCCCGGCCTTCCTGATCGAGGCCATCAGCTCCTTGTCGTCGCGAAGCACGCCGATGATCTTCTGGTATTTTTCGTCGTAGGTGGTGTTGAAGGCCTTGGCCCGCAGTACCGAAGTATTGGGGATGGGCGGCTGAACGCTGTTGCGATTGCCTGGCGGCACGCGCACGAGCTCACGCGCAGAAACCGCGTTCGTGAATGCAAGGATAAAAAGAAGACCGAGTGCCGGGAGTATCGACAGGCGTGTTCGCATTCGCAAAGTGGCTTTCCAAAAATATTCCCCGGCGCGGGGACGATCTTGATACGCGATCGCTATCCGAAGGCAAGAGCGTAAGCTTCTTCCGTCTCACGAATCACAATAAACTTCGATCAAAGCAGCTCTCGGCTGCACAGGCATAGGGGATATGGCCGTCCAGGGTTGCGTTCCCGTGGTCCGGGCTTTCGAAAGGATGTCGATGCAACATCTCGTGATCGCAGGGAGCATCTTGCTTGCAGCCGCCCCCGGCGAAGCTTTGCCGACGATGGCGGATGTTCCGGCGCTGGCCAAGGCGGCGGTCGCGCGGCGAATAGAGGTGCCGCCCTCAGCTATCCATATTCTGGAAGCCAAGCCGAGCGAACGAATGCCGGGCTTCGTCGTTTGCGGTCGTGTCGATACGGGAACTACAAATGACGGCGCCGGTGCGGAAGGTGCAGAACGCTTCTTCGTCGTCATCCCCGGCAATTTTGCCATTCTGGACCAGGATGGGAAAGGCCTGGTCGACAGCTATTGGGCCGCCAATCACTGCGAGTGAGACGCCAGTGCCTTGCTGATCATGGCAAGCTCTTCGGGTGTGCGACCGGATTACAGCCGAACCCAATTGTTCGGATTGTCGGCCGTCTGGCGCTTGATGAAAGTGTAGCCCGTTCCGCTCCAGTTTTTCACCGTATCGGTGAGATTGTCGAGGATGAGATCGCCATTATTGGTGCGCGCCATCAAGACAAGATGTCCTTCGTTATGGGTATCGAGGACGACCGTCAGCAGCAGAGCAGATCGCGGCCAGCCTGCTTCCACGAGCAATTTCTTCTTTAAGAGAACATAGTCATTGCAGTTGCCGGCACCATCGTCGGGATAGGTCCACCAGTTGATGATGCCGAGCTTGTAGATGCCGTAATGATCGTTGTCGCCGACACCCTCGATCTCATGATTGACGAGGCTGTTGATCTGCTGCAGCTGCTCCCAGCGATCATGATCGAGATCGGCGAACTCCACGCTTTTTTGGCCAGCCACGCATTCGGCTGGCTGCGCTTTGCAGAAGCTCGTCCAGCCGACGGGCACGCTCGCTTCCGTCACCTCACGCGCAAACTGATGTGCGTGTGCCGCGGCGGTATTGGCCACGGGTTTTGCCGTTGTCGCTGTCGAAAACAGCAGGCCGGCGACGAAGAGAAAGCTTGCAGCGACTAGAAGTGAACGCATACTCGGCTCCATGAGTTGGGCTCATGAAATCCGACGCGGTCAAATTTATTCGGAAAAAGATTATTCGCATTTTATCGAACCGGCGCTTTTGACCGGTACGGCAATCAGGGACGTCCATTCCTGTGCCGAACTTATGATTTCCGATCGGTTGCGAAGCGTGCTCCGTAGCGGCTGCGACCTGAATGTCGGCAAAAAAAGATATGGAATTTCATTCACATATCGCACTATCGGAAGAACATCTGGCGTGTTTATGATTTGTTGGTCTTAAATGCGAATCTCCATCGCGGATGGACGATGGAACAGCCAGCGAATTGCTCGGGAGGCCTTTATGATCGACGATATTCTCGACCGGATGACGCTTGAAGAGCAGGTTTCGCTGCTGTCCGGCGCCGATTTCTGGACCACGGTGCCGGTCGAGCGCCTTGGTGTTCCGAAGATCAAGGTTACGGATGGGCCGAACGGAGCCCGCGGTGCCGGCTCGCTGGTTGCGGGCGTCAATGCCGCCTGCTTTCCCGTCGCCATCGCCCTTGGCGCGACATGGAATCCGGCTCTTGTCGAGCGCATGGGTGTGGCACTTGCCGGTCAGGCCAAGAGCAAGGGCGCCTCGGTGCTGTTGGCGCCGACGGTCAATATTCACCGCTCCGGTCTCAACGGCCGCAATTTCGAATGCTATTCTGAAGATCCGATGCTGACGGCCGCGCTTGCCATCGCCTATATCCAGGGCGTACAAAGCCAGGGCATTGCGGCCACGATCAAGCATTTCGCCGGCAACGAATCCGAGATCGAGCGCCAGACGATGTCGTCGGATATCGACGAGCGCGCTCTTCGCGAAATCTATCTGCCGCCGTTCGAGCAGGCTGTGAAGAAGGCTGGCGTCATGGCCGTCATGTCCTCCTACAACCGGCTGAACGGCACCTATACGAGCGAGCATCCCTGGCTGCTGACCAAAGTTTTGCGACAGGAGTGGGGTTTCGACGGCATCGTCATGTCGGACTGGTTCGGTTCGCATTCGACGGCGGCGACCATCAATGCCGGGCTCGATCTCGAAATGCCCGGTCCGACGCGCGACCGTGGCGAAAAGCTGGTGGCGACGGTCCGCAATGGCGAGGTTGAGCCGAAGACGGTGCGCGAAGCCGCCCGCCGCATTCTGACGTTGCTGGAGCGTGTCGGCGCCTTCGAGAAGGTGCCCGATTTGAGCGAACACGCGCTCGATCTGCCTGGGGACCGCGCGTTGATCCGCGAGCTCGGAGCCGAGGGTGCCGTGCTCTTGAAGAACGACGGCATTCTGCCGCTGCAGAAGGCAGGGCTTGGGCATGTGGCGGTTATCGGGCCGAATGCTGCCGAAGCGCGTGTCATGGGCGGCGGCAGCGCCCAGATTGCCGCCCACTACAGGGTCAGCCCATTGGAAGGCATCCGGCAGGCACTATCGAATGCCAACAGCATTCACCATGCCCCCGGCTGCCGCAACAATCGCCTTATCAATGTCTTCTCCGGTGAGATGCGGGTAGAGTATTTTAAGGGCCGCGATCTTGCAGGACCGGTGATCGCCACCGAAACGGCAAGCAAGGGCGAATTCTTCTGGTTCGACCTGCCGTCCTCGGAACTCGATCCCAATGAGTTCTCCGCCCGCATGACGGCCTCCTATGTGCCGACGGATAGCGGCGAGCATGTATTCGGCATGACGAATGCAGGCCTTGCCAGGCTCTTTGTCGACGACAAGCTCGTCGTGAATGGCTATGACGGCTGGGCCCGAGGCGACAATTATTTCGGCACGGCCAATGTCGAGCAGCGGCAAGGCATCCATCTGGAAGCCGGACAGAGCTACAAGGTGGCGGTGGAGTATTGCTCTTCCGCGACGACCGAGGAGGGGATCAATCTGACGGCGGTACGCTTCGGTGTGGAGAAGCCGCTCGGTGAAGAGGCCATGCTGGATGCCGTTGAGAAGGCAAGGAATGCGGATGTCGTTCTGCTCTTTGTCGGCCGCGACGGCGAATGGGATACGGAAGGACTCGATCTGCCTGACATGCATCTGCCGGGCCGGCAAGAGGAATTGATCGACCGCGTGGCGGCCGCTAATGCCAATACGATTGTCGTGCTGCAGACCGGTGGCCCCATCGAGATGCCGTGGCTCGACAAGGTTCGGGCCGTGTTGCAGATGTGGTATCCCGGCCAGGAACTCGGCCACGCCGTTGCCGATGTGCTCTTCGGCGATGTCGAGCCCGGCGGGCGCCTGCCACAGACCTTCCCGAAGCGCTTGTCGGATAACTCCGCCATGGTTGGTGATGCGTCGATCTATCCTGGCAAGGATGGGCATGTGCGCTATGCTGAGGGCGTTTTCGTCGGATATCGTCATCACGATACGCGCGATATCGAGCCCCTGTTCCCCTTCGGCTTCGGTCTTGGCTATACGCGATTTTCCTGGGGCGAGGCGCAAGCTTCGGCAACGACGATGGGCGCGGAGGGCATCACCATCATGGTCGATGTCACCAATATCGGCGACAGAACCGGTTCCGAACTCGTGCAGCTTTATGTGCGCGCGCCTGCTTCGGCAGTCGAGCGGCCGGACAAGGAGTTACGTGCCTTTGCCAAGCTTCGGCTTGAGCCCGGTGAACAGGGGACGGCTTCGCTTGTCGTGCGCCCACGCGATCTGAGCTATTTCGACGAGCAGACCGGAACATTTCGAGCTATCGCCGGTCGCTATGAGCTTCTCGTGGGCGCCAATGCTCTCGATATCCGCTCCACAGTTGCAATCGAGCTCGCGAGCGAATGGATCGGCGAGGTTTCGGATCGCTCGATCTGATATCGCGAACGGATGCGGCTGACAAAATCGAAGAATGAAAGGAGGGCACCGGTTTGCGCCCTGCAATTGCTGCAGATATTGCATTGACGCGTGAGGAACGTCCTAGCGACGCCGCATGCGATAGGGCGGCAACCGGCCGGAAAATGCCAATGCTTCATCGTCCTCCACGGACGTCTCCTCTTGAAAGATTTGCCCGACGGGCTTCGGCCGTCCGAGGAAGAAGCCTTGCGCCTCGTCGCAACCCTCGACACGGAGGATTTCAAGCTGATGGTTGGTCTCGACGCCTTCCGCGAGAACAGGGATATCCAGGCTCTTGCCGAGCGTGAGCACGGCGCGGACGATCGCTTTTGCCTGAATGCTGTGATCCACTTCGTTCATGAAGGAGCGATCGAGCTTGATTTTGTCGAAGGGGAAGGAGCGAAGCGTATCGAGCGACGAATATCCTGTTCCGAAATCGTCGATGGCAACGGTCACGCCAAGAGCCCGGATCTGTCGCAGGACATGTAAAGTACGAGTTTTGTCGGCAATGATTGTGGATTCGGTAATCTCAAGCTCCAGCCGCGACGGAGCAAGGCCGGTTTCGATAAGGATCGCATGAACGAGTTTTGCGAGATCGGCATGAGCAAATTGTACGGGTGATAGGTTGACGGCGATCTTGTAGGGCTGCTCCCATGACGCTGCCTCCTTGCAGGCCGTGCGCAAAACCCATTCGCCGATGATAAGGATCGTGCCGCTTTCTTCGGCGATCGGAATGAATTCCGAAGGCGGCACAGCACCATGCTCGGGATGATGCCAGCGGACGAGGACCTCGTAGCCGCAGATCTGCCCTGTGCGAACCGAGGTCTGCACCTGATAGTGCAGATCGAGCTGATCCAGTTCGACAGCACGGCGCAGGTCCTGGGCCAGCGTATGACGGGCGCGGGCAGCTTCATCCATCTTGGATTCATAAAAGCAGACTGCGCGGCCGATATCGGCCTTGGCGCGATACATTGCGAGATCGGCATTGCTGACGAGGCGCTCCTGGTCGACGCCATCGTCCGGATAGACGGCAACGCCGATGCTGGCCCCTGTCGCCGTCTCGAAATCGTCGATCCGGATGGGCTCGAACAGGACCTTCTCCAGTCGGGCAACGAAATCCAGCAGTTCGCTCTGCTCCCGGAAGCGCTTGGCCGCGGCAAACTCGTCACCACCGACGCGTGCGACGAACTCGCCGTCCCTGACGAGGCGGAGCAGCCGGCGTCCAATCGCCTTAAGTGCCTGATCGCCAGCCTTGTGTCCCCGCAGGTCGTTGATTTCCTTGAAGCGATCGAGGTCAATGCCGATGACTGCAAGCTTCACGCCGTCTTCGCTGGCATGTCCCATCTCGCGTTGAAGATGGTCGGCAAAGCTGCTGCGATTGGGCAGGCCCGTCAGCAGGTCGTTGAGGGCCATATGCTGAAGTTTTTCGATGGATTCGCGCGAGGCTCGCTCGTCGATCATATAGCTTGCCACGCCGGTGCCGATGATAAGCAACCCACCGCCCGCCACGGCAACGGCCATGGCCTTCAGTGCGTAGGCGTCAGCGATGGCTGCGCCGGTTACAAGCGGGGTGACCGATACGGCGGTCATTGCCGTAAAGTGAAGCGAAACCACGGCGATGACGAAAAGAGCGAGGCCGGCGATCGGGGAGAGCTGCCAAGGCCGGCGCACCGCCTGATTGAGCGCAAGCGCCGCAAAAATCACCGAAAGTGCGACCGAGGCGACAACATAGCCCTGGTTCCACTCAACGATCCCGTCGACGTGATAGGCCAGCATGCCTGTATAGTGCATGGTGGTGATGGCAAGGCCGACGACGGCTCCGCCGAATTCCGGTGCAACGCGCGGCACGCGCGACAAGGCGATCGCAAAACCGCCGGCACAGCCGATGGCAGCCAAAAGAAAGGAGGCCATCGTCAGGATCGGATCGAAGGTGACCGGCGCACCGACCTCGTAGGCCAGCATGGCAATGAAATGCGTGCACCAGATCGAAGATCCAGCCGCCACGGCCGTCAGAAAGATCCAGCCGCCACGCTGAAGTTCGAGCGTCCTTTCGGCTCGCTTGAGCAAATTGAGCGTGATCCAGCCGCCACTGACGCAGACGAACGCGGCGAGAAGAACGAGCCACAGATTGTGTTCCGTGAAGATGCAGGAAAGAACGCGCACGTAAAGATCCCAACCATAGCCATCAGGGCGAAGAAGACAGTTGCAACGACGGCTGCCGCACCTGAAATCGATGGCGATTGCTTTCGCGGGTAAACACTAAAAATCGGGTAAAGACACTTCGGGTAGATTTGCAATTTTTGCGTTATTTTTATGGTGCCTGTCTCGCGTATATATTGCGGATCATGCGTCTTTCTTCATGAAATGTTCGGTTTATGCCCGATTTAAGGCCGTCGGAGTGTGAGTACCGTATCGAACTTCATTCAATTCGACCACGGGATCGACGACTATATCCTGTATTCTTGGTAAATTTCCTCTCAATTTTTGCAGTATAAATAAGAAGTTTGCTCTTATGAGAATCTAAATATTTTCGTTCGATAATATAAATAAGTATATTTGAAAGTAATAATACTTTCGATTCGCGAATGTTTTGAAAATACAACTTATGCTACAGAGAGCTTGCTCGTGAAGAGATTCAGGATCTATCCACAATCGTTTGTCGCATTGCGCAAACTATCAGGGATGCTGTTTGCGGACTGTTCGGGGAATTTCGCAATCACGACGGCGCTGGTTGCCGTTCCGTTGATCGCGGTGGGTGGTCTGGCGCTCGATGTTACCAATGCGATGCTCGTCAGAACGGAATTGCAAAATGCCGCCGACGCCGCTGCTGTGGGTGCAATCGCGGATTCATCTCCTGCGGTTGCGGCTGCCATGGCGATGACAAGCGACGGCACCGTCACGATCGGTCAAGGCGACGCCAACAAGCTCTTCTACGGCCAGGCGTCCAGCGATCTTCAGAATATACCGGTCAGTGTCAGCGCCGGGGTAACCCGCACCGGCAATATCGTCTCTTCCACGGTCAATTTTTCGGCGAACGTACCGACGACGCTCAGTCAGGTCATCGGCAAGACATCCATTCCCGTCAGCGGTTCGGCATCCGCACAGTATCAGACGGCGAACTTCATGGATTTCTACATGTTGCTGGACAACACGCCATCCATGGGGATCGGTGCTACGCTGAACGATATCAACACGATGGTGGCGCATACGCGAGATAGTTGCGCGTTTGCGTGCCACGACAAGAACGATACAAACAATTACTACAATCTTGCAAAGAGCCTTGGCGTCCAGACCCGCATTGCTGTTGTCGGGCAGGCGACACAGTCGCTTACGGATACTGCTAAGACGAACCGGGTAACACCCGATCAGTACAGAATGGCGGTCTATACATTCGGTGCTGACACTACAACAATTGGCTTGACCAACGTATCGGCGCTGTCATCCGATATGAAGCAGGTCAGCGATACCATCAGCAAGAACGTGGACCTGATGACCGTTCACGGACAGGGCGACAACAACGACCAGGATACGAGCTTCGATACGATGCTGACGCAGCTCGCGCCGATCATCGGAACAGGCGGCAGCGGAAAAACCACTTCCGATCGTCAGAAGGTCCTCTTCCTTGTCACTGACGGCGTCGGTGACAGCAAGAAGCCAAACACCTGCACCAAGCCGACGACGGGCGGGCGTTGCCAGGAGCCGCTCGACACCACCTTCTGTCAGCCCTTGAAGAACCAGAACATCAAGATCGCTATCCTCTATACGACCTATTTTCCCCTGCCGACAAACCCTTGGTACAACCAGTGGATCGCACCCTTTCAATCGCAGATCGGCACCAATTTGCAGACTTGCGCCTCACCCGGCCTCTATTTCGAGGTGAGTCCGACGCAAGGCATCTCGGACGCTATGAACGCCCTGTTCCTGAAGGTCATTCGTACGCCACGTATCACAAGCTGACGGCGAAGCATTGAATTGTCGGGGCAATGAAGGCTGAAGCGGTTTGGGGCTTCACGGAATCATCAAACCGCTCCATCACTTTGTTTCGTAAATTCGGACGGAAAGCCGCCGCGCACTTATTCCGGAATTGCTTTAAGTCAACGCCAGCGACTTGAGCAGGCCGACGATCTTCTGTCGGGTCCTCACATCCTTGATCTTTGCAAAGGCTCGGTTGAGCTCAATACCTTCTTCGGACGAAATGAAACCGACGAGGTCGTTGCGGATCACTCTTGCTTCCTCGGTCGAAACAGGGTTGTCGAAGGCTGCGTTATCGAAGAAGTGCGAGATCGGGACGCCAAGACAGTCGGCAACATGTTGCAGGCGACTTGCGCCGACACGGTTGGCGCCTTTTTCGTATTTCTGAACCTGCTGAAAGGTCAGGCCCAGTTTTTCGGCAAGCGCCGATTGGCTCATACCCAGCAGGCGCCGTTGCGCGCGGATGCGTTTGCCGACTTCGATATCGATCGGGCTGGGCGGCTTTCTCTTCGAAATATCTTGCACGAGTTCCTCTTTCAGACCGGGAGGCTGCCAATCCGACCGACAGGAGGCGAGGGCGAATGCCCCGAACCCATGCATGCCCTCATTGGCGGAGCTTTCCAACTATGACTGCCGAGTGCCGTGAGAGACGGCAATCGCGATTCAGCTGGATCGCGATCCAGCGCTGCATTTCGTGCGTATTTCGTACAATGGCTGCGCGATTTGACCATTCGTTAGCATGTCGATGGGAAGCAAATGGCGCTTTTTGCCCGCCGAGGAGCGACTCAACGATTGATCTGTCGTACCGTGTCGATGAAAGCCCTAAGTTTCGGGGCCAGCTCGGCACGACGCGGAAAGTAGAGAAAAAGGCCTGCTTCCGTCACCGCATAGTCACCTAGAAGGTGGACAAGCCTGCCGGATGTGATCTCCGCCTTGACCAGCGGTTCGAAGACATAGGCCAATCCCACGCCTGCAACGGCCAGCTCTATGGCCGAATGTGCTTCGGTGACGATCGCCTGGCCATTCACCGTCACCGCGACATCCCGCCCATCCTCGACGAATTCCCATTGATAAAGGCCGCCGGAGCGGATCAGGCGGTAACCGATACAATTATGGTTGGAGAGCTCCGCAAGCGTGTTTGGACGCCCGAAACGCCCGATATATCCAGGCGAAGCGACGACGATGGATCGGAAAGGAGGGGTGAGGCGAACGGCGACCATGTCCTGCGCGATCATTTCGCCGACGCGGATGCCGGCGTCGAAACCCTCGGAGACGATATCGGTCAGCCTTTCATCGGAGAAGATTTCCACTTCGACTTCGGGATAGCGTTCGGCCATCGCTGCGATCACGCGTGTGACTGCCAGCGGCAGGCTGATGCGGGATGCATTGATGCGTAACAGTCCGCTTGGCCTGCCCTTGACGGCCCTGATACGCTCGATGCGGTCGTGAATGTCCTGCAGCGCCGGGGTGATGGTGGCGATCAGGCTCTTGCCGGCCTCGGTCAGCGCCACACTCCGCGTCGTGCGGGCAAAGAGGGGCTGGCCGAGCCGTTCTTCCACGAGCCGAACGGCATGGCTAACGGCCGATGCGCTCATGCCCAGTTCGCTGGCGGCGGCGGCAAACCCTCCGCGGCGGGCCACGGCGGCGACGATGGGCAGATGTGGCAGCAGATCGCGATCCATTGCTGCACGATATCGCATAATGCATGCAAATTAAATGATCTTATCGAATAGCTCGAAAACAGCGACTCTAGGTGCATCACGCATCGCCGGGTCGGTCGTGGATACGCCCGGTTAGCCAAAGAGGAGCAGAGCGATGAGCATGGAATTTTATACGCTGGGCAATAGCGGCTTGAAGGTAACACGGCTCGCCCTTGGCACCATGACCTTCGGCACGGAATGGGGTTGGGGAGCAGACAAGGAAACGGCACGGGCGATCTTCAATACTTATGTCGACGCCGGCGGCAATTTCTTCGACACTGCCGATGCCTATACGGGCGGTACGTCTGAGGCTTGGCTCGGTGAATTCATCGCCGAGCGCGGCTTGCGCGACGACGCCGTCATCGCAACCAAGTTCACCATGAACCTTACCGCACAAACGCCGAATGCGGCCGGCAATGGCCGCAAGAATATCCTGCGGGCCGTCGAAGGGTCGTTGAAACGGCTCAACGCGGATTATATCGATCTCTATCTCATGCATTGCTGGGATCGCCTGACGCCGCCAGAGGAGGTGATGCGCACCTTCGATGACCTGGTCCGCTCCGGCAAGGTGCGGCATGTTGGTTTGTCCGATGTTCCGGCATGGTACGCCAGCAGAGCCCAGGCGGTCGCCGAACATCGCGGCTACGAGCCGATCTCCGCACTTCAGCTCGAATATTCGCTGGTCGAACGCAACATCGAAAATGAATTTGTGCCGTTCGGAACGCGTTACGGCGCCGGTATCATGGCCTGGAGCCCGCTTGCGAGCGGTCTGCTGAGCGGCAAATATCGGCCGAGCAGCGAGAGGCAGACCGCCGGCCGGCTGGAAACCGTGCATGGTACGACCAATCCAGGCTTCCAGAAATTCAACGAGCGCAACTGGGCTGTTGTTGCCGAGCTGGAGAAGGTGGCGACCGAGCTCGGCCGCAGCATGGCGCAGGTGGCCGTCAATTGGGCGATGACCCAGCCTGGCCTCGCCTCGATCATCATCGGTGCCACGAAACTGGAACAACTGAGGGACAATCTCGGCGCCCTTGAGTTTACGATACCGAACGAACTGCGGCGGCGCCTGGATGAGGTCAGCGCCCTGCAGGCGACTTTCCCCTATTCCTTCTTCGGATCGGAGATCCAGGGCAGCTTGACGGGCGGCCAAACGGTCGGTGGCAAGCCGGCGGGTTACTATCCAGATCTGAATATTTCCGGGAAGTTTGCTGGGGTCAGCTGACGGCCTTACAAAACCTCGACGCGCCGGCAGGTGCCGGCGCGTTGCCATGAAATGTTGCGGAATGCCTTGTTTCCTCCCGGTTCTGCTGCTAGTGAGCCGGCCGTGGCTTTGAAGAGCCCATGAAATCCGGTCGCAGCCCACCCGGTCAAAACAAGGGATCCTGAATTATGAAGACTATCGTGATCTGCTCCGGCGGATTGGACTCCGTTTCGCTCGCCCATAAGGTCGCAGCCGAATATCAGCTTATCGGCCTCGTCTCCTTCGATTACGGTCAAAGGCACCGCAAGGAGCTGGAATTCGCAAGAGCCTGCGCCAAGCGTCTCGGCGTGCCGCATGAGATCATCGACATCACCGCCATCGGCAAGCATTTGACCGGATCGGCTCTGACAGATGATGTCGCGGTGCCGGATGGGCACTATGCCGAGGAAACCATGAAGGCGACGGTCGTGCCGAACCGCAATGCGATCATGCTGGCGATCGCCTTCGGGCTTGCGGCTGCACAAAAAGCGGACGCTGTTGCCGTCGCGGTTCATGGCGGCGATCATTTCATCTATCCCGACTGTCGCCCGGGTTTCATAGACGCCTTCCAGCAGATGCAGCACCATGCGCTCGACGGCTATGCCAGCGTTTCGCTCTATGCGCCCTATGTGACGATTTCCAAGGCGGATATCGTTGCCGACGGTGCCCGGCACAAGACCCCCTTTGCCGAAACCTGGTCCTGCTACAAAGGCGGGAAACGTCATTGCGGCCGCTGCGGCACCTGCGTTGAGCGGCGCGAGGCCTTTCATCTCGCCGGCATTGAGGATCCGACCGAATATGAGGATGCCGATTTCTGGATTGCTGCGACATCGGGCTTTTCGGCCGAAGAGGTGAAGTGATGTACCGCATCACCAAGGAATTCCACTTCTCCGCCTCGCATCAGCTTTCGCATCTGCCCGATGATCACCAGTGCGCGCGCATGCACGGGCACAATTACATCGTCGTGGTGGAGCTTTCGGCAACAGAACTCGATCAGAACGGCTTCGTGCGAGACTATCATGAGCTACAGCCGTTAAAGCGCTATATCGATGAAACCTTCGATCATCGTCATCTGAACGATGTCTTCGGACACGATCGCGTCACGTCCGAATATCTCGCCAAGCATTTCTACGACTGGTGCAAGGAACGATTGCCGGAAGCATCCGCTGTGCGGGTCAGCGAGACGCCGAAGACCTGGGCGGAATACCGGCCATGAGCGGCGCGCTCATCCGCGTCAGCGAGATCTTCGGGCCGACGATTCAGGGCGAGGGGATCCTGATCGGTCTTCCGACGATTTTCGTGCGCACCGGTGGCTGCGATTATCGCTGCTCCTGGTGCGATACGCTGCATGCCGTCGACAGCGACTATCGCGACCAATGGCGGCCGATGCCGGTCGATGAGATCTGGCAAGAGGTGAAGAGGCTTTCCGGCGGCAAGCCGCTGACGATCTCGCTTTCCGGCGGCAATCCCGCGATCCAGCCGCTCGGCCCGCTGATTGCACGCGGTCATGCGGAGGGATATCGCTTCGCGCTGGAGACTCAAGGGAGCCTGGCCAAGGAGTGGTTTGCCGAACTCGATGTGCTGGTGCTCAGCCCGAAGCCACCTTCGAGTGGCATGACGACGGACTGGATCGCCTTCGACGACTGTCTGCGCATGGCAGGCGACGGACCGCAAATCGCTTTGAAGATCGTCATATTCGACGATCTCGACTATGAATATGCGCGGGACGCGGCCGCTCGCTATCCCCAATTGTCCGTCTATCTGCAACCCGGCAATCACACGCCGCCGCCAGCCGATGCAGAAGATGCGCTTGTCGATATCGACGGCATCGTCGAAAGGATGCGCTGGCTCGTGGAAAAGGTCGGCGATGACCGATGGTTCGAAGCGAGGGTGCTGCCGCAATTGCATGTGATTATCTGGGGAAACAGGCGCGGCGTGTGAGCAATTGCGATTGGCCATAGCATGCCTGCGCGATCCATCGGCATCCGAAATTTGCATTCGGTGGCCGATGGCGGCAAAGCCGCATCGGCTCTTTGTCATGGTTTTTTGTCGTGATCGTCATTGTCGCCGGTCTTCGGTCTCGCCGGTTTGAGTTCGGCGTCGAAAATCCCGGCAAGCGTCTTCAGGATCTGCAGGACGCCTGGATGATCGCAGGTATAATATCTGAACTGCGCCTGGCGGCGCACTTTCACGATACCGGAATGATGCAGGCGGGTCAGGTGCTGGCTGAGCGCCGATTGCGATATTCCCAGCTTCTTGGCCAGGCTGTTCACATCTTCCTCATGGCCGGAAAGATGAATACAGACCTCCAGGCGCTTGGGATTGGAGAGCTGGCTGAGAAGATCTGCATGATAGATGAGACGCTCGTCTTCTGTGGACTGATCTGAGTACATCGCGTGGCCGATCGTTGGTGTTACACTACAGAGCCGCAGCACCGCGAGATTATAAACGCAAAAGTTGCAAAATTATGGTCTAATTTATTGCAAAAACGTTGCGCGTTCGCGGAGCAAACGGCCCTCCCACTTAAGGCTGATCGCAATTGATCACCCCTTCCTTAGCCGACAACTAGGGTCCTATTGTATTTTGGGAATATGTCCCTTCATTCGATTTGCGATTAATCTGTAACAAAATTGAACGAACTGCCTTGTTTTTGTCCGGCTTTTGACATCGCAGTGCTAATTAAGCGGTCTATCTTCTGCGCTAACGAACAGGAGGTAACCATGACCCAAAGGGACTTGACGATCGCCGAAGTTCTTAAAGATCCGCTGATCCGCCAGGTCATGCGCGCAGATCGCATATCCGTAACCCGGATGGCGGATTTGCTACAGGATGCTGCACGCAGGCAAGAACGCGCCTTGTCCGCCAATCTCGCGTCGATTGCGCATGCGGCGATACGTTCCGTATCGCAAGCCGACCTGCGCTGATATTCCGTCATCCGACAGCGACGATCGCCAGATGATCCCGGCGATTGTCGCTGCAGCATTTCCGTATTGAACGTCTCTACCGGTCTCCAAGCAATCCAGGATCGCTGGCTTTTCCGAAGCCTCGATAGGGCTGTCCTTGTTGCTGCGCCGCTTTACGGATCGTTTCGTAATGCGGTCCCAGCCCTGGTGTTAAAGTGCGCCGCTTCGGTTGAGCGAGATCGAATAAACGCTGGTCGTCGCTGTGATGAACAGCTTGTGCTTGCCGCGGCCGCCGAAGCAGAGGTTGGAGACCGTTTCCGGCACCAGGATCTTGCCCATGAGATGGCCGTCGGGGGCGATGCAATGCACACCGTCGGCGGCCGACGACCAGAGATTGCCATCGCTGTCGAGGCGCATGCCGTCGGCGCAGCCCGGTGAAATCGCATGAAATACTTCGCCGCCGGATAGCCGCCAGTTTTCACCGACATTGAAGACCCGGATATGCTGCGGATCGCTGCCATGCATACGACCGGTATCGGCGACATAAAGCTTCTTCTCGTCAGGGCTGAAGGCGAGGCCGTTCGGGCAGTTGAAATCCGTCAAGACGGCCTGCATGGAGCCATCGGGATCGACGCGATAAACATTGCAGGGCAGCTCCTGCTCGCTCCTATATCCTTCGTAGTCCGTCGCAATGCCGTAGTGTGGATCGGTGAACCAGATGGCGCCGTCAGAGGCGACGATGACATCGTTGGGTGAATTCAGGCGCTTGCCCTGGAACCGATCGGCGATGACCGTGATGGAGCCGTCATATTCCGTTCGCGTGACACGCCTGCCGCCATGCTCGCAGCTGACGAGCCGGCCCTGCCGGTCACGCGTATGGCCGTTCGAAAAATTCGAGGGTTCGCGAAAGATGCTGGTGCCCAGCCCCGGTATCCAGCGCATGATGCGGTTATT
This sequence comes from Martinezella sp. CNPSo 3795, assembly GCF_057784475.1. NCBI lineage: Bacteria > Pseudomonadati > Pseudomonadota > Alphaproteobacteria > Hyphomicrobiales > Rhizobiaceae > Martinezella > Martinezella sp. CNPSo 3795. The sequence goes on along the minus strand of NZ_JBXSOQ010000014.1, from coordinate 31,441 downwards.
CGGGATATCCGAGAAGAGCAGGCAGTTCAGATCTCCGAACCAGACAGGCCCTTCCACCCAGTCGAAACCGGTGGCGATCTGCTTGACGGGAGCATTGCCAAGAACAAATTTCCCGAAGGCCGGGTCCATGATCTCGAAGAACGACATTGTAACAATACCTCCCATAAGGTTACATCGAGAGATCGATGTGTTATCGATAACATATTCAATAGAGTCCGCAAGTCGGGAGGATAGTGCATGAGCCATGTTCTGACGTCGAGTGTCTTGAGCGACGAAGGAGTGATGACGTTGTTGACCGCTGCGATCTCGGCTGCTTCGCAGATGGGGCAGCCGCAATGCATCGTCATCGTCGATCAATCCGGCGTGACGCTGGGGTCCTTCCGCATGCACGGTTCACGTTTTCAGTCGCTGAAAAGCGCCACTGCCAAGGCACAGACGGCTGCTTCCATCGGCGGGCCGAGCCATTCGCTGCCGGAGCATGCGCGAGTGCCGCTGGCGATCGCGACCCATGGCGGCATGACGGGTTTGCGCGGGGGCTTACCCATCCGTGTCGGCGGCACGCTTGTCGGCGGTATCGGCGTTGGTTCCGGGTCAGGCGAGCAGGACGAGCAGGTTGCGCGCGCTGCGCTCAAAGCGATCGGCGCCGATCTCGACTAGGCCGGACGTGAGCGCGAAATCCATTTTCGCTTTCGATCGGTGGATTTCGCGCCGTTTCGGTTCAGGTAAAGGCGATCTGTGCCTTCATCGCTTGGCTTCGATCCGAAGCGATCTCGAAGGCGCTGATCGCGTCGGCAAGCGGTACCGTATGGGTGATGAGCGGCCGCACATCGATGAGACGCTTGCGCATCAGATCGACGCCAATGGCAAACTCCTCATGAAAGCGGAAAGAGCCGCGTAGTTCCAGTTCCTTGGCCGTGATCGCCAGCATCGGCAAGCTCATGTCGCCGCCGATACCAAGCTGTACGATAATCCCCCGCGGCCTCAATGCGGTAATGCCGCCGGCAAGGGCAGCGGCAGCGCCCGAGCATTCGTAGAGCACGTCGAAAGTGCCCTTGTCCGCGGAATAGGCGGCAAGCGCTTCGGGCTCGTTCTTTGTATTGATGACCCTGTCGGCACCCGCTTGCCTAGCAAGCGACAAGGTGAAATCCGAAAGATCGGTTGCGACGATCTCGACGGCACCGGCACGGCGTACGGCCAGGATCGAGAGAACGCCGATCGGACCGCAGCCGGTCACGAGGACGCGCTTGCCGAGCATCTCGCCCGCTCGCCGCGTGGCATGCAAGGTCACGGCCAAAGGTTCCGCCATGGCCGCTTCACCCGCTGTCAGACCATCGGCCGGCACGCATTGGATGGCATCGGCCACCAGCGTCTCGCGGAACGCACCCTGGATGTGCGGGAAGGGCATGGCGCTGCCATAAAAGCGCATGTTGAGGCATTGATTGGGCAATCCCTGCAGACAGTAGCGGCAAGTCCGGCATGGGCGCGATGGGGAGACGGCAACGAGCTGACCGATCTCGAGCCCTTGCACGCCCGGGCCGAGCGCGGTGACGGTCGCGCTGACCTCGTGCCCAAGGATCATCGGCTCCTTCAGGCGCACGGTGCCGAAGCCGCCGTGATGGTAGTAGTGCAGGTCGCTGCCGCAGACGCCGCCGGTTGCGAGCTTCAGCTTGACCTCTCCCGCACCCGGTTCTTCCTCCGGATAATCCTCGATACGCACATCCTTGGCGGCGTGGGCGATGATGGCCTTCATGTCTTTCTCCCTCAAAGAACGGGTGTCGGCAGCGCCTGGCCGGCGAAATGAGCGGCGAGATTGTCGCGCACGAGCTTACCCATGGCCTTGCGCGTCTCGACCGTGCCGGAGGCATGGTGAGGCTGCAGCAGCACATTGTTCAGCGCCAGGAAGCGCGGATTGAGTTTCGGCTCGCCTTCGAAGACGTCGAGCGCTGCCGATCCGAGCTTGCCGGCCTCCAGTGCGTCAAGGAGTGCCTCTTCGTCTATATTGGACGCGCGGGAGATGTTGATCAACATCCCTTCCGGGCCGAGCGCCTCGATCACCTTATGACCGACAATATGCCGCGTCGCCGCTGAAGCGGCGAGCGTGACGAACAGGAAATCCGATTGTGTCGCGAGCTCGACGGGATCGGCCACGAAGGTCATGTCGGAGGCGTAGGATTTCGCCTCGACGTCCGAATAGGCAATCTGCATGTCGAAGCCCTTCAGGCGTTTGGCGACTTCGAAGCCGATGCGGCCAAGACCGAGCACGCCGGCACGCCGCCCCCAGACGCGGCGCTTGAGGGGATAAAGCCCCTTTTGTGCCCAGCTGCCGTCACGCACCCATGTCTCCGCACCGATCATGCCGCGCGACAGGCAGAGCATCATCGCAATTCCCAAATCCGCGACATCGTTGGTCAGGACGTCGGGGGTGTTGGTGACGCGAATGCCACGCTCGCGGCAGGCCTGCAGGTCGACGGCATCGAAGCCAACGCCATAGACCGAAATGACTTCCAGTTTGGGACAGGCCTCGATCATGGCGCGGTTGGCACCGAGTTCGCCGCGTGTCGCAATACCCCTGATCGACGGTCCGACCTCGGCGAGCAACTTGTCCTTGTCGGCAGCCTCGAAATAGCGATGAACCTGGAACGCTGCGTCGAGCGGCTCTTGATCCCATTGCGGGTAGGGGCCAATCTGCAGGATCGGTGGTTTGTTCATCTCACGCATCCTCCCTTGACATCAAATGTTATCGATAACATAAACAAGGGAGGCGACCAATGTCGAGATAAAAAACGGAGGAAACGATGTCTCTTGGTCTTTTCGATCTGAAAGGGCGTCGTGCCCTGGTGACGGGTTCTTCCCAAGGTATCGGGCTTGCGCTCGCCAAGGGCCTGGCGGCTGCTGGCGCCGACCCGGTGCTCAACGGCCGCGACAAGGAAAAGCTTGCCAAGGCGGCTGAAGACTTTGCAGGCAAGGTGCATGTGCTGCCATTCGATGCCACCGATCACGAGGCCGCGCGTCGAGCCGTGGATGCGTTCGAAGCCGAGACGGGGGCGATCGATATTCTCGTCAACAATGCCGGCATGCAGTTTCGCACGCCGCTGGAGGATTTTCCCGCCGACGCCTTCGAGCGGCTTCTGCGGACGAACATCTCGAGCGTTTTCAATGTTGGCCAGGCGGTCGCCCGTCATATGATCAAGCGCGGCGCCGGAAAGATCATCAACATCGCAAGCGTGCAGACGGCGCTGGCGCGGCCCTCGATTGCGCCATACACGGCAACCAAGGGCGCCGTCGGCAATCTGACGAAGGGTATGGCGACGGATTGGGCGAAGCATGGGCTGCAATGCAACGCCATCGCGCCCGGTTATTTCGATACGCCGTTGAACGCAGCTCTCGTTGCAGATGCCGATTTCTCCGCGTGGCTCGAAAAGCGCACGCCGGCCGGCCGGTGGGGTCGCGTCGAAGAATTGGTTGGCGCCTGTATCTTCCTTGCTTCCGATGCCTCCTCTTTCGTCAACGGTCATGTGCTCTATGTCGACGGCGGCATCACGGCTTCGCTCTGATGGCGTTTTGCCGCGCCACTTCGTCATCATGGGCGTCAGCGGCTGCGGCAAGTCGTCCGTTGGCTCGGCACTCGCAGCGCGCGTTGGCGGCATTTATGTCGATGGTGATGATCTTCATCCCGTGGCCAACATCGCCAAGATGAGCGCCGGCATTCCTCTGACGGATGCCGATCGATGGCCCTGGCTCGACAAGATCGGTCAGCGCCTGACTTTGGCGAATGAGATCGCGCTGATTGGGTGTTCGGCGCTGAAGCGCATTTATCGTGACCGGATCCGCGAGGTCGTCGGCGCGCCGGTCTCCTTCATTCATCTCGCCGGTACGAGGGAAACCATTCTGAAACGCATGCAGGCAAGGCGCGATCACTTCATGCCGCCGGCTTTGCTCGCCAGTCAATTTGCCGCGCTCGAGCCGCCGGGGGCCGACGAGCAGGCGATCACCGTCGATATCGATCAGCCGCTGGATCAAGTTGTGGCGGCCATCTTAATTGCCTTGGAGGAGACGCAATCATGAGCAGCAAGGTGGCGCTGATCGGCGCCGGTGCAATGGGCGGAGCGATCGGCGCTCGCCTGGTGGAGACGGGCAACCAACTCACTGTCTTCGATCTCGACAAGGAGAAGGTCGCGGCACTGACTGCAAAAGGCGCCACGGCTGCCGCCAGTGCGGCGACCGCTGCTGCCGTTTCCGATTTCGTCATCCTCAGCCTCAATTCGCCGAAGATCGTCCATGCCGCCGTTTTCGGACCTGAAGGTGTTGCCGCAGGTGCTAAACCGGGCACGCTGATCATCGATATGTCGTCGATCGACCCCGATGCGACAAAGGCCCTAGCCGCAGAGGCTGCGGAAAAGAGGCTGCGCTGGGTGGATAGCCCGCTATCCGGTGGGGCGCCAAAGGCCCTGATCGGACAATTGACGCTGATGGCCGGCGGCAGCGAGCAGGATGTCACCGATGCACATAAGGTTCTGCGCCATGTGGCCTCGAACTACACGCATATGGGTCCCGTCGGTGCGGGCCAGACCACGAAGCTCATCAATCAGGTTCTTTGCGCATTGAATTTCCTCGCCGTCGCCGAAGCAACGCAACTGGCGCTCGATGCCGGCGTCGATGCTGCGAAAATCCCGCAGGCGCTGAAGGGCGGACGGGCCGACAGCGCCATCCTGCAGGAATATATGCCGCGCTACGTCAGCAAGGATTATCGCCGCACCGGCCGCATCGACAACATGGTCAAGGATCTGAACGGCGCTCAGGATCTCGCTCGCAGGACCAATACCGCCATGCCGCTGACGGCGGTCTGTGCCGAGATACACCGCATGCTGACGGCTTCCGGGCTTGGCGGTGAGGATCAGGCCGCGCTGATGGAATTCTTCAAAGGGCCGAACAAGGAGATCGCCGGATGATTACCCGATACGCATTATTCGAAGGCAAGGTCAAAGACGGAGAGGCAGAGGCGTTTCGAACGGCTGTCATGGAAACCATTCTGCCGAAGTGGAAGCAGTTTCCGGGTGCCCTCGACGTGCGGGTTACCTTTGCCGAGGCCCGAGATGAAGGTGCCCCGGAGTTCCCGATGATTTTGGCCGTGAACTATCCGGATATGGCCGCCGTGGAGAAGGCGCTTGCAAGTCCGGTGCGCACGGAGGCACGTGCTGCGACGGAAGCGGTTCTCTCGCGCTTTTTCGAGGGGCGCATCCATCATCATGTGACGCTCGCCCATGAGTTTGAGCTCTAGACCGCCATCCGCGGGCGCTTTCCGATGCACGGCGCCCATACTGTCTTGCGCGCATGGCGGCATAGCTGAGAGCGCCTCTTGCTATTCTAGGAAGAGGCATACTACTCTGATGGTAACGATAACATAGGCCATTGATGAGTAACGATCGCAAAACGCCGACTATGGCAGACATAGCCCGCGTCATGGGAGTTTCTCCCATGACCGTGTCGCGTGCCTTCAAGGCCGATAGCCTGGTCAGTCCGGAGACGCGCGAGGCGATCCTGCGAACGGCGGAAGAGCTGGGCTATGTCTTCGACAGCACAGCATCCAACCTGCGTTCGCAAAAGTCCGGCTTTGTCGCCGTTACCATTCCATCCATCAACAATGCCAACTTCGCGGATACGGTCGGCGGCCTCTCGGACACCTTATCCAAGCGGGACATGCAGATCCTACTTGGCTATACGAACTACGATGTCGAAGAGGAGGAGCGGCTGATTGAGCAGCTGCTCCGCCGCAGACCGCAGGCGATCGTCGTGACCGGCGGCACGCATACGCAGCGAGCGCGTAAACTTCTGCAGACAGTTGCAATCCCCGTGATCGAGACTTGGGATATCCCGACCGATCCGATCGGCCATTATGTCGGCTTTTCCAACCGAGCCGTCATGCGCGATATGGTCGATCATTTCGTCGCACTCGGCTGTCGCCGCATCGCCTTCATCGGTGGTGATGTCCAGCGCGATTCACGCGGTAGCGAACGCCGGCTTGGCTTCATCGCCGCGATGCAGGCGTATGGTCTCGATGCTTCCAGGCTGATTGCAGCCGGATCGCCGCCGATCTCGATGCGGGAGGGTGCCAATGCCATGGCTAAACTGATCGAGCTCTATCCCGATACGGAAGCCGTCGTCTGCGTCTCGGATCTTGCCGCCTACGGTGCACTTACCGAATGTCGGCGGCTCGGGATTCCGGTGCCGGAACGCTTTTCCATCGGTGGTTTCGGCAATTATGAAATCGGCGAGGTCTGCGTGCCGACTTTGACGACGATCAATGCCTTCGCGCGTGAGATCGGCGAGCGGACTGCACAATTGATCCTGGATATTCTCGATGGCACGCAGTCGATTCCTGATGTCAGGATCTTGCCGCAACTGATTGCACGCGATAGCAGCCGCCAAGCTTAGTGTTGTTGTCGAATGATGTGGCCCGGCCATTAAGCCAGGCCACGTCCCGTCCCTGGGATCATTTACCCCAGATCTTCTTATACTCGTCCTTGTAACCGTTGTCCGGATCGAAGGTGTTCTTCGGGCCGCCATCGGATTGGATATTGTCTGCCGTCACGACGTGTAGCGGTGAGAGATAGCCGGACCATTTTTCACCGGCGAAGGCACGATTGAGTTCATCGACCAATTGCCAGCCCTGGAGATTAAGGGGTTCGGCAACCGTAACCTTCTGGAATTGACCAGCGCGGATGCGTTCATAGGCCGATTGCGAGCCATCGCCGGCAGCGACATTGATCGGCGCATCGGTGCCGCTCTTGCCGGCGGAGGCGAGCGATGGACCCATGAAATCGAAATAAAGGTCGTTGATCGCAAGCGAATGCGTCCAGCTGTCACCGTATTTCTGAAGGAGGGATGTCGTGAGCTGCGGCATGCGCTGCGATGTCTCGGCAATCGGCGTATCGACATATTCGAGAACCTTGCCGCCCAGACGCTCGATCTCCTGCTTCATTTTGTCGGCCTTGGCGATAGCGATCGCATAGGTGGAGTCGGTGAAGATGATGACGCCCGGCTTGCCCTTGGCATCGACGAATGCCCAGTCGGCGGCTGCTTTCGAGACTTCCATAGCGTCGGTGCTGACATTGGCGAAGAGGCCGTTCTTGTCGTCGGGGCCGATCACCGGGCCGGCATGCCAGGCGACCAGAGGGATTTTGGCGGCCTTCGCCTGTTCCAGCGCAGGGGCCTGTTCGACGGCATCGAAGCCGTCGATGATGATGCCGGCGGGCTGCAGCGCTATCGCCTGACCGAAGGCCGCTGTACGGCCGCCGATGGAGCCCGCGCCATCGAGAACCTTCACCTCCCAGCCGATCGCCTTCGCCGCTTCCTCGACACCGTTGCTCACGCCGAGAATGCCGCCATTCTTGAGATCGCCCGCGAGCACGACGATGGTCTTGCCGGTCTGCGCTTTCGGACCTGTCGTCGGGCCGTCCCATTTGGTGACCGGGGTTGCGTATTTATCGACGACGGCCTTCGCATCCGCCAACGGATCGGCATAGGCCTGGCCGGCGCATAGCACCAGGATCGCTGTCGTGGCCTGCAGGAATTTTCTACGGTTCATGTCTTCTCCTCCCTTTGAACATTCGAACTTCAGATGATCTTCATTTCTCCGCCGGCTTGGCGGAAAGTTGCGGCGCCTGGGCGGGGGCCATGCGTCCTGCATGGCTGCGGCGGCGCTGGGCGTAACCGGCAATACCGATCGCGACGAGCAGGGTGACGCCATTGAATAGAGGCTCGACATAGAAGGAGCCGCCGAACTGCTGGATGCCGGCAATACCAACTGCCAGAATGATGACGCCGATCATCGTGCCCCAGACGTTGACGCGACCGGGCTTGATGGTGGTCGATCCGAGGAATGCGCCGACCAATGCAGGCAGAAGATATTCGAGCCCGACGCTTGCCTGGCCAATGCGCAGCTTGGAGGCAAGGAGGACGCCGGCAATGGCGGCAAGTGTTCCCGAGGTAACGAAGGCGCCGATGACGAAGCGGCGGACGGGAATGCCGTTGAGCGCGGCAGCCTTTGGATTGGCGCCGATCGCGTAGATATAGCGGCCGATCGGCAGATATTCGAGGACGATCCACATGACGAAGGCAAGCGCCAGGACATAGATGCCGGTGATCGGCAGGCCGAAGACCATCGTGCCGTTCAGCGCATAAAATCCTTGCGGCAGCATGCCCACGACCTGCCGGCCGCCGGTATGCCAGAGTGCGATTGCATAAAGAACAGTGCCCGTGCCGAGCGTTGCGATGAAGCTATCGATCTTGGCAATCTCCACCAGCAGGCCGTTCAGAAAGCCGGTCAGTGCGCCAAGCGCGATGACGATCAGGACCGCAACCGGCCAGGGCAGGCCGAACATCGTCTGAAGGCTGATCGCCAGCACATGCCAGAGCACGATGCCGTAGCCGATGGTCAGATCGATGCGCCCCGCCGCCATCGGGATCATCGCGGCCAGCGACAGGATGGCGATGATCGTTTTGTCCGAAATGATCGAACGCAGATTGAGCATCGTCGGGAATGTCTGCGGTAGCAGAATCGAGAAAAGCAGGATCAGGAAGACCGTCAGGATGACGAGGCCATAGACGGGCAGCAAGCGCTGGATCTTCTGGCCGAGGCTCATGGCTGAGAGCTCGGCGCGGGTCGGCTCAAGCGCGTTGGATTCGATCGATTGCATGGTGTTCTCCTCCGGTTCAGGCCGCTTCGGATGCAGACGCGGCAGCGATGACCGCCGGTGTTGTAAGGTCGGCATCGCTGAGTTCGCGCACGATCCTCCCGCGCGAAAACACCAGGGCACGATGGCAGATGTGAGCGATTTCCTCGAAATCGGTGGAGACGACGAGAACGGCAAGGCCAGCCTCGACCGCCTCGGCAATCAGCCGATAGATGTCTGCCTTGGCGCCGACATCGACGCCGGCGGTCGGATCCTCGGCGATCAGCAATTTGCGTCCCGTCGCCAGCCATCGTCCCACGACGACCTTCTGCTGATTGCCGCCGGATAGGGCTTCGATGGCAAGGCTCTGATCGTTAGGCCTAAGGCCGACACGGCTTCCAAGTGAATAGGCAGCTTCTGCTTCGCGGCGTGGAGACAGGAACGAAAACAGGCTTCGTCCGGAGGCGCCGGGATTGAGGAAGGTATTTTCACGCAGGCTGAGCGACATGGCGACGGATTCTTCCGTCCGATCCCTGGCGATCAGGCCGATGCCCGAAGCCATCGCGGCGACGGTGCTGGAAAGGTCGGGTGCGGCCCCATTCAAGCGAACGCTGCCCTGCGATGGCTCGCAACCGAACAGCGCCCGTCCGATCAATTCCTGACCGGCGCCGCGCAGGCCGACGAGACCGAGCAATTCGCCCTGTCGGATATCGAAGGACACAGGTCCTGCGCCGCGGCAGGTGAGCTCTTTTACGGAAACGATGGCAGGCCCGGCGCTTCTTTCCGCCTTAACGAAGAGCTGGTCCGCCTTGCGCCCGACGATCATGCGGATGAGCTCATCCGGCGTCGTCTCGGAGACTGGCTTTTGGCCCACCAGCTGACCATCGCGCAGCACGGCGACGCGGTCGGCGATACGGAAGATTTCGTCGAGCCGGTGCGAGACGTAGATCATGGCCACGCCGCGCTCTTTCAGCGGGCGGATGGCAGCAAAGAGCTTTTCGACCTCATCGGCGGGCAGGCTGGCTGTGGGCTCGTCAAGCACAAGCACGTCGGCTTCGACAGCGAGTGCGCGGGCGATTGCCACGAGCGACTTTTCCGTACGGGTCAGCTCCTGAACGCGGGTCGACGGATCGAAATCGCAGCCGACGAGTTTTAGCGCTTCCGCGGTGCGCCGCTCCGTCGCCCGCCAATCAATCAGCCGTCCGCGCAGGGAATAGCCCTGGGCGAGCCCGACATTCTCGCCCACCGTCATCCATTCGATCAGTCCGAGATCTTGATGGATAAAGGCGACCGGCTGGCGCTGATTGGGTTGCGGCGGGCGATGATGATAGGGCTTGCCGCCAAACAGGATCTGCCCGCCATCCGGCTTGTAGATGCCTGCCAAGGTCTTGATGAGCGTCGATTTGCCCGCGCCATTCTCTCCGAGAAGCGCGAGAATTTCGCCCCGCTGCAGGTCGAGAGATACGTTCGACAGCGCGCGCGTTCCGCCAAATTCCTTGGTGATATCGGAAAATTCGAGCAGCTTTCCGTTGTCCATCCTGCTCCTCCCAAAGCTTCGATGGGAGGAGGCTATGTTATCGATAACATTCCGTCAAGTGGCTCAAAGGCATCCGAGGAATACTCAGGCACTTAGCGTCGGCGCACACGGAAGTCGGCGTATTAGCCGAGGTTTTGGTTTAGGTATAAAATATATTCCTGAAGGTCGGATCATATTATGAAATAATATAAGTATAATCAAAATGCATGCAGTGAGGAGATGCTGATATATCCATATGGTTGCAATTGTAATATTTATTGTTTATCGAATTGATTTTGTTTATCATCTAGATTTATCTCAAATGGAGATGTGAGTGAGGATTTACTTTCAGGGATATAATTGAAGCCTGAAAGATAATCCGCCGATGCGGCACAAGAGAGGATTATTTGACCTACGCGACGCTCTCGGTGTTCAAAGTCGATAAGGCCGATGCCGAGGAGATGACGGCGCATTATGCGAGAACCCTGTTTCCCGCCATTGTCGAGCCTCTCAATGGCCGCGGCACGATTTCGGTGGTGGATCGTCACTACACGATCGGTTCCTGCAGCATCTGGCGCGGCAAATGTCATTCCGGCATGAGCGTCAAATTGTCCGGCGGTCCCGATGCCTACGGCCTTTATCTGCCGACCGCTGGCAGGATGCTGATCGAGACGGAAGGGCGGCAGCTGGAGTCGCTGCCGGGCAGGGGTCTGCTGGCCGATATGTCATGTTTTGAACATCTGACATTGTTCGAACAGCGCGGTCATATGGGTATGGCGTTCGAGAAGCCGGCTATGGTCCGGCAGCTGAGCGAGTTGCTGGACGCACCGGTTCGAGATGATCTGAAATTTACCGGTCCGGTCGATCTGATGTCGGGGCGAGGCATGCAGGTCGCAACGCTTGCAAATCTCCTGTGGCAGGATCTCGCGACAGGCGGCGCAGAACGATCTTCGGCCGCATTCATCGAAAGGCTCCTGCAGGCGATGATGATCGCTTTGCTTGAAACCGTCCCGCACAACTACTCGGTGCAATTGCTGCGACCGGCGTCACCGGCCATCCCGAGGCAGTTGAAACGCGCGATGGAATATATGCACGCCAATGCCGGTGCAGACATCAGGATGGCCGATATTGCCCGGGAAGCCGGAACGAGCGTGCGGTCCTTGCAGGCGGCGTTTCAGCAGTTCAAGAACACAACGCCTCTTGGCTACTTGCGGAACATACGACTGCAGGGTGCGCGCAAAACCCTTATGGATTCGGGCCATTCACGGTTGGTTGCCGACATTGCGCGCGATTGGGGATTTTCTCATATGGGCCGCTTCGCTGCACTTTACTATCAATCCTTCGGCGAGATGCCGTCCGAGACCGTCAGGCAACCGCGGCGCGGGAATGAATAGTGCTGCGATCTGCTTGCGCGAGGAAGTTGCTTTGCCGGAGCGGATCTATTCGCCGACTGCGTTACAACGAATGGAGCGGATTGAGCATCCGGACATGTAGTTATTGCATCGACAAGCTTGAAAATCGGAACGACGAGAGCTGGCTAACCAATATCGAGCGGGCATTGGTGAGAACAATTTAGCAACATCACATGTTAGTAGGCTCCTAATCGCTTAACCGCCGGCCTTATCCTCCACAAACGTATCCCGCATCGCCCGCAGAATAATCACCGCCGAAGCCGCCCCCGGGTCGATATGCCCGAGCGACCTTTCCCCCAGCCGCGCCGCGCGGCCGCGGGCGGCCACCATGGAGCTTGTGGAATTCGCTCCAGCTTCGGCAGCGTCGATTACGGCGCTCCACATGGCGGCAACATCGCGTGAAGCTGCCTTTGCATCGATGGCGGCTTCGGCGGCGGGGATCCATGCGTCGAGCATGGTCTTGTCGCCGCGCTGGCCCTTGCCACGCTGCTGGATGCCGGCCCGCATCTCGTCGATGATCATGGCCTGGCAGGCCGGAGAGAGGGATTCATCCGCCTTCAGCGCTTGCGAGGCCCGCCGGAAGGCGGTGGCATAGAGCGGGCCGGTCGAGGCGCCGACGGCATCCAGGAAGGCGGAGGCTGCGGTGGAGAAGATCTCCGAGGGCGATGCTTGCGCAAGATCGAGCTTTGCGAGCTCCGCATTCACGGCCATGAAGCCGAGAGACATGGTGATGCCGTGATCGGCGTCGCCGATTGCGCCATCCAACTCGGAGAGGCGGTCTTTTTCGGCATTGATCGCGATCGATATGCGCTGAAACATGGTGCCCAGGCAGCGGGCGGCTTTTTCCGGCATCGTCTTCCTCCCGATCCCGGCCATGTCTGTTGTCGCCGGGCACATTTTTATAGCTTTATCCGACCTTCAGCGCGAAGGTGTCGCACGGATGGTTCAGCATTTCGGTCAATTCCTGATCGAGATGCAGGATGGATATGGATGCACCGACCATGTCCAGCGACGTGCAATAATGTCCCACCCAGTTTGCCTCGATCTTGATGTCCTTGGCGCTCAGCCTCTGTTCGACGCGGCGGAACAGGATGTAGAGTTCCATCAGCGGCGTCGCGCCGAAGGAGTTGATGAGCACGGCCACCCGATCGCCTGCAACCGGCTTCATTTCGGAGAATATCCGGTCCATCACCCGGTCGGTGATCTCGTCGGCGCTCATCATCTTCTCGCGGGTCACGCCGCGTTCGCCGTGAATGCCCATGCCGAATTCGATATCGTCAGGCCCGATTTCGAAGTTATGGCGTCGGGTTTGCGGCAGGGAACAGGGCTCGAGCGCAACGCCCATGGTGAACGTCCGGTCATTGGCCTTGCGTGTCACTGATTCGCAAGCATCGAGTGACAGGCCCTTGTCGCAGGCAGCGCCTGCGATCTTGAAGATGAAGAAATTGCCGGCAACGCCGCGTCGTCCCTCGCGATCCTCGATCGGAGAGGAGGAGATATCGTCTGTGGTCAGCACCGTGCGAACGTCGATCTGGTGCTCCTGCGCCATTTCGGCGGCCATCTCGAAGTTCATGACGTCGCCGGCATAATTGCCATAGACAAAGAGCACGCCTTCGCCGCCGGAGGAGGCCTTGGCGCATTCGAGGATCGGGGTTGGCGGAGGCGAGGAAAAGATGTTGCCGATGGCGACGGCATCGGCAAGCCCCTTGCCGACATAGCCAAGAAAGCAAGGCTCGTGGCCGGTGCCGCCGCCGATCACCAGGCCGACCTTGCCCGGCCTCGGGCCGGTTCGCGCCATCAGCGCGCGGTTCGATCCCTTGATCGGCACGATATGCGAGGCATGTGCCTTGACGATGCCTTCGAGCATCTCGTCGACGACATCGTCGGGATTGTTGAGGAATTTCTTGATATGCGTTCGATAGCTGCTGGGCAGGGCAATGCTGTTGTCCGTTCTCGGACGCTGCTGGGCTTTCTGATCGAATTCGGTGACGCCATCGGCATTCAGAATGCCGCGCCCGGTGGCTGCATCGGTAATCAGCACGTTGATATAGCCGCCGCGCAGGGCGGCGAGAATTGCGGGCACCTTGTCGAAGCCGCCGGCGACGGCGATGCGTAGCCCGATGGATTTCAGCATGTCGAGGGATATGCCGATGGTGCGCTCGTCGAGCGGCCCTGCAACCGGCAGCCCCTTGGCGTCGATGAAACGGCCGGCAAGAACACCGACGGCATTCTTGGCCAGATAATCCTGGAGGGAGACGGACTCGAAGAAACCGCTGCTGTGAACCGTCGAGTTCGGTCGCAGCGACGCCACGCCGAAGATGGCCTTGTTGGCTTTAGAAAGCGTGGCAAACTGATCCTCGACCAATGGTTCGCGCAACAAGATCTCCCGAACCTCAGGCGCCGAAACGATCGCAGGGGCCGTGATGTTGATCAACCTGCCGCCTGTCACATCGGCAAAGGCACTGGCACAGAGTTCCGGCGTGTAGGCAAAGAGTGCACGGGTGCCACCGGTTGCCTGGACGATGGTAACATCCTGCAGGTTCGGCACATTGGCCTGCTCCGCGACCGCGAGAACCGTTCGGCCCCAGGCGACGGCAAGCGTGTCGCCGGATTTCAGCAAGCGGGCGATGGCCTGCGCGCCAGCGGTCCCAAGGCGGTCGATCAGCGGCCGCGAACCATCGTCGCTGGGCACCACGAGACAGTCGTGCAGGCCGAAATGGCGCTTGAGTTCCTGTGCGATTGAGAGCGAGCTCAGGCGGGATGGCTCGAGCGAGATATTGACGATGCCGCGGCTGCGGGCATCGGCGAGATAGCTATTCACGGTCGCCCGCGAAATGCCCATGATCTCGGCGATGTCGCCTTGGGTCTTGCCATCTTCATAATAGAGCCAGCAGGCCCAGACATAGGGGTCGTCACCATAGCGCAAGGGCATGCTATCGGTCGCATCCGGCACGCCCGCCTTGCTTGCACTATTCTTGCCGACCGAAGATGCCTTGCCTGTCATGATGATTCACTGTTTCCCGTTTTCGCCTGAAGATGAAAGCAATGACGCATGTTTGCAAATGCTTCTTCTTGAGGAGGGGCGGCGTGCGACCCCGTGGTGGAGCACGGGATCGCGCAGCCTTGGGAGAGCCCTGTTATTGCAGTCGTGCGCGAGCGCCGAGGGAAAGTTCCTTCAGGATGATGGCGCAGGAGGTCGCACCAGCGTCGAGAACGCCGAGCGAGCGCTCGCCCAGCCGGCTAGCGCGGCCGATCTTGGCCACAAGATTGAGCGTCGAATCTCGGCCAGCCTCGGCGGCGGCGACCAATGCCTCGAGCGCCTCGGCAAAGGACTTGCCAGCTACGTTCGCAGCATCGAAGGCCTCGATCGCCGGAACCAGCGTGTCCAGAAGCGTCTTGTCGCCGACCTTGGCCGAGCCGATCGACTGGATACCTTCGAGCCCGGCATGCAGTGCTTTGCCATAGGCTGCGCTATCGATCGCATCGATCCCGTCGAGCTTTTCGGCAATCTCGGTGAACATGACGCCGTAGAGCGGGCCCATGGAGCCGCCGATCTCGGTCATCAGCACCGTGCCCAGCGTATCGAGCGAGGCTGACAGCGACTGGCTCTTGCCCTTCAGGCGTTCCGCGGCCATGCCGAAGCCCTTGGCCATGTTGACGCCATGGTCGCCGTCGCCGATCTTGCCGTCGATCTCGCTGAGATAGGCGCGGTTCTCGACGACGCGGTCAGCCAGCGCCAAGACGATATCGCCCGATGTTGCATTGTTGAATGTCTGCATGCGTATGTCCCCCTCAGAGTAGCGTCGTGCACTCGACCTCGACGTCCAGAAGCTCTTTCAGCTCCTCGTCGAGTGCCATCACGGTCAGCGTCGCGCCGACCATTTCGAGCGACGTGAAGTAGTTGCCGATATAGGTCTTGTAGATCTTCAATCCCCGTTCGGAGATCTTCGTCTCGATCGTGTCGTTGAGGATGTAGAGCTCGTTGACCGGTGTCGCACCGAGGCCTGACACGAGGACGGCCACCTCCGTTCCAGCCGCCAGATTATGATCGTCGAGCACGATCTGGCACATATCCTCGGCTATCTCTGCTGCCGTCTTCAGCGGCTCGACGCGAACGCCGGGTTCGCCGTGATGGCCAATGCCGACTTCCATCGTGCCGGGCTCGATCCGGAAATTCGGGTGACCGACGGCGGGCAGGGTGCAGGGACCGAGACCGATACCGACGGAGCGGCAATTGTCGATCGCCCTTTGCGCGGTCATACGGACTTCCTCAAGGCTTGCACCCTTGGAAGCCTTGGCACCACCGATCTTCCACATGAAGATTTCGCCGGCCACACCACGGCGCTTCTCGCGCTCCTCCGGTGGTGCCGAGCAGACATCGTCGTTGGCGACGACGGTCGCGACTTCGATGCCGTCCTTGGCGGCAAGCTTCGTTGCCATCTTCACGTTCATGTTGTCGCCGGCATAGTTGCCGTAGAGGCAGATAACACCACGGCCGCCATCGGCCTCGCGGATGGCGTCGTGGAAGCTCTTGGCAGTCGGCGACGAAAAGAGCTCGCCGACTGCGACCGCATCCAGCATGTTCTTGCCGGTATAGCCGATGAAGGCCGGCTCATGGCCGGAGCCACCGCCGGTGACCACGCCGACCTTTCCGGCATGCGGGGCATCCTTGGCGACGACGACGCGCGGATTGTCTGCCAGACGGACGATGTCCGAATGCGCCTTGATGAAGCCTTTTACAGTATCTTCAACGACTTCATCGGGATTGTTGATGAACCGCTGCATGGTCTCTCCTGTCGAAATTGTCGAGCGCTTGCGCTCAAAGAATGGTGTAGCCGCCGTCGATCAGCAGATCGGCGCCGTTGATCATGTCCGCGCCGGACGAGGAGAGGAAAACAGCCGCGGCTGCAATCTCCTGCGGGAAGGCGAAACGACCCGTCGGGATGCGCTTCTTGGCGGCCTCGCCTTTCTCGCCGGCCCAGGCCTTCTTGCCGAGCTCGGTCAGCACGATGGTGGGCGAGATGGTGTTGACGTTGATGCCGTGTTTGCCCCATTCGGCGGCAAAGGTCTTGGACATGCCGATCACGCCGAACTTGGAGGCGCAGTATGCGACATGCTCTTCAATGGCGACCGTGCCGGCCTGCGAGGCGAGGTTGACGATCTTGCCGCCCTTGCCGGCGGCGATCATCGCGCGACCGACAGCCTGTGTGACCAGGAAGGTGCCCTTGAGATTGATGTTGATCGTCTTGTCCCAATAATCGAGCGGCAGATCCTCGGCGGGAGCAAGGAAGACGACGCCGGCACTGTTGACGGCGATATCGATGCTGCCGAAATGCGATACGACATCGCTGATGGCCTTGTTGACCGAGGCCGGATCGGACACGTCACAGACGAATGCTTCAGCGCCGCCGCCGATTTCCGATGCCTTTGCCTTCGCCATGTCGACATTGATATCGAGAACCGCGACTTTCGCGCCCTTGGCGGCGAATGCAGCAGCGAC
The DNA here is from genome assembly GCF_057784475.1 of Martinezella sp. CNPSo 3795. Taxonomy (NCBI): domain Bacteria; kingdom Pseudomonadati; phylum Pseudomonadota; class Alphaproteobacteria; order Hyphomicrobiales; family Rhizobiaceae; genus Martinezella; species Martinezella sp. CNPSo 3795. The sequence continues at coordinate 14,341 of NZ_JBXSOQ010000014.1, read as the reverse complement.
CGCAGCCCCGATGCCGGAGCCACCGCCTGTGACAAGCGCCGTCTTGCCTGAAAGCGGGAAGTTCAAATCAATGTCTGGGGATGTCTCGGTCATCTTTTTCAAGCCTCTGTTTTCGGGGTGCGGCGAGGCGACGGTTCGCCCCGCCACATTGGTCTTACTTGCGGGTTTCGAGCAGCTTGTCGACGTTCTCAGCCGTTACCGGGGTCCACGGAACATTGTAGTTCTTGTCCTTGCCATCGTTGAACGGCATGGCCGGATACTGTTCCCAGATCTTGGATTCCGGTTTGTAGTTGCCCTTCTTGGCGGCAAAGATTGCGAGATCGAGGGCGCCCTGGGCCTGCGCGCTGGCGTCCTGCAGGATCGAGGTCATCGTCCCGGCCTTGACGGCATGGAGCGCATCGGTGATGCCGTCAATGCCGGCAATGGCGAAGTCCTTGACGTTAAGTTTGGCAGCCTTGATCGCCTCGATCGCGCCGAGCGCCATCTCGTCGTTCTGGCCGATGACGCCGTTGATCTGGCCGGGATGAGACGTCAGCCAGTTTTCCATCAGGGTCTGAGCTTCGGCACGCGACCAGTTAGCGGTCTGGTCTTCCAGCACCTTCACATTCGGGCACTCGGCAAGCGCCTTCTTGTTGCCTTCGAGGCGCGAGATCTGAGCGGACTGACCGATCGGGCCTTCGAGGATGACGACGTTGCCCTTGCAGCCGATCTTGTCGAGGACGGTCTTGGCTTCCATGTAGCCGGAGATCGTGTCGTCGGAACCGACGTAGGCGGTCAGCAGGTCGGAATTGACGCGGGTGTTCGAGCCGACGACGGGGATGCCGGCGTCATGGGCGGCCTGTACGGCGGTTGCTGCAGCTTCGATATCGATCGGCACGAAGATGATCGCGTCGAACTTCTGCGTGATCATCGTGTTGACCTGCTCCTGCTGCACGAGCGCGTCATAGCGGCCGTCGAAGATGGTCAGATCGACATCGCCATTCTTGACGGCAGGGTGTTCCTTCAGCGCCGCCGACCAGATCTGCATGAATTCGGCATTCAGGCCGTAGGGCGCCGCGCCGATTTTCAGCTTCTTGTCCTGGGCGAGGGCAGGTGACGCCAGAATTGCCGTCGCTGCAACAAGAGCAATCAATAATTTCTTCATTATAAGTCTCCTCCGTTGAAAGTCCGGCCGTCGCCCTGACGCGCCGTTTGGTTTTCCGAGTGCGAACACTGGAATGTTCTTCGGGCTCAGCCGCCCAGGTTTCTCTTTTGGTCGAGCATCACGGCGCCGACGATGAGCGCGCCCTTGAGGACCTGCTGGTAGTAGGACTGGATGCCCATGAGATCGAGGCCGTTGTTCATAACGCCGATGATCAGCGCGCCGATCAGTGTGCCCGTGATGCGGCCGACGCCGCCGGAAAGGCTAGTGCCGCCAATGACGACGGCTGCAATCGCGTCCAACTCGTAGGCGATGCCGGCCTGTGGCAGGGCGGAGCCGGTGCGGGCGGCAAGGATCATGCCTGCCAGACCGGAGAGGCCGCCGGAAATGACGTAAACGAGGAAGCGCAGTTTGCTGACGTTGATACCGGAGGTAACGGCGGCATGCGGATTGCCGCCGACAGCATAGATATAGCGGCCGAAGCGGGTACGGTTCAGGACCCACCACGCGATGATGAAGACAATGGCAAGCAGGATAACCGGCATCGGGACGGAGAGCACGCTGCCGGTACCGATCCAGCGAAAATCAGGGGTGAGAGCCGGAACCGGCTTGCCGCCGCCATAGATCAGCGTCAGGCCGCGCGCGGCAGAGAGCATGCCGAGCGTCGCGACGAAAGCGGGAACGGCAAAGCGCGAGACGATGATGCCGACCACGGCGCCGCAGGCGACACCGACGAGCAGGCCGACGGCGAGCGCGACATAGGGCGGATAAGGTGCGCCGACGATGCCGGCCGTCGCCGACGTCGTTGCGAAGCTCGCGCTGACGATGCCGGTCAGTGCAACCACGGAGCCGACGGAGAGATCGATACCGCGGGTCAGGATGACAAATGTCATGCCGATCGCCAGCACGCCGTTGATCGAAGTCTGCAGCAGCACGTTGGAAATATTGCCGGCCGTCAGAAAATACTCATTCGAGAATGAGAGGACAGCAGCGAGCAGCAGGAAAGCGAGAAAGATCCCGTATTCCTGAATGATCAATCGGCGCCGGTCCGAGCCGAACCAGGAATTGGACGGATTGTTGTCAGTGGCGGACATTGCAAATACCTCTTGTTGCCGGACGCGTTCTTTTGCGCTTCGTGGTCTGCCGCATTCAGGTCGACAGATGCACGAGCGATTGCGCGTCGGCCTCCTCCCTCTTGAGAATTCCGGCGGAGCGCCCCTGGCGCATCACCAGGATGCGGTCCGACATGCCGAGAACCTCGTCTATTTCGGATGAGATCATGATCACCGTACCGCCTTCGGCGGCGAAATCGCAGATGATGCGATAGATCTCACGCTTGGCGCCGACATCGACACCGCGCGTCGGCTCGTCGAGCAGCAGCACTTTCGGCCTGCGCAGGAACCATTTGCCGAGAACGACCTTCTGCTGATTGCCGCCCGAAAGGCCGGAGACCGGCATGCTGTCGCGTGCAGCCTTGATGCCGAAGCGCTGGATCATGTCCCGGCTGGCGCTGGCCTCGGCCCGGTGATCCATCGAAAAATTGGGGCTCATTTCGGGCAGGCTCGCAAGACAGATGTTGTTGCGAACGCTATCGATCAGGTTGAGGCCGGTCAGCTTGCGATCTTCGGTGACGAAGGCGATGCCATGCTGCATGGCTTCGGCCGGTTTGCGCACGGTTATCGGCTCGCCAGCAAGCTTGATCTGGCCGCTGCTGACGGCATCGACGCCGAAGATGCAGTTGAAGATCTCGGTACGGCCGGATCCCATAAGGCCATAAATGCCGAAAATCTCCCCCTTGCGAGCGGTAAACGAGATGTCGCTGACCTTGCCTTCCGCGGTGAGGCCGGCGACTTCCAGCCCCGGCGTTGCCGTCGGCACATTGGTCTTGATGTATTCCTCGCCAAGTTCGCGGCCGACGATCAGGCGGATGAGGCCCGGCCGGTCGATATCGGCAAGCGCGCCGCTGCCGACATAGGATCCATCGCGAAAGGCCGTGTAGGAATCGGCGATCTGGAAGATTTCGGACAGGCGATGCGAGACATAGACGACGCCCTTGCCCTCCGCCTTCAGTCGCTCGATGGTCGCAAACAGCTGCTGCGCTTCCTTCTCGCCGATCGCCGAGGTGGGCTCGTCCATGAAAATCACTTCGGCATCGTGGCTCAGCGCCTTGGCGATCTCGACCAGCTGAACCTGCGCGACCGAAAGGTTCATCATGAATTGCGTGGCGCGGATGTTGAACTGCAGCCGGTCAAGCAGCGCCTGCGCATTGCGGTTCATCGTCTTGAAATCGATGCCGCCGAAGCGGGCAGATGGCTCGCGACCGAGATAGATGTTTTCCGCCACGGTCATATGCGGGATGGGGCTGAGCTCCTGCTCGATGATGGCAATGCCGGCTGCGAGCGCCTCGGCGGGGCTTGCATAATCCACATCCTTGCCGCGGCGACGAATAGAGCCAGCATCGCGCTTGTGAATGCCCATCAGGATCTTGAGGAACGTCGATTTGCCCGCACCGTTGCCACCGCACAAGGCATGAACGGAACCGGAGCGCAGCTGAAAGCGCCCGTCGCGCAATGCAGCAACGCCGCCAAAGGACTTTTTCAGCCCCTCTACTTCAAGCAGGAATTCCACTTTCCCCTCCGCACTCCGGATGCTGGAGCTACTCCCGACGACACCGCCGATCATTGCCCAGCACCAATTTGACAATATTCGAAGCGCTTTCGACAAATGTCAATATGCTTGTGTAGAAATCATGTGATTGCGGCATGGCGCGTTGCCATCACGGAGAGAATTCGTTTGAGGATGCATCGATAAGCATTTGTAATTATTGCTGATAAAAGGAATTTATTCGGCGCGGAGGCGGCAAATAGCCGGCTTGGAGAATGCCGTTTTGGCAGGACGCGGCGTAGATGGCATCGATGGAATGCCGTGATTGCGCAGAAAAAGTTCGTTGTGGACGGGGAGAATCCGCCTAATCCTAAGGTGTAGTGCGGTTTCATCCGGTGCCGCCGGCGACGGAGCAAGACAGAGATGCCTTCATCGAAAATCACCATTCTCTCCTGCAGCATGGATCCAGAAAGCCGGAGCCGCCGCATGGGCCGTGAGGCAGAAAATCTATTGCGGAAGAGAGGGGCCGAGGTTGAATTTATCGATCTTCAGGATCTCGAGCTGCCCGTATTCGACAACTTGAACTGCTATCAGCATCCTTCCTACGACAGGCTGTATCGTGCAATTCGCGATGCAGATGGTGTGCTGCTTGCTGTGCCCATTTACAATTGGTCGGTCGGCAGCGCTGCCAAGAGCCTGATCGAGCTTACCGGTGCGACGGGCGAGGGTGGACGAAAATCGGCCTGGTTCGACCAAATCGTCACCTTCGTCTGTTCCGGTGGGCTCCCGCATAGCTATATGGCATATGGCAGTCTCGCCATGTCGCTGATGCTCGATTTCAAATGCGTGATCAATCCCTATGTCGTCTATGCCACGGAGAGGGATTGGATCGATGGCGCCACCCTTTCCGATGCGCTTGCGGCGCGGCTGAAGAAAACGATCGAGGTCAAGCTGGAGTTGTCATCGGGCTTGAGAGCCAGAGCATATACCTCCGACTGGGAAATCTAGTTGCCTGCCTGCCCCGATTGCATTCGATGCGTCTCATGTTAAGACTATTCGTATTATGACCTAACGCTGATTATATGAAGCGACTGCGGATGAGCAGCCGGAATCGGGGATCGGGAATGACGACAAATGCCCGGGCAAGGCAAAGGCTGGCCCAAAGGGTCATCGATGAATTGCGCACGCAGATCGAGTCCGGCAAGCTTCAGGCAGGCGACCAGCTTCCGACGGAACCGCAGCTGGAAGCGGCCTTCGATGTCAGCCGTACCGTGGTGCGTGAGGCGATTGCCGATCTTCGTGCCGCAGGCCTCGTCAAGCCCGTTCAGGGCAAGGGGGTATTCGTTTCCGAAACGTCGGCGCGATCCGGCCTGCTACTGACGCCTGTCGAGGTCAAAAGCATCCCCGAGACGCTGGAACTGCTGGAATTCCGCATGGCTGCGGAAGGCGAGGCGGCGGCAATCGCCGCCTATCGCAGAACGGCCGAACAGGAGGCAGCAATTGCAGCCGCCAACCGCAAGATGGCACTGCTGATGGAGCAGGGGCTATCGACCGTCGAAGCGGATTATGAATTCCACATGGCGATAGCGGCTGCCACGAACAACCGCTTCTATGTCGATGTGCTTCGGCATTTCGGCGCCCGAACCATTCCGCGCGGACAGTTTCCGACATTGCCTGAAGCGAATGATCGTGCCTATTTGGAGAAGGTCCATGCCGAGCATGCGGAAATCCTGACGGCGATTGCCGATCAAGACCCGGAGCGAGCGCGTCAGGCGATGCGAGCACACATGCTGGCGAGCCAGCGGCGCTATCGCCTTTTGGCCGAACTGCAGGCGCAATAATGCTCGACGCATTGCCATGGTCATATTATGTCATATGATATTAAGCGATCATCGGCGGTTACGCTCGATGCTCGGGCGAGGTGATTAGTGGTTCAGACGTCTTCCAGTGTGTCTCGCACATTCGTCTATGTCTCGGCGGCAGTTGCCGGAACGATCGATGCGTACAGGATGGATGGGGCGACGGGCACGCTCACCCCAATATCCGGCATTGATGTCGGCCCGATGGCCATGCCGATGGCCGTCAGCCCGGACCGGCGGCATCTCTATGCCGTCATTCGCGAGCAGCCTTACCGGGTACTGACGCTGACGATTGACCCCGAAAGCGGCAGGCTAAGGCAGGAGGCCGTCGCCGCTCTGCCCGACAGCATGGCCTACATCTCCCTCGATCCGACAGGTGGACTTCTATTCGCTGCTTCCTATGGCGGCAGCAAAATCGCCGTGCTGCTGATTGACAAGAACGGGCTGGTCACTGCGCAGGCACAGCAAGTGATCGCAACCGGGCGCAATGCCCATTCGATCGTCAGTGACCGGACAGGCAAATATGTCTTTGTCACCAATCTCGGCTCCGATGCTGTGCAGCAATTCACTCTCGACGCCGAGACCGGGATACTGAAGCCGAACGATCCGATGCAGGTTGAGACTGGCGCTGGCTTTGGTCCGCGGCACATCGCTATCTCCCCCGATAACACGGCGGTGTACGTCCTGACCGAACTGACCGGTCATGTCATCCACTATGCGCTCGATACCGATACCGGCACCTTGAGCGAGATCGAAAGTGTTGCTTCCGTTCCTGAGATTGCCGGACTGTCACCGGGCATCGCGCCGCCTGGTCCGGCGATATCCGGTGCGCCTGCGCCGGCCGTGGCTTTCGCCGACAACGGCAAGCCGAAGGTATGGGCCGCAGATATCGGCATCACACCGAACGGCAAATTTCTTTATACGACGGAGAGAACCACCAGCCGGATTGCCCTCTTCCGCGTCGACGCAGGCAATGGAAGACTGACCTACATCACAAACTATCCGACCGAGCAGCAGCCGCGCGGTATCCGCATCGATCCATCGGGCCGGTTTCTTGTCGCATCCGGCGAGAAGTCCGACAGGCTGTCGGTCTATGCTATCGACCAGGCCGATGGCGGTCTCGGCCTGGTGGGGCGATATCCGGTCGATGCCGGTGCGAACTGGATAGAGATCGTGACATTTCCTTGAGACGCGTCCGCATGCGGCAAGCATCAAGCCCTTCTCGGGCGAATATCTACACTGCTTTCGCAGCGGTTCCGGCAATCAGGCTTTCGATTTCGGAGGAGGGAAGGGGCCGGGCGAACAGATAACCCTGAAGCAGTTCGCATCCGGCGCCTTCCAGAAAACGGGCCTGCTCCTCGGTCTCGACGCCTTCCGCTACGACTTCCAGATCGAGTGTTCTGCCAAGCGATACGATGGCGGAGGTAATGGCCATATCGCCGGGCTTTTCCGGAATATCGGCGATGAACGATCTATCGATCTTCAAGCGGGAAAGTGGAAAGCGCCTGAGGGTGCTCAGGCTTGAATATCCTGTGCCGAAATCGTCCATCGCGAGGCTGACTCCCAGCTTCTTTAGTTCTTCCATCCGCTCGATGGCGCCTTCGATGTCACGCATGATCAAGCTTTCCGTCAGTTCGAGCTCGAGCCATTGCGGGTCGAGATCAGCTGATTGCAATGCCGATGCGACCTGGTTCGTCAGCGAACTTTCCAGGAATTGCCGGGCTGACACGTTGACGCCCATACGCAATGCGGGCAGGCCGCGATCCTGCCACAGCCGCGCTTGCTGACAGGCTCTGCGCAGAACGATTTCGCCGAGCGCGACGATAAGTCCCGTCTCCTCGGCGAGCGGAATGAAGGCGCCTGGAAGCAGCAAGCCTTCGGCAGGGTGCTGCCACCGGACGAGGGCCTCGACGCCAATGATCTTGCCGCTGCGTACTTCCTTTTGCGGCTGATAGTGGAGCACGAATTCGTCCCGCTCCACGGCGCGCCGCAATTCTTCGATACGGGTCAGCTTGTTGCAGGCCTCCTCCGCCATCGCTGGCGTGAACAGGCGAATGGCATTGCGCCCCGCTTCCTTGGCACGATAAAGCGCCATATCGGCATTCGCGAAGAGTTCCGAAGCCGTCTTGCCATGCTCCACGGCGCAAGCCACGCCAATGCTGCAGCCCACGCGGATTTCGACCCCTTGTACGGTCATCGGCTTGGATATGTCTGCCAGAACCGCCGCAAGCCTCTCGCATATCGGTTCAGAGTTCTCTTCGAGAACGATGATGAATTCATCGCCACCAATCCGAGAAACGATGCCGCGGGCGCCGACATGGGTCGATATGCGCTGCGCAACCACCGTCAGCAATTCGTCGCCGGCGGCGTGGCCGAGGGTGTCGTTCACCAGCTTGAAATTGTCCAGGTCGACAAAGGCAACGGCCAGAGACTTTCTTTTTCGTGACGCCGTTTCCAGCAGGGCGCTGAGCTTGCGGTCGAGCAACATGCGGTTGGGCAGGCCGGTGAGCGCATCATGTTCGGCCAGATAGGCGATGTGAGCGATGTCCCGATGGCGATCGATGGCTATTCCAACGGTCTGCGCTATGCCGGCGAAGAATTCCATAAGTCCAGCCTCGTCGCCATCGGTTTGCACCGTCACCAGGGCTCCATGCCGGCCACCATCCCGAGAGAAAATAGGAAACTCCAGGGTGTCGCCGGCAAGAGGCTTGGTCTGCTCGCCGTCGAGAACGAAACGGACCTGTCTGCCATTCAGCAAGCCCTCAAGAAGGGTCCGGGCATCATCGAGAAACACATCAAGATCAACGCCGCGCGCCACATCCTGCAGAAGTTTCGTCTGAGCGCTCATCAATTTTTCCGCCCGTTTTCGGGCGGAAATATCGCGGGATGCTCCGACGACGCCGATGATATTGCCGTTTCTATCGCGCAGCGGCACCCGCGACATCATGAGCCAGCCTTCGCCCTTGAGGCGCCGCTCTTCGACGCCGAGATCGGCCTTGCCGCTCTCCATCACCTGCTGTTCGACTTCTTCGATCTTGTGGGCATCGGCCATCGGGTGAATTTCGGCGTCGGTAAGGCCGATCAGTTCGTCGACATGCGTGAAGCCGTTGTTGAGGACGATCGCCATGTTGGCAAAAAGGAACCGGCCGTTCCTGTCCTTGGCATAGATATAGTCCGGCACGTAGTTGATCATCGCCTCGAGCCATTCGTAACGCTCGGCGAGCGACAGATATTGAGCCTGAAGCAATTCAAACGGCTCGCGGACCTGCCCATCCTCAACGTCTTGATCTCGGTGCGTAGGCTCTGACGATCCATCGGGCGGCTGCATCATGTATGTTCTCTCACCCGGCAAGCGGACTATATCGGCAGGTAATTCTGCAAGAATAAAAGCATATAGGCATATCGACCGTCCTCGCTGGCGAGTTTGGTTCACCTGTTCACGTAAACGTTATCATATAACCGAATTTATAAACATCCGCTCAAGTTTTACAGGAAGAGCGCGCCCCAATGAGTGCTCAGGTGCTGGATTTTGCGGGGTGATCCGTCGGCGATGAATGCCATTGCGGGTAGGGGGCAAAACCGGCTAAAGCGCAGGTGGTGGAAACGCTGGATTCGCAAGGATAAAATAGTATGCGCGTGGGCAAAGCCGTAACAAGCGGCAATCTTGTGCTTGCCGGCATGCTGATGATGCTTCTCGGCGACTTCCTGTTTTCGCTGAACGATGCCATGGGCAAGTGGCTGGTTGCGAGCTTCTCCGTCGGCCAGATTCTGGTGATCCGCTCGTTCGGTTCGTTCATTATTCTGGCGCCGATGATCGCGCGGCAGGGCAGCGACGCGCTTTTTCGCCTCGAACGGCCGCCGCTGCAGCTTCTGCGTGTCGGCATGACAACGCTCGATGTTGCTCTCTTTTACGCCGCTGTCGCCTATCTGCCGCTGGCCGATGTCATGACCTTCTATATGGCTGGCCCCATTTATGTGGCGGCGATCTCGCATTTCTTTCTCAATGAAAAGATCGGCTGGCGGCGCTGGCTGGCGGTTTTCGTCGGCTTTATCGGCGTGTTGATCGCGCTGCGACCTTCTGCGGCAATGTTTTCCTGGCCATCGCTTTTCGGCCTTGGCGGCAGCCTCGCATTCGCTTTGACGCTCGTGCTCGGGCGACGGCTGCGGCAGACGCGGGATGCGACCCTCGTCGCATGGCAGACGGTCGGTGCGCTCATTGCGGGATTGGTGCTCAGCATTGGCGACTGGCGTCCCGCATCCGCGCTCGATTTCGGCGCCATGCTTGCCCTCGGCATCGTCGCCGGCAGCGCCCATATGCTGATAACCCGATCCCTGAAGCTTGCTCCAGCTTCGCTGCTTGCTCCGCTCCAATACAGCCTGCTGGTCTGGGCAATCGTGCTGGGCTTCGTTTTCTTCGGCGATATTCCCGACACGCAGATTGTTATCGGTTCTGCGATTATCGTCGTTGCCGGGCTCTTCATCTTCCATCGAAAGAACTTGGTGGATACGGTCCCCAAAGACGACGTTGCTCGGGATGGACATTGAGGCAGTATAGCGGCCGCCGCGACGTGCGGACTGGCGGACTCCTTGATCTGAACCTTGCGCTCGACGAATACTCAACTGCACAAAAGAGCGGGCCATTCCATCCTCCTCAAATCATGGCCATTATTGTCTTCGTTGCATTTGAAAATGGAATCTGCCCGGCTACATGCAAGTATCAGATAATCTATATTATGGAACATAAGCCATGTGACCTGTCTGCTGGGGCGAAAGGTATTTCATCAAACTGCGGTTCTTCGGGATAAAGCGTAGCTTTTGCCCATTGCGTTTGCTTCGAGATATGGGAGCCTCGCATTCCGCCCTCAGCGAATGGCGTGTTGCGCCGCGAAGTGATTCGGAAATGACAATGCAACTTGATCAGTTCTTGGAGGCGGCTGATGCCCAACGGGTCATTGCTGTGCTCCAGAAATTGAACACCTGCGGTCTGGATTACGCCATCACCGGAGGAATAGCATTGGAGCCAAGTCTTGGCTCTGGCCTCGGCCGTCGGCGCGCTTTCAACGATATCGATATTGTCGTGTCGGCGTTCGAGGCATTGCCGTCGACCCTCGCCTCAGCATTCATGATTAGCCATGCGCACCCAGATCGTCCAACAGGCAAGCTGGCCATCCAGCTTGTGGAGCCAAACCAGCGTGTGCGCGTCGACGTGTTTACCGCGTGCGGTGATACGCTAGCGCGGACCAGACCTGCGCTGATCGGCGACCTGACGACCAAGCTGGTCGCTGTCGAGGACCTTGCCTGTCGCATTGCTTCGGAAATGATGGGCTTTAGCAGAGGTGATACAGTCCCGCCCAAATGCGCTGACGACCATATCCGTGCGAGGCAAGCAGTCGATATGAACCTCGTTGAAACGGCTTGGCAGGACCAGCGTCTGGAGAAGGATCCTTTGACATATGCCGAAGCGGCGGTCCAAGTTACCGACGCCATGGAGCGGCAGAGCGGAAAGCTCGCAAAGCAAGTCTATGGCACGGATTCACATGCGCTCTGCCGTCACTGCCGCGATACCGCACACTTCACGGTAGCGTCTCCCAAGTCGATCCTTGCCATACTCGGTTACTGCTAACCAAGGCTGCTTCAACACTTGAGTGCGGGCAATTTTGAAACCGATCCGATGCCGGCATATCCGCTACGAAACGATGGGCCGTCTTTCAGATGAGTTTCAGTGATCGGCTTCGCGAGCGGCGGCGTCCGCGCTTACCAGCAGCTTGTCGATCCTGCGGCCGTCAAGATCCACGACCTCGAAGCGCCAGCCGCCCTTCGAGAAGCTTTCGCCCACATCCGGAAGATGGCGCAGCTCCTGCAGCACGAAACCTGCAACTGTTTGGTAGTCACGATCATCCTCGATCTGCAGGTTCATGAAATCGGCAAACTCGTCGATGGGCATCCAGCCGGATACGAGATAGCTGCCATCGTGACGGCGGACGAGAGCCTGCTCGCCGCCGACATCGGTTTCCTCCTGAACGGCTCCGAGGATGGCTTCGAGGATATCGCCCGATGTGATGACACCTTCGAAGTGGCCGTATTCGTCGTAGACGAGCACCATATGCGAGGAAGAGCGACGCAGCGCCTTGACCACGTCAAGGGCGCTGGAAAGGTCCGAAACGATCGGGACCTGTTTGGCAAGCTTGAGAATGTCGGCTTGCCCGCCGGAAACCAGGGCATCGAAGAAGTCCCTGGTTGTCAGCACGCCGACGATTTCATCGGAGCTGTCCTTGCGCAGCGGCAGCCGTGCCTTTTCGGTGCGGCGAAGCTGTTCGCGGACCTCGTCGAAACCGTCCTCGATATCGATGACCTCCACGTCGCGACGCGGTGTCATCAATGCTCTTGCGGTGCGGTCGGCCAATCGCATGACGCCCGAGATCATCGCCTGCTCTTCCGTCGCAATGACGCCGGCGCTTTGGGCTTCCGCCAGAACCGTCTTGATTTCCTCATCGCTGACACCATCCGCGGCCTTACCGGATTGGCCGAGCGCACTCAGAACCAGCCTTCCTGAGATGTCGAGCAACCAGACGAGCGGCGCTGCGGCCCGGGAAAGAAACACCATGGCCGGCGCAACCTTGCTGGCGACCGCTTCCGGCGCCCGCAGAGCGACCTGCTTCGGCACGAGTTCACCGATGATCAGTGACAGATAGGTAATGGCGACCACGACGGAACCGACGCCGATGGCGTCGGCGGCTGCAACAGAAAGACCCTGCTCGGCAAGCCAGCCCGACAGCCGAGCGCCGAGTGTGGCGCCTGAGAACGCGCCGGACAGGACGCCGACGAGCGTGATGCCGATCTGCACTGTTGAAAGGAAGCGGCCCGGTTCTTCCGCGAGCCTCATCGCCATAGTCGCGCCTCTGCTGCCTTGGTCGGAAAGCACTTTCAGGCGGGCAGGACGGGATGAGACGATTGCCAATTCCGACATGGCAAGCACGCCGTTCAGGAGGGTGAGGACAATGACGATAGAAATTTCGAGAAGCAAAATCAGCCCTTTTTGGTTGCAGCGGAAAGATAGGTAGCAAAGGCTGCAAAAGCCAGGGTTCCGCGGAATATGATTTCCGCGGTGCTGTCACCGAGGGCAATTTGTTGAAGCTATCGCATGGCCGGCAGAATATCCGCGGCGATCTCTTCCATGGTTTCCCCTAGCGGCCGTCCCTGCGCGATCAGATTGAAGGCGACATGATGAATGCCCGCTTCACGCATCGCCGACAAGGCTTCGATCAACCCTCGCCTGCCGGTTCTGCCGCCGAGATTGATTTCCTCATAAGAGGCCTGAGGGTTATCGAGCAGATCCAGGACCATGGACTGACCAAAGCCGCGAAAATCGGCGGTGATCTTAGCCCGGGCATTGTGCCAAAGCGCCAACCGGTCTTTCTGAATGGATAGCGGTCGGTAGTAGGTCATCCAGGCTGACGCGCGGCGGGCGATCCATTCGAGCGATTGCGACGATGAACCCACAGCCACCATGGGAATGGACGGTTGTTGCAGCACAGGTCTTATGGCGAACTCTTTCCGCACGCGACCGCCTTCATCGACGACCTTCTGATCCGGGCCAAGCGCAACGGCGAGGCGCTCCCAATGCGATTGAAAGAGCGCTTTACGGTTTCCAATATCCTCTCCGAAAACATCATATTCGCTCGGCCGGTCTCCCGAGCCGAGACCGAGGACGAACCGGCCTTTCGACAGAGAGGCGATGGACAGCACTGCCTTGGCGATATGGAGCGGATGCCGCAAAGGCAGCACGATTGCGCCCGTCGCCAGGGTGATCCTGGATGTGGAAGCGGCTAGAGCTCCGAGGAAGACCCAGGGATCGGCATGTCCGATCGGATCAGGATAGCTGTCGCTGTTAAGGGGAACATCCCTCACCCACAGCGCATCGAAGCCCAATTTATCGGCTTGGCCCGCAATGCCGAGCTGAGCATCGAACTCTATGTCGGCGGCAGTTCTGGTTTGCGCCGGCAGGACTATGCCGAATGAAAGCCTGTCTGGATGGAAAAGCACGCCGCACCCTGAAATTTATATCCTTGCCAAGGAGATAAGGAGGCTTGCGCTTGAGGAAAAGGGGCCGCGCAAGACGTACGGCGATTGTGCAAGGCACGTAGTCCGCCCCGTGGAGCGGACTGTCGTTGTGTGATGGGTCCGGTTCGGATCCATGATCGCGGGCCGATGCTCAGCTCGCGGTGATGCACTGCTTGACGTAATCGCGCAATGCTTTCTTTTCCAGACCTTTGGCGGTGCCTTCGTCATGACAGGTCTTGCGTTTCGCCAGGACCGGATACTTCTGCTGCAGGCAGCTTTTGACTGCGTCCTTGCGTGCGTCGCCCTTGAGGCCCTGCCCCGTTGCATCCTGCCGGCAGGCTTGCCGCGCCGTCTTGATCTCATCCTTCGACGGCATGGCCGAAGACGGCGTCGAGGTGGAAGAGGTCGTGGCGGGAGCTGGCGTTGCGGGTGTCGTCGTTTGAGCGAAGACGATGGTTGCGGAAGATAGGGCGAAAAGAGCAGCGGCGGTCGCACTGAGCAGCTTGCTGGTCATGGGCATATCCTTTTGCCTGAAGGCCATTCGTGTTCAAGCCGCCGACCCCATCACGAGGCCGGCGTCCTTCTTGAACGGTGGTCATCGGCTTATCCGTCGTTCGGACTGCCAAAAAACTTCCAGCGAGGTCGCTTGCAGCCTCAATACAGCACGACGCTACGA
>NZ_JBXSOQ010000013.1:0-168121 GCF_057784475.1 Martinezella sp. CNPSo 3795 | reverse complement strand
GCTCCGCGGTTTATCGTGGATGACGCAAGCCTAAGGCTTGCTACTCGCGACAAATCGCTCCGCGATTTGCGCTGGCGCGGGGTGGAGCAGCCCGGTAGCTCGTCAGGCTCATAACCTGAAGGCCGCAGGTTCAAATCCTGCCCCCGCAACCAATATTACCCCTCAAAGGCCCGCCTAACGCCGGCTTTGTGCGTCTTGCCAACGCCTCATGCCTCCAAAACAACAGCAAACCAAACAATGCAGCAACACGGAACCAAGCGTCCCCCAATACACACAATAGCATTGGCGCAAAGGCTACCCGCCGATGGCGATTGCAATTATAGCTCACAAAAAGAGGTGGAAGCCTGAATTCTATTGCTCCGGCTGAAGAATGCAGCATTGCTCAGGCACGGGTACAAGCACGACGGCATCTCCGGCCGCCATCGGCTCCGACAAGGCGCCATTGGCGACGATAGCACCGGCCGCCGTTTCGCATTGGTATTGATAGGCGCGGCCGAGATAGGTGCGTGTTCCCAGAATCGCCGGCAGGCCGTTGCCTTCGCGTCGAACCGAAAGCCCGTCCGCGCGGCAGCCGAGGACAAAACTGTCCGGGATCGGCCCGAAATCGTCCTGCGACAGAATGATCCTTGCACCGCCCGCAGCCTCGGCTGTCACCACTGCGCCCGCCCGACCGACGACTTGCAGCGGCAGCAGGTTTTCGAAGCCGACGAAGCGGGCGACGAAGCTGTTGGCAGGCTTGCGGTAGAGGGTCTCCGGTGTGCCGAGCTGCATGATGCGACCGGCATTCATGATGGCGACGCGATCCGAGATTGAGAAGGCTTCCTCCTGATCGTGGGTCACGTAAAGCGAGGTCGTGCCATTGGCGCGCTGCAACTGGCGTATCTCGACGCGCATATCGACCCTGAGCTTGGCATCGAGGTTGGAGAGCGGTTCGTCGAACATCAGGAGCGGCGGCTCGATGACGAGGGCGCGCGCCAATGCGACACGCTGCTTTTGGCCACCGGAGAGTGCGCCGGGCAGGCGATCGCCGAGGCCGGAAAGGCCGACGCGCTCCAGCATGGCGGCTGCCTTTTGCCGGCGTTCCTGTGTCGGTATGCGGCGCTGCTTGAGGCCGAAGGCGACGTTCTCAAGTACCGTCAGATGCGGAAAGAGCGCGTAATTTTGGAACACCAGGCCGATATCCCGGGCATGTGCCGGCAGTGTCGTGAGATCGCGGTCACCGAGCTTGATCGTGCCGCTTGTCGGCTGCAGAAAGCCGGCGACGAGCCGCAACGTCGTCGTCTTGCCGCAGCCGCTTGAGCCGAGCAGCGAGACGAGCTCGCCGGCGGCGACGGAAAGCGAAAGATCCTGCAGGACGGCCGTCTTGCCGTAATGGGCGCTGATGGAATTGATGGAGAGCGATACGGTCACGGGCAGCTACTTCGTCAGGAATGTGAGGCCCAGGGTCGCCTCGACGATCGCCATGACGGCGACGGTGACGAGCATCAGCAGCACGGAAACCGAGGCGATGGTCGGGTCGAAGAACTGTTCCATGTGGGCAAGGATCTGGATCGGAAGGGTGGAGATGCCGGGGCCTGTCAGGAAGACCGAGACGGAGACATCGTTGATCGATGTGATGAAGGCAAGGATGAAGGCGGCAATGACGCCGGCGCGGATATTCGGCAGCACCACGGTCGTGAAGGCCTTCAGGGGTGGGCAACCGAGGCTGATCGCGGCCTCTTCGATCGAGAAATCGAAGCTCGCGAGGCTCGCGCTGACGACGCGCACCGAATAGGGCAGCACCAGTAGCGCATGGCCGATCAGGAGGCTCGGGAAGATCGGCAGCCCGAGCCCGATGGTGATCGATTTCATCAGTGAAAAGCCGAAGACGATTTCCGGAACGAGGATCGGCAGCACGAAGAGCGTCGAAAGCCAGCGCGGTAATTCAATCCTGTAACGGCTGATGGCATAGGCGGCGGGAATGCCGATCAGCAGCGACAGCGCCGTTCCGAGGAAGGCAAGCTCCAGGCTGGTGATCGCCGTCGTGCGGAAGGCCTCGATCTGGAAGATGTTCGAGAACCAGTGAAGCGTCAGGCCCTGCGGCGGGAAGGTGAGATAGGTCGTGTCGCTAAAAGCGGCGCCGATGATGATGATGAGCGGCGCCAGCAGGAACAGGAAGACGAGGGCGGTGAAAGCGATGAGCGCGGGATGGACCGTTCTTGTCATGATCACACTGCCATCGGGTTCAGCCGTCGCGCGAGACGGCTCATGATCGCGACAATGCCGATCGTGACCACCACCATGATGGCGGCGATCGTCGAGGTGCCGACCCAATCGAAGGTGACCATGGCGCGCTGATAGAGGAAGGTGCCCATCATCATCTGCTTTTCGCCGCCAAGCAGCTGCGGCGTGGCGTAGGAGGTGAAACTGCCGGTGAAAACCAGCACCGCGCCGACGATCAGGCCCGGCGTGGCAAGCGGCAGGATGACCTGCCGGAAGGTTGCGGCCGGCGTAGCACCGAGCGATGTCGCCGCCTGGATCAAATCCTGCGGTATGCCTTCAAGCACGCCGACAAGCGTCAGGATCATCAAGGGCACGAAGAGATAGACCATCGCGACGATCACAGAGCCTTCGGTATAGAGCATCGAGAGCGGCTCGCTGATGAGGCCGATCGACAAGAGGATGGTGTTCAGAATGCCGTTCTTGCCGAGAATGATCAGCCAGGCGAAGGAGCGCACGACGACGCCAGTCAGCAGCGGAAAGACGGCGGCGATGATCATCACGCTTTTGGCGCGGCCCGGCATCTGCGCGATGACATAGGCGGCGACGAAGCCGATAAACAGCGAGATCGCCGTCGTGATCAGCGCCACTTCGATCGTCCTGAAAAGCACGGTGCGGCGAAAGCCGCTGGAAAAGAAGGCGACGTAGGGGGAGAAAATCCCCTTGGGTTCGCCAAAAGTCGCCGCAATCGTAATGACGACGGGAACGAGCAGGAAGAGCGTTACGGCGAGAATCGCCGGCGCCGCCAAACCCCATTTCACCAAATGCTTCATCAACCAAATTCCGTGAGAACGCCGCATGAAGTGCGGCATGCCCCTGTTACATTCCGAAGATCTCGTTCCAGCGGTCGACCCAATCCGGTTGCGCCTCGATCAGCTTCTGATAGTCGATACGGCTGAGCTTGGCGATCATTTCGGCGCCGTAGGTCCAGAGCTTGGCCTTTTCCGGTGGCAGTATCACCTTGGTCGAGACCGGCGCATCGACGCCCTGTTCGGCTTCCGCCTGCTGCACGTCCTTCGACAGGATGAAGTTGATGAACTGATGCGCGAGCTCGACGTTTTCCGAGCCCTTCGGAATATTGACGGTGTTGAGGACGGCGATATCGCCATCCTTGAGATCGGCCCAGGCCATCGTCGGAACGGCCGATCGCAGGGATGACAGAACAAAATCCTGCGTTATCGCCACCTTGGCCTCACCCGTCGAGATCAGGTT
Organism: Martinezella sp. CNPSo 3795; assembly: GCF_057784475.1. Taxonomy (NCBI): domain Bacteria; kingdom Pseudomonadati; phylum Pseudomonadota; class Alphaproteobacteria; order Hyphomicrobiales; family Rhizobiaceae; genus Martinezella; species Martinezella sp. CNPSo 3795. The sequence goes on along the minus strand of NZ_JBXSOQ010000013.1, from coordinate 164,650 downwards.
CACCAGTTCGGAGCCGGTATTATAGTTCTTGACGACATTCGGCTTTAGCGCCTCGATAGCTTCGAAGGCCTTGTCGGCATCGGCATAGGGATCGGCGCCGGCATGCTTGCCGGCTTGGAGCACCGTCAGCGGCCCGCCCGTTGTGGTGATGCCGGGAAGCGAAACGGCGCCCTTCAGGTCGTCGCGCCAGAGATCGTTCCAGGAGGAAACCAGTGGGTTCACCTTCGCCGTATCATAGACGATACCAATGCGGCCGATCGTGTAGGCGGGGCCGTAATTGCCTTGCGGTGCCTTGGCGATATCGTAGAGATCGGCAAGGTTGGGGAGCTTGCTGCGGTCGACTTCCTGGAAGAGACCCTGCTGGATGCCGAGCTGCGAATAGCTGTCCGTGAGATAGATGACGTCGACGCCCTTACCGCCGCGCAGCTTCAGCTTGTTGAGGCGGTCGGCATTGTTGCCGGTTTCGAAAACGACATCGCAGCCGCAGATCTTCTTGAAGGGCTCGATGATGTTGGCCTGCATCTTCTCGCCATTATAGCCCCACCAGGAGATAGTCAGCGTCTTTGCCTGGGCGAAGCCCGGCATCGCAGTTGCCGCGGCAAGGAGAACAAATCCCGCGACACGGGCAAGGGTGAGGCCGTTCATTCTCTAAATCCTTTTGGTCAATGAAATCGGGCATATGTTTCAAGCTTGCAGGATACTATTTTTCGAGCACCGGCTTTACAAGCCCAACAAATGGGCAGGGTGGCGGTTTTTGCCTTTGATGGGATGAATATGTCGCGTCACGCTAGGACGTCTGGCCATTACACATCGTTGAGATCCGCGAACTCCTCTCCCTCCTCGGGAGAAGGGCTATCGCATATGAGCTGAAGTCGTTGCCACCTCCCCTTCTCCCCTCGGGGAGAAGGTGCCGACAGGCGGATGAGGGGGTGCCCACCAAACGCACAAAAATCCATGAATTCAAACTGATAGCCCCTCATCCGACCCTTCGGGTCACCTTCTCCCCGAGGGGAGAAGGAGCTTCCGGTGCCCATCCGCTCCATATGCGATAGCCCTGCTCCTTGGGAAAAGGAATAACGCAGCAATACCTTCATTTAACATGCGATTATTCTGCCGGTAGGTCAGGCAACTTTACACGCGGATCGGTCATCTCTACCCTCAATCGACCGAATATCCCTTAGGCATGCGTCCCATGACATCCCCGAAAACGACCCTTCCCGACGATCTGCTCATCAATGCGGAAGACGAAGTGCTGATCCGTCAGGATCTGACGCTGACCGCGCTCGGCCGCCGCCCTGCGGATCGCCTGCTGCGTGTCGGCAGGCTTTTGGATGTGCATAGCCGTACCTGGCTGGACGATCAGGAAATCGTCATCAAAGGCCGGCGGATCGCCTATGTCGGTCCGGCCGGCAGTTATCAGGGTGAGGTGAGCGAGCGTGTGCACGAGCCGCATCTCGCAGCCGTTCCCGGTTTCGGGGAAGCGCACAAGCATATCGAAAGCTCGCATCTGACGCCGGAATGGGAAGCGGCTTTGGTCATGCCGCATGGTGTCACCTGGACTTGCGAGGCGAGCCATGAGTTTTCCAATGTGAACGGCGCCCGCAATCTGGAATTCTGGCTGGCAGCGCGCCGCCGCGGCTCGCCGATGAAGATATTTCCTCTGCCGGGATCGGCCGTGCCGCCGACGGCTTACGAATGGGGCGGCGGTCACTTCGGCTATGACGAGCAGCAGTCGTTTCTGCGTGAAAGCCTGATGGTGGCCGGCCTTGACGAAGTCATGGACTGGCCGTCGGTGAGCAACCCGGAGAATCCGGCTTACGATCGCCTTTGGGGCATGATCCGGGCCACCTTCGAACAGCGCGGCGTGGTCGAGGGTCATGGCGCGGGCCTGCGCGATCTGGCGTCGATCAATGCTTTTGCCGGCGCCGGACTCGCTTCCGATCACGAGGGCTGGTTTCTCGACGAGATCTGGGAGAAGCTGACGCATGGCCTCTTCATCGAGCTCAGGCCGCATTCCCTGCCCGAGGTGATCAAGGGGTTGATCGATAAAGGCCTATCCGACTGGTCGCAGATCGCCTTCGTCACTGACGATCGCAGCGCCAGCGATACGCTGAAGATCGGCGCGACAGACTATAATGTCCGGCTGGCAATTGAGAATGGGTTGTCGCCGGAAATTGCCATTCAATGCGTGACGATCAATCCTGCCCGGCATATGCGGCTGACGCCATGGGTCGGCTCGATCGCGCCCGGCCGTTTTGCCGATATCGTGCTGCTGGACGATGTGAAGACGCTGTCGATTGCCAAGGTCTGGGCCGATGGCAAGCCGGCAGCCGAAGGCAAGGCCTTCGTCGGCGTTCGCCCGGAGATCGACTGGCCGGCATGGGCAACGCAGACGGTCCGCATCGACCGGACCGTCATGGCGGAAGATTTTCGCATTGCCGCTCCATCAGCGTCCGACACGGCCACGGCCGCACTGCTGCGGCCGTTTCACTGGGCCGATGATTTCATCACGATGGATCTGCCGGTTCGCGATGGCGCCGTTCAGCGCGATCATGATCGTAACGTCACGAAATTCGCGATCGTCGACCGCTTTTCCGGCGAGGCCAAGGTCGCGCGCATGTTCTGGCTGGGCACTGGCCCGCGCACGCCGGATACCGCCCTTGGCGCAACGCTCGGCCACGATAAGCACAATATCTGGGTGGTCGGCTCCTCCGATGAAGCCATGGCCATGGTCGCCAATGCGCTGAAGGATCAGCAGGGCGGCTGGGTGCTGGTTTCGGGCGGAAAGGTCGTCGCCCGTGTCCGCTATGAAGTCGGCGGTCTGATGACGGCGCGCTCGGCCGAGGAGCTGGATGCGGAGATGCAGGCGCTGTATAAGGCCGGCGCCGAGATCGATTGGATGTATGAGCCGACCTTCTCACCGCGCTGGTGGCCGGGCTTTCCTGAGCGGCTTTCCTTCGCGACGCTCACCTGCGCGCCCTGGCGCTGGGTTCTGGTCGCGCCCTCCGAAAGGGCGCCGGAAGGTTTCGTCAATGTCGCAACCGGGGAAACGCATCCGATCGTCTGGTGATGGATATCCGGCTTGCTTATTGTGAATATCCCTCGCCGCGCCTTTGATCGTTGATGAGCTGCCCCACGGGGTGGATTGCGATCGGTGCTTGACGGCCGAAGCCAGCTCCTTAATTATCCGTTTGGTTACTTATGTCGAGCCGCAGACCGCGGATGGGTGGAGCGTATCCATCCGCGCATTGAGCGGGTGCCGACCGGGCGGAGGAGGCTCTGGTGATCACAGTTGATAGTGACAGGTCGCGGACAATGTTGGCATTTTCCACACTGGGATGTGCGGAATTCGAATTGAGCGAAGCCCTCGGATTGGCAGCGAAGCATGGCATCGGCGCCATCGAAATCCGCGCCCTTGGCGGCACTGTCGATCTGGTTGCCTATTTCACCGAAAGGTTCGGTTCTCCGGCCGGCTTGGCCAAAGTGCTGCAGGCCTCTCCCGTTAGCGTCTGTGCCTTCAATACTTCGCTGCGTCTTGTCGGCGCGACAGCGCAGGCGAAGGAGGAGTTCCTGCGCTATCTTCCATGGGCGGAGGCCGTCGGCGTTCGTTCGCTCCGGGTTTTCGACGGCGGCGAAACCGCCGACAAGGGCGAGCTGGCCGAGGCGCTGGCGACGCTGCAATGGTGGCGTGAGACTGCGGAGCGTGAAGGCTTTCATGCCGCTATGGTCGTCGAGACACATGATTTTCTTGCATTGCCGGACGCTATTCCACGCTTCCTTGAAATAGCGCCCGATTGCGCTCTTATCTGGGATACGCATCATACTTGGCGCAAGGGCGGGCAAGATCCCGTCGAAACCTGGAAGCAGGTTCGGCGCAACACGCACCATCTCCACATCAAGGACAGCGTTTCCGTGCCGGGGCCGAGACTGCCCTACAGTTACGTGTTGCCCGGTACCGGCGAGTTCCCGATGGCGGCACTGCGGTCAGCGCTCGATGCCGATGGTTATGCCGGCATCATGAGTCTGGAGTGGGAAAGATTGTGGCACCAGGATCTGCCGCCTCTGGATTTAGCCCTGCAGGCGGCGCGGCAAAGTGGCTGGTGGTCCCAGACGGCAAGTGCTGAATAATTGTTGAAGAGCATTAATATTTTAGTTTAGTTGTGCGGGAGAAGCTGCGCGGAGATTGACTTTTGCAGCGCTAGTTAATTAGTGTATTAGCAATTATTAAATAACTATCTCGTAGGCATATCCGTGCCGGGTTGACTATGGTCTTCGGCGCAATATTTCCAGCTCGATGAAGGGGGCCTCAATGATTGAGGTTTGAGGGTGTCTGGAAGATGGAAGAAGCGGATTATAGACACCGGAATCCGATGTTTCGGAGCGAGACGCGCCGTTCATCATCTGCTGTTTCCTGCTCCTGGATGTTCCTCGATCACCGCGTCGCCCCGAAAGGGAAATCCGATGAACGGTAGTGCAAGCCGCGAGGAGGAGGGGCATGGAGCCCTGATCTTGAAGGCGATCGCTGAAGGTGGCCTGGGTTTTGCGGCGCAATGGATTCATGATGCCGGAAATGTCGGCAAGGTATTCTACGCGGAAAGCCTGGCGCGCGTAACGGACTCGGACGGCACCGTGCACACGGCCGGCACCTTCGTCTCGCTGCTCGAGCGGCAGGATCGCTGGTTCGATCTCGATCTGCGCATTCTGGATATGGTGCTGTCCGATCTGACTGCGGATGAGGCGCTGGTTCTCGGTTTCAATCTTTCCGCCACCAGCCTGTCGCGCCGTGATCGGTTCGCCGATGTATTCGGCCGAATCAGCCGCCGCCCGGAGCTTGCTTCGCGCCTCATCATCGAGGTCACCGAAAGTTATCCCGTGGTTGGCGCATCCATCGAACGCATGAAGATGATCCGTGACCTCGGCTGTCGTATCGCCATTGACGATTTCGGGTCGGGTTTCGCCACGCCGGCATCGCTGTTGCAGGTGCCCGCCGATATCGTCAAGATCGATGCAGCCTTTGTGTGGGATAACAGGCAAGGGCGCGACGGAAGCGACAGCCTCTCCCATCTCGTCGGTTTTGCCGCCTGCTTTGCTCCCTTTGTCGTCGTCGAGGGTATCGAAACCAGCTCCCAACTCGATGTGGCGCGGGAAGCGGGCGCAACGCATGTACAGGGCTTCCTGCTGTCGAAGCCGGTTTCCTTGGCCCAGCTCCGGCGCTATAAGCGGAAAGCCGTCTTGCGGGGGGTGGAATGATTTTCCCGCCGAATATGACCGCGATCTCCAAACCTTATGCGTGGCGTATGTATGCCGGTCTTTCGCCGAAGCCTGCCATCAGGGCCTTGCAGGTGAGGTCATGATGAAGCAGCCGGCTTTCACATCGGCCTATCAGATCTCGGCGGCTCGGGCTGCGAGCGAGCTCAAGACGAAGACATTGCTGCGCGCTTTTGTGAGCCGGCTTCGCATCGTCTTTTCCGGGAGCGGCGAGCTGGTCGCCACATTCGTCGGCGGAACCGAGCCGCATGTCCTTATCTGCGATCAGGCGGCAGAAGCGATTGGCCGCGTCAGCATAGATGCCGAGACCGGGCTCTACGTCCTGTGCGAGCTCGGCGGTCATGCTGATGATGTCGTTATCGTGACCGCAAGCGAAAATCGATTGATCGAGGAGATCACCCTCCATCTTGGCGATGGCCGTTTGCTGCAGGGAGCGGTCGATACCGCCGTCAGCAGCCTCGTCGGCCAGACGATGGAGGATGTCGAGCGCAAACTTATTCTCCAGACGCTGCAGCATTGCGGCGGAGATCCCACTCATACGGCGTTCATGCTCGGCATGCCGCTCGTCACTCTTTGCAACAAGCTGGCGGTCTACTTCTCGGACTCCGCCGGCGAACTGCCGCAGACCGCTGCGGATATGGGATACGGAGCGAAAAGCTACCGGCTGTGATTGCGCACGCATTTCATGCGGTCGCATTGTACCCCGGTTACCAAACCGGGATCGCGCCCCTGGAACAGGGCGCAAATCGAAACGGCGCGCTGCCCGGCTGCGGGTATCGCGCATGATGCAATTCGAGCGGGGCGGCGCACGAGGAACCAAATGAGATCCGGGAAAAGATCATGGATTCTTTCAGCGAAAGAAAAGACCCCGCCCCCCAGAAGACGCCTGCTTTGTTCGATGGCTGCGTGAAGATCGTTTCGGCCTATGTCAGCCATAATGCCATCCCTGTTCACAGCCTCCCCAGGCTTATCAAGGATATTCACGAGGCGCTGCAAACGTTGGATGGGTCGGCTTCGATCGTCGATCGAAGCAACCTGGTGCCGGCGGTGGATTTGAAGAAATCGGTAACAAACGACTACATCGTCTGCCTCGAAGACGGCAAACGCTTCAAGACCCTGAAGCGCCATTTGCGCGTGCATTATGGCATGACGCCCGAGGAATACAGACAGAAATGGGGACTTGCTCCCAACTATCCGATGGTTGCTCAGAATTACGCCAACCGTCGCTCGGAACTTGCCAAGATTTCCGGCCTCGGTGCGAACGGCAACAAGAGGGAAGGCGTCGGCTGAAGCAATCCGTTAACAGGCGCCTCATGCGCTCCTGACGGCTCGGCTTCGATGCTCCGTGGGAATGCAGGCGGATCTCGCGAACGCTTTCAATGCGTTTTGCGATGCCGGTCGCAGTGCCGTGTCCGTCGGCGGAATGCTGCAAATGAAATGACGCCCCGTCAGGGGCGCCATAGTCTTATCGAGAATGTTCGACGTCTTTATCGCGACGATTAGAAGACCTGGCGCAGCACGACGAACAGCACGAAGGCAAGCGCGATCGAGGCCGGCAGCGTTAGGATCCAGGCCATCAGCATGTTGCGCACGGTCGACCATTGCAGGCCGGAACCGTTGGCGGCCATGGTGCCGGCGACGCCGGAGGACAGGACGTGCGTGGTCGAGACCGGCAGGCCGAGATGGTCGGCAGCACCGATCGTCAGCATGGCGACGACTTCGGCGGCGGCACCCTGGCCGTAGGTCAGGTGCGTCTTGCCGATCTTTTCGCCGACGGTGACGACGATGCGCTTCCAGCCGACCATGGTGCCGAGGCCGAGCGCCAAGGCGACGGCAACCTTCACCCAGAGCGGGATGAACTTGGTCGCGTGATCGACGGCGGCATGATAGTTCGTGACGGCCTTCAGGTCGTCGGCGCTCATCGGCAGCAGCTTCTGCTTGTCGATGAGCTTCAGCGATTCACCGATCAGGTAGATATCGTTACGAACGTTGCCGACGAGCCCGTTTGGCAGCTTCTCGACGCTTGGATAGGCGGCGATCTCGGCGCTCGTGGCATGAATGTATGCTTGAAGAGCCGGCGTCGTCGCGTCCGTCCAGGTCTTGGTCTTGACGGCACTGCTGACAGCGGCCTTCGGATCGGCCGGAGCGGCAACGCCCGGTTTCACGTACTTGCCAAGCACGGTCTCAACCTGCGTTGAGGCAGCCTTGTAAGCTTCGAGATAGTTGACATCGGGTGTGCGGTTCAGCGCGAAAGCCGTCGGCACGAGGCCGATGAGGATAAGCATGATGAGGCCCATGCCCTTCTGGCCGTCGTTCGAGCCGTGAGCGAAGCTGACGCCGGTGCAAGTGAAGATCAGCAGGCCGCGGATCCAGATCGGTGGCGGCGTATTGCCTTTCGGCGCTTCATAAAGCTCCTTGTTGCGGATCAGCACCTTGGCGACCAGCAGCAATATTGCAGCTGCGGCAAAGCCAATGATCGGCGACAGGAGCAGCGACATGCCGACGTTGCTTGCCTGTGACCAGTCGACACCGCTGGTGGCGGAGCCGGCGGGTGCCAGGAACTGGTTGGCGAGGCCGACCCCGATGATCGAGCCGACGAGCGTATGCGAACTCGAGGCCGGCAAGCCGAGATACCAGGTGCCGAGGTTCCAGATGATGGCGGCGGTCAGCAGGGCGAAGACCATGGCGAGACCGGAGCCGGAGCCGACTTGCAGGATGAGTTCGACCGGCAGCAGCGCCAAGATGCCGAAGGCGACGGCGCCTGAAGACGTGAGAACACCGAGGAAGTTGAAGAAGCCCGACCATATGACGGCGAATTCCGCCGGCAGCGAGCGCGTATAGATGACAGTGGCGACGGCGTTGGCAGTATCGTGGAAGCCGTTGACGAATTCGAAGCCGAGCGCGATCAGCAGCGCCAGGCCGAGCAGGATCCACGGAACGGCGGCGGCTTCGGCGAGGTCGCTGCCAAGAGCATAGCCGACATAGGCAAGGCCGGCCAGCACGACGACACCGAAGATCGGCAGAAACCATTTTGCCGAACTACCGGCGCCGTGAATTGGATGGTTGGCATTGCCACCCTCCGAAGTGTTTGAAGCGAGGTCGACCATCCCAAACTCCTTTATGGCAATTGATATCGTTGGTGTAAGCCTCCTTCATGAAACTCTCGTGACGCGCGAGTAGGTTGCGGCTGGCTGCAAATACCGGCAACAGGACGCTTTTTTGGCTGCGGTCAGGCGTTTGGTCTGATCTTGATTTCGCCGTCAAATGACCTTTTTCGGTTCAGCCGGCGTTCATACCTTAGGGGGTTAAATCCCGCATGTAAGGGACTTGGATAGAGGGCCATCAAAATGAGATCGTCCGTGATTGCCATCGCTGCCTTGTTTGGCAGCCTGGTTGTATCTTCGGCAGAGGCAATGCCTATCCCAGCCGTTGGGACAGCGGCCTCAGCGCCGATCGTGAAAGTTGACTATGCCTGCGGTCGTGGCTGGCACCTGACGCGCTGGGGCGAATGCCGCCCCAATCGCTGGGGTCCGCCGCCCCGGCGCTGGGGGTACTACAGGCCGCCACCGCCGCCGCCATGGGGCTGGCACGGCCATCGCCATCATCGCGATGGCTGGCGCGATGACCGTTGGCGCGATCGCCCGCGTTACTGGTAAGATCAGAAACACCGCCGCATCTTGCGGCGGTGTTTTGTTAAGGCCAGTTCGAGGAACAGTGCGCAGCGGTTCCTAAGATTGAGCTTGCGCCCGCAATGCGCGCGCTCCTAACCATAGCCCTGCAAGTACGAACAGGCTGGCCGATAAGATCGCAGCAAGGCTTTTCGCATGAAGCGCGATATCTGCAAGCTTCGGCCGGATGAGATCGGCCGTGTTGAAGTTCTCGCCGCTGAATTTGCACAGGACGAGCGAGAGATTATTGCGCACGAGTGCCATATCGATATCGGAGACGAGGTCGTCGACCGGTTCCTTTTCCACTTTCATCACGCGCATCTGCAGCAGCACTGCTTTTGCAGCCGCAAAATAGGCGTGCGAACATTCGTTGAAAGGGCTTTCCTCGTCGCTGACGCTGCCTGGCATCACGCCCCATAGGCAATAGGCGCGCTGGATCTGCGCGAAGTTCAAGAGACGGCGGAAGGTTTCGTCGGTATCCGATATGCTCTCGGCAAGCGAGATGATCCGCCCGTAATAGGGAGCGATCACCGCCATCTCGCCATGGGTGAGACTGGGAATCGGGATGCCGGCCTGGCTGCCGGAGGAGCCGCCGCCATGTGCGGCAACCGAAGCTGGCCAACCTGCAACGATGAGACAGAAGATTGCAAATAGGACGCCACCTGGATACGGGCGTCTCCCGCGCATGTTGCCATGCGCGGGATGCGATCTATTTACCACACTAAGCCCGGCGTAGGGCCGCATTGCCGTAGCGTGTCTGCGGCAACTGACGTTCCGCCCAGGCTCCGAAGGCAAGACCGAGCGTCGTCCAGAGAATGGCGTGCATGCCGAGCGAGGTGACGCGGAAGCGCCAGAGCACGACGGCGGAAAACTGCTCGGGCACTTCGTTGATGGGGGGAAGCAGATATTGGATCAGCGCGATGAAGGCGATGTAGCCAATGCCGGCAATGATCGCACCGTTCCAGGAACCATATCGCGCCGCCAGCCTCCGACCGAAGCCGACGGCGACGATCATGCCGATGACGGAGGCAACGATCATGATGAAGAACAGTTCCGTTCTCGCGCCGATCGTATCGGGATTGCCGACGGCCGGCGGATTTGCCGGATACTTGAGATCGGGCACGAGCGAAATCGTCACGAAAGCGGCGAGCGCGAGCAGCGCTGCCGTGCCGCGCGCACCCAAGGGGCTGATGCGGCCGTAGATGAAGGAGAAAACCAGCGCGAACAATCCGCCGATTGCGGTGGAAAAGATCACGCTGCCGGTGAAGAGACCGATGCCCGCCTGCGTAGCGCGGCTGACAATCTCTGGTTCAGGAGCTTCGCCGGCCGCCTGCGCGGCCTTTTCTTCAAACCCGATGGCCCAGTCGACCAGCGGTTCGCCGAAGATGTGGGCAAAAGCAAAAACGAAAATACCGGCCAAGGCCCCGACGATCATGCCGCGGAGCAAAAGACGTCCAACCATGTGCTTGAACCCTTAGTGGCAGGGGAAGCCGAGAAGGTGGCGGGCATCATGCACGAATTCGTGCACATACATGCCCGAGAAGAGCGAGGTCGCGCCTTCCTCTGCACCGATGAAATAGATCGCGAGCAGCATCAGCAGGCCGGCAAAAATGGCCCAGGGCAGGATTTGGCCGAGCGGAATCGGCTGCGGAACTGCGGATGGGGCGAAAGTGGTGTCGGACATTGTATTTCCCTCGTTAAGAAAAGCGCGTTCCATTTGCGGAAGGGTTCGTGCGGGAAGGGTCTGGCTCTCGAAGGCGAAGTTTCCGTCATCGATTACAGTGGCGCGACCGCGCCGGGTTTCCACCGGCTTCCACACCCGCAAGTGCAAGTTTATAGCTATCTGCAAATATAATTGTCAATCAAGCGCCACTGCGATGCGAAATCGCGACAAGAGCGCACCAGGGGATGGAATAGAGGAGTTTCATGAAAACGCGTTTGAGCTGGATTTGCCATGGGGCAACGCAAGCCAATCGGAATGGCTGCTTTCCGGATGACGAACCCTTGGAGGCGAAGGCGGCTCAGCAGGCTCAATCCTTATCCTTCGGGCTGGGGGCGATCGATCGGGTCTGGGCGAGCCCGGCTCTGCGCGCGCGCCAGACCGCCGCGGTCCTCGGTCTCGACGCTATCCCGGATGTCGCCTTGCGCGAATGCGATTATGGCGACTGGCGGGGGCAATCGCTAGCCGAACTGCATGAAAGGGATGCGGAGTCCCTCGCGCTCTGGATGACGGACACGTCGGTCGCGCCGCATGGCGGCGAAGCCCTCTTGTCGGTCATGAAACGCGTCAGCGAATGGATGGGAAATCATATCGAGGATGCCGGCCATATCGTCGTCATCACCCATGCGAGCGTCATTCGCTCTGCCGTTCTGCAGGCCTTGCAGGCGCCGCCTGCAGCATTCTGGGCTGTTGATGTCGAGCCGTTCGGGATTGTCGAAATGACGAGTGACGGCCGGCGCTGGCAGCTTCGCTTCCCGAAGATGACGATCTAAGGTCTGTGGGATTCACGTTGGCTTGATGTGATTCAAGCCTTTGATGGACCGTTTATTCTGACTGACGCCCAATGGGCGAAGATGGCGTCGTATTGTCTGGCAACCAACCGATCCGGACGTAGCGGCAGTGACAAACTGTGTTCGGTGGGCGCTTACGATCCGCTGGTTTCGTTATTTCTTCTTTCCTTGATCATGATGCCATTTGATGGCGAAGAACATGCCCGTGCCCAACACGAGAACTTTGAACGTAATGAAGACTATAGGGAACCAATCCATTATTTTGAATATTTCCAGGCTATTACTTGACACTATCTATCGTGAGGAGCGCTAACTCAAAACTGCTGCTTCAGCAGCTTCATCTTTTGTTCAAACCATCGCCGAATCCAACTTCGATCATAACATTCCCATCCACACGGCATAAATGGTGCTATCACCCATCTCGCCGCAGCCGCCCTTAATTCACGATGAATCCCCACAGACCTTTGAGTAGTTTCGGCAAAAGCGCGGTTTGGCATCGGAAATTACGTGAAAGCAAAGGGTGGCGATCAACGGGCCACTTTTGCCCGCTGCCGCTCGAAATAGACGAGATAGACGGCCAGCCCTAATGTCATGGTAGCCAGTCCATACCAGGTGATGGCATAGACGAGATGGCTGTTGTGGAAGGTGATCTGCGTCAGCCCGCCCACGGGCAATCCGCCGGGATTTTTCGCATCGTCGGCATCGATGAAGTAGGGCGCCACGTTCTGCAGCCCCCGGGCCTCGGCGATGGCTGCCACGTCGCGCGAATACCAGCGCTCCTCCGCCGGCACGTTCGAACGCAGCAGCGTGCCTTTGGGCTCGCTGATACGCAATAGGCCGGTAACGGTGGTCTCACCGGAAATCTCGCCTTCGGCGCGCGTCGCCGGATTGCGCTTCTCTGTGGGAACGAAGCCGCGGTTGATGATGATGATCGTGCCATCTGCAAGCTTTAGCGGCGTCAGCACCCAATAGCCTGCGCCGAGGGCGGTCGAGGCATAGACCTGCACTTGCTTGTCGTTGAGGAAAGTGCCGCTTGCCTGCACATGCTTGTATTCGGAGTTTTCGGCCGTGATATCGGCCCATTGCGTCGGGCCGGGTGCCTGAACCGGCGGCGCATGCACGCGTGCATCGACCCGGGCGATCAGATCCAGCTTCCAATGCAGCCGCTTCACTTGCCAGGTGCCGAGACCGATGAGGAGGGCCGTCAGAAGCAGAAGCAGCGACACCCAGATGACCAGGGTCAGCGTCGAGCGCGGCTTGCCCTGAGAAGTGTTCGAGGGAATATCGGTCATGGCGCTGATCTCCGGGGAGGCGCTGCCGCATGATTTCGGGAGGTTCAATTCTCTTCGCTGAAGATCATGCGCGGTCGGGAAGATTTGGCTGCGGCTTTCGGCATTTCAAGCATGCAACGCGCAGCACCCGGCGGATTTCACGCCGGAAGAGGGCGGGCCTTCGCCTGAAGGCCCGCCGTTGGAATTTACGGCATGTTGCGCATCATCTCGGGCGACATGGGCATCATGTTCGCGTTGAGGTGATGCATGACCCAGAGCGAGCCGGACAGCGCGATGATGACGATCACGATCGTAAAGATCAGCGCCATCATGTTCCAGCCGCCTTCTGAGCGGGTGTTCATGTGCAGGAAGTAGATCATGTGCACGACGATCTGGATCGCACCGAGGATCATGACGATCGCTCCGGTGACGGCCGGATCGGGGATGACCTTGGCCATGACCAGCCAGAAGGGAATGGCGGTCAGGATGACGGAGAGGATAAACCCCGTCATGTAGCTCTTGAAGGTGCCGTGCGCCGCCTCGTGGCCGCCATGGTGATCGTGGCCGTGGGCGTCGCCGGAATGATGCGAATGGTTAGCGTTCGAGCTCATCCGAGAACTCCCATGAGGTAGACGAGAGAAAACACGCCGATCCAGACGACGTCCAGGAAGTGCCAGAACATCGAAAGGCACATCAGGCGGCGCTTGTTTTCCGGGATCAATCCATAGCGGCCGACCTGCACCATCAGCGTGATCAGCCAGACGATACCGGTGGTGACGTGCAGACCGTGCGTGCCGACCAGCGTGAAGAAGGCCGAGAGGAATGCACTGCGCTGCGGGCCGGCACCATCGAGGATCAAGTGATAGAACTCGTAGAGTTCGAAGAAGATGAAGAGGGCGCCGAAGATGCCCGTAATCGTCAGCCACATCAGCGTGCCCGACTTGTTATCCTTCTCCATTGCCAGCATGGCGAAGCCATAGGTGATGGAGGAGAAGAGCAGCATCGCCGTGTTGAGGGCGACGAGCGGCAGCTCGAAGAGGTCGGCCGGCGACGGGCCGGCCGCATAGCTGTGGCCGAGCACGGCGAAGGTGGCGAAGAGGACTGCGAAGATCAGGCAGTCGCTCATGATGTAGATCCAGAAGCCCAGCATGGTGCTGCCTTCCGGATGATGCTCTTCCGTCATGTAGAAGGCGGGTGTTTCGCCATCCTTGGGAGCGTGTGCGGTTGGGGTCGTCATAAGTCTTACACCTGTCCTGCGAGCTGCTTCGTACGCTCGTTCTCGGTCTTAACGACCTCGTCGGCGGGGATGTGGTAGTCGCGCTTGTAGTTGAAGGTATGGCCGATCGTGATGACGATCATCGCGACGAAGGTGATGGCGGCAAGCCACCACATGTACCAGATCATCCCGAATGCGAAGCCGATGGAGAGAACGCCGAGTATGATGCCCGTGCCGGTGTTCTTCGGCATGTGGATCGGAATGAAGCCTTCGGTCGGCCTGACATAGCCGCGGTTCTTCATGTCCCACCACGCGTCATGATCGTAGACGATCGGCGTGAAGGCGAAGTTGTAGGCCGGCGGCGGCGACGAGGTGGACCATTCCAGCGTACGGCCGCCCCACGGGTCGCCGGTATGGTCGCGAAGCTCCTCGCGCTTCATGAAGCTGACGGCCAGCTGGATGAGGAAGCAGGCGATGCCGATGGCGATGAGACCGGCGCCGAAAGCGGCGATGATGAACCAGATCTGCAGCGACGGATCGTCGAACTGGCTGACGCGGCGCGTCACGCCCATCAGGCCGAGGATATAAAGCGGCATGAAGGCGAACCAGAAGCCGATCTGCCAGAACCAGAAGCTCATCTTGCCCCAGAACGGATCGAGCTTGAAGCCGAAGGCCTTCGGGAACCAGTAGTTGACGCCCGCGAACATGCCGAAGAGCACGCCGCCGATGATCACATTATGGAAGTGGGCGATCAGGAACAGCGAGTTGTGCAGCACGAAGTCCGCCGGCGGAACGGCAAGCATGACGCCGGTCATGCCGCCGATGGTGAAGGTCACCATGAACCCGACGGTCCACAGCATCGGCGGCTCGTAGCGGATGCGGCCGTGATACATCGTGAACAGCCAGTTGAAGAGCTTCGCGCCCGTCGGGATCGAAATGATCATCGTCGTGATGCCGAAGAAGGAGTTGACGCTGGCGCCCGAGCCCATCGTGAAGAAGTGGTGCAGCCAGACGAGGTAGGAGAGGATCATGATCACGCAGGTGGCGTAAACCATCGAGGCGTAGCCGAAGAGGCGCTTACCGCAGAAGGTGGCGACGACTTCCGAGAAGACGCCGAAGGCCGGCAGGATCAGGATGTAGACTTCCGGGTGGCCCCAGATCCAGATGAGGTTGACATACATCATCGGATTGCCGCCGAGATCGTTCGTGAAGAAGTTCGTACCGGCATAGCGGTCGAGGGTCAGCAGAGCGAGCGTGGCGGTCAGGATCGGGAAGGACGCAACGATCAGGATGTTGGTGCAGAGCGAGGTCCAGGTGAAAACGGGCATTTTCATGAAGGTCATGCCCGGCGCGCGCATCTTGACGATGGTGGCGATCAGGTTGATGCCCGAAAGCGTCGTTCCGATACCCGCGACCTGCAGGCCCCAGATATAATAATCGACGCCGACATCGGGACTATAGGCGATGCCGGAAAGCGGCGGATAGGCCAGCCAGCCGGTCTTGGCGAATTCGCCGATGAAGAGCGAGATCATGATGACGATCGCGCCCGCCGTCGTCATCCAGAACGAGAAGTTGTTCAGGAACGGAAAGGAAACGTCGCGGGCACCGATCTGCAGCGGCACGACGAGGTTCATCAGGCCGGTGACGAAGGGCATCGCCACGAAGAAGATCATGATGACGCCATGCGCCGTGAATATCTGGTCGTAGTGATGCGGCGGCAGATAACCTTCGGATCCGTTGAAGGCGATTGCCTGCTGCAGGCGCATCAGCAGCGCGTCGGAAAAGCCGCGCAGCAGCATGATCAGCGCCAGCACGACATACATGATGCCGATCTTCTTGTGGTCGATGCTGGTGAACCATTCCTTCCAGAGATAGCCCCAGAGGCGGAAATAGGTCAGCAGGCCGAGGACGGCGATGCCGCCGATGGCGACGCCGATGAAGGTCACGACGAGGATCGGCTCGTGATACGGGATCGAGTCGAGCGTCAGCCGACCGAAGATGAATTTATAGAGGTCCGGGTTGGAAAACATGGATTGCCTCTGTCCCTTATGAATGTCTTGTTATTGAGCGCACCGGATCAATGACCCTGATGCTGCGCCGAACCGGTCGACGAATCGGAAGAAGAGCCGTTGCCCATATCCATGCCCGGCATGGAGTTGTCGCCATGCTGCATGGTGTGGCCGGCGCCGCCGTCGGCCTTGACCGGCGTAACTTCGGCCGAGGCACCATCGCGATTGTCATAGATCAGGCGCTCGCGATTTTCGTGGCTTTCCTTGCCGCCGCCGCCCTTGGCGTCGATATGCATCATCTCGCTCATGCACATCTTGCTCGGATCGGCGCACATGTTGAGGATGGCGTTGTAGAGACCATCGTCGACGGCGTTGAAGTAGCGCACCGGCTCGCGTTCGCTGGGCTTGGCAAGCGCCAGATACTCCTGGCGGCCGAGCGCCGTGCCCTGGCTCTTTGCCTTCTGGACCCACTGGTCGAAACCGGCCTGATCCAAACCGTGGAACTTGAAGCGCATGTTCGAGAAGCCGGCGCCGCTATAGTTGGCCGACAGGCCCTGGAATTCGCCGGGATGATTGATGACGGCGTGGAGCTTCGTCTCCATGCCCGGCATGGCGTAGATCTGGCCTGCCAGCGCCGGGATGAAGAAGGAGTTCATCACCGAGGAGGCCGTGATCTTGAAGTTGATCGGGCGGTCGACGGGAGCCGCCATCTCATTGACGGCGGCGATGCCGTATTCCGGATAGAAGAAGAGCCATTTCCAGTCGAGCGCGACCACTTCCACCGTCAGCGGCTTGACGTCGGCGCTGAGCGGCTTGTCGGCGGCGATGCGATCGAGCGGGCGGTAGGGGTCGAGCTGATGGGTGCTGATCCAGGTCACCGCGCCGAGCGCGATGATGATGGCAAGCGGAGCGGACCAGATGACCAGCTCCAGACGTGTCGAATGATGCCACTCCGGCTCGTAGGTCGCTTCGTTGTTCGACTGGCGGTATCTCCAGGCGAAGAGCAGCGTCAGGAAGATCACCGGGATGATGATGATCAGCATCAGCACGACCGAGACGATGATGAGGTCTCGCTGCTGCATGGCGATATCGCCGGAGGGAGCCATCACCACCAGATTGCAACCTGAGAGCAGCAAAAACAAAGGGATGACGGATAAACGGCTGAAAATCTTCGATAGTCTTGGCACGTCTTAAAGCTCTTTTTGTTTCGACCCTACCGCGACTAAAGGACGGCGGTCATGAACGATATGAGGTGTTTCGTCGCACCGCAGCAAGCTTGAGTGCATTGCGGTATGGAATGCTGTCCCACGTATCGGGAAAACCCTCAGAAATCCAGAAGGTTTTCTATCAAGCAGTTCGCTTTTGCCGGCGCTAATATACCTGGATCGGAACAAATGGCCATCACCGGCGGTTTTTCTTCGTCCGGAACGCGGCGCCAAAGGCAGATAATGGCCCGACCGATTGCTAATTTGCGAATTATTTCATGCTGGATACTTGATATGTTCGCACGTTTGATCGACATTTTCATTACGCGCGAATTCGTGGAGGAATTCGTGCTCGGAGAGGGAGGCTCCCGCGCATGGTCAGCGTAACGCATGAATCACTGAACCCCACATCTTCAACTCTGGAGAGCGATGCCCGCAGCATGCATGCGGGGGGCTCGGTCGCACCCGGCAATATCGCCATCGGCGTGATCATTGGTCGCACGTCGGAATTCTTCGATTTCTTCGTCTATGCCATTGCATCCGTACTGGTCTTCCCGAAGCTCATCTTCCCCTTCGCCGACCCGCTGCATGGCACGATGCTTTCCTTCCTGGTCTTCGCGCTGGCCTTCATCGCCCGCCCGATCGGTTCGTTCATCTTCATGGCGATCGACCGGCGTTACGGGCGCGGGGTAAAACTCACGATCGCGCTGTTCCTGCTTGGCGGCTCGACGGCTGCGATGAGCTTCCTCCCTGGCTATTCGGAAGTCGGTGTCTACGCAATCATCCTGCTTGCCATTTTCCGCATCGGTCAGGGCCTTGCACTTGGTGGTGCATGGGACGGCTTGGCCTCGCTCCTGGCGCTTAACGCACCGACGAACCATCGTGGCTGGTATGCGATGATCCCGCAGCTCGGCGCCCCGATCGGCTTCATGCTGGCAAGTGCTCTGTTTGCCTATTTCGTCACGAGCCTCACGACGGCGGACTTCCTGGATTGGGGCTGGCGCTATCCCTTCTTCTGCGCCTTCGCCGTCAACGTCGTCGCGCTCTTTGCCCGTCTGCGCCTGGTCGCCACCGAGGAGTTCGGCACGCTCTTGGAGCGTCATGAACTCGAGCCCGTGAAGATGACGGAGCTGCTGCGCGTGCATGGCCGCGATGTCCTGATCGGCGCCTTCGTGCCGCTGGCAAGTTTTGCGACCTTCCACCTCGTGACCGTCTTCCCGCTCGGCTGGGTGACGCTTTACAGCGAGCAGACTCCCGGTTCGTTCCTGCTGGTGGAGTTCCTCGGCGCGATCTGCGGCATTCTCGCCATCATCTGTTCCGGTATGCTCGCCGACCGGATTGGCCGCCGCAATCAGCTCGCCATCGGCGCGGTGTTGATCGCCTGCTTCGCCTTCGTCGCACCCTGGCTGCTCGATGGCGGCGCGACTGGCCGCCACATCTACGTAGTTCTCGGCTTCACGCTGCTCGGCCTCTCCTTCGGTCAGGCGGCGGGCGCCAGCGCTTCCCGCTTCAGCCAGAACTATCGCTACAGCGGCTCGGCCCTTGTGTCGGATCTCTCCTGGCTGATCGGTGCCGGCTTCGCGCCATTCGTGGCGCTTGCCCTCTCCAGCCAGTTCGGCCTCGTCTATACCAGCCTCTATCTGCTGTCGGGCGTCGTCTGCACGCTGATCGCCATCTTCTTCAGCAAAACGCTGGAGACGCGGGACAACTAAGTCAGATTCGCGAAATGAAATAAGGCTGCGGCATGAAAGTGCCGTAGCCTTTTTCGTTCAGGCTGTATGCAGGAGCCACGCGATCAGCGGCGCCGCCAGCACATTCGTCACTCCTACAAGCACCATGACGAGACCGGCGATCGATCCTTCCTCGCGACCGATCTCATGCGCCTTGGCGACGCCGATGCCATGTGCCCCCATGCCGTAAAGCGCACCACGGGCCATGCCCGACTTCAGTGGCAGCAGCTTTAGCAGTGCCTGGCCGACCACGGCGCCGAACAGGCCGGTGATGACGACGAAGACGGCTGTCAGATTGGGGACGCCGCCGATATCGCCTGAAACCACCATGGCGAACGGCGTGCTGATCGAGCGCGGCATCAGGCTGAGCCGCAGGTTCCCATCGAGGCCGAGAAGGCTTGCAAGCCCCCAGGCCGAAACCATGGCCGTGGCGCTGCCGACGCTCACGCCGAACAGCAGGACCGGCCAATAGCGCTGGATGAGGCCGCGCTGTTCGTAGATCGGCACTGCAAAAGCCACTGTCGCCGGTCCGAGCAGCGCGAGCAGCCAGCGGCTGTCATGCATATAATCCTGGTAATTTGCGTGCAGTGCCAGTGCGAGCACGATCAAGATAGCAGGTGCCGCCACCAGCGGTGACAGCCAGAGCGAAGGCCGACGCCGATAGAGCGTCTTGGAAAGATAATAAAGTCCGATCGTCGCCAGCGGCCAGAACAGACCTGATGCCGCGGTTTCAATCGTGGGCATGGTGTGACGCTCCCTGACGCATCATCAGGCGGTAGCCAAAATCGATCGCTATCGCGGTAACGCCCATCACGATGATGGTCCCTGCGAAGATCACCGCAAGCACCTTCAGCCCGATGATGCCGATAAATTCGCCATGATCGAGCAAAGCCAGCACTGCCGGCACGAAGAACAAGAGCATTTCGGCGAGAAACCACTCCGCGCCACGCTTCATGCTTGCCAGCCTCACTTTGCCGCTCGCAAACAGTGCCAGCACCAGCAGCATGCCGGCGATGGCGCCGGGTATCGGTAGATGTGCTAGGCGGACAATGGCTTCGCCCGCTTGCCAGAAGGCAAGCAGCAGCAGGATCTGAGCGAGGCAGCTCAATTTCGGATGGTTCTTTGGGTCGATACGCATGGAAGGCTCGGGAAAATCTCTTGACCTGACAATAGGCGTTTCCGTTCCATGAAGAAAATGAATTGATTTCATAAAATCTAGTCCTATAAGGAATAGTTATGGAGCTTCGGACGTTGAAAGCCTTTGTCGAGGTGGTGCGCCAGGGCGGCTTTTCGGAAGCCGCCAAGGTGGTGTTCACTACGCAATCGGCCGTCAGCAAAGCCGTGCGCCAGCTGGAGGATGAGCTTGGCCTGCCGCTGCTCAACCGCATCGGCCATCGCGTGACCCTGACCGATGCTGGTGAGGTGGTCTATCGTCGGGCAATTGCGATCCTTGCCGGGCGCGACGATCTGCTGGCGGAATTGTCGGAGCTTCGTGGGCTCGCGCGCGGCGCCCTGCGGCTTGGCTTGCCGCCGATCGGCAATGATGCCCTCTTCGCTCCGGTGTTCGCCGTCTTCCGCAATCGTTATCCGGGCATAGAGATCAGACTGGTGGAGCAGGGCGCCAAGCGGCTCGAGGAAATGGTACTGGCCGATGAGGTCGATCTCGGCGCCTCGCTGCTGCCGATGCCCGATGTCTTCGAGTGGCAGACCGTGCGCTGCGAGCCGATGCATGTCCTCCTACCGTCGGCGCATCCGCTTGCCGGGCAGCAAACGGTGCCGCTGGCGGCACTCAAGGACAATCCCTTTCTCCTCTTCGAAACCGGCTTCGCGCTGAACGGCATCATTCTCGACGCCTGCCGCGCGGCTGGCTTTGTGCCTGACATTGCCGCGCGCTCAAGCCAGATCAATTTCATTGTCGAACTGGTCGCTGCGGGCCTCGGTGTAGGCTTCCTGCCGCGGCTGATTGCCGAACAGCGCCAGCGTTCGGGCATCGCCCATGCGCTTGTCGTCGAACCGGGCATGGAGTGGAACATGGCCTGGATCTGGCGGCGCGGCGGATATCTGTCGCATGCCGGTCGCGCCTGGCTCGACCTCGCTGCTGAGATAGCGGCGAAATCTTGACTCTATTCTCAAACTTTTGTGATAAGCGGGAACGACCGTAAACTTGAAATAAACGGTCAGGAAAAATATAGGCTATTCCATTGCCGCTGCAGGCGGTGGTTTCCAAGCGAGAGGACTTAATGACTTTTTCCTTTTCTCATCTCACCAGTGCGCTGGCGCTCGCCGCGGGCCTTGCGGTTGCTCCGATGATGGCGAATGCCGCCGATTCCGAAGGCATCGTCGTCTACAACGCTCAACATGAAGCGCTGACGCAGGCCTGGGCGGATGGCTTCACCAAGGAAACCGGCATCAAGGTCACGATCCGCAACGGTAGCGATATGCAGTTTGCCAACCAGATCGTCCAGGAAGGTGCTGCCTCTCCGGCAGACGTTTATCTGACGGAAAATTCCCCTGGCATGACGCTGGTCGATGCCAACAAGCTCTTCGCTCCCGTCGATGCCGCCACGCTCGCCCAGGTGCCGGAAACCTTCAAGGCTGCCGATGGCAACTGGGTCGGTGTCGCCGCGCGTTCCACCGTTTTCGCCTATGACAAGACCAAGCTGAAGGAAGCTGATCTGCCGAAATCGCTCCTCGATCTCGCCGATCCCAAGTGGAAGGGCCGCTGGGGCGCTTCGCCGGCCGGCGCCGATTTTCAGGCGATCGTCAGCGCACTTCTGGAACTGAAGGGCGAAGACGCGACCCGTGCCTGGCTGAAGGCGATGAAGGAAAATGCGAGCTTCTACAAGGGCAACAGTGTCGCGATGAAGGCCGTCAATGCCGGCGAGATCGAAGGCGCTGTCATCTATCACTATTACTGGTTCGGCGATCAGGCCAAGACCGGCGAAAACAGCAAGAATGTCTCGCTGCATTATTTCAAGAACCAGGATCCGGGCGCATTCGTCAGCATCTCCGGCGGCGGCGTCCTGGCATCCAGCCAGCATCGGAAGGAAGCGCAGGCTTTCTTGAAGTGGATCACCGGCAAGGGCGGTCAGGCCGTTCTGCGCGATGGCGATTCCTATGAATATGCCGTCGGCAACGGCGAAGCTTCCAATCCGAAGCTGGTGCCGATTCCCGACCTGCAGGCTCCAAAGATCGAGCCTTCGAAGCTGAATAGCAAGAAGGTCACCGATCTGATGACGGAAGCTGGTCTCATCTAAGGCGAAAGCCCGTCCCGCAGCGCCTTTCGCGCGCGTTCGGCCGGGCTTTGCTCTTGCATCGCAGTCGCATGCCCTGCTAGGGGCATGGGATGGCCTTTAAGGCCGACCGATCGGGCAATCGCCGTCAACGGCGGTTGCCTTCCTATTTCAGGGCGTGAAAGGCAGCTCGGATTTGCTGCAGAAAAACACATATGCCGGCGAGCCTGCCGCCATGCGAATGCCCCCGTTGACGGCTGCCCCCCGCAGCCGCGTCCGGCATGCCTCCGTCGTCGCCCTTGCTTCCGTCGTCGCGCTTCTGAGCCTCGTGCCGCTCGGCTTCATCGTCTGGATCACGATCGACACAGGCTGGGCCGAAGTCATAGCGCTCATCTTCCGCAATCGCGTCGGCGAGCTGCTCGTCAATACCGTCCTGCTCGAAGTCTGCACCATCCCTCTTTCCATCCTGCTGGCGGTCACGCTCGCCTGGCTGACGGAGCGCACCGATATTCCGGGCGCGCGCCTCTGGTCCTGGCTTGCGGCGGCACCGCTTGCCGTGCCCGCTTTCGTGCACAGCTATGCCTGGGTCAGCCTCGTGCCGAGCATGCGCGGGCTCTGGAGTGGCGTGCTGGTCTCGGTGCTCGCCTATTTTCCCTTCCTCTACCTGCCGGTCGCGGCCGCCCTGCGCCGGCTCGATCCGGCGATCGAGGATGCCGCCGCCTCGCTCGGCCTCGGCCCCTGGCGCGTTTTCTTCCGCGCAATCCTGCCGCAGCTTCGTCTCGCCATCTGCGGCGGCTCGCTGCTGATCGGCCTGCATCTCCTGGCGGAATACGGCCTCTACGTGATGATCCGCTTCGATACCTTCTCGACGGCGATCGTCGACCAGTTTCAGTCCGCCTATAACAGCCCGGCGGCAAACATGCTCGGCGGCGTGCTCGTCTTCTGCTGCCTGCTGCTGCTCGGCATCGAGGTGCTGGTGCGCGGCAACGAGCGTTATGCCCGCATCGGCTCGGGTGCCGCCCGCCCCGCCGATCGCCGTCGTCTCGGCTGGTTCGTCGTTCCCGCGGTCGCGCTGCCCATCGTTACCGCCGCATTGACGCTCGGTGTTCCCTTCGTCACCCTGGCCCGCTGGCTTTATCTTGGCGGTGCCGACGTCTGGCGGATCGATACGGTCGGCTCGGCCTTGCTGCAGACCATTCTTCTCGCGATCGCCGGAGGCCTTCTTGCCACGATTGCAGCAGCCCCCATGGCATGGTTGTCGGTGCGTGCGCCTGGCCGGCTGCAGCGCATTCTCGAAGCATGCCACTATTATGTCGGCTCGCTGCCGGGTGTCGTCGTCGCCCTGGCCCTGGTGTCGATCACCGTCCGGCTGATCCTGCCGCTCTACCAGACCTTTGCGACGCTGCTGCTCGCCTATGTGCTTCTGTTCCTGCCGCGTGCCATGGTCGGCCTGCGCGCCAGCATCGCCCAGGCGCCCGTCGAGCTTGAGCGTGCAGCCATGGCGCTCGGCCGCACGCCCGCGCAGGCCGTGCGGCAGATTACCATGCGGCTCGCGGCTCCCGGTTTTGCCGCGAGCGTGGCGCTCGTCGCGCTCGGCATCACCAACGAGCTGACCGCGACGCTGATGCTCTCTCCCAACGGCACAGAAACGCTGGCGACGAAATTCTGGTCGCTGACCAGCGAGATCGATTATGTTTCCGCAGCACCCTACGCCTTTATGATGGTCGTCCTGTCGCTGCCGCTCACCCTTCTTCTCTATGTGCAATCCAAGCGAACGGCCGGACAATGACCTTTCTGGCGATCAAGAACATCAGCAAGCGTTACGGCCCCGTGCAGGCGCTCGACAATATCGACCTCACGGTATCAGCCGGTAGCCGCACCGCCATCGTCGGCCCCTCCGGCTCTGGCAAGACGACGCTGCTGCGCATCATCGCCGGCTTCGAAACGCCCGATGCGGGCCAAGTGGTGCTGCAGAGCGAGACCCTGGCCGATGGCGAAGCCATCGTGCCGGCGCACCGCCGTGGCATCGGCATCGTCTCGCAGGACGGAGCCCTGTTTCCGCATCTGAGCGTATCGGAGAATATCGGTTTCGGCATGGAGCGTGGTGCGCGCGATCGCGATCAGCGCATCAATGCACTCATCGATATGGTCGAGCTCGATCGCGGCATGCTCGACCGCCGGCCGCATCAGCTTTCCGGCGGCCAGCAGCAGCGCGTCGCGCTTGCCCGAGCGCTCGGCCGCAAGCCGCGATTGATGCTGCTCGATGAACCCTTCTCGGCCCTCGATACAGGACTGCGCGAAAACATGCGCAAGGCCGTCGCCCGTGTCCTGCAGATCGCCGGTATCACCGCGGTCCTGGTGACGCATGATCAGGCGGAGGCGCTGTCCTTTGCCGATCAGGTTGCTGTCCTGCGCGAGGGCAGGCTCATACAGGCCGGCACGCCGCAGGCGCTCTATCTCAGTCCCAGAGATCGCGAGACCGCGCTCTTTCTCGGCGATGCCATCGTACTTTCGGCTGATCTCGACAAAGGGTCTGCCAAATGCGTCCTGGGACAGATTGCGGTCGATGCCGATAATCGGCAGGGACGCACCGACATCATGTTGCGGCCCGAGCAATTGCGCCTCGAGGCCATTGATGAGGCCGGAGCGGGAGCTGCCTGCATCGGCAAGGTGACGGAAATCGAATTCGGCGGTGCCGTCTGCGCCGTTACGGTCGTACTCTCCAATGCCAACGGCTCCGAAACCTTGAATATCAAGAGCTCCGGCGTCGGCCTGCCCGAGGTCGGCAGCATGGTTTCAGTGAGCGTCATCGGAAAGGCACATGTCTTCAACAAGCTCACGGCCTGAGCGTCATTTGGGTTGAAGCAGGCGATGCTTTCGGGAAGATAAAGCATGTCGCGCAAAAGTGTGCAGCGGTTTTGCGACAACGACCTGCGTCAAATCAAGGTCCTAAAGCGCAAGAAGCGAATCTGAAAGATCTCGGTGCGCTTTAGGCACGCCATCATCATGCCCCATGCCGAAGGAACCTCCCCATGTCTTTTCCCGGCGAGATCGAACCGGATCTTCCTTTCCTCACCTCGCTTCGCCGCAATCTTCATGCCCATCCCGAACTCGGCTTCGAGGAGGAGCGTACCAGCGGCATCGTCGCCACTTTGCTGGAGGAAGCAGGGCTGACGGTGCATCGCGGCCTCGGCAAGACCGGTGTCGTCGGCACGCTACAGGTCGGCAATGGCACGCGTCGCATCGGCCTTCGCGCCGATATGGACGCACTCGCCATGCCTGAAAAGGGCAATCGCCCGTATAAATCCACCATTCCGGGCAAGATGCATGCCTGCGGGCATGATGGCCATACAACTATGCTGCTCGGTGCCGCTCGTCATCTGGCGGCTACGCGCAGCTTTTCCGGCACGGTGCATTTCATCTTCCAGCCGGCCGAAGAAGGCCGAGGCGGTGCCAAGCGCATGGTGGACGAAGGCCTTTTCGATCTCTTTCCCTGCGACGCCGTTTACGGGTTGCACAATATGCCCGGTCTCGCGGTCGACGAGATGGCCGTTGTCGAAGGGCCGCAGCTTGCCTCATCGGACAGCTGGCGCATCACCTTCCGCGGCACCGGCACCCACGGCGCCAAGCCGCATCTCGGCAAGGACCCGATCACGGCGGCGGCAACCTTCATTTCCGCGCTGCAAACCATTGTCGGCCGCGTCGTCGATCCGCTGCAGCCAGCCGTCGTCAGCGCCTGCTCGCTACAGGCGGGCGACCCCAAGGCGCTAAATGTGATACCAGATACGGTCGAGATCGGCGGCACCGCGCGCGCCTATACGCCTGAGGTCCGCGATCAGCTGGAAGAGGAGATCGGTCGTCTGGCGCAGGGGACTGCAGCCATGTTCAACATTGCCGTCGACTATCAATTCGAGCGCCGCATCCCGCCCGTCGTCAACGATGCCGATGCCACGGCGCGGGCGCTGAAAGCTGCGACGACTGTTTTCGGCGAGAATGTGCTGACCCGCTTTCCGCCATCGACAGCCGGCGACGATTTCGCCTTTTTCGGCCAGAACGCCCCCGGCTGCTATGTCTGGCTCGGCAATGGCCCCGCCGTTGACGGTGCCCTGCATCACAATACCGCCTATGATTTCAACGACGAGGCGATCGCCTCCGGCGTGGCCTTCTGGACGACACTGGTCGAGCAGGAATTGAGAGAGCAGTGAGACGATTCTCAACGTGCCTCATTGCAGTACATCCTGTATCACCGCAGCTTGAGAGTTTGAGATACGATATTTCTCCGTCACTTCTCAGCGGCCGGCTTCCCGCATCAGCGCATCGAAGACGATCCGGCGCGCCCTTTCCGCGTCTATCTCCGCGGCGAAATGCGCATTGAATTGCCCATGCGAGGCCCGCGTTTCGACGACGGTGCGCCCGCGCGTATGCTGCCCCTGCAGTTCCGCGTCGATCCGAGCATGCCGAAGGGTAGCGATGTCAGGTTCGACGAAAATGGCGGCCGCTGTTGGATCGTAGATCGCCATGGCCGGTCTGCCGCGGCTGACGGCGATGTTGATGTAGCCTTCCAGCAGGTCTGCAAGCAGCTGCGCCTTTTCTCCGGCTATCTTCCGGATATGGGTGACATCTTCCGGCCAAGCCAGCACCTTGCGGCAGATATCGAGATCGACCATACGCAATGGCAGGCCATGCGCAAGGACGATCCCAAGCGCCTCCGGATCGGCAAAGGCATTGAATTCCGCCGACGCCGTGTGGTTGCCCGAGGTGACGCCGCCACCCATCCAGGTCAACTCGTCGATGCGGGCGGCGAGATCCGGCCGTGCCAGCGCCAGCGCCGCGATGTTCGTAAGCGGTCCGAGCGCCAGGATGCGCTTCTGGCTGTTTCCCTCGGAGAGCCAATTGCTGAGGGCGTCAAAGGCATCGCTCGCCGGAAGCGGGTTGGCCGGCGGCAGGCTTCTGCCCGCAGTGGGAATGCCACTCTGGCCGAGAATGCCTTGCGCCGTTTCCAGCCTACAAAGCACTGGCAGCTCGCGGCCGGTATGCATCGGAAAGTTCCAGTTGAAGACGGTGGCAGCACTCGCCGCATTGGCCTGCACCTGCGAGAGCGGAGCATTGCCGCTGACAAGCGAAACGCCATCGATGACAAGATCCGAATGCGCCACCACCACGATGGCGGCGATGTCATCGAATCCCATATCGGTATCGATCCAGATTCCCATGTCTTATCTCATCGGCGGTATGAATTGACGCGACGACCGTCTCGGCCCGTCGCTTCGAATGACGGCATCCCTTGCCATCCGGCGGGATGGTCGCGGGGCGCGCAAGGACGCGCACCCGCCGCAGATGGCTTAGCTGGCGAGCGCGTCGAGGATGCGGATCCAGGAGCGGATGCCCTTGTGATAGGAGCGCAGCTCGTATTTCTCGTTCGGCGAATGGATGCGATCGTCGGAGAGGCCAAAGCCGACCAGCAGCGATTCCATGCCGAGCATCCTTTGGAAGTCGCCGACGATCGGGATCGAGCCGCCTTCGCCGACAACGATAGCGGGCTTCGGCCACTCGTTGGAAAGTGCCGTCTTGGCCTTGCTCAGCACCGGCGAGTCGTAGGAAAGCTGGATGGCCGGCGAGCCGCCATGCTCATGGAATTCCACCGAGCAATCCCCAGGGATCTTCGAGCGTACATAGGCGCGGAAGTTCTCGCGGATCGCCGCCGGGTTCTGCTGGCCGACCAGGCGGAAGGAGACCTTCGCCGATGCTTTGGCAGCGATCACGGTCTTGAAACCGGCGCCGGTATAGCCGCCGGTGATGCCGTTGACTTCCGCGGTCGGCCGCGCCCAGATCAATTCCATCACCGAACGGCCCTTTTCTCCCGAGGGAATGGACAGGCCGACCTCGCCGAGGAATTTTTCCGTCGTCATCCCGAGCGTTTCCCAGGAGGCCTTGATATTAGCCGGCGTTTCCTCGACGCCGTCATAGAAGCCGTCGAGCGTTACGCGCCCGGTCTCGTCATGCAGGCCGGCGAGAATATCGGAGAGGATGTGGATCGGATTAGCAGCGGCACCGCCGAACATGCCCGAGTGCAGGTCGCGGTCGGCGGCGTTAATGATGATCTCCTCGCCGACGAGGCCGCGCAGGCTGGCCGAGATGGACGGCGTTTCACCATCCCACATGCCGGTATCGCAGACGAGGGCGAAATCCGCCTTCAGCTCGGCGGCATTGGCTTCGAGGAAGGGCTTGAGCGAGGGCGAGCCGGATTCCTCTTCGCCTTCGAAGAGGATGGTGATGCGCACCGGCAGTGCGCCCCTGGTTTCCTTATAGGCGCGCACCGCTTCGACGAAGGTCATCAACTGCCCCTTGTCGTCGGACGTGCCGCGGCCGGTCAGGACCTTGCGGCCATTGCCCAGGTCCTTGATTTCCGGAGCGAATGGGTCGCTTTCCCAAAGCTCGAGCGGATCGACGGGCTGCACGTCATAGTGGCCGTAGAACAGCACATGCGGCGCATCTGCGCTGCCGGCATCGTGATGGGCGACCACCATCGGATGGCCGGACGTATCGCGCAGGGAGGCCTTGAAGCCGATCGAGTTCAGGTAGGTGACGAGCCATTCCGCCGCCTTGCGGCATTCCGCCTTGTAGTCCGGATCGGTCGAGATGGACTTGATGCGCAGCAGTTCGAAGAGATTGTCGAGGCTGGAAGGGAGGTTCTGATCGGCGCGGTCGAGAACGGGCGATAGATCGGTCATATCCGACTCCTTACATGAGATTTGGATGGACGATAGACCAAAGCCCGCCGGGTTTCGAGGCGTTAAAACTGAAAATTTACCGTAGCTTGCGTCTTTCGATCGAGGCGCGCTCTTATGTGATTAGTTGCGCATGTAGTTTACAAGTTTTTTAGATTATTAGAAATAACGTCAATCCAGAAGCGTATTCTGGAGACGCGTAATGTTTTCAGTGATTGCATGTATTCGTGACGATCATGACTTCAGGCTTATTATTGTAGCGGCGATCATCTGCCTTATCGGCAGTCTTGCCACCATGCTCCTTTTTTCGCGTGCGCAGGAATGCCAGTCGCATCAGCGCCGCTATTGGATTGTTGCTGCGGCTTTTGCCAGCGGTGTCGGCATCTGGGCAACGCATTTCATCGCCATGCTCGCCTATCAGAGCAGTCTTCCGATCTCATATGGCGTTTCACTGACGGTGCTTTCCGTGGTCTTTGCCATCGTCGGCTCATGGCTCGCGATTGCCGTTGCCTTCGAATGGGATAATCGCGTTTCCTTTGCGGTCGGCGGCATGCTGATGGCGTTTGGAATAGCCGCCATGCATTTTACGGGAATGCAGGCCGTCGAGGCCTCGGCAGAACTCTCCTTCGATATACCGCGCGTCGTCGCTTCCGTCGCCATCGGTGGCGTCTTCTCCTCACTGGCTTTCCTGGTGTTTCGCAGTCTTCATGGCTTCAGGCGCATCATGGCTGGCGCTCTTCTGCTGCTGCTTGCGATTTGCTCCCTGCATTTCACCGCGATGAGCGGCGTCACGCTGACGCCCGAAGTGACCCTGCCGGGTGCTGCCCTCGCCATGGATCGAAGCATCCTTGCCGGCATCGTCATGGCTGCCGCGATGGGGCTGATCCTCATCGCTCTCGGCGCCATCTTCATTGATCGTCATTTGACCGACCTCCGGGGTTTCGCCAATGCTTCGCTGGAAGGGCTGCTCATCGTCCGCGACGGTCGGGTGATCGATGCGAACGAGCGGTTCTTCGCCATTTCCGGCTGGTCGGCGCAGCAGGTGATCGGTGTCGCGCCGGATGTCTTTCTGAGCATCGACATGGATATCCATACCGAAGCCGCCATTCCGCTGGAAACAACGCTGTCGGGGTGCGATGGCAAGGCGATCCCCGTCGAGACCGTGCGGCGCTCCATCACCTATCGCGGCCACGAATGCAGCGTGCTTGTCGTGCGCGACCTGACCGAGCGTCGCCAGGCGCAGCAGATGATCGAGCACCTGGCCCATCACGATATATTGACGGATCTGCCCAATCGCTCGCTATTCGATCAGCGCATGCGCCAGGCACTGCAGATGGTGAACCGCAGGGGCGGCGAAGTCGCGATCTTCTGCCTGGACCTCGACCGCTTCAAGGCGATCAATGACGTTTTCGGTCACGCCGAAGGAGACCGTATCCTCTGCAAGGTCGCCGGCATCCTGCAGCGCGCAATCGAGGATGGCGATACGGTGGCAAGGCTTGGCGGCGATGAGTTTGCCATCATCCAGCCGAAGCGCCGGCAGCCCGAGGGAGCAACCCGCCTTGCCGAGCGCATTCTCGCCGAATTCGGCATGGAGATGGATACGGCGCGCGATCCGACGGCTGTCGGCGTCAGCATCGGCATCGCCATCTATCCGCGTGACGGCACCGGCGCAGAGCAGCTTTACGCCAATGCGGATATGGCGCTTTATCGCGCCAAGCATGCGGGCCGTGGCCATGCCTGCTTCTTCGATGCGGAAATGGACAAGGCCGTGCGCACGCGCCGTCAGCTAGAGAACGATCTGCGCCAGGCCATTCTCCGCCGTCAGCTCTTTCTGGAATATCAGCCGATCTACGATGTCGGCAGCGACAGCGTCAGCGGCTATGAGGCGCTGTTGCGCTGGGCGCATCCGGATCGCGGCGTGATCGACCCGGAGACGTTTATTCCCATTGCCGAGGAAAGCGGATCGATTGTCGCGATCGGCGAATGGGTGCTGCAGCAGGCATGCCAGGAGGCGACGCGCTGGAGCGAGCCCGCGAATGTCGCGGTCAATCTCTCACCACTGCAATTCATGGTCCCGACCCTTTACGACCAGATCGAACGGATCCTGCGCAAAACCGGCCTCGATCCGCAGCGCCTCGAACTGGAGATCACAGAGGCTGCCCTGATGCGCGAGCGCACGGCTGTCATCGCGACCCTGCAGCGGCTGCATCGCCTCGGTGTGCGCGTGGTCATGGATGATTTCGGCACCGGCTTTTCCTCGCTTAGCAATCTGCGCGCCTTCCCCTTCGACAAGATCAAGGTCGACCGCAGCTTCACCGGCGCCCTCGAACACGATCCGGCAGCACGCTCGATCGTCCGCGCCATCATCGGCCTCGGCCACAGCCTGAACATGCCTGTCGTCACGGAAGGTGTGGAAACGGAAACCCAGCGTCGCATCGTCATCGAGGAAGGCTGCGCTCAGCTTCAGGGAATATTCTTCGGCAGGCCGGATGTCGGACCCAGCCAACACCAAGCTGCGCTGGATAAGGTGGCCGGACGGGGCTAGGGCTTTTTGCCGCTTTGACGCGTGTAGCAATTTCATGCAATCCCAGGCAGAAAACCGTTGCGCCCTTCCATGGGGTTGCATCGCGGCGCAAATGCAATCAACATGTTTAGGCGGTAAAAGTCGGCGAAACCCTCCATACTGAGAATAGCCACAAGTACGGCCATGCGACCGCTGTCTTGTTGCTGCGCAGCGGGATAGTCGCCAATGATCGATTGGACCAATGATCGACTGGACCGACGACAAAGGCCCGTTCAGCGTCCTCCTGCGCAGAGCCAACCCGGAGCCGTCCGCTCCATGACGGGTTAGCCATTATCTATCCTTAATTCCGGTTCCTCGGCGCAAATCGCAGCGAGGAAATCAATAAATTGCCGTACTCGGGAAGGCATGCGCCGTCCGGCAACGGTAACGGCGTTGATCGGAAAGGGCGGCGGCGCATGCTGGTGCAAAATTCGCACAACCTCGCCGGAGGCCAGCACATCCGTGAACAGCCAACTTGCGTGGTGGGCGATGCCGAGGCCCGCGAGGACCGCGCCGCGGACATGCTCTGCGTCGTTCGTACGGAAAGCTCCCCCACCGTCGACCGTGACCTGCCGGCCGTCCACTTGGAAACCCCACCCAATAATATCGCCCTGGTAGACATAGCTGATACGCTGGTGGATGCGTAGTTCGTCCAACGTTTGCGGCGTGCCGTGTTGGGCAAGATACCCGGCGGAGGCCAGGGTTATCATACGCATGTCGCCGATGCGTCGGGCGATCAGCGCTGAATCCGAAAGCCGACCGATGCGGATCGCAACGTCTATTCCCTCCTCGATGAGGTCAACGTGCCGTCCGGAGACTTCCATCTCGATGGTAACATCAGGGAAACGGTTCCTGAAATCCGCTAGCCGGGGGATAACGAACATCCTCCCGAATGCTGGCGAGAGCGTCACGCGGACCAGCCCTGAGGGGGCCGATTGCCCTTCGAGGATTCTCTCCTCGACGGAGTCGAGATCTTGAAGGATACGGACGGTGGCTTCGTAATAATCCTGTCCTGCGGGCGTTACGGCAAGGGCGCGCGAACTTCTCGCAAGTAGCTGTGTCCCGAGTCGCGCTTCGAGCGCAGCGAGCTGTTTGCTGACCGTCGGCTGGCTGACGTTCAGGTCCCGCGCTGCCTGCGAAAAGCTTCCGCTTTCGACGACGCGCACGAACATCCGCATCGCATCTAGCTTATCCATCACCTGTATCCCGACCCGTCGCGCAGCCACCGCTGTGCAGCCACCACTGTGATGAATTCGAATAGAGAATAGATGACATTCGTCAAGCGCCAATTCCATTCGCAAAGAGAATATGAAAATTGACGTTCGACCGCCCGATCACGGGCCTGAACCGAAAGGAACAGTTATGACAATCAAGATCTATGGTGATGCGGGCTCGGGCAGCTTGCGTCGCGTGACCACCGCTGCAAAAATCATGGGCGTTGAACTCGAACGCGTTAAAGTTGACCTCTTCAAAGGCGAGAGCCAGACCGTCGAGTTCAAATCGCGCCTCAATCCCCACGGTCTGACGCCGGTTCTGGAGGATGGGGACACCATTCTCTGGGAAGCTTCTGCGATCAACCTTTATCTCGCTGGCAAGGTGGATTCGTCGCTGGTCGGAACCACGCAGGACGAGCGCTTCCAAGTACTTCAGTGGATGTTCTGGTCGGGCGAACAGTGGCGCACCTTCACCACCACCATCTTCGATGAGCGTGTGGGGAAGACGGTCATGGGCGTACCGAAGGACGAGTCCCTCATCAAATTTGCCGAGGGTAAGATCCGCGCTGCAGCGAAGGTACTCGACCGGCATCTTGAAGACCGTGAGTTCATGGTTGGCAATGCGCTGACCTTCGCTGATATCGATATCGCGGCTCCGTTCTCCCAGGTCGATCGTGCGAAGTTTCCGTTCAAAGAATATCCAAACCTTATCGCTTGGCACGACAATCTTCTGCAGTCGTTCCCAGCGTGGGCGGAGACGAAGGCTGAGGTTGACAACCGTATGGAAAGCTTCCTGGCGAGCGTCGGCCTGAAACTATAATTTCTGCCCCTCCTGTCTGGCCGGGGCGCGCGTGAAGGTGATACGCGCTGGCGGCAATCGATGATCTTGTATGCTGATCGGCTGCGTTGCCTAGCTCACTATGTCGGCGCCGTCCCGGTGATCCCGGCACAACCGCAAGGCAACCATCCGCTAAGATAAGCGGCGCTTCCGTGCTCGGCATCTCATTGAGAACGCCTTCCGCAGCCTCAGGGGCTTCGGCCGCGTCGCTGCCGGCTATGGCAAACTCGCCACCAACTTCCGCTCAGGCTTGGCACTCGCCACCGCCTTGGCCCTCTAGCTGGCTCTGAATTAGTCTAGGCCCTAGAGCTGCTTGGCATTCTCCAGCACACGCCGGATATATTCCAGCAGCAGTTCGCGCTCGAATTGACGAAAGTCTTTGAGGAGATCCGTGTCCGCGGCCATGGCGGCTTCGATCGCTTCCGCCTGCATGGCTGCGGCCTTGTTCGTCAGGAAGACCAGTTGCGCCCGCTTGTCCGAAGGATGCGGGCGGCGTTCCACCAATCCGTCCCGTTCCATGCGCGACAGCGTATTGGCCATTGTCGCCTGTTCGATGTCGACCCTATCGAGCAGCTGTTTCTGCGTGAGCCCATCCTCGGACCACAATTCCAGCAGGATTGGAAACTGACCGGGGGAAAAGCCGAGCTTCGCCGCGCGTTGTTGTAGCGAGCGAGCGAATCCCTTTGCCATCTGACTGGCAAGGTAGGCGGCGGAGTCCATCCGATTAAATCCCATGATTGCAAATATGCCGACAATTCAAGGTCAAGACAATCGGCAATTATTTAGGTAGAGACCCCTGAAATCAGCAACTTCAGCCGATTTTTTCACGTTCACTGGTTGTATTTTTTGCATGAAAAAGCCGCCATGGCCTGGAGGGGACACCATGGCGGCTCTCGAAAGGGGGACAAAGGCCCGGAGAGGGGATAGGCCTTTGTCCAAGTCTGACATGGCGGGGGACAGGCCGGTTGCCAGACCCGCGGCGTATCAATCGCCGGTGAGTATGATTTGAGGTTTCGAATGTGGTTTTTCAAGGGAATGCGCAGATTAGATTGATTAAAAGTTAGTAACGTTTCGGTGAGAGATTTGGCCTTCCCACCAAAGTAATTCCAGGAAAAGTGTATCGCGGTTTTCCGTCCGGAATTGCGTAAAAACAAAAGATAAAGCGTTTGCGCGATTTGAAGAAAAGCGGAAGCGTTCTAGCCTGCAAAACTGAAGTTTATATGGACGTTGGAGGTGCGTCACGCTATCCATGCTTCCATGAAAAAAGGTGATCATCTCTTCCTCGTCGACGGCTCCGGTTTCATATTCCGGGCCTTTCACGCCCTGCCGCCGCTGACGCGCAAGTCCGACGGATTACCCGTCGGCGCCGTCTCGGGTTTCTGCAACATGCTGTGGAAGCTTTTGACTTCGGCGCGCGACACCTCCGTCGGGGTGACGCCGACCCATTTCGCCGTCATCTTCGACTATTCGTCGAAGACCTTCCGCAAGGACATCTTCCCGGAATACAAGGCCAATCGCTCGGCGCCGCCGGAAGAGCTGATCCCGCAATTCGGCCTCATCCGTGAGGCGACCCGCGCCTTCAATCTGCCCTGTATCGAGACCGACGGCTTCGAGGCCGACGACATCATCGCCACCTATGCCCGACAGGCGGAGGCAGCCGGCTCCGATGTGACCATCATCTCGTCCGACAAGGACCTGATGCAGCTCGTCACGCCAATGGTCCACATGTATGACAGCATGAAGGACAAGCAGATCGGCATTCCCGATGTCATCGAGAAATGGGGCGTGCCACCGGAAAAGATGATCGATCTGCAGGCCATGACCGGCGATTCGGTCGACAACGTGCCGGGCATACCCGGCATCGGCCCGAAGACCGCGGCGCAACTGCTGGAAGAATTCGGCGACCTCGACACGCTGCTTGCCCGCGCCGACGAAATCAAGCAGCAGAAGCGCCGCGAAAACATCATCGCCAATGCCGAGCTTGCTCGCATATCCCGCCAGCTGGTGACGCTCAGGACCGATGTGCCGCTGGAGCTTGATCTCGATGCGCTGGTGCTGGAGCCGCAGAACGGCCCGAAGCTGATCGGCTTCCTGAAGGCGATGGAATTCACCTCGCTGACGCGCCGCGTTGCGGATGCCTGCGATTGCGATCCCGCGGCGATCGAGCCCGCCGTCGTCAAAGTCGAACTGGGTGAGAGTGCGCACGGCCCCGATCTCGACGCCGGCGAAAATGCCGAGCTTGTTGCAGGCAGCGAGGTTACGGCCGAGGGAGCCTCCGTTCCGGCACCGGCGGTAAAGCCGCGCCTGGCCGTCGAGGGGCTGACGGAACCGGCCGCACTTGCCAACGCAAGGGCGGCAAGCTTCGCCACTGCTCCGATCGATCATTCAAAATATGTGACCATTCGCGATATTGCCACCCTCGATCAATGGATCGCGGATGCGCGCGAGACCGGCATCGTCGCCTTCGATACCGAAACGACGTCGCTCGATGTCATGCAGGCCGAAATCGTCGGTTTCTCGCTGGCGGTCGCTGATAACCGCAATGATCCCACGGGCAGCTCCATCCGTGCCGCCTATGTCCCGCTTGCCCACAAGACCGGTGTAGGCGATCTGCTCGGCGGCGGCCTGGCCGATAATCAGATTCCGCTGCGCGATGCTCTTGCGAGGTTGAAGGACCTTTTGGAGGATACCTCCATCCTGAAGATCGCGCAGAACCTCAAATACGACTATCTGCTGATGAAGCGCTACGGCATCGAGACCAAGGCGTTCGATGACACGATGCTGCTCTCCTATGTGCTCGATGGCGGCTCCAACGCCACGCATGGCATGGACAGCCTCTCCGAGCGCTGGCTCGGCCACAAGCCGATCGCCTACAAGGACGTTGCCGGCAGCGGCAAATCCAATGTCACCTTCGATCTCGTCGATATCGACCGCGCCACCGCCTATGCCGCCGAGGATGCCGATGTGACGCTGCGCCTGTGGCTGGTGCTGAAACCACGACTTGCAGCAGAAAAACTTTCGGCCGTCTACGAGCGGTTGGAGCGGCCTCTCGTGCCGGTGCTTGCGCATATGGAAGAGCGTGGCATCACCATCGACCGGCAGATCCTGTCGCGCCTTTCGGGCGAGCTGGCGCAGGGTGCCGCCGCTCTCGAGGACGAGATCTATACGCTCGCCGGCGAGCGCTTCAACATCGGCTCTCCGAAGCAGCTTGGCGACATCCTCTTCGGCAAGATGGGACTGGCCGGCGGCAGCAAGACGAAGACCGGGCAATGGTCGACCTCGGCACAGGTGCTGGAGGATCTGGCGGCGGCCGGCTTCGAACTGCCGCGCAAGATCGTCGACTGGCGTCAGCTCACCAAGCTGAA
This sequence comes from Martinezella sp. CNPSo 3795, assembly GCF_057784475.1. NCBI lineage: Bacteria > Pseudomonadati > Pseudomonadota > Alphaproteobacteria > Hyphomicrobiales > Rhizobiaceae > Martinezella > Martinezella sp. CNPSo 3795. Next base: position 127,831 of record NZ_JBXSOQ010000013.1, on the reverse strand, counting down.
ATCGACCTATACCGATGCTCTGCCGGGCTACGTCCATCCCGAGACGAAGCGCGTGCACACATCCTATTCGCTGGCCTCGACTACCACGGGGCGTCTGTCGTCCTCCGAGCCGAACCTGCAGAATATTCCGGTGCGCACGGCGGAAGGCCGCAAGATCCGCACGGCCTTCATCTCGACGCCCGGTCACAAGCTGGTTTCCGCCGACTACAGCCAGATCGAACTGCGCGTGCTGGCGCATGTCGCCAATATCCCGCAGCTCAAGCAGGCTTTCGAAGACGGCATCGACATTCACGCGATGACGGCGTCGGAAATGTTCGGCGTTCCGGTCGAGGGCATGCCGAGCGAAGTTCGCCGCCGCGCCAAGGCGATCAACTTCGGCATCATCTACGGCATCTCAGCTTTCGGTCTTGCCAACCAGCTGTCGATCGAACGTTCGGAAGCCGGCGATTACATCAAGAAGTATTTCGAGCGCTTCCCCGGCATCCGGGACTACATGGACGGTGCCAAGCAGGCCGCGCGCGACAAGGGTTATGTCGAGACGATTTTCGGCCGCCGCATCCATTTCCCGGAAATCCGCTCCTCCAACCCCTCCGTCCGTGCCTTCAACGAGCGCGCCTCGATCAACGCTCCGATCCAAGGGTCTGCGGCAGACGTCATTCGCCGCGCCATGATCAAGATGGAGCCGGCGCTGGCTTCAGCCGGGCTCGGTGATCGCGTGCGCATGCTGCTGCAGGTGCACGACGAACTGATCTTCGAAGTCGAGGATGCCGATGTCGAACGCACGACGCCGATCATCGTCTCGGTCATGGAAAATGCCGCCATGCCGGCGGTCGATATGGCCGTGCCGCTGAAGGTCGATGCCCGCGCCGCAAACAATTGGGATGAGGCCCACTGAGGCTCTCAATCCCGACCTCCTGAGCTTATCGAAGGGGCGGGCGGGAAAGCAAAATCAGTATTTAGCCGCAAGGCTAAGTGCTAGATTTTGCAAGGGCGGGGGCGGACAGGGGCAAGCTGAACCCTGAGACGATTTACGCAAGAAAAGGCCCCTCTCTTGCAATTTCAATGGCTTAGAAATTGCGCCAAGCTCCGGAGTATGCGGAGCCTTCGGTATCGCAATTTCTAAGCCATTGAAATTGCTTTCTCGCCCGCCAGGGGCGAGATTGGGCGGCTTCAGCGCTCTTACTTCCGGACCAACGCTTCCAGCACGGAAATGATCGCGCGTTCCGCCTCTTCGAGCGTGCCGCTGTTGTCGATATCGGCGACGTCGTAGCTGCCCTGAACGGTCAGGGAGCTTCTTTCCAGCCGCTTCAGCACGTCCTCGCGGCTTTCGCGTCCGCGCGCCATCAGCCGTTCGGCAAGCACGTCGCGTGACGCCGTGATGTTGATGACCTTCAGACGCGGGAATGCAGCCTGGAAATGATGCAGCGCCGAGCGCGAGCCATTGGCGATGACCAGATTGCCTCGCGCAAGTTCAGCGAAGATATCGGCTGGGATGCCGTATTTCAGCCCATGCGCCTCCCAGGACACGGCAAAGGCGCCAGTCTTCTCCATCGCATCGAAGTCGGCATCGGAAACGCTTCTGTGATCTTCGTTGCCGGCCTCGCCATCGCGGGTGATGACGCGGCGGACGAAGTGAATATCGGGCCGGCCGGCGAAATGCCGGGCAGCCAGGTTCATCAGCGTATCCTTGCCGGCACCGCTCGGGCCGACGACAACAGCCAACGTGCCCGAAGCGGCATCCGACAAGCCGTCATGAGCCGGCTTGGTGTTGGCGTCCGCGCTCATGCGACCCGCCGTCCTTCCCGCCAGACCGACCGCGTGACCGGCACGCCGTGGTCGCGGCGAACGCGCACGAGATCGGCGCGCAGGCCTTCGGCAATGCGGCCGCGGTCGTTCAGGCTGACGGTTCTTGCAGGCGTCGCCGTCACCATCGCAATCGCCTGCGGCAGCGAGATGCCCTCGACTTCATCTGCCAGGATGAAGGGCGCGTGCAGCAGGCTGAGCGGCACGTAATCGGAGGAAAGAACATCGAGTACGCCAAGCTCGGCAAGATCGCGAGCGGCGATATTGCCCGAATGCGACTTGCCGCGCACGATGTTCGGCGCGCCCATCAGCACGCTCATGCCGGCGCCATGCGAAGCCTTTGCGGCTTCGACGCTGGTCGGGAATTCGGCGAGGCGAACGCCATAGTGGATGGCTTCGTCGACATGGGCAAGCGTCGCGTCGTCGTGGCTGGCGACGGTGATGCCGCGCTCGGCGCAGACCTTGGCGATCGCGTCGCGGTTCGGTGTGGCGTACTTTGCCGATTCTTCCTGCCGCTTGGCGACGAAACGAGCAAAGACCTCATCGCTCAGGCCGCGCTTCTTCTGGTAGTAGAAGATGTACTGATCCATGGTCTGGAACTGGCGCTGGCCCGGCGCATGGTCCATCAGCGAGACCAGACGGACGTAAGCATCCTTCTCGAAATCCTGGAAGTGATCTAGAACGTTGTCGGAGGAGACTTCGCAGCGCAGGTGGATCAGGTGGTCGGCGCGCAGGCGGTCTTCGCGCTGGGCTGCCTGAATGGCGTCGGCCATGTCGCGCATCTCGCCCTTTTCGAAACCGCCATCCTCGTCCGAGCCCATGCGCAGGCAGTCGAACACCGTGGTGATGCCTGATGTGACGACCTGGGCGTCATGGGCCTGGATGGCAGCCGTCTTGTTCCAGCGCACGCCTGGGCGCGGGGAGTAATGCGCTTCCAGATGGTCGGTATGCAGCTCGACCAGACCGGGAATCACAAAGTCACCCTCGAAATCCTCGCCGACCGCGGACTTGCCCTCGGAAATGGCGGCGATGCGACCGTCGCGGATCAGCACGGAGCCTTCCACGATCTGGTCTTCGAGGACGATGCGGGCGTTGGAAAGGACGGTTTCTTTGGTCATGTCAGGTCTTTCACTTTGAAGCGCCGGTCAGCGGCAGCCAGGAACGGACGGTAAAGGGAGCACCGCGCTCATCTTCCGCGAAGATCGCGAGGCCGGAAATGTCGAGCGGCTTGCCTGTATGCTCGGCGAAGCGCTCGGCGAGGATTGCCTGCAATTCGGGCTGACGCTCGGAGGGCACACGTCCCGTCAGCGTCATGTGGAAGCGGAACTCGTCGTTGACGTAAGGATAGCCCCAGCGCAGCAGGTTGGCGCGCTGTGGTTCTGTCAGGCCCTCCGGCTTGCGCCGGGCAATATCATGGTCCGAAAGCGGCGCGCGGAGCGGTTCGAAGGTCTTGACCACGCGCGAGGCGAAATCCTGCAGCGGCTGGTAAAGCGAGCCGGGCACAAGCGCGAAGAAATGGCCGAGCTGGCCAAGCACAAGCTCGGGAATGGTGAAGGCCTTGGTCTGCGCGGCGAATTCCGCGGCAACCTCGAGAAGGTCGCGCTCGGTCACCGAGGCGGCGAGCTCGAAGGGTGCCTTCAGTGTGGCATGGAAACCGTAGCGGCGCGGATCGTCCGTCAGTTCGGCATGGCCTTCAGGCACGGGTCCCATGGCTTTGTCGGAAAAAATCTCATTGGAAAATGCATCGCGGCCCAGCCAGCGGGCGGCAAGCGACGTCAACGGATCGTCTTTGGGCGGTGTGAAATAGAGAGCATAGCGCAAGGCTGCATTCCTTGGAAAAATCGGCTGCGCGGGACACTGTTGGGTGATTTGCGACAAACCGCAAGAGCAGCAAGGCAGCAACGATTCGAATCCGGCTAAAGCCGGCTTGACCGTTACGGTCTTGCCGGCCTGCGCTACCGGATTCCCGTGACAGAATGATGATGCGGAACGATTTTTTCCGGTTCTTTTTTATCTGACCCGCGTGCCCATCAGCCGCGAGCGCAAGGCGTTGGATGCGGCATCGAACAGGAAGACGACGATCAGGATCAAAAGCACCATATAGGCGACATTTTCCCAGTTGGCATTGGTGCGCATGGCTTCCCAAAGTTTGAGACCTATGCCGCCCGCGCCGACGGCGCCGATGATGGTCGCGCCGCGCACGTTCGATTCCCACTGGTAGAGCGTCTGGCTGACGATGACCGGAACGATCTGCGGCATGATGCCGTAGCGATGCACGAGAATGGTCGGAGAGCCGGTGGATTTCACGCCTTCGCGTGGCTTGTTGTCGATGTTCTCAAGGCCCTCGGAATAGAGCTTGCCGAGGGTGCCCGTCTCGGTGAGGAAGATCGCGCCGCTGCCGGCGAGCGGGCCGGGGCCGAAGGCGCGGGTCAGGAACAGCGCCCAGATCAGCATGTCCACCGAACGCAGGAAATCGAAGAAGCGCTTCAATATCTGATTGAGTAGCCGGTTCGGCGTGATGTTGCGGGCGGCCAGGAAGGCGAGCGGGAAAGCCGCGAGCGAACCGAGCAGCGTGCCGAGGAAGGCCATGACGATGGTCTGGAACAGCTTGGTCCAGACGTCGCCATGCTGCCAGGCGCCATTGTTCCAGATATTGTCGAAGGCCAGCGACAGATTGGATTGCGTGGGGTCCAGTCGCGGCCCGGAAACGATCAGGCCGATGACTTCGCCAGCCGACTTGTCGAAGAAGGGCGAATGCGTATCGAAGACGAAATTGGCCCAGCCGATGAAGCGCTTGCGGATCTTCACACGATCGCTGGAAATGCTGGCATCGCCGGCAAAGCCGAGATTGACCAGGATATTGTCGTCATAAACGGTCATCCAGCTGGGAACAGGCTCGGAGCCGACGAGCTTCGGCGTGTCGCCGGTAATGTCGATCGGGATGGTGATGCCATGCGCCGTCACGATCGCCTGCGTCTTCGTTACCGTTACTGTGCGGCTGGTACCGCTGACCGAAACGGTCATGCTGCCGTCGGGATTGGTTTTCACCCAGTCCGGGTTCGGATTGTCGCCGAGCGGCGAGAAGCGCGGATATTTGATGCTGATCTTGTCGCCGGAAATGCGGAATTCCGGCTGCACGTCATAGCTCACCCACTCGCTGAGATAGATGCCGACGCGCTCCCAATGCGCTTCCGAGATGACCTTCGGCAGATCGAAGAACCATACGGCATAGATGCCGTAGAGGATGACGCCGATGAACATCATCAGCGCGCCGAAGCGCTGGCGGAAGGACCGGTGAAGGATCTCCGGGTAGCGCGCTTCGATTTCCTGCATACGGCCGGCGTCGATGACGGACATGGTCAACCTCAATGCTGCAAAAGAAAGGCATGCTCGCCGACGAGACGGCGGCGGAGCCATGCGGAAAACTGGTCGACGGCGATAATGGTCACGAAGAGCAGCAGCACCAGCGCCATCGTCTTGGCGCCGAAGCCGCGCGAGATCGAAAGCTTCAGTTCCTCGCCGATACCGCCGCCGCCGACGGCGCCGATGATCGTCGAGGCGCGGACGTTGATCTCAAGGCGCAGCAGCGCATAGGACATGAAGTTCGGCAGCACCTGCGGCATGGCGGCAAAGCGGACGCGCTCGGTCCAGCTCGCACCCACGGCGCGCATGCCTTCGTCTGGCTTCATGTCGATATTCTCGACGACTTCGTAGAACAGCTTGCCGAGCGCACCGATCGTGTGCAGGCCGACGGCGATGATGGCGGCGATCGGGCCGATCGACAGGATCGCGGAGAACAGGCCGGCAATGACGATTTCCGGGAAGGCCCGCAGGAATTCCATGATGCGCTTCGTCACCAGGCGGACTGGATTAGATGGCGACATGTTGCGGGCGGCGAAGAAGGCCAGAGGCACCGCGAAGACGAAGCCGATGATGGTCGACACCAGCGCCACGTTGATGGTGATGATCATCAGCTCGAAATATTCGGGAATGTAGAAATCGCCCCAGACATAGACGCGGCCGAGCGGGAAATTGAATTCCTCACCGCCGGCGCCGTTCGCCCCATTCGGGCTCGGCAGGTCGAAAAGGGCGCGATAGACGTCGTGCCAGTCCTTGGGGATGAGCCAGCTCAGGAAGTCGAAGAGATGCGGCAGTCGCTCGAAGAAGTGGCCGGCATTGCTTTCGTCGGCGAAGCGGACCGAACTGACGAAGGCGACGAGCAGGATCACGAGGCCGATGCCGGTGTAGAGGCGGCGCTTGGCCACCATCTTGCTCCAGGCGTCGCCGATCTCCTTGGCGCTCTGTGGCGCGCTTTGCATGTTCGGGTGCGTATCGGCGATCGTCATCAAATCCAGCCTTTGTGAATAGCAAAAGGGCGGCCGTTGCCGGCCGCCCAATTATCGGAATGCGGATCAGCCGCCGATGGCAGCCTTACGAACGTCGATAACGGCGTTGTAGAAGTCCGGGGTAACCTTGACATAACCCTTGAAATCGCCGCCTTCGACGGCGTTGAAGCACTTGGCGTCAGCCGTCGGGAGCTTCATGAAGAAGTCCGTCAGCTTGGCCTGCCATTCGGTGCCGAGAGCGTTGCGAACGACGAGCGGGCCGTTCGGGATCAGCGGCGAACGCCAGACTTCGACGAGCTTGTTGGGGTCGACGGCGCCCTTGTCGACTTCCTTGCGGAAGGTGCCGGAGGTGAAGCCGTCCTTGAAATCGCCAACGCCCGAGGAGTCATCGACAGCAACGTCGACCTTGCCGTCATAGGCGGCGAGCAGGTTGTTCTCATGGCCGCCGTTGAACTGGGTCGAAGCGAAGAACTTGTCGTTCGGAACGCCGGTGGTCTTCGGAATCTGCGTCAGCGGAACGAGGTAGCCCGAGGTGGAGTCCGGATCGGCGTAGCCGAGCTTCTTGCCCTTGGCGTCCATGATGGTCTTGATGCCGGAGGACTTGAGAGCCAGGCCGATCGAGTAGTAGCCGGTCGAGCCGTCGGTCTGCTGCGTGGTCAGGATCGGGGTAACGGCCTTCGGGTCCTTGATGGCGACGGCTGCATAGCCGGACGCGCCGAGTTCTGCGAAGTCGAGCGTGCCGCCGAGCAGGCCCTGGATAACGCCGTCATAGTCGGCGGCCGGGAACAGCGAAACCTTCTCGAAGCCGAATTCCTTCTTCAGGTGGTCGGAAAGGCAGGCGTAGTTGCGCAGACGGTCGGCTTCGTTTTCGCCGCCGAGAATGCCAACGCGGAATTCCTTGAGATCTGCAGCGTTAGCCGCAGCGCCGGCTGCGAGCGCAACAAGCGCCGTAGCGGCAAAGAGTGCTTTCTTCAACATGGGTTCGTCTCCTGATTAACCGGTGTCCCCGGATGTCTTCGGTCTGATAGAAGAAATGCGCCCTTGACGCGGGCCTTCGATCCCGGCCGTCCCTCTCAGAGACCGGCCAGTGCCAGCGGTTGCGGGCCGGCAGATTCAGTCGTCGCGGCTTGTGCGGCCGGATCGGCGATGTTGATGGAGGTCGACGTCATGGTCTCGTCGATGCCGGCGCCGTCCTTGTCGGTGCCGTAGATTTCCTTGACGGCGGCCGCCGTCAGATCGGTAGGCTTGCCGTCGAAGACGACCTTGCCGGCCGCCATGCCGACGATGCGTTCGCAATAGTTGCGTGCCGTATCCAGCGTGTGCAGGTTTGTGATGACGGTGATGCCTTCGCGCTCGTTGATATCTCGCAGCGCGTCCATGACGATCTTGGCGTTGAGCGGGTCGAGTGAGGCGATCGGCTCGTCGGCCAGCATCATCTTCGGCTGCTGCATCAGGGCACGAGCGATGGCAACACGTTGCTGCTGGCCGCCGGAAAGCGTGCCCGCCATCTGCAGTGCCGTCTGCTCGATGCCGAGGCGCTCCAGCGCCGCAATCGCCTCGATGCGCTCCTCGCGGGTGAAGACCGAAAGGAGACTCAGCATCGTCGAACGATGGTTGAGGCGGCCGAGCATGACGTTGGTGAGCACGTCGAGGCGCGGCACCAGATTGAACTGCTGGAAGATCATGGCGCAATCGCGCTGCCAGCTGCGCAGTGCACGACCGGTCAGCTTGGAGACTTCGGTGCCGGCGAAATGGATGGAACCGGAGCTCGGATCGGCCAGGCGGTTGATCATGCGCAGCAAGGTGGACTTGCCGGCGCCCGAACGGCCGATGACGCCGACCATCTGTCCCTGCGGTATGTCCAAAGTCACGGAATCGACGGCGAGCTTGTTACCAAACCGGCGTGAGACATTCCTGAGTTCGAACATAGTGCTTCCCTTTCGCGGCTCCCGGGCTGCAGAAATTTCAGCGGTACCGGTGCTAAGAACGGGCGCGTGCCCCTGTCTCGAAAGGAGTTTCGAGGGGGCTGGCGCCAACCACAAGGCAACCGATTAGTCCCGCTTCATGAAGCTCCAATGTCAGTTTTGTGTAACTGCTGTTACAATTCCCGGCGATTTTGCAAGATTAGCCGGCTGAGAGCTTTCCTTTAAGTTTAGCCGTCAAACATGCCGGTCGGCAGACCGTCTATGCTGAAGCTGTTCTTCTCGCGCCGGTATTCCTCGATGCCGTCGGGACCCTTGGCTTTCGCCCATTGGTCCAGGCTCGGCCGTTCGCCTTCATAGCTGAAGAGCGGTACGCCGAAACCACAGGACGTTTGTACGAGATCGAAGTCCAGCCATACGATCTGCCGTGCGCCGAGCGGTTCTTCGCCCTCATAGTGATCGTGCAGCAATTCGCGATATTCGGGTGTCGATCGATGGATGATCCGGCCGCGGCCATAGAGGCGCAAGATCATCGGCGGCCCTTCGACGGCGCAGAACATGATCGTCAGCCGTCCGTCGGCCTTCATATGCGCAGCGGTCTCGTTGCCACTGCCGGTGCGGTCGAGATAGATGGCGGTGTTCGGAGAGATGATGCGCAGGCACTGTGTCTCGCGGGGCGAAACATTGACACGGGAATCCGATGTTGCGGATGCCGTGAAGAAGATGTGTTGCCGCGCGATGAAATCGCGCAGCCGACCGTCGATGCTGGAAAACTGCTTTGCCATGAAAACTCCTCTCGATCCCGCATTGAAAGGACCGGCTAAGCTGGATCGCTTGTCAGCGCCTTGCAAGTCCGATGAGGGTGGAAACCGTTCTCAGGCTTCGTAGCGATCCAGAAATTCCTCCGCCGAAAGGGCGCGGAAATCCGCAAGCGCTGTGCGCAGGCGATCGTGATCCCAATCCCACCATGAAAGCTTGTCCATGCGCGCGCCGACCTCGGACGTGAAACGCTCGCGGATCAGCTTGGCCGGCACACCGCCGACGATGGTGTAGGGAGCAACGTCCTTGGAAACGACGGCGCCGGCTCCGATGACGGCACCATTGCCGACTGTCACGCCGGGCAGCACGGTCGCACCATGCCCGATCCAGACGTCATGGCCGATCACAACCCGGTTGTCGCGCCGCCAGGTGAAGAAATCCGTCTCCATATCGGCATCCGGCCAGTAGTCGGCGGCGCGATAGGTGAAGTGGTGCAGGGTCGCGCGCCATGTCGGATGGTTGGTGGCATTGATGCGCACGGCGGCGGCAATGTTCACGAACTTGCCGATCGTCGCACACCAGACCGCACCATCCTGCATGATGTAGGAATAGTCGCCCATCTCGACTTCATCGATGCGGCAGCGGTCGGAGACTTCGGTATAGCGGCCGAGCGTCGAATTGTTGACGCTGGCCGAGGGGCTGATGAAGGGTGGTTCGCCCAATTTGCGGCTCATGCGGCGGCCTTCCGCGGCGAGAACTGCGAGACATCGAGAATGCGGCTGCCGACAGCTTCGCGCACTTCCTCGTCATGGAAGATGCCGAGAAGGGCGACGCCGGCCTCCTTCTTCTGCTCGATCATGTCGACGACGACGGCCCGGTTACGGGCGTCGAGCGACGCCGTGGGCTCGTCGAGCAGCAGGATGGCGTGATCGGTGATGAAGCCGCGGGCGATGTTGACGCGCTGCTGCTCGCCGCCGGAAAAGGTGGCGGGCGGCAGCTGCCAGAGTTCCCTAGGCAGGTTCAGCCGTGCGAGCAGTTCCGCTGCCCTGTCGCGGGCATCGGTCACGCTCACACCGCGAGCGAGCAGCGGCTCGGCGACGACGTCGATGGCAGCAACACGCGGCACGGTGCGCAGGAACTGGCTGACATAGCCCATGGTCTGGCGGCGGACGTCGAGCACGGTACGCGGATCGGCTGTCGCAAGATCGACGATCCTGCCCTTGTGCGTGACAAGGATCTGGCCGCTGTCGACGGCATAATTGCCATAGATCATTTTCAAGAGCGAGCTCTTGCCGATACCCGACGGGCCGCCGAGCACGACGCATTCGCCCGAAGCGACGGAAAAGGAGACATCGGCGACAACAGGCAGGCGAATGCCGTCGCGCAGATGCATGGTGAAGCTTTTGAAGACTTCGGAAACGACGAGTGGGGTTGCCATGTTTCTTCCTCAGACCTGCAGGATCGAAGAGACCAGCAGTTGCGTATAGGGTTCGCGCGGATCGTCGAGCACGCGGTCGGTGAGACCGTGCTCGATCACCTGGCCGTCCTTCATCACCATCATGCGATGCGACAGGAGACGGGCGACCGCGAGATCGTGGGTTACGATGATGGCGGAGAGGCCGAGATCGTTGACGAGGCCGCGCACCAGATCGAGCAGGCGGGCCTGCACCGAGACGTCAAGACCGCCGGTCGGCTCGTCCATGAAGACGAGGCGCGGGCCGGTCACAAGGTTGCGGGCGATCTGCAGGCGCTGGCGCATGCCGCCGGAGAAGGCGCGGGGCTGGTCGTCGATGCGGTCGGCGTCGATCTCGACCCGCTCGAGCCAGTCGATGGCGGTATTGCGGATGTTGCCATAGTGGCGGTTGCCGATCGCCATCAGCCGCTCGCCGACATTGGCGCCGGCGGACACCGTCATACGCAGGCCATCGGCCGGGTTCTGATGCACGAAGCCCCAGTCGGTGCGCATCAGGAAGCGGCGCTCGGCCTCGTTCATGCGGAAAAGATCGCGATAGGTCTCGTCGCGCATGTGGTATTCGACACTGCCCGTCGTCGGCAGCAGCCGGGTCGAGATGCAGTTGAGCAGCGTCGTCTTGCCGGAGCCGGATTCGCCGACGATAGCCAACACTTCGCCGGGCCAGAGTTCGAAGGACACATCGCGGCAACCGATGCGGCTGCCGTAGAATTTCGAGACGTCCTTGACCTTGAGGAGGGGTGAGTCACTCATTCGGCAGCCTCCTTGCTACCAGGCAGTCCATCTGGCGCCAGCATTGGGCCGGCATGGCCATGGGCGCGACGATCCTCGCAGAAATCGGTATCGGAGCAGACGAACATGCGGCCGCCCTTGTCGTCGAGGATCACCTCGTCAAGATAGACCTGCTCGGCGCCGCAGAGAGCGCAGGGCTTGTCGAAGCGCTGCACTTCGAAGGGATGATCCTCGAAATCCAGGCTGACCACTTCGGTATAGGGCGGCACGGCATAGATGCGCTTCTCGCGGCCGGCGCCGAAGAGCTGCAGCGCATCCGACAGATGCATTTTCGGATTGTCGAACTTCGGCGTCGGTGAGGGATCCATGACGTAGCGGCCGGCGACCTTGACCGGATAGGCGTAGGTGGTGGCAATGCGTCCGTTGCGGGCGATATCCTCATAGAGCTTCACATGCATGAGGCCATATTCCTCAAGCGCATGCATCTTGCGCGTCTCGGTCTCGCGAGGCTCCAGGAAGCGCAACGGCTCCGGGATCGGCACCTGATAGACGAGCACCTGGTTTGGCCCGAGCTTGGCTTCCGGAATGCGGTGGCGCGTCTGGATGATGGTCGCCTCGTCCGTGCGGGTGGTGACGGCGACATTGGCGACCTTCTGGAAGAAGGCGCGGATGGAGACGGCGTTCGTCGTGTCGTCGGCCCCCTGGTCGATGACCTTCAGCACATCCTGCGGGCCGATGATCGCCGCCGTCAGCTGTACGCCGCCGGTGCCCCAGCCGTAAGGCATCGGCATTTCGCGGGAGGCGAAAGGCACCTGATAGCCGGGAATGGCGATCGCCTTCAGGATGGCACGGCGGATCATCCGCTTGGTCTGTTCGTCGAGATAGGCGAAATTGTAGGTGGCGAGTTCGGTCATTCGGCTGCCTCCGTCATGGGTTCCATGCCGCGATCGCGAGCGGCCTCGAAGTCGCGGCGCATGCGCCGCACCAGGTCGAGCTCGGCCTGGAAGTCGACATAATGCGGCAGTTTCAGATGTTCGACGAAGCCCGTCGCCTGCACGTTGTCTGAGTGGGAAATGACGAATTCCTCGTCCTGAGCCGGCGCAACGATGTCTTCGCCGAGCTCCTCTGCCCGCAGCGCCCGGTCCACCAGCGACATCGCCATCGCCTTGCGCTCGCTTTGGCCAAAGACGAGGCCGTAGCCCCGGGTGAACTGCGGCGGTGCCTTGGCCGAACCTTTAAACTGGTTGACCATCTGGCATTCCGTTACCTGGATGCGGCCGAGCGAAACGGCAAAGCCGAGTTCCGGCACCTCAAATTCGACCTCTACTTCGCCGATGCGGATTTCGCCGGTGAAGGGGTGGGTGCGGCCGTAGCCGCGCTGGGTCGAATAGCCGAGTGCCAGCAGGAAGCCTTCGTCGCCGCGGGCGAGCGCCTGCAGGCGAAGGTCCCGGGTCATCGGGAATTCCAGCGGCTCGCGCGTCAGGTCGCCGATCTCGTGATCGACAGGCATGGTGCCGTCGTCCTCGATCAGGCCTTCCTGGTTGAGGATTTCCGAGACGCGCATCACGCGGCCGTCCTCGGCCGGCCGCTGCATCGGCTCATCCACCGGCTCATCTGTCAAAAGGCTGGGGTCGAGCAGGCGGTGCGTGTAGTCGAAGGTTGGGCCGAGAAGCTGACCGCCCGGCAAATCCTTGTAGGTCGCGGAAATGCGGCGCTCGATCTTCATCGCTGAAGTGTCAAGCGGCTGGGAATAACCGAAGCGCGGCAGCGTGGTGCGGTAGGCTCTGAGCAGGAAGATCGCTTCGATCATGTCGCCGCGCGCCTGGCGAACGGCAAGTGCGGCCAGCGTCCGGTCATAAAGCGAGGCTTCGGCCATGACGCGATCGACCGCGAGTGCGAGCTGCGCCACGATCTGGTCGATACCGATTGCCGGCAGCGAGCGGTCGCCGCGGCGACGGTCGGCCAGCAGCCGGTGAGCATTGGCGATGGCGGCTTCGCCGCCCTTAACGGCAACATACATATGTCACAACTCCGTCGCGGTGATCTTGGTGGTGCGCGGCAGGCAGATGAATTGCCGGCCCGCCGTCAGGATGAGATCGACGCCGCGCGGGAAGAGCGCGCGATTGTCGTTCCAGATACGCAGCAGCGCATCCGGCAGCCCGATCGGGGCGATCATGGTCACATCCTTGATGCCAGGGCCTGAAAGCGCCAGTTGTTTGCCGCCCACCAGGCTTTCGATTTCCAGAACGATCGTGGTCGACCGATCGGGATATTCCTGGGTGCCGATGCCGAACTGGCTGAAGGAGGAAAGCGCCATGCCGGCTTCGATGAAGGCGAACTGCGCCTCCAGCCGTTCCGAAATGACGGGCGCTCCGGTGTGGAAGGCCAGCCATTCCGCCAGGCTTGATCTTGCCAGGCTGTTGGAGAGCCAGACAGGCGTGTCGTGATCGCAAAGGGTGAGGCCGATGGCGCCTGCGGCAACACCGAGTGGAGCGGGCGGCGCGACGTCAGCGTCAACGGTCTGCAGGGTGCCTGGACGTGCCATGGCATCCATCGTCATCTTGAAGACGCTTTGCGCGTCGAAGACCGGATCGGTGAAACCGCCGGTCAGGGCCTCGTTGCCGAAGGTCGGAGTGCTGGAAAGGCTCATCAATCTTCTCCGCGAACCATGGTGAAGAAATCGACGCGGGTTGCCGCCGTCTCTTCGGCGCGCTTGCGGTCATATTCGGCGATACGCTCGGTAACCGGCTGCAGAAGAGCCTTTTCGACGAAATCCTTCGTGGCCGATTGCTGCCAGAGTGCATCGAAAATGGCCGAAAGCCGGGCCTTTTCCCGATCCGTGCCGAGCGCGTGCGCGTGGCCGATCGTGTTGGATGCCAACCGGACGGTAGCGCGCGTCACCGTGACTTCGCCGAGGTTGAAGGGGGAGCCGCCGCCGCCGATGCGGCCGCGCACCATGACGAGCCCTGTCTCTGGTGCGCGCACCGGCTGTACCGTCGGCTTGCTCGGCAATGCCTCCCAGGCAGCCTCTAGCTCGTCGCGTTCTGCCTGCGCCAAGAGATCGGCGACGCGCTTGCGTTCCCGACGCTCCTGTGCCGCCGCTTCCTGCCTCTGTGCTGAATTCATCGCGCCTTCCTCTAAATGTCTATTGATATAGACAACCATACAAGATAGTTTTATATTTATTAGTGAGTCGTGACAAGCGTGTGACAGGGCGAGTGGGCGAGATGGCAGGGCAGAAGATACAGAGGCAGACGGGCGTAGCGCTCTGGCGGCAGATTGCCGATCGCATTCGCACGTCAATCAATCACGGCGATTTCGACGAGACGGGCATGGTGCCGCCGGAAACGGTGCTGGCGCTGCAGTTCGGCGTCAACAGGCACACGATCAGAAGTGCGCTCGCAGCACTGGCGCAGGAGGGGATCGTCCGCGCCGTGCAGGGGCGCGGCACGCTGATCGAGCGCAAGGAGCGACTGAGTTTCCCGATTTCAAGGCGCACGCGATTTTCGCAAGGGATCGGCGACCAGGTACGTGAGACCCGCAGCGTGCTGCTTGCATCGGGCGAAGAAGCTGCCAGCGCCGAATTGGCCAAACAGCTCAAGCTCAAGACAGGTACGCCGTTGATCCGGCTGGAAACGCTGGGCCAGGCGGATCATCGTCCGGTATCGCGCGCAACAAGCTGGTTCCCGGCGGATCGTTTCGGCGATATCGCCGAGATCTATCGGACGACCGGATCGATCACCAAGGCATTCAAGGAGCTTGGTGTGCCGGATTACGTCCGCGTCGTCACCGAGATCACCGCGACGCATGCCGACGAGGGCGACCTCACCGATCTGCAATTATCCCCGGGCGCCATCGTTCTCGTCGCCCAGGCGCTCAATGCGGATCTCGATAATGTCCCGGTGCAATATTCGATTTCCCGCTTCGCCGCCGATAGAGTGCGCTTCACCGTTGAGAATTGATGCCGCACTAGGGAAACGGCTGAAAATCGTTTGGCGGCCATTGCTGTGCGGCATGCAGGATACGGATTATGCGCACCGTCTCGCCTGCGAGATCGTAAATCAGCAAATAGTTTCGATGCACGACAAGCTCTCGTGTCCCGGACACGCGACCGAGCCGGCCCGTCATTGGATGGGTAATCAGCTGTTTCGACCGTTTGGCAAAGAGTTCGTCCAGCGCGAGTGCTGCGGGGACGTTTTCCGCCTCGATATAGGTATAAATTGCGCGTCGGTCAGCCCTTGCTTCGGGAGTCCAAGCAAGTTTCACGAAGAACGCCCGCTGAGTTTGCGGCGTGTTTCTTCTCGCAAGGCGGCAAATTCAGCGTCCACGTCGTCGTCAGCAATGAGGTTGCCGGCATTAGCGGAAGCAAGACCGGCCTGAACCTGCTGGCGAAACCAAATGTCATATTCGGCGACATCTTGCTGGCGCCGCACATAATCGCGCATGAAAGCCCGGAGCAACTGCGCACCGGTTTGATCATGCGCTTTCGCAGCCTCGCTGAAAGCCGCCTTCAACTCTTCTTCAACTCGGAAGGTAAATGTCGCGTCGGTCATGTCAGTCCATGTGTTACATACGCAGTGCAATGTAACACATATTGCGGCATTTCCCACCCCTCATCTCAGGCATAGGAGGGGTGGTTTCCGTTCAACAGCTCAATGCGCGCCGGACATGTCGCCGAGGACTTCCTTCGAGGCGACGGTGGAATCGGCCTTGAGCTTGTAGACCATGGGTACACCGGTCGCGAGGTTCAGCTCCAGGATCTGTGCCTTGCTCAGGCGGTCGAGAACCATGACGAGTGAGCGCAGCGAGTTGCCGTGGGCGGCCACCAGCACGTTCTGGCCGGCAAGCACGCGCGGCAGGATTTCCGTGAGATAATAGGGCCAGACGCGGGCGCCGGTGTCGCGCAGGCTTTCGCCGCCGGGCGGCGGAACGTCGTAGGAGCGGCGCCAGATGTGGACCTGCTCTTCGCCCCACTTGGCGCGGGCGTCATCCTTGTTGAGGCCGGAGAGATCGCCGTAGTCGCGCTCGTTCAGCGCCTGATCCTTGATCGTTTCAAGGCCGGGCTGGCCGATTTCATCGAGGATGATCTTCAACGTGTGCTGAGCGCGCGTCAGCGCCGAGGTGAAGGCGATATCGTACTTGATACCGTAATCGGCCAGAGCCTTGCCACCGGTCTTGGCCTCTTCGATGCCGAGCGCCGTCAGATCAGGATCCTTCCAGCCGGTAAAGAGATTCTTCAAATTCCAGTCGCTCTGCCCGTGGCGAACGAGAACGAGAGTGCCGCTCATAAATTTCTCCTTAATGAAGCAATTCCAGGAAAAGTGTGTAGCGGTTTTCCGTCCGGAATTGCGAGACAACAAAAGGCTGGAGCGGATCGGCAGTTCCAGGCCGATCCGCTCCAGGATCGGATCAACGTGTAGAAAGCCCGAGAACATCGAGCATGGAATAGAAGCCGGGTTTCTTGTCGCGCGCCCAGAGCGCCGCCTGCAGCGCGCCGCGGGCAAACAACGACCGGTCGCCGGCATTGTGCGACAGCGTCAGCCGCTCGCTTTCGCTGGCGAAGATCACCGAATGATCGCCGACCACGCCGCCGCCGCGCAGGGTCGCAAAGCCGATCGTGCCTGCCGGGCGCGGGCCGGTATGGCCGTCGCGCACGCGCACGGAATTGTCATTAAGATCTATGCCGCGGCCCTTCGCCGCCGCCTGGCCGAGCAGGAGTGCCGTGCCCGACGGCGCATCGACCTTGTGCCGATGATGCATCTCCAGCACCTCGATGTCCCAGTCGTTCGAAGGCAATGCCCGCGCCGCCTGTTCGACGAGCACGCTCAAAAGATTGATGCCAAGGCCCATATTGCCCGATTTGACGACACGGGCATGGCGTGCGGCAGCCTTGAACTTCGCCTCGTCCTCGTCCGAACATCCGGTCGTGCCGATGATATGGACGATGCGCGCCTGGGCGGCGAGACCGGCGAAGGTGACGCTGGTTGCCGGCGTCGTAAAATCGATGACGCCTTCGGCATGCAGGAAAGCGGCAAGCGGATCGTCGGTGACGGGAACGCCGATCGGCCCCAGTCCGGCGATCTCGCCGGCATCCTTGCCGATGAAGGCGGAGCCGGGGCGGGCGACGGCTGCATGCAGGGTTACGCCGTCGGTGGCGTGAATGATGCGGACGAGAGCCTGTCCCATGCGGCCCGCCGCGCCCACCACCACCAGCTTCATCGCATCGTCGCTCATGTCGTCTCTATCGTCTATTTGCGGGAATTGCTTGAAATCGCCGGTAGCTGCAGGTTGTTGAGCCGAGCGTAGAGGCCATTGTCCGATGTCGCAAGCGTCTCGTGGTTGCCTTCTTCGACAACGCGGCCGTTCTGCATGACGACGATCTTTTCGGCGCGGACAACCGTCGACAGGCGGTGCGCGATGACGACGACCGTGCGTCCGCTCATCGCTTCTTCCAGCGCCTTCTGCACGGCCGCTTCGGATTCCGTGTCGAGCGCCGAGGTCGCCTCGTCCAGAAGCAGGATTGGCGCGTTGCGCACCAGCGCGCGGGCGATCGACAGGCGCTGGCGCTGGCCGCCGGACAGCGTCACGCCGTTTTCGCCGACCGGTGTATCGTAGCCCATCGGCTGCGCCTCGATGAAATCATGGGCATAGGCAAGGCGCGCCGCATCCTCGATCTCGGCATCCGTCGCGTTCGGACGGCCGTAGCGGATATTGTCGCGGATCGTGCCTTCAAAGAGATAGGGCTGCTGCGAAACATAGGCGAGCTGTTCCCGCAGCGACTGTTTCGTCACATGCGCGATGTCCTGCCCGTCGATGAAGATGCTGCCAGCCTTGGGATCGTAGAAGCGTGGGATGAGATTGATGACAGTGGACTTGCCGGCGCCCGAAGGGCCGACGAGTGCGGTCGTCTGGCCACCCTCGGCCGTGAAGTTGACGCCGCACAGGACGGCCTCGTCGCCATAGGCGAAATGGACGTCCCGGAATTCGATGCGGGCGTCGGTTACGACGAGCGGTTTGGCATCGGGAAGATCCCGCTGGCGCGGCTCCATGTCGAGCAGCTCGTAGATCATCCGCGCGTTGACGACGGCGCGCTCCAGCTGCACCTGCAGCTTGGCGAGGCGGCGGGCCGGATCGTAGGCGAGCAGCAGCGAAGTGGCGAAGGAGAAGAACACGCCCGGCGAAACATTGTCGTAGATCGACCGGTAGGCGGCATAGGCAAAGAGGCTGGCGATCGCAAAACCGGCGACGGTTTCGATCAGCGGACCGTTGCGCTCCGAAAGGCGGGCGATGCGGTTCTGCCGGTGCTCGGCAGCGGTGATCAGCTTGTTGATCTTGCGTTCGAGCTCCTCCTCCATCGTGAAGGCTTTGACGATGGAGACGCCCTGAATTGTTTCCTGCATCGCGCCCAGCACGTGGCTGTTGAGCACGACCGCATCGCGCGTGGCGGCGCGTAGGCGCTTGGAAATATAACGCAGCGTGAGGAAAAGCGGCGGCGCGATGACGACGAATGCGATGCTGAGCACCGGGTCCTGGAAGACCATGACGCAGAGCAGCGAGATGAATGTCAGAAGGTCGCGCGCCGTCGACGTGATCGTCAGGTTCATGACATCGCGGATGCCCGAGACATTCTGGCTGATGCGGGCGGCGAGCTGCGCGGAGCGCGCTTCGTTGAAGAAGCCGACCGATAGCGTCATCAGGTGCGAATAGAGCCGGCGCTGATAACGTGCGATAATGTTGTTGCCAATCTTCGACAGGATGACCGATTGAAAATATCCAGCAAAACCGCGCACCACGAAAACGAGGAAGATGCTGAAGCAGATTTTCCAGGCATCGACGATATCGCGGGCGATAAAGGCGCTGTCGATGACCGATTTGACGATGTAGCCGATATAAGCAGTCGAAAGCGCGACAAGGATCAGGCAGGTAATCGCGATGGCGTAGCCGCGAATATGATCGCGGCCGTTCTCGGCGATAATACGCTTCAGCATGCCGGTGATGGCTTCGCTGTCGACGCTTTTGCTTTTCGGGTCAGGCAATTTCAATAATCGGCTTCCTGTCTTGAACCAAGCGAGCCGCGTCTGGCACGTGCTTGCGCGGCTCTATTAAAGAGTTAGCACGGCTTTGGCTAGACATGCCTTGCCGCGCTGGTTAAGGCCGATCGCGGAGCCGAGCCCATTATAGAGGAAGGTGGCCCCTGTAAAAAGACATGGCGCATCGGTGTTTCGGCGCGCCATGAGCTGTTTGACAAGCGGTCAACGCCGCCAGCGACGGCCTTCTGTCGCAAGACCGAAGTTTGTCGGCTTGCGGGCATAGGTCGCAAGGCCGGAAAGCGCTGCCAGCGGATTGACGACAACATGGGTCGGGATCGTCTTCATCAGTTCCGTGTGCGGCGCCTTGTCCTCGAAGGCGGCGCGGAATTCCGGCTTCTGCAGCGCCGGCAGGATCTTCTGCGGAATGCCGCCGGAAAGATAGACGCCGCCGCGCGCCATGAAGATCATGGCGATATCGCCGGCGACACGGCCGAGATAGGTGACGAACAGCGTCAGCGTCTCCTCGGCCTGCCTGTTGGTGCCGGCAAGCGCGTGGTTGGTGATGTCAGCCGGCTCCTTCAGGCTCGGTTCGATGCCGTCAGCTGCGCAGATCGCATGATAAATATTCTGGAGGCCGCGGCCGCAGATCACCTGTTCGGCGGAGATGCGGCCTTCGATGGGTTCCAGATGCGGCCAGATCTGCAGGTCGCGTTCCGTGCGCGGCCCGAGATCGATATGGCCGCCTTCGCCTGGCACCGGCACCCACTGATGCTGGGTATGGACAAGACCGCCGACGCCAAGACCGGTGCCCGGCCCGAGTACGGCACGCGATGCAACCGCGTTACCGGATGCTTTGCCGATAGTCTGGCGATGCTCGTCGGAAATCTCGGCGATCGCGAGCGCCTGCGCCTCGAAGTCGTTGATGACGAGCACGTCCTCGATGCCGAGATTGGCGATCATCGTCTTCGGACGGATCACCCAATCGCAATTGGTCAACGGAATCTCGTCACCCTGCACGGGACCTGCCATGGCAAGAATTGCCGAGCGGGGCCGAACCTTGCTGTTTTCGAGGGCGAGCTTGATCGCATCGTCGATCGTGGCGAAATTCGCCGTCTGCACGACCGGAAAATGCTCCTGTTCGGAGTCCGCATCGACGAGGATGGAGAAACGCGCATTGGTGCCGCCGATATCGCCGATCAGGATTGGGAAAGGCAAGGGGGCATCGCTGTGATTGAGCTCGGGCATGGCCAGGTCCGTGGTCTGCCGCCGGCAAGGCGGATTAATGGTTCAGGGTTTTGATCAGCCGCTCGGCAGTGGATTCGTTGAGCGCCATCGGAATGTCGTAGAGAACGGCAAGCCGCGTCAATGCCTTCACGTCGACGTCGTGCGGCATGGGGGTGAGGGGATCGATGAAGAAGACGAGCATATCGATCTCGCCGGTGGCGATGAGCGCGCCGATCTGCTGGTCGCCACCGAGCGGGCCGCTTTTCAGCCGGGTGACCTTGAGGTCCGGGCAGGCATCCAGCACGCGGCCGCCTGTCGTGCCCGTGGCGACGATGTTCCAATCGGCAAGGGCGGCTTCGTTACGCCGCGCAAATTCTGCCATCGCATCTTTTTTCTGATCATGCGCGATCAATGCGATGCATTTGCTGCCGGCCATGAAATCCTTGCTCCGCTCGATGTTTTCAATCGATTTACCCGCCTTCTATACCAAGGGGGCGCGTTTTGAAAGACGCCTCCGGCAAGGACGGTGCAGGACCTATTGCTGCGGAATCTGACCGGGCAGCATATCGCCCGAAACCGGCATTGTGTCCGTCTCCACTGAAACGTCGGCAGCTTTCGCGCCGGAGGCGGCGGGGCGTGCGGAAGCAATCGAAGGTGCCGCCAATACGGCCTGGCAGGCCTTGGGCAGATCGGCAACCATGACTTCGCGCGGCTTTTGGGGCGGCTTGTCGCTGGGCTTCGGCTTGGCCCAAGGCTCAGGCCCGAACCACCAGGCGAGCGACTTGTCGCAGCCATCGCCGGAGGCGACCGGCGCCTGCCCTGTGCAGCCGACGGAGCCTGCGGGGCAGCGGAGACGGATATGGAAATGCGAGTCGTGCCCGTATTCCGGGCGCAGCTTGCCGAGGTTGGTGCGATCACCTGTCCATGTCTCGCACATCTTCTTCTTGATCGCCGGGTTGACGAAGATGCGCTCGACCTCCGGATAGCTCGCCGCGCGCATCAAGAGGCGGGCATGCGCCGGGGTCCAGACCTTGTCGTTGATCGTCAGGAACTTGTCCTTGGCGAGCATCGTGGTGAAAGGCAGGGCTTCGCGCTCTTCCGCCGTCATCTTCCGTCGCGGCATCGGCGTCAGCCAGACGTCGGCGTCGAGGCCGATCTGATGCGAGGCATGGCCGTTGATCATTGGGCCGCCGCGCGGCTGCGAGATATCGCCGACGAGCAGACCCGGCCAGCCGTCATTCCTGGCTGCATCGCGCGATAGGCGCTCGAGCAGGCCGATCGTCTCCGGTCGTCCCCAACGACGATTGCGCGACAGGCGCATCGCCTGCCATGTCGGGCCGTCCGCGGGCAGGGCGACCGCGCCCGCGAGGCAGCCCTTGGCATAGAAGCCGATCGATTGCGGCGGTCCCTGCGTCGGCAGCGTCACGGCGCCGAAAACAGCCTTGGCGCTGCCGGGGGAAGGGGTGGCCTGCTGCGCCAGCGCATCGCCGGCGACAAGGCCCATCCCGATCGAGGTGGCGAGAGAGAATTTGCCGATCGTTCGAAAGGCGCGAGCCAGAAGTGAAGCCATGCATATCCTTGAAAGGCGGTCGGCATTAGCCGAAGTGATTTGCCGTGAGACTATCCTGAAACAGGATGGAAGTGAATCCGCGCCAATCACGGATGGCCACCGGTCGGCCGCCTTTGCTTGCATAGACCTTTGCTTCGGATGGATCAGTTCGCCAGGATTTCCGCCGTCTTGCGGATACGCGACAGCCGCGGCAAGACCTTCGTGCAGGCGAAATCCTGCATGTCCTGCGAGAAGGTCGTCACCGCATCTTCGGCAACAATGACGGCGTAGTTTGCCGCGAAGGCATCGCGCACGGTTGCTTCGACACCGAAATTGGTGGCGACTCCGGTCAGGATCAGCGTCCTGACGCCGCGACGGCGAAGCTGCAGGTCCAGTTCCGTGCCGTAAAAGGCGCTCCACTGGCGCTTGACGATGGCGACATTGGGCGTCAGCGCTGCCATCTCGGCCGGAGCCTCGAGCGCGGCCGGCGGTAAACCTCCTGGGGGAAGCGCAAAGCTTTCGTCTGTCGGCTGATTGACAGCATCGGCATAGTCTGCGGAAAATCCAACCGTCACGAAAACGGTGGTTCCGCCATCGGCCTTCAGTTTGTTTGCGATGGCGACCGTATTGGTGACGATCTGCTGGGCGGAGTAGGGCGCGAGCGGGCGGCTGAGGACGAGGCCTTGCAGGTCGATAGAAACGAGAGCGGTAGTTTTGGGGTCGTAAAGTGACATCGGGCGGTAGCTCCATAAAATATGAGGATATCCTCACAATGGAAATATGAGGATGGCCTCACAAAAATCAAGTGAAGAATTGAAGACGCGCACGCCGAAGCGGCAGCGCGGCCATGATCGTGTCGTCATACTGCTGGAGGCGGCCGCAAAGGTTTTCGCGCGCAAGGGCTATGAGGCGGCAACGATGACGGAGATTGCGGCCGAGGCAAATTCCTCTATCGGCTCGCTCTATCAGTTCTTCCCGACCAAGCCCCTGCTTGCCGAAGCACTGCATATCGAACGCCTGGAGCGATTGAAGGCCGGGCTTCGAGGTATAGCCGAGCGGAGCACCGGCCTTTCCGCTGCCGATAGCGGCGAGGCGATCTTCCATGCGCTCGGTGCTTTCATGGAGGAATATCCGGAGTTTTCGGTACTGGCCAGTCGCCGTGATATTCCCAGGGAGCGCAAGGCGCGCTCACGGGCAGAGCTGAAGGAGCTGATCGCCGGCATCCTGCAGCAGGCGCAGCCGCCGATATCGGACGATATCGCGCTGATGTCGGGTATCGTGCTCGAACTGCTTCGCATCGTCGTCGCCGTCGCCGCCGAGCCCGATGCTGCCGAGGATCGCCGCGTCGCCGGCGAATTGCGGCTGATGTTGCGCAAACGTCTTGAAGAAGCTGCGGCAAAGGGTTGATTCCCGGAGACAGTCTTCGGCCTCTTTACAAAGAGGTGCGTTATTGAGTCCTGTTTTTTGCCCTCATTTGCCTTATGCTGATTCTCCAGAAATCATCGGGAGATCATGAATGGCGTTGTCGCGGTTGAAAGCAGGCTTGGTCGTTTCTCTTTTTTGCCTGCTGGCAATGCCTCTAGCCACGAAAGCCGAAGAGCCGCAATTCCGCATCGGCACAGCCATTCTCGGCGACTTGAAATATCAGCCCGGCTTCAAGCATTTCGATTATGTCAATCCGGATGCGCCGAAAGGCGGGGAGCTTAAACTTTCGGACGAGGGCACGTTCGACACGCTCAATCCGGTGCTGTTTAAGGGCAACCCCGTTAGCGGATTGTCAATGGTTTTCGATACGCTGATGAAGTCGTCCAATGACGAGGTTGCCATCTCCTATGGCTTGCTTGCCGAGGGTGTCTCCTATCCCGATGACATATCGAGCGCGACCTTCCGCTTGCGCGCCGAGGCGAAATGGGCCGACGGCACACCAGTAACTCCCGATGATGTGGTTTTCAGTTTCGATCGCACCAAGGAGCTCAATCCTCTCGCGACCAGTATCTATTCCCACGTGACGCGAGCCGAAAAGACGGGTGACAGGGACGTCACCTTCTACTTCAATGAAAAGAACAATCGCGAACTTCCTTTTATTGCCGGCCAGCTGCTGATCGTGCCGAAACATTGGTGGGAGAGCGCCGGCGCCGATGGAAAGCCGCGCGATATCTCCCGCACAACACTCGAGCCAGTCATGGGATCCGGACCGTATAAGATCGTCTCCGTGCAGCCAGGATCGTCAATCCGATATGAACTGCGAGATGACTATTGGGGCAAGAACCTGCCAGTCAATATCGGCCAGAATAACTTCGGGACGGTTTCCTACACCTACTACGCCGATAAGGATGTGGAATTCGAAGCCTTTCGCGGCGGGAATACGGATTTCTGGCGGGACCAGTCGGCAAGCCACTGGGTGACCGCGTACGACTTTCCCGCCGCCAAGGACGGCCGCATCAAGCGCGATGAACTGCCCAACTCGCTGCGTTCGGTCGGCATCATGCAGGCGATGGTGCTCAATCTCCGGCGCGATCAGTTCAAGGATCAGCGTGTACGTGAGGCGCTGAACTACGCCTATGACTTCGAGGAGATGAACAGGGCGCTTGCCTTTGGCCAGCTGAGCCGCGTCAACTCTTTCTTTTTCGGCACCGAGCTTGCCTCTTCAGGGCTGCCCACGGGCGAGGAATTGAATATCCTCAACAGCGTCAAGGATAAGGTGCCGCCTGAAGTCTTCACCACCCCCTACACCAATCCGGTAGGCGGCGACGCGCAGAAGGCGCGCGACAATCTGCGCAAGGCGATCGCGCTTTTCAAGGAGGCCGGTTATGTGTTGAAGGGCAATCGCATGGTCAACGAAAAGACCGGCCAGCCCTTCACGATGGAAATCCTGCTCGGCAGTCCTTCGCTGGAAAGATCAAACCTGCCCTACGTTCAGAACCTGCGCCGCATTGGCATCGATGCGACCCTCAGAACGGTCGATTCATCGCAATACATCAATCGCATTCGCAGCTTCGACTATGATGCGACCTGGAACGTGTGGGGCACGGCGCTGCCGCCCGGCAGCGAACAGATCGATTACTGGGGTTCGGCATCGGCAAACCGCCAAGGCTCTCGCAACTACGCCGGCATTTCCGATCCGGGTGTCGATATATTGATCGGTAAGCTTGTCTCTGCCGCGACCCTCGAAGAAAAGACTGCTGCCGCCAAGGCGCTTGATCGCGTACTCCTCGCCCACCACTACGTTGTCCCGTTGTTTTATGGGACGACGAACAAGATCGCCTATTGGGACAAATTCGAGCATCTGCCCGAGCTGCCCTATTACTCGATCGGCTTTCCCGATGTCTGGTGGTCGAAAAGCGCCGGAAAGTGAGCCTCTCTTGCAATGAGGGGCTCGCTGGCTCCAAATGCTCGAGGCTGATTCGGATGGTTTCAAGCTGAAATTATTGCGCCGGTCTCGATCCGGCGGAAGGGACTATGATTTGATCGACGGACGGATTGAGACGAGGCGGAACATACCCCTCTTCGAGGGAGCGGCGGGCTAATGGGCGCTTATATCCTGCGACGTCTCCTGCTGATGATCCCGACCATTGTCGGGATCATGGCGATTTCCTTCACCATCGTGCAGTTTGCGCCAGGCGGTCCAGTCGAGCAGGTCATCGCGCAGTTGACCGGGCAGGGCGACAATGCCAACGGTCGCCTTTCCGGCGGCACCGACACGCTGGCCCAGCAATCCCTAGATGACAGCAGCTCGAAATATCGTGGCGCGCAGGGGCTCGATCCGGAGCTGATCGCCAAGCTCGACAAGCAGTTTGGCTTCGACAAGCCGCCGCTCGAGCGCTTCGGCCAGATGATGTGGAACTATATCCGCTTCGATTTCGGCGAGAGCTTTTTCCGCAATACCACCGTTATCGACCTCATCGCCCAGAAGCTGCCGGTGTCGATCTCGCTCGGCATCTGGATCCTGATCTTCTCCTATGCCATTTCCATTCCGCTCGGCATCCGCAAGGCGGTGCAGGACGGATCGACCTTCGATGTCTGGACGTCGGGCATCATCATCGTCGGCTATGCCGTCCCGAGCTTCCTGTTCGGCATCATGCTGATCGTGCTCTTTGCCGGCGGCTCCTTCTTCGACTGGTTTCCGCTGCGCGGCCTCGTCTCGGATAATTTCGCCGATCTCAGCTGGTGGCAGAAGATCCTCGATTATCTCTGGCATCTGGTGCTGCCGCTGATTTCGCTGTCGCTCGCCGCCTTCGCCACCACGACGCTGCTCACGAAGAATTCCTTCATCGAAGAGATCAAGAAGCAATATGTCATCACCGCCCGCGCCAAGGGTCTTTCCGAACGGCGCGTGCTCTATGGCCATGTCTTCCGCAATGCCATGCTCATTGTCATTGCCGGCTTTCCCGGCGCCTTCATCTCCGCCTTCTTCACCGGTTCGCTGCTGATCGAGAATATCTTCTCGCTCGATGGCCTGGGGCGCCTGAGCTATCTCTCTGTCGTCCAGCGCGACTATCCCGTTGTGTTTGCCACGCTTTTCATCTTCTCGCTGCTCGGCCTCGTCGTCAGCCTCGTCTCCGACCTCATCTACACTTGGATCGATCCGCGCATCGACTTCGAACGGAGGGACGTGTGATGGATGCAGCCAATCAGCAGACGCTATCGACCACGGTGAAGCCGCCGCGCAAGGGACTGTTCTCGCCGACCAATGTGCGCCGCTGGGAGAACTTCAAGGCAAACCGCCGCGGCTACTGGTCGCTCTGGATCTTCCTGGTCCTGTTCGTCGTCAGCCTCGGCGCGGAGTTCATCGTCAACGACCGGCCGATCCTCGTCTCCTATAAGGGCGAGATCCTGGCGCCGGTCTTCGTCGATTATCCGGAAGAGAAGTTCGGCGGCTTCCTGGCGCAGACGGATTATCGCGCCCCGGATATCCAGGATGAGATCAATGCCCATGGCTGGATGATCTGGCCGCCGATCCATTATTCCTATCAGACCGCCAATTCCAACCTTCCCACAGGAATGTCGGCGCCGACGCCGCCTTTCTGGGCGATGAGCAAGGAGACACGCTGCTCGGGCTATCCTGGCGGTATCGCCGATCCGAATTGCAACTGGAGCAATTTTAATTGGCTCGGCACCGACGATCAGGCGCGAGACGTGCTCGCACGCCTGATCTACGGCTTCCGCATCTCTGTACTGTTCGGCCTGGCGCTCACCATCTGCTCGGCAGTCGTCGGCGTCTGCGCCGGTGCGATTCAGGGCTATTTCGGTGGCTGGACCGATCTTCTGATGCAGCGTTTCATCGAAATCTGGTCGTCCATGCCGGTGCTCTATATCCTGCTGATCATCGCCTCGGTGCTGCCGCCGGGCTTCTTCATCCTGCTCGGCATATTGCTGCTGTTTTCCTGGGTCGGTCTCGTCGGCGTGGTGCGCGCTGAATTCCTGCGGGCGCGTAATTTCGAATATGTGCGCGCCGCCCGCGCGCTCGGCGTCAACAACCGCACCATCATGTATCGACACCTGCTGCCGAATGCGATGGTCGCGACGCTGACCTTCGTTCCCTTCATCCTGTCGGGTTCGATCACCACCCTGACCTCGCTGGATTTCCTGGGCTTCGGCATGCCGCCCGGCTCGCCGTCGCTGGGTGAAATGATCGCCCAGGGCAAATCCAATCTGCAGGCTCCCTGGCTGGGGCTCTCGGCCTTCTTCACCATGTCGATCATGCTGTCGCTGCTGATTTTCATCGGCGAGGCCGTGCGCGACGCCTTCGATCCGAGGAAGACGTTCCGATGAGCGAAAATTCCACTCCGCTGCTGTCAGTCCGCAATCTCTCCGTCGCCTTTCATCAGGGCGGGCAGACCTCGATCGCCGTCGATGGCGTCTCCTTCGATATCCGCATGGGCGAGGTCGTGGCGCTGGTCGGCGAATCCGGCTCCGGCAAGTCGGTTTCGGCCAATTCGATCCTGAAGCTCTTGCCCTATCCGGCCGCAAGCCACCCTTCCGGCGAGATCCTGTTCAAGGGCAAGGACCTCTTGAAGGCATCGGACAACGAGCTGCGCGCCGTGCGCGGCAACGATATCACGATGATCTTCCAGGAGCCGATGACCTCGCTCAATCCGCTCCACACCATCGAGCGGCAGATCAGCGAAATCCTGGCGTTGCATCAGGGCATGGTGGGTGAGGTCGCTCGCAACCGCACGCTGGAACTTTTGAATCAGGTCGGCATCCGCGAGCCGGAAAAGCGGCTCAAGGCCTATCCGCATGAACTGTCCGGCGGCCAGCGCCAGCGCGTGATGATCGCCATGGCGCTTGCCAACCGCCCCGAACTCCTGATCGCCGACGAGCCGACGACGGCGCTCGACGTGACCGTGCAGGCACAGATCCTCGAACTCCTGCGCGAGCTCAAGGGTGCGCATGGCATGTCGATGCTGTTCATCACCCACGATCTCGGCATCGTCCGCAAATTCGCCGACCGCGTCTGCGTGATGACCAAGGGCAAGATCGTGGAGACCGGCACGGTGGAGGATGTCTTCACGCGGCCGCAGCATGATTATACCCGCCATCTGCTGGCGGCAGAGCCGCGTGGTGAACCGCCGGCGAGCGATACGAACAAGCCCGTGGTCATGGAAGGCAGCGACATTCGCGTCTGGTTCCCGATCAAGGCCGGCTTCATGCGTAAGGTCGTCGACCATGTGAAGGCGGTCGATGGCATCGATCTGAAGCTGCGCGCTGGCCAGACGCTCGGCGTCGTCGGCGAATCCGGCTCAGGCAAGACCACGCTCGGCCTCGCGCTCGCCCGGCTTATTTCCTCCAAGGGCCGTATCGCCTTCGTCGGCAAGGATATAGCCGGCTATTCGTTTCGCGAAATGCGGCCGCTGCGCAATCAGCTGCAGGTGGTCTTCCAGGATCCTTATGGATCGCTCAGCCCGCGCATGTCGGTCGGCGAGATCATTGCCGAGGGGCTCAAGGTACATGAGCGGTCGCTTTCGGCCGATGAGCGCGACAAGCGCGTCTGCTGGGCGCTGGAGGAGGTCGGCCTCGACCCCTCCACGCGCTGGCGCTTCCCGCATGAATTCTCCGGCGGCCAGCGTCAGCGCATCGCCATCGCCCGGGCCATGGTCTTGAAGCCGCGCTTCGTCATGCTCGACGAGCCCACCTCGGCGCTCGACATGAGCGTGCAGGCGCAGGTGGTCGATTTGCTGCGTGACCTGCAGCAGAAGCACGATCTAGCCTATCTCTTCATCAGCCACGACCTGAAGGTGGTGAAGGCGCTCGCCAACGAGCTGATCGTCATGCGCTTCGGCAAGGTCGTAGAGCAGGGCGCATCCGCCGATATTTTCCGGGCGCCGAAAGAGGATTACACCAGGGCGCTTCTCGCTGCCGCCTTTAACATCGAGGCGGTGCCAACCTCCGCCATCCAGCAATAGAGACCACCATCATGCCGGCCAAAAGCCCCGTTCTCGTCGACCTCAAATTCAACCCCGAGACCGTCGCCAGGGCACTCGAAACTGCTTTTGCCGATCGCGGCAGCATCAATCTCGCTGACCCCGCCAGCAAGGGGCTGGATCTGAGGCATGTCGACTACGCGCTGCTGTGGAAGCCGGGTGCCGATCTTTTCGAGCGCGCGCCCAATCTCAAGGTCATCTTCTCGGGCGGCGCCGGCGTCGATTCCATGATGTCGATTGCTGGCCTGCCCGATATTCCGATGGTCCGTTTCGTGGATCGCAGTCTCACGACGCGGATGAGCGAATGGGTGGTGATGCAGTGCCTGATGCATCTGCGCGACGTGCAGGGGCATTTCAGGAATCAGCGACAGCACGTCTGGGCGCCGCAGCATGGTCCGGAAGCTGCCGACGTCACCGTCGGCGTCATGGGCCTCGGTGTTCTCGGCTGCGATGCAGCCGCGAAATTGAAAGTTATGGGCTTCAACGTCATCGGCTGGTCCCGCAGCAAGAAAGAGATCGACGGTATGGAAACCTTCGATGCCGCCGGGCTGGATGCGTTTCTGGCACGTACCGACATTCTCGTCGGCCTGCTGCCGCTGACGGCAGAGACGACGGGAATTTACAACGCTTCGCTCTTTTCCAAGCTGCATCGCAACGGCCCGCTCGGCAAGCCGATCTTCATCAATGCCGGCCGCGGCAAGAGCCAGGTTGCGGCCGATATCGCTTCGGCTGTTCGCACCGGCGTCCTCGGCGGCGCCTCGCTCGATGTCTTCGCCGTCGAGCCTCTGGCTGCGGACGATCCGCTTTGGGACCTGGAAAATGTCATCATTACGCCGCATGATTCCGCCGTGTCTGACGAAAAGGCACTGATGCGCTACGTCGAGGAGCAGATCGCCTGCTTCGAACGCGGCGAACCGCTGCAGCATCTGGTAGATCGCGGTCGGGGTTACTAAGTCTATCTTCGGATGGCGGTGGTCGGGGCCTTATGCCTCGGCTGGCGCCGGCAAAATGCGACCCATTTGCCCTGGTATCAATTTTCTTTCAGCGACTGGACTTTCGCTCAACATTTTTTGATAACAGGGCGCTACAACCGCATGCCGGCACGCCGCTGGCGAAAAGCATGACGTCCGCAGGGCAGGAGACGGGGCAGGAACGACATGACCAAGACGGATATCGCCACCCGCGTCTATAACCATACTTGGAAGCTTGATCCGATCATCCGCAGCCTGATCGACACGGATTTCTACAAGCTCCTCATGCTGCAGATGATCTGGAAGCTCTATCCGGATGTCGATGCCACCTTCTCGCTTATCAATCGCACCAAGAGCGTCCGCCTCGCAGAAGTGATCGACGAAAAGGAATTGCGTGAGCAGCTCGACCATGCCCGCACGCTCCGCCTCTCCAAGAAGGAGATGATCTGGCTGGCGGGTAACAGTTTCTACGGCCGCGCCCAGATCTTCGAACCGGAATTCCTCGCCTGGCTGTCGAATTTCCAGCTGCCGGAATACGAGCTATCGAAGCGCGACGGCCAGTATATTCTCGATTTCCACGGCTCGTGGAAGGAGACGACGATGTGGGAGATCCCCGCGCTCGCCATCATCAACGAGCTTCGTTCGCGTACGGCGTTGAAGGCGCTTGGCCCCTTCACGCTCGATGTGCTGTATGCCCGCGCCAAGGCCAAGATGTGGGAGAAGGTGGAGCGGCTGCGCGAGCTGCCGGGCCTGCGCATTTCCGATTTCGGCACCCGCCGGCGCCATAGCTTCCTCTGGCAGCGTTGGTGCGTGGAGGCGCTGAAGGAAGGAGTGGGCAACGCCTTCACCGGCACGAGCAACGTGCTGCTCGCCATGGATTCCGATCTCGAAGCCGTCGGCACCAATGCGCATGAGCTGCCGATGGTCGCCGCAGCACTTGCGAAAAATGACGAAGAGCTCGGCAAGGCGCCCTACAAGGTGCTGCGTGACTGGAACCGCCTCTATGGCGGCAATCTGCTCGTCGTGCTGCCCGATGCCTTCGGCACGGCTTCCTTCCTGCGCAACGCACCGGAATGGGTGGCCGACTGGACCGGCTTCCGCCCCGACAGCGCCCCGCCGATCGAAGGCGGCGAGAAGATCATCGAATGGTGGAAGAAGATGGGCCGCGATCCCCGCCAGAAGCTGCTGATCTTCTCCGATGGCCTCGATGTCGATGCCATCATCGACACCTACAAGCATTTCGACGGTCGAGTCCGCATGAGTTTTGGTTGGGGCACCAACCTTACCAACGATTTCGCCGGCTGCGCGCCCACCGAACTCAAGGGCCTCAATCCTATTTCGATCGTCTGCAAGGTCATCGAGGCAAATGGCCGACCGGCCGTGAAGCTCTCGGACAATCCTCAGAAGGCGACGGGCGAGCCTGCGGAAGTCGAGCGTTATCTGAAGTTCTTCGGTGCAGAGGATCGCGTCGATCAGGAAGTGCTGGTTTAAGGCGTTTTCCGTCCGCAATGCGTAAAAGGTCTAGTGGCGGATCGCCGCTTCCATCCGGGCGACACGGCGAAATAGCGTCCAGCGGCCATTTTCCCAGCGATATTGATCCGGCGAAATAACGTAGGGCACGTCGCTGAGATCGGCGCTGATCAGCTCCAGAAGCTGCAGGCCCTCGATATCGTTCTCATGCGTGAAGAACACCTTGTCGCGCGACAGGAAGGCGGCGATCGGCGCGGCGCCGCCGGATTGCTCCTGCACCTGCGCCCAGAAATTCGGCAGGAACGCAATGCTGGACTCGAACTGGCCGTCCACCTCGACATATTGGAACCGGCTGCGTTTGGCGATCTGAACGCCGGTCTTGGCAAGGAATTTCTGCAGGTTGGCCTGTGCCGTTTCGGCGAGTTCTCGGACATCGATGCCCCAGTCGTCGAGTGCTTCGGCCATCACGTAGTTGACCGTCGTCTCGCCGTTGACGACGAAGAGCTTGATCAGGTTTTCGGCCTCGTCGAGGTAGACGAATTGCGGCGGATTGGGCTCGTCCTTGGCGGCCTGCATCATCTGCTGCCGCGCAACCTCGACGAAATCGCGCGCTTTCAGGACCGGCAGGACCTTGGCGAGCTCGCCGCTGTCGACCATGGCTTCCGTCATGTTGAGATAGTTGAGGAGCGCCTGCGCGCGTGCCGGCCCGCGCTTTTCGCGCAGCGCCAGCAGCGCATTGCTCAGGAATTTCGTCATCGTATCGCCGTTGCGGCTGTGCAGCGTCAGACTGCCGGCGGCAGCATCGTAATCGACGCGGATCAGATCTCCGAAGAACGGCAGGCGTTCCTGCAGATAGGCGGCAAAGGCTGCTTCATCCTGCAAAGCTTCGTCGGGAATGTTGAGATCGAGGGTTTTGGCAACGGCCGCGCTCTCTGGCTCCTGCATCGGATAGGGTTGGCCGGGGCGCATTTCCGCGCGCTTGCCTCTGCCGAAGAGCCTTTTCAGGAAATTGAACACGCGCATCCCCGAGTACCGAACGGTATTGCTGTAGAACCTAGCGCGGCAGCCGTTGCGGGGCAATGGCGGTATGATGGGGGTGGGGGCCGTAAGTGCCTGCTTGCCCGTACAAAAAACGCGTATAGTCTGCAGGAGCGGGCCGAATGGTCAGATTGCGGGAAGGGCAGCGCAGATGAGAAATGTCGGGGGCGGCAGGTGGACGATCGGAGGCCTGTTTTTTTGTCTTTTTGCATTGGCTGCACCTGTGACTGCGTTCGCGCAGAATGCCGCTGCCCCACAGCCGGCCGCCCCGCCGCCCGACAAGGTTCGCGAGCTGATCCAGCTGATGAACGAGCCGGATGTCAGGCAATGGCTTACTGCGCAGCTCAATAGTCAACCGACACCCGCCAGCGATAAACCCGCAACCATCAGCGATCCGACGCCGACCGACGGCAATCAGATGTCGGTTCTATCAGGCATGCTCGGCCATACGCGGCATCACCTTGAGCTGGTCTCCGGCGCTGCGATGACGTTGCCCTACGAGGTCATGACCGCATCGGAAAAGCTGGAAGGCGAAGGCAAGTCGGTCGGCCTCGTACGCATCATCATTCAGATTGTCCTGCTCTTCTTCCTGGGGTTGGCGGCCGAACTCGCCGTTGCACGCTTCATCAACACCAGGCATATGCAGCGCACCGAGAGGGCTGCCGGTACCGAGACGGAACTGCAGGCAGCGCGCTTCCAGTTTCTGGGCGGTGTCGTGCCCGCCATCATCCATGGCCTGGTGACGCTCGTTCCGCTTCTTGCCTTCGATTGGCCGCCAGCCATTGAAAATTTTGCTATCGCTTGCGTCATTGCGATGGTGTCGATCAGGCTGGCGATCTCCATCGGCAAGCTTGTCATGGAATTGATAGCGATGCGTCGCGCCAACGACGTTCTGGATGAGGACGGCGGTGCCGCCCGCATCGCCGAACGGCGGCGCGTCGCATCCTATTGGTATCGACGCTGCACGCTGTTTGCTATCTATTTTGCCTGCGGCTGGGCGATCATACAGGCCGTCACGTCGCTGGACTTTTCTGTCGGGGCGCGCGACCTCATCGGCTACACCCTCGGCATCGGTCTGTTTCTGATCGCCACGGCTGCCGTGTGGTCCAGGCCGCTTCCACCGGAAAAGCGGGGGGCGAAGACGGTTTCCTGGCTCCTGACGATTTTCTTCGCGGCGCTATGGTGTCTCTGGGTGGCCGGTTTTGATGGCCTTTTGTGGCTCGGCATCTATGCGATATTGCTGCCGCGCGTCCTCTCGGTATCGACGAAGGCGATCGAAGCCCTGCATGATGCCGCCGACGGCATCTTCGGTACCGGCAAGATCGCGGCCGTGTTGCTCGACCGCGGCTTGCGGGCGCTGATCATTACCTTTGCGGCTTTATGGCTCGGCCACATGCTGGGGGTCGAGGCGCATGCGATGATGAGTGGCAGCGAATCGAATGTCGGCCGCATCGCTCGCGGCATTCTCGGCGGCATCATCATCCTCCTGGTTGCCGATCTCGTCTGGCAGCTGGCAAAAACCTATATCGACGGCAAAGTCATGCAATCCCTGCCGGCCGCCGGCGAATCGGATGAGATGAGAGCGAGCCGCGCCCGGCTGCAGACGCTGCTTCCGATCTTCCGCAACATTCTTGCCGTCGTCATCGGCATCATTGCGGTCATGATGGTGCTGTCGGGCCTCGGCGTTCAGATCGGGCCGCTGATCGCCGGCGCCGGCGTTGTCGGCGTCGCGGTCGGCTTCGGCGCACAGACCATCGTCAAGGATGTCATCAGCGGCATCTTCTACCTCTGGGACGATGCCTTCCGTATCGGCGAATATATCGAAAGCGGCCATTACAAGGGCGTGGTGGAATCCTTCAGCCTGCGTTCGGTCAAGCTGCGCCACCAGCGCGGCCCGCTGGCGACGATCCCCTTCGGTTCGCTCGGTGCGGTCAACAACATGAACCGCGACTGGGCAATCGATAAGATCATCGTCAAGGTGACCTACGATACGGATCTCGTGAAACTGAAGCGCATTATCAAGGATATCGGCCAGCGCCTGCTCGACGACGAGGAGCTGAAACCGAGCATCATCCAGACGCTGAAGATGAAGGGTGTCGAGCAGTTCGGCGATTTCGCGATCGAGATCAGGCTGGCCATCACCGCCAAGCCCGACGAGCTCTCCGTCATCCGCCGCAGCGCGCTGGCCTTGATCAAGCAGTCCTTCGACGAGAACGGCATCCAGTTCGCCTTCCCCACCGTGCAGGTGGCAAGCGACAAGGACGCCGCTGCCGCCGCTGCCCGGCAGCTCATCGAGATGCGGGCTGCAAACGTGGATGGCGCGCAGCAGGCGAGCTAGAGCAATTCCAGCAAAAGTGCAAAGCGGTTTTGCGTCCGGAATTGCGTTAAACCAAAGAGATAGAGCGGTTCGGAGATTCCGTGAAAAGCTGAACCGCTCTAGATTCGGTCGGGTCTCGGCGCTGCCGTGCTGCCGCGCACGATCAGCGTGACGCCGATCATCTCTCGCTCGGCCGGTACGGCATCGTGAAGAACGGCCTGCACCGCGCGTTCCGCGATCTCGGCAAAGGGCTGGGCCATCGTCGTCAGGCCCGGCTCCACCATGCCGCCTTCCGGCACGCCATCGAAGCCGATGACGGAGACGTCCTGCGGCACTGAAAGGCCCCGTGCCCGCAGCCAATTGATCGCCAGAAGCGCGATATTGTCGGACATGGCAAGGATCGCCGTCGGCGGTTCCTTCGCAGAAAACAGGTACTCAAGCCCGGCTTCGACGCTTGGCTTGTCGTTGAGCGTCTCAAAGATCGGCACGTTTTCGCGCCCAATTCCGAAGGCTTCGAGTGCCTGCCAATAGCCGAGTGCGCGATCGCGCGAGGTGGAATACATCGCCCGCCCGATCCCGCCGATGCTGACCGGCCCGACATGATCGTCCGAAAGCTCGGTCGCGAGCACGCCGAAACGCCTGTGGCCGAGTTCCGCCAGATGCCGGGCCGCAACGGCCGCACCACCAAGATTGTCGACGCTGATCGAGGGGATCGACGCATCTTCGTCATTCAGGGCGAGAGCAACGAAAGGCAATTGCCGCTCGCGCGTCAACTGAACCAGCTTTTCGCCGCCTTCCACGCAGAGCAGAATGAAGCCATCGACCAACGCGCTCTTGATGTTCCAGTCGAGCTTGTGCCGATCCTTGGCCGAGACCAGGGCGAGACCTGTGCCGCTGGCATCGCAGACCTGGGACACAGCGGCCAGGAGCGCCCTGGCCCAGGGATCGTTGAAGAAATAGGAAAGCGGCTCGACGACGGCGACGCCGATGGCATTGACCTTTCCGGCCCGCAGCAGCCGGCCCGTCAGGCTCGGCCCGGCATAGCCAAGCCGCTTGGCCGTCTCGAGCACATGCTCGCGTACCTCTTCGCGCACCACTTCGGGCCGACTGAAAACATTGGAGGCGGTTCCCTGCGATACGCCTGCCGCCTTGGCGACATCCGCCAGCCTTATGGTGCCTTTGGCCAATGAAATCCTCCATATGTTTCCGGTGGATACTAGCAATGAAGTTGTATCGGTTCAATTCTTCTTGACAGTCGGGTTTTGAGGCGTACGATTGAACCGATTCAATAAAACAATGCGCAACTGGATTGAATCGATTCAAAAAAGAAAGGTGAACCAATGCTGACCAATTATATCTTCAAGGATCTCTATGATGAACGATGGGGTGATCCCTGCAATCCGAATGCCGTCGATCCGCCTTCAGAACATAAGGGCAGGGCAGACAAACAGAGTGTGATGGGGCGGATGGCGCAGTTTTTCCGCGGCCGGAAGCGACCATCGGCGTGGTCCTTCACGATTCCGAGCGAGACATCGGCCGCGGAGGGCGAAGCAGAGATCCAGCATCGCACCGGGTTAGAAGACCCGAAATTCCTGGCCATCGCCAAAGCCCTGTCGCGGAATTGCTAGAGCAATGCCATGAGTTGCTCCGACGGCGGCCTCAGAAGTTTTCCTTGTAAGGACGCAGATCGAGTTCCTGTGTCCAGGCAGAAGGATGCTGCCGGTGAATATGCCAGTAGCTCTCGGCAATGGCATCGATGTTCAGCAGCCCGTCGGCATCCACATCAGGCCGGCGCGAACGTAGCCGCTCGCCGTCTATGCCGCCATCGATGATGGTATGAGCGACATGCAGGCCGAGCGGTCCGAAT
The DNA here is from genome assembly GCF_057784475.1 of Martinezella sp. CNPSo 3795. Lineage (NCBI taxonomy): Bacteria > Pseudomonadati > Pseudomonadota > Alphaproteobacteria > Hyphomicrobiales > Rhizobiaceae > Martinezella > Martinezella sp. CNPSo 3795. The sequence continues at coordinate 90,908 of NZ_JBXSOQ010000013.1, read as the reverse complement.
TCCCGCGCCATGCTTTGGCTGATCATTCGAAGACCGGCTTTGGCAGCGGCGAACTGGGCGAAACCCGCCTTGCCGCGCAGGCTTGCGGAGGCGCCGGTGAAGATCACCGTTCCACGGCCAAGCGGCGCCAGATGCCGCGCCGCCTCGCGTCCTACCAGGAATCCGCCGAAGCAGCAGACACGCCAGAATTCCTCGAATTGCGCGGCGGTGACGGCGCGAAACGCAATCTGGCGATTGATGCCGGCGTTGAAGACGACGAAGTCAGGCGCGGCAATATCGTCTCGAGCGGTAAAGGCATGATCGAACAGCCGGATGACCGCAGCTTCATCCGTGGCGTCCGTTTCGATCGCCTCGGCACTGCCGCCGGACGCCTGGATGCCAGCCGCCACCTGATCGATCTTTGCCGCCGTCCGGCCGGCAATGACGACATGATAGCCCTTGTCCGCGAGAAGCCGGCAGAGCGCCGCCCCCAGCCCCTGTTCGGCTCCTACTCCGACGATGATAGCGCTCGGCGTGCTCATTCGGCGGCCTCCCTGGCATCCAGCGTCGGATAATCGGTGTAACCCTCGGCGCCGCCGCCGTAGAAGGTCTGGCGATGATAGGTATTGAGCGGGGCACCGAGACGAATGCGCTCCGGCAGGTCGGGATTGGCGATGAAGAGACGACCGAAGGCGATGGCATCGGCATGGCCGGCGGCAAGTGCTGCCTCGGCAGTGTTCGGCCGGAAATTGCCCGCGGCGATCAGCGTGCCGGACCAGGCAGGCCGGAAGAGTTCCGCAGCCGAGGGCACATTCTTGTGGTCGACTTCGGCTTGGCCGGCACCACTGGCGCGCGGCTCGATCAGATGCAGATAGGCGAGGTTGAGGCGGTCCAGTTCGCGAATGACATGGCCGTAGAGGCGCAATGGATCGTCCTCGCCGCTGTCATTGGCGATGCCGAAGGGCGAAAGGCGCACACCGACGCGATCCGAACCCCAAACTTCGGAAACCGCCTCGACCACCTCAAGCAGCAGCCGCGTACGATTCTCGATCGAGCCGCCATATTGGTCAGTGCGCTGGTTGGTGCGGGCCTGCAGGAACTGTTCGATCAGATAGCCATTGGCGCCATGAATCTCGACGCCGTCAAAGCCCGCCTGCTTGGCATTGGCGGCAGCCTGGGCGTAGACGTCGATCAAAAGCGGCATCAGGTCGATATCGATCGCCTGCGGCGTCTCGAAGGGAACGCGCTCGAAGGAAGCGGTAAACGCATCACCCTTGGCGGCAATGGCTGAAGGAGCGATCGGCACCGCTCCGCCCGGCTGGTGTGAGGAATGGGAGATGCGGCCGACATGCCAGAGCTGCAGGAAGATCTTGCCGCCCTTGCAATGAACCGCATCCGTCACGGCCCTCCAGCCGGCGATTTGTTCGGCCGTGTGGATGCCCGGCGTTGCTGGCATGCCCTGACCGGCACTGGAAATCTGCGACCCTTCGGAAATGATGAGCCCGCCCTCGCTGGCGCGCTGGGCGTAATATTCGGCATTCAATGCCGAAGGCACATTGCCCGGCTGGCTCGCCCGCATGCGGGTCAGCGGCGCCATGACGACGCGATGCGCAAATTCATACGGGCCAATGGAAAGAGGCGAAAACAAAGTGGCTGTCATAAAATTCTCCTGCCTGGAGCCAAATTGCTCCCCGGGGCGGAAGGGCCTGTCAGCGGCGATTCGGTCTCGGGAGTTCGAATAAGATGATGATCATCATTTATCCGAACGATCGGACCTGCGCAACTGAATCTGCCGTCAGACTGAAATCGTTGCAAGAAAGCCGAGCAGGGCGGCGTTGAACTGAGCCGGATGCTGCAAGGGGGCAAAATGGCTGACGCCGGGCAGAAGGATCAGCTTCGCGCCTGGAATGTGCCGCACGAGATAATCGGCATGTTCGCGCTTGATGAACTCGTCATGCTCGCTTTGCACGATGGCGACGGGCACGTCGATCTCGGCGAGATCGGCAATGGTATAGTTCGGCTCGGTCCGCTGCATCAGGCCAACCGCTTCGACGAAAGCATCGAACTCGCTGGGTGTGGCTGAGAGAGCGGCATAATCCTTCATATGGCGGGTGAAGCAGCGCTCTATGATAGGCGTCGCCACGAATTCCTTGGTACCGCTCGGGTCCATGTTGCAGGCAAAGAAGAAGACACCGGAAACGCGTTCCGGATGGGTTTTTCCAAGCAACATGCCGATACAGGCGCCGTCGCTCCATCCGGCGATCGCGGCCTTGTCGATCTTCAGCCTGTCCATGACGGCGAGAACGTCTGTGGCCATGAGCTCGTAGGTATAAGGCCGCTCGTCGCGTGTGCTGCGGCCATGGCCGCGGCTGTCGATGACGATAAGCTGATGGCCTGCGTCGATGAGCGCGGGCACTTGGTAGCCCCAATTGCCGCTGTTTCCGAGCCCGCCATGCAGAAGGATCACCGGTGAGCCGCTGCCGTAGGACGCATACCAGATACGCGCGCCATCATGATCGACATGGCCTTCCACCTCGGTATGCGGCAAGGGAGCGGCCCCTTCGGCTTCGAAGCGGTGAAGCTCGTCGTCGTGAAATTCCATACCGACCTCCCATTGCGCCGTCTCTCCCCGACAGCCACGTGGCGAGACTAGTCGATCCCAACGCGTCTTTTCAACAGGCTACGGTCATATCGTTGCCAGATGCTCGAAAAGATCGCGGGCCGGCGACGGAAGCTCTTCGAGGGAGCGTGCGCAGAGTGAAAGCCGGCGCGTTGCCCATGGGTCGGTGAGGCGGAGGGCTGCAATTTTCGCGGATCGGCTGCAGCGACGCGCCGCCGTTTCGGGCACGATGCCGAGGCCGATGCCCTGGCCGGCCATGTGGCAGATGGCTTCAAATGTCCGCATCCGCACCCGCATTTTCAACCGGCTGCCGAGTCGGGCCGCCTGCGCGTCGATGTGATCCTGCAGCGCTCCGCCGGCAAGTCCGACGAAATGCTCATGCAGGATCTCCGTGAAAGCGATCTGCTTTGCCGCTGCCAGCGCATGATCGCTAGATATCACCACCACCAGGCGGTCGATCGCGAAGGGTCGCAATGTCAGGCCGGAGGTATCGGCCGCGTCCGACAGGATACCGATCTCGGCCAGCCCGGCCGAAACGGCCCGGGCGATCTCGATGCTCTGGCGCTCCTTGAGATCGATGTCCGTTCGCGGGTTTCTGGCCATCCATTCGGCAAGGCGCGGCGGCAGGTATTCGACAATCGCCGCGGTGTTGGCGAGAAGCCGGACGGTTGCGCGCAGGCCGCTTGCGTGCTCGCCAAGCTCGCCGCGCATTTGCGTGAGCTGCCGCTGGATCAACCGGGCATGATGGGCCAATGCCTCACCGGCGGGCGTCGGACTCACGCCGCGTCGCCCGCGCTCCAGAAGCCGTACGCCGCCATTTGCCTCCATGTCACGCAGCCGCTCGCTGGCGGCCGGCAACGAAAGCCCGATATCGGCGGCTCCATGCGTGATGCTGCCGGCATCGACGACGGCGAGGAAAAGGCGAAGGTCGGTCAGATCGAAGCGCATGACGTGCAGATTACCGCATGTCCAGTCTTCGGAATAGCCGAAGGCTGGCTTCGCATCATCCGCATTGTGCCAGTCTTTGTCTCTGCTACTGAAAGGGCATGATGGATCATTCGATATGGCTTCTCGCGGCGATCTTCGCGACCTTCTTCATCGCCGGCATGGTCAAGGGCGTCACCGGCATGGGGCTGCCGACCGTGGCAATGGGCGTGCTGGGCACACTGATCTCGCCGCTAACGGCAGCGAGCCTCCTGATCGTGCCCTCCTTCGTCACCAATGTCTGGCAGCTTCTGGCCGGCCCGAGCTTTGGTGCGCTTGCGCGTCGTTTCTCTCTGCTGGTCAGCGCCATCATCGTCGGGACCTTCGCCGGCTCATATCTGCTCGCCGCTGGCGATACGCATATGACCTCGGCAGCACTGGGAGCGGCCCTCCTTCTTTATGCTGGTTACGCCTTGCTTGCCCGCCAGCTTCGCGTGCCGCAGACACTGGAACCGCTGCTATCGCCGGTCATCGGTATGGTCACAGGCCTCTTGACGGGCGCGACCGGCGTTTTCGTCGTGCCGGCCGTGCCCTACCTGCAGGCGCTCGGGCTGGAGAAGGAAGATCTGGTCCAGGCGCTCGGCCTCTCCTTCACTGTCTCCACCGTGGCATTGGCTGCCGCGCTCGCCTGGCACGGCGCATTCCATGTCGACAATCTCGCTCTCTCTGCCCTAGCGATCGCCCCGGCGCTTGCCGGCATGTGGGCCGGCCAGGTCATCCGCAATCGCGTCAGCCCGGCGGCCTTCCGCCGCTGGTTTCTGGTCTGCCTTCTGGTGCTTGGCGCCGAGATGATCGTCAAAGCCGCTTTTTGAGGCGGTCTCACATTGCTGGGTTGCCCTGCAGGTACCCATATGCTTCCGAGTTTGTTTGAAGGTGAGGCCTGACCGATCGATGGAAAGAGAGCAGCAAGAGATTTCCGATGACCGTCCGCCGGCCGATGTCCTGCTTGTTGTCGACGTGCAGAATGCTTTCGTGGAGGGGCCGAGTGCGGTTCCCGGCCATGCCACCTTGAGAGCGATGGTCGAACTCCTGCTGGATAAGGCGCGGTCGGCATGGGCGCCGGTGATTTTCCTGCAGAACGATGGTCCGCCCGGTGCACTGGATGAGCCGTTTCAACCGGGGTGGAAACTCCATTTTCCGCCGCTATCTGGCGAGGTGGTTATCAGGAAAACGGAGGATGATGGCTTCGACGGCACCGATCTTGACGCTATTCTGACCGCTTTCGGCGCGAAGCATCTGGTGATCTGCGGCGTGCTCTCGGACATGTGCATCGCCGCAACGGCGCGGGCGGCGCTTGAGCGCGGCTATGGCGTGCTGCTGCCGCATGATGCGCACGCCACTTATGATGTTCCCGCCGGGTCTGGCTCGCAGGGCGTGCCTGCAGCCATGGCGGCAAGGGCAGCCGAATGGTCGCTCGGCGACGAGATTAGGATTTGCGCTTCGGCACGCGAGGTTCGTTTCAAACAGCGGGCTTAGCCGCAGCCCTGCTTCATCACAACAGGCCACCCTTGAATGTCGGATCGAATCGTAATAATTGAAGTTACATGAAACGCGATAGCCGACTTTCTTCCGTTCTCCATGCCTTGCTCCACATGGCCGAGCAGGATGGACCATTGACCTCCGAAGCCCTGGCGCAATGCATGCACACCAATCCTGTCGTCGTGCGTCGTACCATGGGGCTATTGCGCGAGGTGGGCATTGTCCATTCCGCCAAGGGGCACACTGGCGGCTGGACGATTGCGGCCGATCTCAAAAGCGTCACGCTGCGCCAGTTGCATGAGGCACTCGGCGAACCGGCCGTCTTTGCCATCGGCAATCGCAACGAAACGCCGGAATGTCTGGTCGAGCAATCGGTCAATTCCGTCCTCGATGATGCTTTTGCCGAAGCCGAGGCCTTGCTCCTCCAGCGCTTTGAAAACGTCACACTTGCCGATCTCGCCGCCGAATTTGCGCGGCGTCACACGCAATGGCGCTCAGAAAGGGCTTTGTCATGACCTATGACGTCATCGTCATTGGGGGCAGTTACGCGGGAATGGCGGCCGCCCTCCAGCTTCTTCGTGCCCGCCGCAAGGTGCTTGTCATCGATGCAGGCAAGCGCCGCAATCGTTTTGCCCGGGAATCCCACGGCTTTCTCGGCCAGGATGGCGTCGACCCCGCCGAGATCGCCCGCAAGGCGCGCGAGCAGCTTTTCACCTATCCGACGCTGACCTGGATCGAAGGGACTGCCGAGAAGGCCGAGGGAGAGAAAGATGGCTTCGTCGTCACCACGCTAGACGGCGCGCGCCATGATGGCCGGCGCCTGCTTTTCGCAACCGGCGTCTCCGATGCCTTGCCCGAGATCGAGGGACTTGGCGAGCGTTGGGGCAAAAGCGTCTTCCATTGCCCCTATTGCCATGGCTACGAGCTCGATCAAGGCCGCATCGGTTGCATCGCCACCGGCTCGATGTCGCTACATCAGGCGCAGTTGCTGCCGGAATGGGGAGACGTGACGTTCTTCCTCAACGGCAGCTTTGTCCCCGATGAGGTGCAGCGCGCCGATCTCGCCGCTCGTGGCGTGACGATCGAGGAAACGCCGGTCGCAAGGCTGGACGGAGAGGCCGACGTGCGGCTCAGCGATGGACGCCTGCTGCCGTTTGCCGGGCTCTTCACTGCGTCGCGTGTGTCGCCTTCAAGCACGATTGCGGAGCGGCTTGGCTGCTCGTTGGAGGAAACGCCTTTCGGGATCCAGATCCAGACAGACGCCATGAAGGAAACGACCGTGCCGGGCGCCTTTGCCTGCGGCGATGCCGCTCGCATCCCGCATTCGGTGTCGCTTGCCGTCGGCGACGGCGCCTGGGCAGGTGCGCAATTACACCGGTCGCTGGTGTTTTAAGCTTCGGTTCGAAGGACTATTCGTCTGCCGGACACCGGCGTTCTTGTCCTATTCCGCTTCCGGCACCTTCAAGATAATTGTTTCGTCCGGGCCGATGGATCTGCCGTCCTGCGCCCGGATGTCCAGCTGCACCGGCTGACCCGTCGCCCGGTCCACCAGCAGTGAATGCTCTTCCGCCGGCGCGAAGAGATGGCGTTCGCCGAACTTCCGCAATGCCACCATGACCGGGAAGAGATCCTTTCCCATCGCCGTCAGCCGATATTCCATGCGCGAGCCGCCTTCGCTTGTCGGCACAAGCTCGAGGATGCCGCTCGCGACAAGCGTGCGCAGGCGCTCCGTGAGAATATTCTTGGCAATCCCCAGGCTCTTTTGAAATTCGCCGAAGCGCGTCAGCCCATCGAAGGCATCGCGCACGATCAGGAGCGACCACCAGTCGCCGATCACGTCGAGCGAACGCGCGCTCGGGCAATAGTCACCCTTCAGGCTTTTCCGCGCGACCATCGGCTCAGCCTTTCCGGTCTTTTGTTCGCAAGAATGGTTGCATGATTAAACCAATAATGTTACTCGATCGTTGGTTTCATTATTAAACCGAAGAATCGGGAGTTTTGCAATGACGATCGATCAGGACGCGCCGCCGGCCGGCGGCGCGAAGGACGTTCTGCGCCCTCACTCATCACGAAAGGGTTGGTTCAAGGGCGCCGAATACTCCGGAGAGGCCAATTCGCCTTTGACGCGAGCGACGATTTTCCTGTTTGCCGTCGCGAGCGGCCTCGCTGTCGCCAATGCCTATTTTGCCCATCCGCTTCTCGATGTCATGGCTGATGATCTGAAGCTGTCGCGCACGGCTGCCGGCCTCATCGTCGGCGCAACACAGCTCGGCTATGGGCTCGGCCTGATCCTGCTGGTGCCGCTCGGCGACCTTGTCGACCGGCGCAAGCTCATCATCGTGCAATCGCTGCTGAGCGTGGCGGCCCTCATCAGCGTCGGCTTCTCGTCCAGTGCGGCGATGCTGCTCGCCTCCATGGCCGCCGTCGGCTTTCTGGCAGTCGTGACACAGGCGCTGGTCGCCTATGCGGCGAGCCTCGCGCACCCTACCGAGCGCGGCCATATCGTCGGCATGGTCACAAGCGGCATCGTCCTCGGCATCCTGTTGGCGCGCAGCGTTGCCGGCACGCTGACCGATTTCTCCGGCTGGCGGACCGTCTACATCGTCTCCGCCGTGCTAACATTGGTAATCACGCTTCTCCTCTGGCGCGTGCTGCCGAGGCAAGAGAAGCCGAGGCGCGGACTTTCCTATGTCGGCCTCATCCGCTCGTTGGGCACTCTGCTGATTGAAGAACCGGTCCTGCGCATCCGCGCCGTGATCGCCATGCTGATCTTCGCCAATATCACCACGCTGCTGGCCCCTCTGGTGCTGCCGCTGACCGCGCCGCCTTACTCGCTGTCTCACACCGAGGTCGGCCTGTTCGGCCTGGCCGGAGCGGCGGGCGCGCTCGGCGCCGTCAGGGCGGGCCGCTGGGCTGACCGTGGCCATGGGCAGCGAGCGACAGGAATCGCGCTCGCCCTGATGCTCGTTGCCTGGCTACCGATCTCCATGCTGGACCGCTCGATCCTCTGGCTGATCTTCGGCGTGCTCGTCATCGATTTCGGCCTGCAGGCGGTGCACGTCACCAATCAGGGCATGATCTACCGCGTCAGGCCGGACGCGCAGAACAGGTTGACGGCCGCCTATATGGTCTTCTACTCCATCGGCAGCGCAGTGGGATCATCGACAGCGACGATCATCTATGCCCATGCCGGCTGGCCGGGCGTCTGCCTCTCCGGCATTGCGATTAGTCTCACAACGCTGCTTTTCTGGGCGCTGACATTGCGGGCAACGCCCAAGGTGGCGACCCAGAGCGTCGGCTAGCTTTCCAGCGTTTAGGCTTGCTTGATCAGAATCCTCGGCAACTGCTCTTCCAATAACGAGAGCATCGCACGAATCCGCGGCGGAATCGGTCTTATCGCCGGATAGAGCGCATTGAGATCGAAGCCCGGCACGGTAAAGCCGGGCAGCAGACAGATCAGTCTGCCATCGGCAAGATCCTTGGTGCAGACCGGCTCCTGCAGCACGCCGATGCCGGCGCCATCGAGCAGCAGGCGGTGCAGCGGCCGCCAATGGCTGGTGCTCAAGGTGATATCGACGGCGGCAAGTTCGGACTGTCCGTCCGGGTCGATCAACGGAATCCGGCCGCTGTTGAACAGGCCGGAGACCCGTAGGAAAGGGTGGTCGGCAAGTTCGTCGGGTATCGTGGGCGTCCCATGCTCATCGAGATAGGCGGGCGATGCCACCAGCACGCGGCCGACATGGCCGAGCTTGCGGGCAATGAAGCTGCCCTCGCCGAGATCGCCGAGGCGCAGCGAGATGTCGACGCCTTCCGTCACGGGATCGACAATCCTGTCGTTGAGGACCAGATCGATTTTCAGCAGCGGATGACGCTTGCGCAGATCAAGCAGGATCGGCGGAAGGATGATCTCGCCGACACCATGCGGTGCTGCGATCCTGAGCGTGCCGCGCAGTGACTGATCGCCATCCACGACTGTCAGCGCATCGTTGGCACTTTCGAGCACCTGCTTGCTGCGCTCATAAAAGGCGGCGCCGACATCCGTGACGGAAAGCTTGCGGGTGTTTCTAAGCAGCAGCCGCGCGCCGAGATATTGCTCCAGCCGATCAATCCGCTCGCTGACGGCAGGCTGCCCCATGCCGAGGTCGCGGGCGGCGGCCGACATGCTGCCTCTTTCCACCACCCTGACATAGACGCGCATCGCCACCAATAGATCCATGTGCGCCAATATATCGGATCAGCCGATAAATGTAAGTGGATGGTGCCGCCTAGTGGCAGAGCCTTCGATCACCGAAAACGATGCGTGTTTCCGCACGCAATCGCAAATCACAGGTCAGGCTTATGAGCGACATCAGGCTTTATATATTTCAATCGGGCACGCAGCGCTGCAAGGCCCACGACATCAGGATGAATCAGGGTGGCGGCGCCGATTACGAAATCCCGGTTCCCTGGTTTCTGCTGACGCATCCGAAGGGCAATGTCATCATCGATGGTGGGCTGGCGGCGGAAGGTCTGGCCGATCCGCGTGGCTATTGGGGCGATGCGGTCGACAGCTATCAGCCCTTCATGACCGAGGAACAGGGATGCGTCGCGCAGCTGGCGAAGCTCGACATATCCGGTGAAGGTATCCGCTTCGTCGTGCTTTCTCATCTGCATTCCGACCATAGCGGCGCGATCGGCCGCTTCCCCAACGCGACCCACATCGTCCAGCGCCGCGAATATGAATATGCCTTCGCGCCGGACTGGTTCGCTGCCGGCGCCTATGTTCGTCGTGATTTCGATCGCCCCGGCTTGAAATGGCACTTCCTAGGGGGCGCCGCCACCGATGGCTATGATCTCTATGGCGACGGTGTGCTGCGGATGATCTTCACGCCAGGCCATAGCGTCGGCCACCAATCCTTCCTGCTACGGCTCCCGAAGACGGGCGCAATATTACTGACCGTGGATGCCGCCTACACGCTCGATCACTGGAACGAAAAGGCTCTTCCTGGCTTCATGGCTTCCGCCGTCGACACGGTGCGATCCGTCGGCAAGCTTCGCACGCTTGCTGAACAGACCGATGCGATGGTGGTGACGGGGCATGATCCCGAAGCATGGCCTCGGTTCAAGCATGCCCCGGCCTATTACGATTGAAGGCGTATCCAGTCGATCAGCCCTGGCCGCCTGATGGCGCTTGTTTCGTATCGAAGAACTGTGCCCGATGTTGGCGAACCCATTCCTCAATGCCTGTCGGCTTGAAATCCTCAAGGCCGGCTTGCGGCTTGAACGGCGCGGCCAGCATCGCATCCGCCTCTTCCCGATGCGATGCGAAGAAGCGGAATTTCGAGGCGACACGGCGTCCCGTTCCCGGTCCCATCGCAGCATCGACATCTCGCTCGAACTCGTCGAGCGGCTGTTGGCGATAGGCGATGAGGCGACCGAGTCCAGCACCGATCCGCGAGACGAGTTCGTTTCCATCAACGCTTTCCGGCCCGGCAATGCGATGATCGCCGGAGGTGATGCCACGTTCCAGAAGGGTAATGGCGGCCCGGGCGCAATCATCGACCGAGGTCCAGGCGATACGCTGGGCTTCGGCAATCGGCGGCGCGAAGATCCCTTTGCCAACAATGTCTTTGCGCGCTGATGGCTTCAGGAGATTATCGAGATACATGGTCGGGCGGACGATTGCGAAGGGCAGGCCTGACGCGCGGACCACATCTTCGAGCATTGCGTTGGCAACAAAGCTTGGCTCCTGGCAAGGTGCCGGGCGGCTGGCGCTGGCGAGCTTGAGGACAAGGGATTTCAGGCCTTGGTCGAGAGAAGCGGATGTCGCATTATCCGCCTGGATGCGCATGTCGCCTTGTGATCCGATCGGAATCTGCAGCACGGCGTGGGTGATGCCGGTGCTGGCGGCGCGAAGCGAAGCCGCATCGCGAAGATCCCCCTCGACAAGCTCGACGCCGAGCGCCGAGAGTGCGGAGGCGCGTCTTCGGTCTCGCACAAGTGCGCGGACCTTGAAGCCGCGCCGAAGTGCTGCGTGAACGGCTGCGCTGCCTTGGACGCCGGCGGCGAGATAGACAAGGATGGGCTGGGACTGATCGATAGTGGACATGGTACGGCTCCTTCGAACATGGTCTGCTGAGGGAGCATCGTCTAATGGCTACCGTGCAGACCCGAAACGCGCACGAGGCGCAGGGACTGTCGGGGTATCCGCGCAAGCGCGGAACAGAGCTTCTCCATGAAGGGAGAAGGGCCTGGGCCTACCGAGACCAAGCCAGCCATTTTCGACGACGGGAATTTAGGACGCCTTCCTCGCCGCCGTCAATCGAAAGATGAGCGAGTGACGGTTGGTTGCGCCAAGCATATCCTTATGGTCGGGGCAGCAGCGATCTGATCCGCTCGGCATCGTCAGGCGTTGCCGGATTGTAGACGATCATGCTGAGATCCGTCCGGCCGTCGACCGAAAAGGCCGAATACTCGAATGCCAGTGGGCCGAGGATGGGATGGCGTATATGTTTGACGGCTTCGGTATGGGTGCCAGGAACGTCGTTTTCGCGCCACATGGCCCTGAATTCCGGGCTGATGCGGCAAAGTTCCGCCACGAAAGGCTCGATTTCACTCGATGCGCCTGCGCGCGCCGCATCGACACGGAATGCGCCCAGCGCGAAACGGGCGACGCTTTCCCAATCATATTGCACGGCGCGCGCACGCGGATCGAGAAAGATATAGCGCAAAATGTTGCGTTCTTCCGGTGGCAGCGATCCGTAATCGATCAGCATCACGGGTGCTGCCCGGTTCCAGGCGATGACGTCCCAGGTGGCGGTCCGGATAATGGCGGGGCTCGGCTCCAGCGCATCGAGCACGCGCTGCAGCCGCGGCGTAACGCCATCATTTTTGCGGTAACGCGCTTCTGGCGGACGCCCAAGGCCAAGCAGGAACAGGTGCTCGCGCTCCACTTCCGTCAGCATCAGCGCGCGGGCTATCCGGTCCAGCACGTCGGCGGAAGGCGCGCCGCCGCGGCCCTGTTCCAGCCATGTGTACCAGGTCGGGCTGATATTGGCGCGCTGCGCCACTTCCTCGCGCCGAAGTCCGGGCGTGCGCCGCCGTTCGCCGGCAAATCCCAGGGCGGATGGGTCGAGTTTTGCGCGGCGGTCCCTCAGATAGGTCCCGAGCACGTTTTCGGTTTCGATGAGATCGGTCATCCTGTTAGTGTCTTTACTATGATAAGGTCACTACTTTACCAGAATAAACGATAGGCACAGATTTGTCTCCGACGAAATAAGGAGACAATGCATATGCGTATATTCGTTACCGGTGCGACCGGAAATGTCGGATCGCATGTCGTCAGGGAATTGATCGGTGCGGGCCATCAGGTGCTCGGCCTTTCGCGTTCGAAGGAAAAGGCGGTCGCGCTCGCTGCTGCCGGCGCCGAAGTTCTTCACGGCACGATCGAGGATGCGGAAATCCTGAAAAGCGGCGCCTCGCAATCCGACGGCGTTATCCACCTCGCCTTCAACCATGACTTCACGAGATTCGTCCAGAATTGCGAGGATGACCGCCGGGTCATCGCAACGCTGGCCTCGGCACTTGCCGGTTCCGCCCGCCCGCTGGTCATTACGTCGGGCACGCCGATCGCCAACACGGTGCCGGGCGAGCCGGCCAGAGAGGATAACCCGATTGCCGGTTCCGACATGCATCCGCGGGCAGCCTCCGAAGAAGCGGGAATCCTGGCAAGCGAGATCGGGGTCAATGTCTCGGTCGTCCGGCTGCCCCAGGTGCATGATCCGGTCAGCCAGGGCCTTATTACGCCCTTGATCCAGATATTCCGGGAAAAGGGTGTCTGCGCCTATGTGGGAGACGGGCTCAGCCGCTGGCCGGCGGCGCATTTTTCCGATGTCGGCCGTCTTTACCGCCTCGTCGTCGAGCGCGCCGAACCGAATGCCAAATATCACGCGGCCGCCGAGGAAGGCGTGCCCATGCGCGATATCGTCGAGACGATCGGGCGGCGCCTGAACCTCCCGGTCAAATCCATCGCCAGGGAAGAGGCGCAGGATTATTTCGGCTGGCTCGCCATGTTCGCCGGCCGCGACATGCCGGCCTCCAGCGCCAAGACCCGGCAGAAGCTGGGTTGGGAACCCAGCGGCCCGACGCTGCTTCAGGATCTTGCAGAGCTGCAGGTCTCCGCCGCGTGATGCCGGCGCCATCGGCCACGATCCGCGGGATGGTCGATGGTCCGACGGACCATGTATTCGAAGACCCGGCCGACCCTTCGGCCGGGTTTCGTCTTTCAGGCTGCGATCCAGAAAGCTTCAAAGTCAGACATACGGCGTCCCGGCAAGAGCGGCGTCGACACCGGCAAAGCCGCGCTCCATGACGCCAAGCAGAGCGGCTTGAGGATCTCCTTTTTCCCGAAAGACGCGCAGCGCCTCGCCATAGGCGGTCACCAGCGTCGCCATCAGCATTGCGCCTGCAAGATGTGCATCCGCATCGGAGCGCGGCCGGCCCGCCGCGTCGGAGAGCATTCCCGAGAGATCGTCAGCAAGCGTCACCTGCAGCCCGCGTGCATATGCCGTCAGCGTCGGGCTCTCCGCCACCATGCGCCAGAACTGGATGGGTCGTTCCGTGATCCTAAACAGGGGATGCTGCGTCCCCACCAAGTCCCGCATCAGCGCCTGAAAGGCGCGGACCGGCGGCGCTCGGCCGCGATGGGCGATCGCCTTGCGCACCAGTTCCCGCACCTCATCCTCGCGATCGAAGACCAGATCCTCCTTGCGGTGGAAGTAGTTGAACACCGTCTTCCTAGCGACATCAGCTTCGTCGGCGATATCGGCGACGGAAACTTTGTCGAAGCCATGTTCGACAAACAGGCGTGTCGCGACGTTGGAGATCGCTTGACGCGTCATCTCCTTCTTACGATCCCGGAGTTTGATTTGGTTTGACATGACGATATTTATACCATAAGTAAATTTATACCAAGTGTAAAAATTGCATTGCAATCACGAAATCGGTGAAATTGGCACAGGTTTTATGACTGTTCCCGTGACTGGAAACGTCGCCACCCGAATGGGGTGGACGTTTTTCAGCGACTCGCGCCGGCTGAGATGGGCCGAAGCCGGAATGTCTGACGCCCTTGCGGCGCTGTTCGCCTGAGGAGTTCTGCCTTGATTTATGATGTTCTGATTGCCGGCGGCGGACCCGTCGGCTTGTTTCTCGCCTGCGAGCTGCGTCTCGCCGGTCTCTTCGTATTGGTGCTGGAGCAGGCCGAGGACCCGCATTCGCCCTTGAAGCGCCTTCCCTTCGGCATGCGTGGCCTTTCCTCGCCCACCATCGAAGCCTTCTATCGTCGCGGCCTGCTGGACGATGTTGCTGCGCCCAAACCTGCCAAAGACGGCTCGGGCGATCGCGCTTCATCGGCCGCACACTGGATGCACCAGTCGCGCCGCCCAGGCGGCCATTTTGCCGGCATCCAGTTCTTTTACGACAATATCGACACGTCCAAGTGGCTCTATCGTCTGCCAAGCCCGGCCGGCACCAGCTTGATGGTCGAGATGGAAAGCTTCGTAGCTGTCCTTGCGGCGCGTGCGGAGGCCATGGGCGTCGAGATCAGGCGCGGCTTCGGTGTCGAGAGCTTCGAGCAGTCGGATGAAGCTGTTGTCGTTCGCGCCGGAGACGAGACCTTTCGCGGGCGCTGGCTCGTTGGCTGTGACGGCGGCCGCAGCACTGTCCGCAAGGCCGGCGGCTTCGAGTTCGTCGGCACCGATCCCGAATTCACCGGCTATTCCGCCGAAATTGAGATGGTGGACTCGGACAAGCTTCGTCCCGGCCGCCATTACACCGCGACAGGCATGTACACCTATGCGCCTCCCGGGACGATCACGATGGTCGACTTCGATGGCGGCGCTTTCCACCGGACCCAGCCGATCACGCTCGACCATGTGCAGGCAGTGCTGCGGCGCATCTCCGTCACCGACGTCACTCTAACAGCGCTCAAGCTTGCCACCACATGGACGGACCGCGCCTATCAGGCGACCAGCTATCGCAGAGGGCGCATTTTGCTTGCCGGCGACGCCGCGCACATCCATTCCCCCTTGGGCGGCCAAGGGCTCAACCTTGGACTTGGCGATGCGATGAACCTGGCATGGAAGCTTGCCGCCACCATCCATGGTGACGCGCCTGACGGATTGCTTGATACCTATTCCAGCGAACGGCATCCTATTGGTGCGCAGGTGCTTGATTGGTCACGCGCGCAAGTCGCACTCATGCGGCCAAGCCCGAGCTCGCGTGCCCTCGAAGCCATTATCCGCGATCTGATCGAGACGCGCGACGGCGCCACCTATTTCGCCGAGCGCGTCTGGGGCGTTTCTCTCCGCTATGAACTTGGCGGGAGCCATCCGCTCATCGGCCGCAGCGCTCCCGATTTTGAGCTCGCCGATGGGACAAAGCTCGGCAATCTCCTCGGGACGGGCAAGGGTCTGCTTCTGGATTTCGATGCCCGTGCTTCCCTTGAAGCGCTTGCAAGCCGCTGGAGCGACCGGATTACCTATGTCGCCAGCGACGCCAGGGATCGGCTTGGCTTGAGCGCCTTGCTCGTCCGTCCGGACGGTGTCGTCGCTTGGGTCTGCGAGGCAGAGCCTGACATGGATGCTGCTGCCGAGGCGGCGTTGCGATGGTTCGGCGAAGCGGAGCGGACCGGCGGCAATGTTTAAAGGGGCAATTGATTTTACCGTTGGCTTTTTGCCGGGACTAGGCATGATGGGCCGATGCACATGCTATCGCCCCAAAACCGTTCTGAGTTTTTGGCTGTTCCGCAGCTAATCCGCTTTGATTATGCCCGTGGCCGTGACGGGTTTGAACCAACTCTTCTTATTAAGGCCAATACAATCCTATTGAAATACATCGTGCTTGGCGCGCGGATGCAGCTTGCCTTCACTATGTGCGACGGTCGCCTACTATGCGCGTTGAGGGTGTATGACGACGGCGACACCGGCGGTATTCTCTGGTCGGTGGTGGAGCGTGAAGAAGAGTTGAACGGCATTCGCGGGTTGGCGCGTGGCGAGCCTTTGGTGGCGTTCTTATTTAACGAACTTGCCGTGAACGTTGCATGGAACGACTTACCCACGCTTGGCATATTAGACCTCTTACCTATATGGGTAGACAGTGTCGCGCTCGGCCCGGTTGATCACTCGGCCATCGAGATTGTGGCATTCTCCCTACTTGATCGTCTTCATCATCATAGTGAAGATGATGATGCATGGTTGGTGTTGGAGGTCGGCGGAAGACTTGATTGGAAAGTCGTCCATAATCACTTCATCACAGCAGGCGCGTCGTCCAGTCTAATTGATTTATTCGATGCCGACGAAGGCAAACAGCAAGAGCAGTTGGGCATTTGGCTGACTGACAGTCTTCAACCTTCGGGAGTTCATCACAGCCCACAAATTCCAAAAGGTAGCGGAACGCGTGAACTAACCGATATGCTGTTGAGCCACGAATTCGGTGCCATATTAATTGAATCTAAGACGCTTTCGGTTTTGGCGCGCCAAAAATTGCCGGACAGGGCGAAGCTAAAGCGTGACGTCTCTGCCCATATTGACAAAGCGTTCGCTCAATTGCGCGGGGCCATACGGGCGCTTAAATCTAGCGTTCCAGTGACAAACTTGAAGGGCAGTACGCTGTCAATTGAACGGGAGCAGCCTGCGCATGCCATTGTCCTAATTCCTGATTTGGAACTTGTAGACGACCGTGCAGCCTACGGTATCGGGTTCATGCGAGATTTCATGGGCGCGACTGGCGGGTTCCCTCATCTGCTCGATATTTCGGAGTTGCTCCGTGTAGTGCAAGCAGCTGAAATGATAGCGGCGCGAGGGACGACAACTACACCGATGATGGCGTTCGACTATTACCTTATGGAGCGTTCTCAAAAGGCGATGGATGCTGGTACGTTGTGCATCGAAATGTTATTGCGGTTTGCCAACGATGAAATAACAGCGAACTGACAGGCGAGCCAGCGAGAATTTAGACATAATGTAAGCTTCGCCATTGCCATACCAATGAAAGACATGCGGAGAGTGGATGAAAATGGCGGATCGCGAATGATGAAACGGAGAACTACGTCTACGCTATAGTGCTCCAAAAGTAAGGCACGGGCGGTCAGCTATTGCAAGGCAAGACCGCCAAACCGGACGAGCGTGACCACGTTCTGCTTCTCGGCATGAACAGTGATCCGAAGGCAAGATGCGACGACGGGCAGCAGCGATCTTGCGGTACGCCTGAACTCGGTGGAAGCAAGCGGACTCCGCCGAGGGGCCGCATACTCCCGATCAATCAGGCCGCCGCAGCGCTATTGAGCTTCGGAATGACGGCGTCGATGAACGTGTCCATCGTTGCTTCACCCATATCCACGGCCTTGGCGCCTTCGCCATGGATAATCCTCACGTCGGTGATGCCGAGGACGTTGAGAATGGCCTTGAGGTATCGCGGGGCAAAATTGAGGTGGTGGATGGGCGAGGCCTCGCCATAGATGCCGCCGGACGCCAGCACTACGGTGGCTTTCTTGCCGATCAGCAGTCCCTTGCCGTCGAAGCCAAGCGTTACGCCCTTGCGCACGATGTGATCGATCCAGGCTTTGAGGCTGGCCGGGATATTGTAGTTGTAGACCGGCGTGGCGATGACAAGCTCGTCAGCTGCCAGCAATTCGGCAACCAACGCGTCCGAGAGACGCAGTTGCTCGGCCATGTCCGCGGTATGGGCATGCGGTGGCGTGAAATAGGCCGATAACCACGGCATGGTCACGTGCGGCAGCGCATCCACGGCCAGGTCGCGCCGCACGACTGCGCCATCCGGGTGCACCGTAAGCCAATTGGCGACAAGGCGTTTGGTCAGCTGACGGGAAATCGAAGCCTCGCCGCGCGCGCTGGTTTCGACAACAAGAAGGTTGGGCATGGCGTCCTCAAGGTTTGGGCTGAACAGCCGTGAACGATACGGAGGATAAATAGGGCTTTCCATCCAGCGGCGGGAGCGATAATAAATCGATCATCTCTATCGGCCAACGTGATGGATCATGATCGGCAGTCTCAGCCTCGACCAGTTGCGTATCCTGGTGACCATTGCTGATGCCGGCAGCTTTTCGGCGGCCGGGCGGCAATTGCGTCGCGCGCAATCGGCAATCAGCCAGTCGGTGGCGACATTGGAAGCCGCCCAGGGCGTCCAGCTCTTTGACCGCAGCTCCCATCGCCCCCGCCTGACTGAAACGGGCCGGGTTCTGGTCGATCAGGCCCGGCTGGTGCTTTCGAGCGCGGCACGCTTCGAAGCCGTCGCGACCGGGGCGCGAGGCGGAGTCGAGCCCGAGCTTGCCCTGGCCATAGATCCGCTGGTGCCCACCACCCCGCTCATCGAAAGCCTGCGCGCGCTGCACCAGGCCTATCCGCATCTTCCCGTCAGCTTCTCGACCGAGGGCCTGGGCGGGGCGCTGCGTCGTTTGCGCAGCGGCGACGTCGCACTGGCCTTCTGTCTGCTGCTGCCGGTGGTGCCCGAGTACGTCGTGGCTTCGCCGCTGCTGCGCGTGGCGCTGACGCCCGTGGTCAGCGCCGAACACCCATTGGCAGCGCTTGGCCGTCCGGCAACCCGCGACGACCTGGAGCGCCATATCCAGCTCGTCCTGTCCGATCCGGTCGATCGAGAAGCGAACAATTACGGCCTGGCCAGCGCCACGCGTTGGCGCTTTGTCGACCTCGGCCGCAGACTGGATTTCCTGCTGGCCGGCTTCGGCTGGTGCCGGATGCCGGAGCATCTGATTGCCGATCATCTCGCAGCCGGCGATCTGGTTCGGCTCGAGCTGGCCGAAGATGCCCGCGACCCGGCAGACGCCCTGACCATCTACGCCGCCCGCATGGCGGACCATGAACCTGGCCCGGCCGGCCGATGGCTCCTTGACGATCTGCAGGTCCGGCTGTCGCTCTGATCCGGCCAAACACTTGTCGTCAGTATTGCCTAATCCCTGAGAAATACCGGAAGAACCGCGATGAACACGGTCAAAGTCGGCTCTTCGGTATTAGTCGCACTGTCGCCAACGTCCGAAATGAGGTCGGTTGCAGTCATTGCCAATCTCCAAGATATATCGGACCGTAGCATGGAATCGCCATTGTCAGCACTGCCCGTAGCGATGCGGTGATCGACAGCGAAATCGCGCCATAGAGGGCAATCAGCGCCTAGTTGTGAACTCATAAAGATTGCCAGAACTATCCCGAGGTGATTCAACTCTCTGAGAAGGAGCTTTGGATGGGACGATATGATCTTAGCGAGATAGAGTGGCGGGTCATCGAACCGCTGCTGCCGAACCGGTATGGACCATACACAACCGTCCACAACCGCTATAACCGATGGGCGAAAGCCGGTGTTCGACTGCGCATCTTCGAAGCACTGGCAGCGACCTCGCCGCATCGCAACCCCGCTTCGACAAACTCGCCAGAAACTTCCTGGCCGCCGTCCTCATCGCATCAACCAGATTGTGGCTCAGAGCTTATGAGCTCCAGAACCTAATGGCGCGCGGAGAGCAATGAATCGGAGAACTCCGTTTACGCTATAGCCCTACAAAATGACACCTCAAATTTGGCCGGAACCTGCTGAAATCACAGAAGGCTTCCGACCGTTTCCTTTCTATTCGTATGTTTCTCGGGATTTGGCCGGACTATAACGCTACCATAGGCGAATTGAACGGGCGGCTCGCCCGATCAAGTTTCTCAAGTCGTCTGTCCGCCGTCTACCGTCAGGATCGCACCGGTGATGTGTCTCGCCGAGGGACTTGCCAGAAAAGTCACTGCGGCGGCGATGTCTTCCGGTGAGCCATAGCGGCCAAGCGGGCTCAGACTGCGCTGAAAGTCGGAAAACTCGCCATTGGCGGGGTTCATGTCTGTGTCGGTCGACCCTGGCTGGACCAGATTGACCGTGACATCGCGTGGTCCGAGTTCCTGGGCGAGGCCGCGCGTGAACGAGTGTAGAGCAGATTTGGTCATAAAGTAGAACGTGCCGGGATGTCCGACGATGCGCTCGGCGCCGGCAGAACCAATAGTGACAATGCGTCCGCCTGCGGTGAGGTGCGGAATGGCGGCCTGCGCTGCGAGCACAGGTCCACGCACGTTGACGTCGAGCATCGCATCGATCATCTCCACGCTGATTTCGGCAGTCGACGCGTAAAGCGCGATGGCGGCATTGTTGACGAGAATGTTGAGGCCACCAAGCGCCTCGGCCGCCTCATTGACAGAGCGCTTGACCGCCGCCGGATCAGCGCTGTCCGCTTGGATGGCAACAGCCTTGCGTCCCTTACCCTCGATCGCCCGAACGACCTCAGCGGCACGATCGGCGGACCTCTCATAGGTGACTGCCACATCCGCGCCCTTTTCCGCGAGGGCGGTTGCGATCGCAGCGCCAATGCCACGTGACCCACCCGTCACGAGCGCGCGCTTTCCCGATAGTTCCATCATTGTCATAACCTTTCTGTAGTGTTCGATATAGAATTGTTAAAGTTATTGCGGTGAAGGGTCAATAAGTTTATGTAGTGATCGATGCAAAATTCTGACTTGAAGTTCGATGTCACCCCTACCACTACGCCTGCGCGTGGGCGGCCGCGCGCGTTCGATCGGGCCGCAGCGCTGGAGCGGGCAACCTGCCTGTTCTGGACCAAGGGTTTCGAAGCGACCTCTATCGCCGATTTGACGCACGCAATGGGTATCGGTGCGCCCAGCCTCTACGCCGCCTTCCAGTCGAAGGAAGCGCTTTATGCCGAGGCGCTGCGCCACTATGTCGAGACCAATGAGGGATACGTTTGGGCCGGGTTTCACTCGGCTACAACCGCGCGCGATGCCGTCCGGTCCTTCCTCATGGATTCAGCCGCGGCGCTGACCGGCTGTGTCGCGGATATCCCCCGCGGTTGCATGGTGACGCTCTCGTCGGTCGGCAGCGAAGGTCACGTGGAGTTGGGCGAGTTGGTCCGTTCCGCGCGCGCCGTCACGCTCGAACGGCTATTGACCCGCCTCGACCAAGCGGTGGCTGAGGGCGAAATCCCAGCCTCAACCGACCTCCATGCACTCGCCCGCTTCGTCCAGACCATTCAGAACGGCATGTCGATCCTGGCTCGCGACGGCGCAAGCCGCACCGAGCTGGAAGCAGTGGCGGATGTCGCCATGGCGGGATGGGACGTCCGGACCGTCCGAGTACGGGAATGATGACGATTGATGTAGCTCTAGTGCGGCTAATGGCGGACAGGGAGGGATTCGAACCCTCGGTACGCTTTCACGTACACACGCGTTCCAGGCGTGCGCCTTAAACCACTCGGCCACCTGTCCTTTGGCGTTTCGCACCCGGTCAGGAAGCAAATCGTCGGAACGGCCGCGATATATACCGATGAATTCCTGGCAATCAACCCGAATCTGACAGATTTTTGACTTGTTGGCGCAAAACTCTGCATCTCCTCCCCATTGCGCTTATTTTGCACGCAACTTATCTAATGAAATAGATGAGGCGGCATAAGACCGGTCGGCCCGCGAAGGCTGAACATAGTGAGTATCGGGAGGAGTTTATGCGTTTCCTGTTGCGTTTTGCCAGCCTTGTCGCGCTGGTGGTGGCTGTGATCGCCGGCACCATCGATTCCATTCAGTCCGTTGCGGCTTCCGCCGTGGTCATGACCCCGATGGGCGATGCGTGGAACGATGTCAGCCCGTCGTCGCTCGCAAGCCTCCGCTCGATGATTGCCTATTATGTTCATCCCCGTTTCTATGACATGGCGATGCAATGGCTGCTGTTTCAGCCGGCCTTCGCCGTCTTCCTGGTGATTTCCCTGTTGCTGTGGATGGTCGCCTACAAGCGCCAGCCTGCAGCCGGCCGCTTCAGCGCGTGAGGGGTTCGGCGCGTGACTTTCGGTCTGTGCCATTCAGGGAATTGAATGGCGTCGGAAGGAATTGGCGGCGGCTCCATCGCAATGCGGCGAGCTGCAGAACTGGCGGTTGCGGAGAGCTGAGCGGCAGCTGTTCTGACCAATAAAATTGCAGTTTTGGCCCGAAATTGTTTAAAAAACGGGTCGTTTGGATGGGTTTTCACCAATTCCCACAAATCTTTACCAACTGAAAAATTTCTCGTGAATTTTTCGTGCAGCCATGCAAGGATGCGCGCCAGCTTGGCCTCGGGGGAGGCCGGCAGTTCCGCAGACTTGCCCGATCAACGGGCTTGCGGGAGGACCCAACAAGATAGAAACAATAGGGCTGCACCACATGAAAAAATCCCTTTTGACCCTTTTCGCCCTGGCTGCCATGTCGGCAACGGCGCTTGCGGCCGATATCAAGCCGGCAATCGTCTACGGAACCGGCGGCAAGTTCGACAAGTCCTTCAACGAAGCTGCCTATAACGGCGCTGAAAAGTTCAAGAAGGAAACCGGCATCGCTTACCGCGACTTCGAGCCGACGGGCGACACCCAGGGCGAACAGGCACTGCGCAACTTCGCCAGCAAGGGTTTCAATCCGGTTATCGCTGTTTCTTTCGCCTGGACCTCCGCGCTGCAGAAGGTTGCTGCCGAATATCCGAAGACCGAATTCGTTCTGATCGACGATAGCCTCGATCTGCCGAACGTCCGCTCGGTCAAGTTCAAGGAAAACGAAGGCTCCTATCTCGCCGGTGTCATGGCCGCCATGGCTTCGAAGACCGGCAAGGTCGGCTTCGTCGGCGGCATGGACATTCCGCTGATCCGTAAGTTCGAATGCGGTTACGAGCTTGGCGCACGCGCCACCAATCCGAAGATCGAAGTCTTCCAGAACATGACCGGCACGACCGGTGCCGCCTGGAACGATCCGGTTCGCGGCGGCGAGCTCACCAAGAACCAGATCGACCAGGGCGCCGATGTTGTTTACGCGGCTGCCGGTGCCACTGGCCTCGGCGTGCTGCAGACGGCCGCCGACAACAAGAAGCTCTCGATCGGCGTTGACTCCAACCAGAACTACCTGCATCCGGGTTCCGTTCTGACCTCCGTCGTCAAGCGCGTCGACCTCGCAGTCTACAATGCCTTTAGCGATGCCAAGAACGGCAAGTTCACGGCCGGCACCCAGGAACTCGGCCTGAAGGAAGACGGCGTCACCGTTGCCATGGACGACAACAACAAGCCGCTCGTCACTCCGGAAATGCAGACTGCGGTCGACAAGGCGCGGACCGATATCGTCGCTGGCACCATCAAGGTCCACGACTATCTGACCGACAACGCCTGCCCGAAAAACTGATATGAAATAAGGGCGTATGACGGAGCAAAAACGTCATACGCCCTTTTCTTATCCGGAAACCGGTTTCTGGAGCCCCTATAGTGAACCAAATCTCCGCCATCGAGCTCGTGGGCATCGACAAGAAGTTCGGTGCTGTCCACGCCAATAAAGATATCAACCTGACCGTCGCCAAGGGCTCGATCCACGGGATCATCGGCGAAAACGGTGCCGGGAAATCGACTCTGATGTCGATCATCTACGGCTTCTATCATGCTGATAGCGGCGAGATCCGCATCAACGGCAACCCGATCGCCATCCGCGACAGCCAGACGGCGATCGCAGCCGGTATCGGTATGGTGCACCAGCATTTCATGCTGGTCGACAATTTTACCGTCCTCGAAAACGTCATGCTGGGCGCCGAAGGCGGCGCACTTCTCGCCAAGGGCGTTGCGGCCGCGCGCGCCGAGCTCAACCGGCTGGAGAAGGATTACGGCCTGGAAGTCGATCCGGACGCCTTGATCGAGGAACTTCCCGTCGGCCAGCAGCAGCGCGTCGAGATCCTGAAGGCGATGTATCGCGGCGCCGAGATCCTCATTCTCGACGAACCTACCGGCGTTCTGACGCCGGCCGAAGCCGACAATCTCTTCCGCATCCTTCGCGTGCTACGCGACCAGGGCAAGACGATCATCCTCATCACCCATAAGCTGCGCGAAATCATGGCGATCACCGATACGGTATCGGTCATGCGCCGCGGCGAAATGGTTGCCACCCGCAAGACGGCAGAAACCACCGTCGAGGAATTGGCCGAGTTGATGGTCGGACGCCGCGTGCTGTTGCGTGTGGAGAAGGGCGCTCCCAATCCGGGCGAAATCCTGCTCTCGGTGCGCAATCTCACCGTTAAGGACGGCCGTGGCGTCACCATGGTCGACAATGTCTCCTTCGATGTCCGCGCCGGCGAGATCGTCGGCATCGCCGGCGTCGCCGGCAACGGCCAGTCCGAACTGCTGGAGGCCATCGCCGGAATCCGCAAGCCGGCTTCGGGCGAAATCCTTCTGCACGGCAAGCCGATCGGCAACGCCGATCCCGCAGCACTCCGTGACCTTGGCCTTGCCCATATTCCCGAAGACCGCCATCACATGGGCCTCGTCCTCAAGTTCGAGGAATATGAGAATTCCATGCTCGGCTATCACCGCGACCGCAAATACGGGCGCGGCGGCATGCTCGATCTCGATGCCATGCGCAAGGATGCGATCGAGAAGATCGAGAAATACGATATCCGCCCGCCAAATGCGCGGCTGAAGACCGCCAATTTCTCCGGCGGCAACCAGCAGAAGATCGTCGTTGCCCGCGAGATCGAGCGCGACCCGAAGGCGCTGCTGATCGGTCAGCCGACGCGCGGCGTCGATATCGGTGCCATCGAATTCATCCATCGCCGCATCATCGAGATGCGCGACGCCGGCAAGGCGATCCTGCTGGTGTCGGTGGAGCTGGATGAGATCCGTGCGCTTTCGGACCGTATCCTCGTCATGTTCGCCGGCCACATCGTCGGTGAAAAGTCGGCTGAGGCCGGTGAACAAACACTCGGCCTGATGATGGCCGGCATTGCCGCGTGAGGCGTATATGAGCACGGCTTCCGTTCCGCTCCCGAACTGGATCACCTACGGCCTGATCCCCCTTCTCAACCTGATTGTTGCCTTCCTGATCTCCGGCCTCGTCGTCTGGTTCATCGGCGAGAGCCCGCTCGATGCGCTCGTGCTGCTGCTGCAAGGTGCTCTCGGCAGCGGCGAAGGCATCGGCTTCACGCTGTATTATGCGACGAGCTTCATCTTCACCGGCCTTTCGGTCGCCGTCGCCATCCATGCCGGCCTGTTCAATATCGGCTCGGAAGGTCAGGCCTATCTCGGCGGTCTCGGCTGTGCCCTTGTGGCGCTGACACTTGACCGCTACGTGCCTTGGTACGTGACCATGCCCTTTGCTGTCATCGGCGCGGCGATTTTCGGTGCGCTTTGGGCCTTCATCCCGGCCTGGCTTCAGGCCAAGCGCGGCAGCCACGTCGTCATCACGACGATCATGTTCAACTTCATCGCTTCGGCGATGATGAACTTCCTGCTGGTGCATGTGCTGATTGTGCCCGGCAAGATGGCTCCCGAGACCCGCACCTTTCTGGAGGGCGGCCAGCTGCCGAAACTTGGCTGGTTAATGGATCTGTTCGGCTCGACCATCGGTGCTGCGCCGCTCAACGTCTCCTTTCTGATCGCGCTCGTCATGTGCTTCCTCGTCTGGGTGCTCATCTGGCGCACCAAGCTCGGCTATGAAATGCGCACGCTCGGCCTCAGCCCCACCGCTGCGGTCTATGCCGGCATTCCCTATGCCCGCACGGTCATCATCGCCATGCTGCTTTCCGGCGGCCTTGCCGGCATGATGGCGCTTAATCCCGTCATGGGCGCTTCCGCGCGTCTGCAGGTGGAGTTCGTGCTCGGTGCAGGCTTCGTTGGCATTGCCGTGTCGCTGATGGGGCGCAATCATCCACTGGGCATCATCGTGGCGGCGATCCTGTTCGGCATTCTCTATCAGGGTGGCGATGCGCTCTCTTTCGACATGCCGAACATCACACGCGACATGATCGTGGTGATCCAGGGTCTCGTCATCCTGTTTGCCGGTGCGCTCGAATATATGTTCCGACCTGCGCTTGTGCGCATCTACCAGACATTCGCCAGGACGTGAGGATCGGACGATGGATTATTATGATCTTCTCATCAGCATATTGGGCTCGACCATCCGCCTGTCGATTCCGTTGATTTTCACAGCGCTGGCAGGCCTGTTTTCCGAGCGTGCCGGCATCTTCGATATCGGGCTTGAAGGCAAGATGCTGGCTTCGGCCTTCGCTGCGGCCTGCGTCGCCTCGATCAGCGGCTCGCCATGGGCCGGTCTTGGCGCCGGTGTTCTCGTCTCCGTCCTCGTCGGTCTGCTGCACGGCTTCGCCTCGATTACCAATCGCGGCAACCAGATCGTTTCGGGCGTCGCGATCAACTTCCTGATGGCCGGCTTGACCATCGTTCTCGGCCAGGCCTGGTTCGGTCAGGGTGGCCGGACGCCGACTTTGCCTGCTACCGCCCGCTTTTCCGGCATCACCCTGCCGGGCGCCGATGCCCTTCGTGACGTTCCGTTCATCGGGCCGCTCTATGCGAATGTCATCTCGGGCAACAATATCCTGACCTATCTCGCCTTCCTCACGGTGCCGATCTCCTGGTGGATCCTCTATCGCACCCGCTTTGGTCTGCGGCTGCGTGCGGTCGGTGAAAATCCGGGCGCGGTCGATACCGCCGGCATCTCGGTCGAATGGCTGCGCTATCGCTCGCTCATCGTTGCCGGCATTCTCTGCGGCTTCTCCGGCACCTATCTTGCCATCGCCCAGTCGGCCGCCTTCATCAACAACATGTCGGCGGGCAAGGGCTATATCGCTCTCGCCGCACTGATCTTCGCAAAATGGAAACCGGTGCCGGTCATGTTTACCTGTCTCCTGTTCGGCTTTCTCGATGCCTTCGCCAATTTCATGCAGGGCAAGGCAGTTCCGGGCATTGGCGAGGTGCCGGTACAGATTTTCCAGGCGCTGCCCTATATCCTCACCTGCATCCTGCTTGCAGGCTTTATCGGCGTCGCCAAGCCTCCGAAGGCCGGTGGCGTGCCCTATACCAAGGAGCGCTAAACCCATGTCACATGATCTGTTCGAGGCCGCGCGTGGCGCGATGGCTTTCGCGCATGCTCCCTATTCGAAATTCCCGGTCGGCGCGGCGATCCGCGCCGAGGACGGCAAGATCTATACTGGCGCCAATATCGAAAACCTCTCCTTCCCTCAGGGCTGGTGCGCCGAACCGACAGCGATCGGCCAGATGATCATGGGCGGCGCCAAGAAGATCGTCGAGATTGCCGTCATCGCCGAGAAACTGCCGCTCTGCCCGCCTTGCGGCGGCTGCCGGCAGAAGATCGCCGAATTTGCCAGCAAGGAGACCCGCATCTATCTTTGCGACGAAACCGGCGTGAGGAAGACCATGACCATGGATGAGATGCTGCCCTTCAGCTTCGAAACGGAGGTGCTCGGATGAGCGCGGCCGTCGATATCCTCACCGAGAAGCTCGGCGAATTGAAGCCGCGCTATGGCATCATCCTGGGCTCCGGCCTCGGCTCTCTCGTGGATGAGGTCAAGGACGCGTTGCGCATCCCCTATGCCGACCTGCCCGGCTTCCCGGTCAGCGCCGTTTCAGGCCATGCCGGCACGCTGGTCGCAGGCAAGCTCGGCGATGTCCCGGTCATCATGCTCTCGGGTCGTG
Source organism: Martinezella sp. CNPSo 3795 (assembly GCF_057784475.1). Lineage (NCBI taxonomy): Bacteria > Pseudomonadati > Pseudomonadota > Alphaproteobacteria > Hyphomicrobiales > Rhizobiaceae > Martinezella > Martinezella sp. CNPSo 3795. The sequence goes on along the minus strand of NZ_JBXSOQ010000013.1, from coordinate 63,309 downwards.
TGCATTATTACGAAAAAGGCGACGCCAATGCCATGCGCGAGCCGATCGAAACCCTGAAGGCGCTTGGCGTCGACACGCTGATCCTGACGAACTCGGCCGGATCGCTGCGGGAAGAGATGCCGCCGGGATCGGTGATGCAGATCACCGATCACATCAACTATTCCGGCATGAACCCGCTGATCGGCGAGGAGAGCGACAGGCGCTTCGTCGGGATGACGAGCGCCTATGATACCGACCTCATCATGCGCATGCGCAAGGCGGCGGAAAAGGCCGAGATCAAGCTTTCGCACGGCGTCTATATGTGGTTTTCCGGCCCGAGCTTCGAAACGCCGGCAGAGATCCGCATGGCGCGCATCCTTGGCGCCGATGCCGTCGGCATGTCGACGGTGCCGGAAGTCATCTTGGCGCGTCTTTTCGGTCTAAGGGTTGCCGCTGCCTCCGTCATCACTAACTATGGTGCTGGCATGACCGGCGGAGAACTCTCGCATGAAGAGACGAAAGACATGGCTCCGGTCGGCGGCGCACGCCTTGCCGCCATCCTGAAAGAAATGATCGCGGATGAAGGAGACCCAGAATGACGGGCCATTCCCTGAGAGAAACGGCAGCCGTTGCGCTTTCCCTTCTCGACCTGACCAATCTGAAGGATGATTGCACGCCGGCGCAGATCGAAGCGCTGTGCGCCCGCGCGCAATCGCCCTATGGCAATACGGCCGCCATCTGCATCTGGCCGCGCTTCGTCGCGCAGGCGCGCGGCATTCTCGGCACCGATCATGCCGTGAAGATCGCGACCGTGGTGAATTTCCCCAGCGGCGATATGGAGGTGGCCGATGTGGCCGCCGAAGCGCGCGAAGCGATTGCCGATGGCGCCGACGAAATCGATCTGGTCATTCCCTATCGCGCCTTCCTGGCCGGCAATGAACAGGCCGTTACCGATATGGTCGCCGCCGTGCGGGCAGAATGCAAAGGCCCGGTGCTTTTGAAGACCATCCTCGAAACCGGCGAAATCAAGGATACCGCGCTGATCCGGCGCGCGTCGGAACTTGCGATCGACGCCGGCTCCGATTTCATCAAGACGTCCACCGGCAAGGTTGCTGTCAACGCGACGCTCGAGGCTGCCGACATCATGCTGCGGGCCATCCGCGCCAGCGGTCGCAAGGTCGGCTTCAAGCCTGCCGGCGGCATCGGTTCCGTTTCCGATGCGGCGCTTTATCTGAGCCTTGCCGAGACCATCATGGCACCAGATTGGGCCATGCCGTCGACCTTCCGCTTCGGTGCATCGAGCCTGCTCGACGATATTCTGAACGTGCTGGCCGGCGGCGAGTCCAAGACGGCATCGTCAGGCTACTGATCCATGATCCCGCAGGAGATCATCCGCCGGAAGCGTAACGGCGCCACCCTCTCGGCCGCCGATATCGATGCGTTTATCGGCGCATTGGGGCGTGGCGAACTGGCGGAAAGCCAGATCGGCGCCTTTGCCATGGCCGTCTGGTTTCGCGGCATGACGCGCGAGGAGACGGTGGCGCTGACGCTGGCCATGGCCCGCTCCGGCGATACACTCTCCTGGGACGGCATCGGCAGGCCGATCGCGGACAAGCACTCGACCGGTGGTGTCGGCGACAACGTCTCACTGATGCTGGCGCCCATTGCGGCCGCCTGCGGCCTCGCCGTGCCGATGATTTCCGGCCGTGGTCTCGGGCATACTGGCGGCACGCTCGACAAGCTGGAATCCATCCCCGGTTACGGGATCACGCCGGATGCGGCCCGTTTCCGCAAGGTCGTCGAAGAAGTCGGCTGCGCCATCATCGGCCAGACCGGCGCGCTGGCTCCCGCTGACGGCAAACTCTATGCGGTGCGCGATGTGACCGCGACCGTCGATTCCGTACCGTTGATTACAGCGTCCATTCTGTCGAAGAAACTGGCGGCCGGGCTGGAAACGCTGGTGCTCGACGTCAAGATCGGCAGCGGCGCCTTCATGACTTCGCTAGAAGAGGCCGAGACGCTGGCGCGCTCTCTGGTGGAGGTGGCGAACGGCGGCGGGGTCAAGACTTCGGCTCTGATCACCGACATGAACCAGCCTTTGGCCGATGCGGCCGGCAACGTGGTCGAGCTTCAGAATTGCCTGGATTTCCTGAAGGGCAACAAGGCGGGCACGCGGCTCGAAACGGTCGTCCTTGCCTTTGCATCCGAAATGCTCGTTCAGGCCGGCATTGCCGCGAACGTTGGCGAAGCGGAGGGCAGGGCGCGCGAGGCTTTGGCATCCGGCAAGGCGGCGGAAATCTTCGGCCGCATGGTGCACGCGCTTGGCGGCCCTGCAGATCTGCTGGAACATCCGGATCGCTATTTGGCGAGTGCGCCGATTCAAAAGCCGGTTCTCGCCGTGGCCGATGGCTGGCTTGGCGCCTGCGATGCGCGCGGGATCGGCATGAGCGTCATCGATCTCGGCGGCGGTCGCCGTCGTCCGCAGGACAGGATCGATCATCGCGTCGGCTTTAGCGACATCCTGCCGCTCGGCACGAAGGTGAGCAAAGGTGACCGCATCGCCACCGTACACGCGGCGGACGAGGCAAGCGCGGAGAAGGCAGTGGCCGATCTTTCGGCCAACTATCGCCTTATGGAGGCGGCGCCGGCTTTGTCGCCCGTCATCCTCGGCAGGATCTGACGGACGCAGCCAGATAGGCGTAAGCGGCGCCCATGAGGTGGATTGTCTTACTGCTTCAGCACCAAATTGCCGTTCTGAACCCCGAAAGAGTTCAGCTTCTTCATGAAGCTCATACCGATCAGCGTCGTACCGAGCGCACTGTCCTTCGCCACCACGGCATCGACATTGCGAACGCGGATCGTCCCGATTTCCAGACGATCGAGTTTGATGTAGGCGACTTTGGAAGCGCCATTCGCGGTCTGGGCCGTGTAGCGATAGTCGAGATCGACGCCGCTGAAGCCGAGGCTGCGCGCCGTGCTCTCGTTCATTGCCACATAGGTCGCGCCGGTATCGATCATCCCGTGCACGGCGCGGCCGTTGATGGTGAAATCGCCTTCATAGTGACCGCCCGCATTGGCGCGCAGCTGAACGCTGCCATAGGAAACGGGAGCTTCCGCCTTCGGTGGAGCAAGCGAAACCGCTTCGACCGGTGCGGGTTTCGCGGCATGTTCGCTATAGCTGCTTACCAGCATCGGCACCTGGGTCGCCGCAACGGCGATGACACCGGCAAAGGCAAGAACACGAACGAGCATCGGCAAGGCCCCTCCTGTGGGCCATGCCATCTATAGGCCAAATGTGCTGAAAGGACGCTAATGCAATCAATAAAAAGCCCGACAGTTGAATAACTGCCGGGCTTCCTAAAAAGTATTAGAGCGGATTTACTTCGTGCCGTACATACGGTCGCCGGCATCGCCGAGACCGGGCACGATATAGCCCTTCTCGTTGAGATGGCTGTCGATGGCGGCGGTGAAGACCGGCACATCCGGATGTGCCTTGCGGAAATTGGCGATGCCTTCGGGAGCCGCCAGCAGGCACAGGAAGCGGATATTGTGGGCACCGCGCTCCTTCAGCTTCTCGATCGCGGCAATCGAGGAGTTGCCTGTTGCCAGCATCGGATCGACGACGATGATCAAGCGCTCTGAGATATCCTCGGGCGCCTTGAAGTAATATTCGACCGGCTGCAGCGTTTCGTGATCGCGGTAGACGCCGATGTGCGAGACGCGGGCTGAAGGCACCAGGTCGAGCATGCCCTCGAGCAGGCCGTTTCCGGCGCGCAGGATCGAGGCGAAGACCAGCTTCTTGCCCTCGAGGATCGGCGCATCCATCGGCTGCAGCGGCGTCTCGATGGTCTCGATGGTCAGTTCGAGGTCGCGCGTCACTTCGTAACAGAGCAGCGTCGAAATCTCGCGCAGCAGCCGGCGGAAGCTTCCCGTCGACGTGTCCTTCTTGCGCATGATTGTGAGCTTGTGCTGCACAAGCGGGTGATCGATGACAGTGACGCCGTCCATGGTTTCAGCCTTCCAGTAATTCCGTGATATGAGATGGTTCTTCCACGGAAATCGCCTCTGGTGCAAGAAAATAGGGAAAAACTCCCGATATCATCCCCAAACTCATGCCGCAGACAACGGACGGGCCCGCTCGATTCGTTCGCGCTCGTGCGGAGAGTGCATGACATCCCACAGGTCATTGCGCCGTTGCACGTTCAGCCAGAATTCCGGGCTATTGCCGAACACACGAGCAAGGATAAGCGCCGTTGCAGCCGTCACGCCGCGGCGATTATTGCATAGTTCATTCACATGCTTGCGCTGGACGCCCATGGCTTCGGCCAACGCACTTTGCGTCAGACCCATGGGCTCCATGAATTCTTCGACCAATATTTCGCCGACACTTGCCGGCTTACGTTTTGTCATCAACATCGCGATTGCCTACCGATAGCTATGGTCGTCCAGATAGATGTCCGCCGCTTCGCCACGACTACCATCCCATCGGAAGACAAGCCGCCATTTTTTGTTGACACGGACGGAGCAAAAACCCTCGAGATTGCCGCGTAATTTCTCGAAATGATTGCTGGAAGGGATCCTTAGATCTTGGTCCGTCACCGCATCATCGATCATCTGGAGCTTACGAAACAGCCGGCTATCCAGATCAGCCGGTATTTTCTTCGAGTGTACATCTTCGACAAAAAAATCACGCAGCCACTCATCTCGAAAGCTTACGATCATCCTTGGTTCCAGTATGAGTTAATGTACCGCCCTATGGTGCATATTTCAATCCTGAGCGTTGGTTACTTTAATCTCGCGAGCAATGCCGCCCGCGTCGCCTCGTCTACGAACGCCGCCTCGATCGCCGTGCGGGTCATGGCATCGATCTCGTCGTCGCTAAAGCCGAAGGCTGACGACGCCAGTTCGTATTCGCGCTTCAGCGAGGTGTGGAAGAAGGGCGGGTCGTCGGAGCTGATCGTCACCTTCACGCCGGCGTCGCGCAGCCTGCGCAGTGGGTGCGATTGGAAGTCCGGGAAGACGTTGAGCGCGATGTTGGAGCCGGGGCAGACTTCCAGCACGGTGCCAAGATCGCCAAGGCGCTTGACGAGATCCATATCCTCAATGGCGCGCACGCCATGGCCGATACGCTGCGGGCGCACCAGATCCACCGCGTCGGCGACGCTGAATGCGCCGCAGACCTCGCCGGCATGGATGGTTATGCCAAGTCCCGCCTCGCGGGCGATGTCGAAGGCGCGGGCGTAATCGGCGACGCGGCCCATGCGCTCCTCGCCGGCCATGTTGAAGCCTGTTATCAGCGGATTGTCGCTCTTGGCGGCATATTCCGCCGCCTTCACGACGCGCTCAGGCCCAAAGTGGCGTTCGCCGGTTACGATCAGCCGAGCCTCGATGCCGGTCTTTGCCTTGGCGGCACGGATGCCGGCGGAAACGCCTGCCATATAGGCGTCGGCGCCGAGGCCGATGCGATCGCCATGATCGGGCGAAACGATGAGCTCGCTATAGATCGTGCCAATGCCGGCCAGCTCTTCCAGATAGGTCTCCGTCAGCAGCGCATAGTCTTCCTCGGTGCGATAGACTTCTGAAACCTTGTCGTAGCAGAGGAGGAATTCGGCAAAATCCTTCCAAAGGTAAACACCGTCCTTGAGGAAGGCGCTGGTGTCTACCCCGTATTTCTCTGCTTGTGCGAGCGTCAATGCCGGTGGAGCTGCGCCTTCCAGATGGCAATGCAGTTCCACTTTCTTCAAATGCGATGTCAAAGGAAGCTCCTCCCGTGCGGCCCTGCCGCAATTCCCAGATGTTTCGCAACCGTTTCGCCGATATCGGCATAGGTCTGACGGACGCCGATGGAACGGGATCGAATACCTGGCCCGTAAGCCATGACGGGCACGCGCTCGCGTGTGTGATCCGTGCCGCGCCAGGTCGGATCGCATCCATGATCGGCGGTCAGGATGACGAGATCGCCCGCCTTCAGCTTCTTGTGCACTTCAGGCAGCCGCGCGTCGAATGCCTCGAGTGCTGCGGCATAACCCGGCACGTCGCGGCGGTGACCATAGACCATGTCGAAATCGACGAAATTGGTGAAGACCAGATCGCCATCCTCAGCTTCATCCATGGCCTTCAATGTCGCATCCATCAGCGCCATGTTGCCATTGGCCTTGATGACCCTGGAAATGCCCTGATGGGCGAAGATATCGCCGATCTTGCCGACGGCATGCACCGTGCGCTCTGCCTTGACGAGACGATCGAGCAGCGTCGGCTCAGGCGGCAGCACAGAGAAATCGCGGCGGTTTCCGGTCCGCTCGAAGGTCGCTGCTGTCTCGCCGACGAAGGGGCGGGCAATGACGCGGCCGATATTGTGAGAATCGAGCAGGGTGCGCACGATCTTGCAGAGGCCGATCAGCCGATCGAGCCCGAAATGCTGTTCGTGTGCTGCAATCTGGAAGACGGAGTCCGACGAGGTGTAGCAGATCGGCTTGCCGCTACGGATGTGCTCTTCGCCAAGCTTGGCGATGATATCCGTGCCGGATGCATGGCAATTGCCGAGAATCCCTGGCAGATCGGCGGCTTCGCAGATGGCCTTCACCAGCTCCGGCGGAAAGGCATCGCCCTCTGCCGGAAAGTAACCCCAGTCGAACATGACGGGCGTACCGGCGATCTCCCAATGACCCGATGGTGTATCCTTGCCGCGGGAAACTTCATTGGCGCAGCCATAAAGGCCGTAGAGTTTTTCCGGCATAGGCATGCCGGCGGGATAATTGCCCGTCGCCGCCTTGGCGATCTCCAGCAGGCCGAGACCGGACATGATCGGCAATGTCAACGGACCCTGACGCAGGCCCTCGCGATCGGCCGCGCCAGCGGCGCAGAACTCGGCGATATGGCCAAGCGTATCGGCGCCCTCGTCACCATAGCTTGCCGCATCCGGGCCGCCGCCTACACCGAAAGAATCCAGAACGAAGAGAAAGGCGCGCGCCATAGATCACCCGATAGAATGCCGTCACCCGGCAGGTCTTCCGGGCTATTGGACGTCACCCATATAACGGAGGCATCGACTTGGCAATTTTCCGTTTGGAAGCACCCGTCAGGCGCCTTTCCTCGGCGTTTTCAGCAATCGCTGCAGCTGATCGAAGTGCCGACGCGCTGCCGGTAATAATATTGCCGGCTGATGGTGATCTGGTTTGTGCCGCTTGGCAGGAAATTGGCACCGAAGCTGAGGAGCTGATAGGGCAGGGCAAGCTCGCTACGGACGAGGAATGTGCTCGCCTGGTTCATGTTGGCCGGCACCGTGACCGTGGAGCCTGGTGTGTACGGTCTGGTTCCGTCCTGCGCCCAGGACCAGGCGACGGTCGCCTTGCCGGCCGTGTCGATCGCAATGCCGGTGATCTTCAGCGTCAGGCCCGTCGTGCTATAGGGCGCGAAGATCGCGCCGGCAACGGAAGGCATGCCCGCAAGCACGGACTTGGTGACAGACGGCTGCTGCGAGACGATGTCCGCGATGGAACCTGCAGAACGGCTGGCACGTTTCGAGGCATTGAGGCCGACGGTAAGCTCGAAGGCACCGAGATAAAGCATCAGCAATACGGGAAAAAGAATGGCGAATTCGATCGCGCCGACGCCATCTTTGTCGCGAGCGAAGCGTCTTAGTACGCCAAGGCGCGTACTTTCTTTCCCGATCATGCTCTTGAGGCCGCTCACGGATAATTCTCGTTCTGAAAGGCTGCGGTTGCGACGATGAGATAGACCGACGCCGAGCCGTCGGTTGGATGTACGTTGGTAAGATAGGGGCGCAGCAGATCCGTTATGATCTGCCAGCGATAATAGGCGCGCACCATGTTCAGCGACTTGGCGCCGCCGGGTGTAAAAGTGAATCCGGTGGTGCTGAGATCGGAATAAGGATCGGTCGACGACTTGCGGGGGATCGTCGTCGGCATGGATGCGAAGCTCGAATAGCTCTCCACATCGAGATAGAGGTTCGCCGGCGTCTGTACTTCGGTGGAGGAGCAGGTAATGAGCACGGAAATCTGATTGCAGAATGCCTGTCGGAACTGCTGCGAAGTTGTATTGGCTGCCGTAATCTGTCCCGTCCGGATCTGGCGCGACAGAGTATCGACGGCGTTTGAGACGACTTGCTCCGCGGTAAAGGCGACGAAGGTTTCGATGATCGCAAAGACGATCAGAAAATAAGGGATCGCAAGCAGGGCAAATTCGATCGCTGCTGTCCCGTCCCGAGAACGCAGGAATTCACGCAAGCTGCTTCGGGCACTGCGACGTGCGCGGCCTGTATTGGCGTGAGGGGTATTATCTGGCGTCATGGGAAGTCCGCGGCGATTTACACGCGGACGACACTAGAATTGCTTTCTTGATAATCCGTTTCTCTTCTCTCTTCATATTTAGAGGAAACAAGGATTATCGTTTGCTGCTCAATTCTTTGAAAGTACTTTAGAATATTTGAGTTATCGAATGTTTCTATTGTCCGGCTGCAGCCGTTGGGGTCGTCGTCGTATTGTTCTGCTGGGCATGCTGTTCGCAATTGGGCGTGCATGACAGCACGGCGCGATCCGTCTGGCGGAAGACACGGACCGTATTGCCTTCGTCGATCGATACCAGGATCTGCTCGTCCACGATGGCATTGCCGTCGGTATCGAGCAGGATGATATTCGTCGTCCCGAAGCTGCGGCCGGTCAGTACGATGGTTTTCGGATCGGCGACCGTGGCATCGGCGACTTGCGAATTGCCGACGATGACCTTGCTGACAGGGCGGTCCAGCTTCAATACGCGCGCGTGATCCATATAGACGCGCAGCATGCTTTCTCCGGCAGCGTGGGAAAGCTGCGGCATCATGCCGGCCATGGCGACAATGCCGGCAAGGAATGCTGTTCTGCCGCCGATTGGCATGGCTTGGCCTCTTGGAAAGCTATGGCGAAAAGAATTTCCCGATAGAATGAGAAAGAATGGTGAATGAACGATTAAGCTCGCCTTCTGTCATGTAATTATGGCGCAGATGTCCCATGCGGACCCTCCTCGTCGCCTTCTTCCGCAGATCGTGTATTAATTCGAGACGAATCGTATATCGTACTAATATTCATACATCTAATAATTTCTATTTGGCTGAAGATTTTCTTTAAAAACGCACAGAAGAACATGCAAGTCACATTAACTATTCTATTTTCGCTTTTGTATTTACTGCACATTAACCTAATTCTTTAAAGCGATGGAAACGGCGGGAAGCTACCGTGCAACTCATCCGATCAACGGCAACAGTTGGCGGACGTGCTGTCAACAAAGTGGAGTTAAACTTATGTCCAAGCTTTTTTCGCGTTTCCTGAAGGATGAATCCGGCGCGACCGCAATTGAATACGGCCTGATCGCCGCCCTGATCTCGGTCGCCATCATCACCGGCGCGACGACCCTCGGTAGTACATTGAACACCACCTTTCAGAATATCTCGAACCACATGACTAATGCTGCTGCGGTCAACAAATAAGCCCAGTATATATTTAGTGCAGATTCTTGGCGAAAACCGCTCGGTATAGTGAGCGGTTTTCGATGTTTTTACTTTCGCAATAGGCGATGTATCTTCAATGATTGAAGCTTCAACATTGTTAATATTTCCGCTCTGCATGTCGATCGCGGCGATCTCCGATCTTCTGACGATGACGATCCCCAATCGCGTTTCACTGGCACTCGCACTCGCATTTCTGGTACTCGCGCAGATCTTCGGCTTGTCGTTTTCGGAAATCGGTATTCATTTCGCCGGTGCCATCGCCGTCTTCCTCGCCTGCTTCGCACTGTTCGCATTAAATGTCATGGGCGGCGGTGACGCCAAGCTCCTGGCCGCGGCCGCGCTTTGGTTCGGCTTTGATGCATCCCTCCTAGAGTTCTTGATCTACGTAGCCTTTATCGGTGGGGCGTTGACGGTTTTGATCATCTTGCTCCGCTCGCAGGCCAACACGATTTTGGCCATTGGTCTTCCTCTGCCGAACTCTCTGGTGATCGCGAAGAAAATTCCTTACGGCATCGCGATCGCGATTGCTGGCATTCTCGCCTTTCCATCTTCACCGGTGTTGATTGCGGCGACGCGCGCCTTGGCTTGAGTCGACTAGTAAAAACAAACTCGCACATATACATTTTCTAATATACACCAAGTAATCATGGTTAAATAACAATAAATGTAACCAGCCATTAACCATAATTACACCAATTATCGGTCATTCTGCAGGGCGAAGAATCCTGTTCCTCAAGGAATGACCATGAAACCCGCTCGCATAATGATACTCGCAGTGGCAGCCGTCGCGGCCGGGATGGCCGGTCTGCTCGCAATGCGCCTGGCTGGTTCGCGCGATATCGTTCCCCAGCAGATTGCGGCGGTGGTGGAGAAGGAGGCGACGATCAATGTCCTCGTTGCCGGTGCCAATCTGCCCGTCGGTTCGCGTCTGAACGAGCAATCGATCCATTGGATGCCCTGGCCGGAAAGCGGCATCGTCAAAGGTCTCATCACTGAACGCGAGCGCCCTAATGCGTTGAAAGATCTGACCGGCGCGGTTGTTCGCCTGCCGATCTTCGAGGGCGAGCCGATCCGCGAGGAAAAGGTCGCCGATTCCAACAGCCGTATCCTTTCTTCGTTGCTACCGGCGGGCAAGCGCGCCGTCGCCACCGAGATTTCCGTCGCCACCGGCGCAGGCGGTTTCATCCTTCCGAATGACCGCGTCGATGTCATCATGGTGCGCAAGGGTTCGCAGCAGCAGCTCGTCACCGAAACCGTGCTCAGCAACGTTCGCGTTCTGGCGGTCGATCAGCAGATCGAGGAAAAGCAGGACGGAAGCAAAGCCGTCGTTGGGGCAACCGCGACGCTGGAGCTGACGCCGGACCAGACGAAGGTCCTGGCGGTCGCGCATCAGATGGCCGATCGCCTGACGCTGGCACTGCGCTCCGTTGCCGACGCGCAGCAACCCGATACGACGGCCGCCGATTATCTGCTGGCCGGGGACAATGGCGGCAGCATGATCCAGGTCATCAAATCGGGAGCGATCGTGACCGACGGCCCCAGCGGGCCGAAACCGCAATGAGAAGGGGCGAGACCATGTTAAAGACAAGCAAGAAAGCCAGCCTCCCCCTTGCCGTAAGCCTCTCCTTCTCGGTTGCCTTTGCCGGCCTGCCCTTGGCAGATGTTCCGGCCTTTCTGCGCACGCCCACAGCTTTTGCAGGCGGCTCGGACAGTATCGTCACAATAGCCGGCCTCGGCACCAAGCGCACTTTGAAGCTTGGTCTCAACAAGGCGCTTGTCGTCGATCTGCCCGCCGACGCCCATGACATCCTTGTCTCCGATCCCAAGATGGCCGATGCGGTGACGCGGACCTCGCGCCGCATCTACCTTTTCGGCAAGACGGTCGGCCAGACCAACATCTTCATCTTCGGCGCCGACGGCAAGGAGATCGTCAGCCTCGATCTCCAGATCGAGCGCGATATTGCTGGCCTGCAGGATAATATCAAGCGCTTCATCCCGGACTCCGATATCAACGTCGAGATCATCTCCGACAACATCGTCCTCACCGGCATCGTGCGCACGCCGCAGGATTCGATCCGCGCACAGCAGCTCGCCCAAGCCTTCCTGAAGGGCGGCGAAGCGACGACACGAAACCAGACCGCCTCCGGCAGCGGCGACAACAACGCAGTCGCCATTTTCGCCGAAGGGCGGCAGACCTCGCAGATCGTCAACATGCTGCAAATCGAAGGCGAGGATCAGGTGACGCTCAAGGTGACCGTCGCCGAAATCAAGCGCAGCGTCCTGAAGCAGATTGGTTTCGACAACCTGGTCAGCAATTCCTCCGGCCTCGGCGTCGCTCAACTCGGCAATATCGGAAACAGCGGAACCACGAATTTCCTGGGAGTAAACGGCGATCCCACAAACGCCACCGGCGCGGGTGGTATCTCGACACTCTTCAAATATGCGCTCGGCAAATACAATATCAGCACCTATCTGAATGCTCTCGAGCAGGCAGGTGCCGTGCGCACCTTGGCGGAGCCGACATTGACCGCCATTTCCGGACAGGCTGCTACCTTCAATTCCGGTGGTCAGACGCTCTATTCCACGACCGACAAGGACGGCAACACGACGATTACGCCCTATACCTATGGTATTACGCTGGCCTTCACGCCTGTGGTCCTGGCCGGTGGCCGCATCAGCCTGCATGTGCAGACCCAGGTCTCGGAACCGGTCGCATCGTCATCCACCCCGACCTACAACCAGCGTGCCGCCAATACTTCGGTCGAGCTGCCATCCGGGGGATCGATCGCGCTTGCCGGCTTGCTGAGCGATAACGTGCAGCAGACGACCTCGGGAACGCCGGGTGCATCGAAGATTCCGATCCTGGGTGCCCTGTTCCGTCAGAAGAGCTTCCAGCGGGATGAGAGCGAGCTTGTGATTATCGCGACACCCTATCTCGTGCGCCCCGTAGCGCGCGACAAGCTTGCTCGCCCCGACGACAATTTTTCTCCGACGAACGATGCCGGTGTCTTCTTCATGAACCGGGTCAACAAGATCTACGGCCGCAAGGATGGTCCGCCGGTCGCCGATGCCGATTTCCACGGCACAGTCGGCTTCATCTACAAGTGAAGAGCGGGATCATGACGCCAGCCTTTTCAACGAGGTCAACGAGAGAGCAAGAGATGGCCAGCCTCGAACGCAATACACCCGGCGGTGCCCGGCCTCGTTTTTCAAGATCGATGCTGATCCTCCCGACATTGGCGCTGATATCGGCCGTCAGCAGTTGCGCGGGCTCCCCAGATGGCATGACGACGAGCGCCATCAGGGATGACTATCGCCAACGGCATCCCATCGTGCTCACCGAAAAGGAGCATAGCGTCGATATACCGGTCGCGGCCAGTGACCGGCACCTGACAACAGGCATGCGCGATACGGTTCGCGGTTTCGTTCAGGATTATCGCGCCCATGCAAGCGGCACGGTGGAAATCCTGTCGCCGCGGCAATCGCCAAATGCCTTCGCCGCATCGGCGCTCAACTCACAAATCCGTCGGGAGCTGGTCACGAACGGTATTCCGTCGGCGCGAATCGTCAACAGCTATTACCCGGCGGGCGGCCCGGGCGATGCTGCGCCGATCCGCCTGCGCTTTACCGCAACGACGGCGGCCACCAACGCCTGCGGCCAGTGGCCGGACGATCTTTCCGACAACGCATTCGACAATCAGAACTATTATAATTTCGGCTGTGCGACCCAGCACAATCTGGCAGCGCAGGTCGCTAATCCGACCGATTTGATTTCGCCGCGCGCGATGACACCGATCGATGCCGATCAGCGCAGCAAGGTCATCAGCGATTATCGCAGCGGCTCAACTCCGACCAGCACGGCGACGGTCGGCGGCTTCGGTAGCGGAAATTGAACGCAAGAGGCTGGCGCAACGGGATGAGATCATGAACGCCATCGAATACGATATCGGCTCGACTGCCCCGGAAGCGGAGGAAGCTTCGCGCTCGGGCAACCTCGACAATCTGCGGCCGCTGCCGCGTATTTCCATACATGCTTTTTGCGAAAGCGAGCAGCTGCAGCAGGTGATGGATCAGTGCGCCAACGATCGGCGCATGTCCAAGGTCAGCCTGCGGATCACCAGCGGCGGTGTGGCGGCTGCGGCGAACATGTTCGCCTCAGCGCCGACCCCAAACCTGATCATTCTGGAGACGCGCGCCAACCCACGCGGCCTCCTGGCGGAACTCGAACCGCTCGCTGCCGTCTGCGATCCGAGCACCAAGGTCATCATCGTCGGCTATCACAACGATATCGGTCTTTACCGCGAACTCATCCGCAACGGTATCTCAGAATATATCGTACAGCCGACCGATATGATCGATCTGATGACGGCGGTGGCATCGATCTTCATCGACCCCGATGCCGAACCGCTCGGCCGCAGCATTGCCTTCATCGGTGCCAAGGGTGGGGTGGGCGCATCCACCATCGCCCATAATTGCGCCTTCGGCATCTCCAGCCTCTTCTCGACCGAAACCATTCTCGCCGATCTCGATCTGCCCTACGGCACCGCCAATATCGATTTTGACCAGGACCCGGCTCAGGGGATAGCCGAGGCCGTCTATGCGCCGGAACGCCTCGACGAGGTCTTTCTCGACCGGCTCCTGACCAAATGCTCGCAGCATCTGTCGCTACTCGCCGCGCCCTCGATGCTGGACCGCGCCTATGATTTCGAAGGGCAGGCATTCCTGCCGGTGCTCGACGTTCTCCAGCGCAGCGCGCCGGTGGCGGTTCTCGACGTGCCGCATGTCTGGACGGAATGGACGCGTTCGGTGCTTGGTGCCGTAGACGAGGTCGTCATCTGTGCCGCGCCTGATCTTGCCAATCTGCGCAACGCCAAGAACCTGATCGACGCTCTGCGCAAGCTGCGGCCGAACGATAAGGCACCGCACCTCATTCTCAATCAGGTCGGCATGCCGAAGCGCCCGGAGATCAATCCTTCGGAATTCTGCGCGCCGCTGGAGACCGACCCGATCGCCATCATACCCTTTGACATCAACCTGTTCGGTAATGCCGCCAACAGCGGGCAGATGATCTCCGAGACTGATCCCAAGTCGCCGATTGCGGAAACTTTCTCGCAGATATCGCACATCGTTACCGGGCGTGTTGCTTTGAAGAAGGCAAGAAAGGGCGGTTTGCTTGGCCTTTTAAAGCGGAAGTAACCCTATGATTTCACATGGATTCCGAAAGCCAATCTTTCGTGAAAGCCATGCAGCAGCAGTAGAATTGGATCGAAGACATGTTTGGCAAGCGCGGAAGTGAAGGTCCTGCAAAGAGCGGCGGCGCAATGCCTCCGCCGGCACCGGCGCGTGCACCCGTTCCCGCTGGCGGGCCAACGGCGCCGGCTGTGCTGATAGAGCCGTCCCGTGATGCCGCGCAGCCACGTCAGCAGGTCGCTCCGCCGCCGATGCAGACGCCTAGCCGGCGTCGCGTGGCGCGCACCGAAGAATATTACGATACGAAATCGCAGGTTTTCTCCGCGCTGATCGATACGATCGATCTCTCGCAGCTCTCCAAGCTCGGTAACGAGGCGGCGCGTGAGGAAATCCGCGATATCGTCAACGATATCATCACGATCAAGAATTTCGCGATGTCGATCTCCGAGCAGGAGGAATTGCTCGAGGACATCTGCAATGACGTGCTTGGCTACGGTCCGCTGGAGCCGCTGCTCGCCCGCGACGACATCGCCGACATCATGGTCAACGGCGCCGGCCAGACCTTCATCGAAGTTGGCGGCAAGACCGTCGAATCCGAAATCCGCTTCCGCGACAATTCCCAGCTTCTATCCATTTGCCAGCGCATCGTCAGCCAGGTCGGCCGCCGCGTTGATGAATCGAGCCCCATCTGCGATGCGCGCCTGCCCGATGGTTCGCGCGTCAACGTCATCGCCCCACCGCTGGCCATCGACGGTCCTGCACTCACCATTCGTAAGTTCAAGAAGGACAAGCTGACGCTCGAGCAGCTCGTCCGCTTCGGCGCCATCACGCCGGAGGGCGCGACGCTTTTGCAGATCATCGGCCGCGTGCGCTGCAACGTCGTCATTTCAGGCGGTACGGGCTCGGGCAAGACGACGCTTCTGAACTGCCTGACCAACTATATCGATCGAGACGAACGCGTCATCACCTGCGAAGACACCGCCGAACTGCAATTGCAGCAGCCGCACGTGGTGCGCCTCGAAACCCGTCCGCCCAACATCGAGGGCGAGGGTGAGATCACCATGCGCGATCTCGTCAAGAACTGCCTGCGTATGCGCCCCGAACGCATCATCGTCGGCGAAGTGCGCGGACCCGAGGTCTTCGACCTGCTGCAGGCGATGAACACGGGTCACGACGGCTCCATGGGCACGATCCACGCCAATACGCCGCGCGAATGCCTGAGCCGCATGGAATCGATGATCGCCATGGGTGGTTTCAGCCTGCCGGCCAAGACCGTCCGTGAGATCATATCCAGCTCCGTCGACGTCGTCATCCAGGCTGCCCGCCTGCGTGACGGTTCGCGCCGCATCACCCAGATCACCGAGGTGATTGGCATGGAAGGGGATGTGATCATTACCCAGGATTTGATGCGCTACGAAATCGAGGGCGAGGATGCGAACGGCCGGATCATCGGGCGGCACGTCTCCACCGGTATCGGCAAGCCGCATTTCTGGGATCGTGCTCGCTATTATAACGAGGAGCGGCGTCTGGCAGCCGCCCTCGATGAGATGGAACAGAAGGCGCAATAGGGCTCGCGATGTTTGGTATCGATCCGATAGTGCTGCTGATTGTCCTGCTGACGGCGGTCTCCGCCGCCGCGGTCTGCTACGGCATTCTCTATTCACGGATCGAGACACAGAAAAAGGCCGATAGCCGGGTCAACCGGGTCAAGCAGGCTGAGACCGATCGCGTCAAGGTCAAGGCTGCGCGCGATCGCGTCCAGGAAATGTCCAAGCGGCGCAAGTCGGTGCAGGACACACTCAAGGACCTGGAGCGGCGACAGAGCGAAAATACGAAGAAGAAGCAGTCGCTCAAGGCGCGTCTGGCGCAGGCCGGCCTGTCGTTGACGCCGTCGCGCTTCTACATCTTCAGCGTGCTCTTCGGTCTTTTCGTCATGCTGGTCTTTTTCATCGTCGGCGCGCCGCCTCTTGTCATTTTGGGAATGTTCTTTGCGTCTGCCTTCGGCCTGCCGCGCTGGGTCATCGGCTTTCTCATCAAGCGCCGGCAAAGCAAGTTCCTCGAAGAGTTTCCGAACTCGCTTGACCTCATCACGCGCTCGCTTCGCTCGGGCCTGCCGCTCAACGATGCAGTGCGGCTGGTGGCTGGCGAGGCGCGAGAGCCTGTCAAGACGGAGTTTCGGCGGGTGGTCGAGGCGCAGCAGGTCGGTCTTAGCATGTCGGACGCCTGCGCACGCATCGCGAACCATATGCCGCTGCAGGAAGTAAATTTCTTTTCGATCGTCATCGCCATTCAGGCCCAGGCGGGCGGCAACCTGTCGGAAGCCCTGGGCAACCTCTCGAAGGTGCTGCGCGAACGCAAGAAAATGAAGGCGAAGGTCAAGGCATTGTCGATGGAGGCCAAGGCATCCGCCGTCATCATCGGTGCTCTGCCCTTCATCGTGATGCTGCTCGTCTATCTGACGTCGCCGCAATACATGATGATCCTGTTCGCCGACCCGCGCGGCCATCTGATCTTGCTTGGAGCCGGCATCTGGATGTCGCTCGGCATCTTCATCATGCGCAACATGGTCAATTTCGAGATCTGAGCGGAAGGAGCCGCGTCGCCCATGTCCGATCTGGCAGCCAATTTGACCGATCCTGGCACCCTTCTTGCCGTTGTGGTTGCCATCGCCGTCTTCGCGACCTTCTACACGATTGCCATACCGCTGCTGGAGCGTGGCGATCTCAGCAAGCGCATGAAGGCCGTTTCGACAGAGCGCGAGCAGATTCGCGCCCGTGAACGCGCACGGCTGAGCGCAGAGGGCGGCAAGGCATCGCTGCGGAGCCACAACAATCGAAACGTCAGACAGATCGTCGAGCGGTTCAACCTGCGCAATGCGCTTGTCGATGCCAATACCGTCAATCGCTTGCGGTCTGCCGGCCTGCGCTCTGAAAATGCGCTCAACATGTTCCTGGTGGCGCGATTCCTGCTGCCCTTCCTTTTTCTGGCAGTTGCGATCGTCATCGTCTTCGTTCTCGGCTGGTTTGCCGCAAAGCCCCTGCCGATCCGGCTGCTTGGCGTCATTGGCTTCGCCTATCTGGGCTTCTATGCGCCGAACATCTATATCTCCAATCTGGTGACCAAGCGCCAGAAATCGATCAAGCGCGCTTGGCCGGATGCGCTCGACCTGATGCTGATCTGTGTAGAGTCGGGCATTTCAATCGAAGCCGGCATGCATCGCGTGTCCGAGGAAATGGCCGAGCAGTCCCCGGCACTCGCCGAGGAAATGGTGCTGACCACGGCCGAGCTTTCCTTCCTGCAGGATCGCCGCACCGCCTTCGACAATCTCGCCGCCCGCACCCAGATCGAGCTCGTCAAATCGGTCACGCAGGCGCTCATCCAGGCGGAACGCTATGGTACGCCGCTCTCGCAGGCCTTGCGTGTCATGGCGCAGGAAGGCCGCGACGAGCGCATGAACGAGGCGGAAAAGAAAGCCGCCGCACTGCCGCCGAAGCTCACCGTACCGATGATCGTCTTCTTCCTGCCGGTCTTGATGGCGGTCATTCTCGGCCCGGCGATCATTCAGGCAATGGACAAATTCTGAGCCGCCGACTTGCTCGCGGCATGCGGGTATGGTTATCTTCCATGCAATGTCGCCCATATTGGGAGGTCTCGCATGGAATCCCTGGCAATATTTTTCAGCGTCGTCGCGGCAGTCTTCATCGGGGCGGTGAGCCCCGGCCCAAGCTTCGTGCTCGTTTCGCGCATCGCAGTTTCCCGCTCACGCAAGGCAGGTCTTGCCGCGGCCTTCGGCATGGGAACAGGCAGCGTCATTTTCGCGACCTTGGCCCTCTTTGGCTTGAGCGCATTGCTGATGAAAGTCGAATGGCTATATCTGGCGCTAAAAGTCGCCGGTGGCCTTTATCTGATCTATATCGGCATCCGCATCTGGCGCGGTGCTGCGGACGATCTTCCCATCGATGCGCCTACGACGCCGGCTGCAGGCGGTGTGATGCGCAATTTCCTCTTTGCGCTCGGCACGCAGCTCAGCAATCCGAAGACAGCCATTTTCTACGGTAGTATCTTTGCCGCACTTCTGCCGGCGGCTCCGGCTCCCTGGCTGCTGTTTACGGTTCCGCCCGCAGTCTTCCTTGTCGAGGTGGGCTGGTACACGGTGGTAACGCTGGCCTTTTCGTCGAACCGGCCGCGCGCCATCTATCTCGGTGCGAAGTTATGGATAGATCGGGTGGCCGGCGTTGTGATGGGCGCCCTCGGCGCGCGGCTTGTCGCCGAGGGGTTGCCGCGCCACATCTGGCGTTAAGGCCTACGGCTACCGGGCGTGCGCCTCAACCGCTCCGCTGACGAGTTCCGTTTTCGAAAGTTGGGTAGGGAAGCTGTTTCGGCTCTCCCGCTCTATTGCTGGGCTACTTTCCTGTTATCGCCACTGGCGGCAAGCTTCTGCCAGGAGTTCTGCTGTGCCAGCATGCCGCGCAGATAGGCGACATTGGCGTTTGCCTGCTGCGGCGTCAGTTCCTGGCGGGCGATTTGTTCGGCTTCCGCAAAGCGACCCTGTAGCCCGACGACCAGCGCCAGGTTCTGCCGCACGCGGCTGTCGGCGCCCGGCTGGGCGACGGCCGTGCGGAGATAGCTCTCCGCATTCTTGAGGTCGCCGGTCAGCACGTAGGACATGCCGAGATTGGAAAGAACGGTCGGTTCGTTGGGGGCGAGCACCAGCGCATCGCGATATTTGGCGCGTGCATCGGTGGAGCGCCCGAGCTGATCGAGGATGGCGCCCTGCGCCGAAACCAGCCGCCAATCCGGCCGATCCGGCAGCTGTGCGCGGTCAATAGTCGAGAGCGCTTCGTCGAGCTGCCCTGCCGCCGCTTGCGCCTTGCCGTAGGCGGCCAGGACGCCGCGATCGCTCGGATTGGCGATTGCCACCTGCTGCATGACGGCAAGCGCCTGGTCGTTGCGGCCGCTCATGCGCAAGGCGTTGGCATAATTGACGCCGGCATCGCGATCTTTAGGATTGGCGTCATAGGCCTTGCCATACGTCGCAGTTGCCTGCGCCAGATCAGTGCTGTTCATCGTGTCGAGAGATTGCGACGTCTTCGGAATCGAGCCGGTCGTCATCCGGTCCTTTCCGGTTGTCGAGCAGCTTGCGAGCGCGATCGCCAGAAGTGCAGCCGAAGCTCCCCGGAAAAGAAAGGTTCTGAATGAAGACGCAGCTGAGACGGCGGGCATGACGCTTATCCCTGAATTCCTATAGTCTTGCGTCCGGCCTAGAATCGGAACAGGGAAAGGTTCGACGCAATGTTCGCTCCAGCAATAATCTGTTAACCCTAACAGACGGTTAACTCTCGATTCCCTGAAGTCCCCGATTCCCTGAAGTCATCGTCAAAGGATAGTCATGGCCCCCTATCAATTCATCGAGCGCGCGACGCCCTTCAATTCGAAGGGTGGCGCGACCCTGCCGATCTTTGCCGTTACCCCCGCGCATATCGAGACCGGTACCATCGATCCCATCGCGCTCGATTGGGCACGCAAGGCGGGTTACAAGGCGGAGAGCGGTTCGTTGCTGCTGATCCCGACCGCGGAGGGGCATCTGGGCGGCGCTCTCTTCGGCCTAGGCTCTAACCCATCCGAGCAACCCTTCCTCACGGGCAAGCTGGCGCGCAGCCTGCCGGCCGGCGGCTGGCATATCGAGACGGCGCCGCTGACGGCGAACCGGCTCTCGCTTGGTTTCGGTCTCGGCAGCTATCGCTTCGACCGCTACAAGTCGGAAAAAGCCGCGGCACCCACGCTGATGATCCCGCGCGATGCCGATGCTGCCGATATCAAGCGCCAGCTGGCAGGCGTCTTCCTTGCCCGCGACCTCATCAACACGCCGACCAACGACATGGGTCCGGAACAGCTCGAAGCCGCCTTCCGGGCGCTTGCCGAGCACTACAAGGCAGAGATGTCCGTCATCATCGGCGATGATCTCCTGAAGGAGAATTTCCCTCTCGTGCACACGGTCGGTCGCGCCAGCGCCGATGCGCCGCGCCTTCTGGAACTGCGCTGGGGCAAGAAGGGTCATCGCCGCATCACCCTGGTCGGCAAGGGCGTGTGCTTCGACACCGGCGGCCTCGACATCAAGCCGGCATCCTCGATGCTGCTGATGAAGAAGGACATGGGTGGCGCCGCCAATGTGATGGGCCTGGCGCTGATGATCATGGACGCCAAGCTCAAGGTCGATCTTCGCGTCATCATTCCGGTCGTCGAGAACTCGATTTCATCCAACGCCTTCCGTCCTGGCGATATCTACAGGAGCCGCAAGGGCCTGACCGTGCAGATCGACAATACGGATGCCGAGGGCCGGCTGATCCTCGCCGATGCGCTGGCTTATGCCGACGAAGACGCGCCGGACCTGATGATCGACATGGCAACGCTGACAGGTGCAGCCCGCGTTGCGCTCGGCCCCGACCTGCCGCCTTTCTTCACAGACGATAGCGAGCTTGCCAGCGATCTGACCGAGGCGAGCCTGGAGACGGATGATCCGCTGTGGCGGATGCCGCTCTATATGGGCTACGACAAGGACATCCGGACCAAATTCGCCGATATCACCAATGCTCCATCAGGCGGCATGGCCGGCTCCATTACGGCTGCCCTGTTCCTCAAGCGCTTCGTGACAAAGACGCCGAGCTGGGTGCATTTCGATATTTTCGGCTGGGCGCCGAGCGAACGCCCGCATTCCCCCGGCGGCGGCGAGGCACAGGCGATCCGGGCTCTGTATCATCATATCAGGCAGAGCGTACGGTAGGTCATTGTTATTCCCTCTCCCCGCATTGCGGGGAGAGGGTTAGGGTGAGGGGCCAGGCACGTAAGCGCAACAAAGTCGGGCTCACCTGGCCAGCAGCTTAGGAAGGCAAGCGGGCTTTTAAGCCTGCCGCACGTTTGATACCCCCCTCTGTCACTTCGTGACATCTCCCCCACAAGGGGGGAGATCGTTGGGAGTCTGCTGCTTGTCGTTCGTAAAACAACGAACTGCAATTTCAACAGGCGCGATGTCAACTTGTGGCAGGTGTATGCAGCGAGTTACCAATCTCCCCCCTTGTGGGGGAGATGTCACGAAGTGACAGAGGGGGGTGCGCACCCTCCTTGAATTCTACGACTACTATTGGCGATGGTTCATCTTCGAAGGAGCTGGAACCAAAACACCCCTTGAAACCGCCATGATCTTGGCCGAGACTGGAACGGCAGCGTAACGAATTCCGGGGTTGCCCTTGCCGCTTGAACTCACCGCCTCACAGGCTCTCGGCCTCTGGCATGGCGTGACGCTCGCTCAGGTGCGCCGCGAGGATCATGACTTGACGCTGCGGCAGACGGCAATCCTGCTGCAGATCTATCTTGTGCCGCCTCCTCATACCGTGCGCGGTCTGGCCGCGACCCTCGGCGTTACCAAGCCGGTCATCACCCGGGCGCTTGATACCATGGGCGTGATGGGATTGGTCGACCGCGTGCGCGACGATCGCGATCGCCGCAACGTCATCATTAAGCGAACGGTCACCGGTGCACTCTATCTTGAAAAACTCGGCGATCTCATCATCGAGCATGGCCGAAAATTGTAACCGCAGGAATTTACCATGATGCTCGACCGCCGTCTCAATGCTTTCAGACCCGATCTCGCCGAGGCGTCTCTCAAGGGCAAGGTCGAGGCCGAGCGCTTCGTCGAGGGTATTGCTGCACGCATTGCCGTCCCGGTCATTGCGCTTCGGCCCAAGCCTGATCTCGCCTCGGGCATCGATACCGAGCTACTGATGGGCGAAGAGGTGACTATATTCGAGCGCCGCGACGGCTGGTGCTGGGTCAAGGCTCTGTCCGATGGTTACGTCGGCTATCTCCCGGAAACGGCGATCAAGGAGGGTGCGGCACCCCCGACCCACATCGTCGTCCCGCAGCGCACCTTCCTCTATCCGGAGCCGGAGCTGCGCAAGCCGCACGTGGCAATTCTCTCCATGGGCAGCCTCGTGCATGTGGCCGGCACGGCGGAGGCGCGCGGCAATCATTATGTCGTCCTGGAGGATGGCACTGCCATTTTCGCAAAGCATGTCGAGCCGATCGGCTACAATAAGGGCGGCGACTTCGTCGATGTCGCCGTACGCTTTCTGGAGACGCCCTATCTGTGGGGTGGCCGCTCAGGTCTCGGCATTGATTGTTCTGGCCTCGTCCAGCTGGCACTGTCGATGACGGGCCGCGCCGCGCCGCGCGATACCGACATGCAGGCTGCCAGCCTCGGCCAGCCGATCGAGCGCGAGGAGTTGAAGCGCGGCGATTTCGTCTTCTGGAAAGGTCATGTCGCGATCATGGAAGATCCGGACACCATCGTCCATGCCAACGGCCATACCATGACCGTCGCCCGCGAGAATTTTGCTGCAGCTATTGAGCGCATCGGCTGGCTTTATGAGCGGCCGACAGGTTACCGCCGTTTCATCGATTGATTGCGCTCCGGAACCGTCCTTTCTCTCACCCGTTATCTTCTTGATCGAGATATCCTATCGAGAGGAGAAAACTCATGCCCATTACGGCCATGGAAAAGACGGTGCGGGATATTCTGTTCGACAATCATCTGCGCAAGAGTGGCAAGATCGACAGGCTTCGCGAGCTGCGCAGTGAGGCTCGGGCTATCCAGCGCGCCGGCAGCGAAAGCTCGATGAGTGCCGACGACGGCCTCCAGGATGATTTGCGCGTAATTGAAAAGGCGCTGCACGATCTGGATGCCGATGTCTCGCACAAGGGTGCAGCGACCTTGTAGTGGCGACTTTCTGCACTCCCGATAGCGATAGTCTACGGAGTGCGAGGGCGCGCGATCCAGATGCCGGCGACGATGACGATGCCGCCGAGCGCCTGCAGCAGGGTGACGTTTTCGCCAAACAGGAACCAGGCGAAAACGGCGGCCGCGATCGATTCCAGAAAAATGACGAGCGAGGAGAAAACGGTTGGCAATCGTCCGAGCGCCACCGAAAGCAGCCCCTGTCCGCCAGCGTGGCTGATCAGGCCGAGCGCGAGAAGCACACCCCACCCCGAGATCGACTGCGGCAGGATGCGCGGCTCGAAGAAGAAGGCGATCAGGAACAGGATCGCCGAGGTTATGACGCTCAATTCGAAGGTAACGCGCGCGGCATTGGTCCCCGGGCGTGCCTCGCCGACTGCCAGGAAATAAAGGCCGAAGAAGGCGCCGGTGATGATGGCGAGCGCATCGCCGACGGCTCGGTCCGGATTGAATGCCAGGCTTTGGACGACGAGTGCCGTTCCGCCCGCAAGGCAGACGAGAAGCCCGAGAAGCGTGGCGCGGCTGACACGCTGTCTCAAAAGAAGCCAGCCGAAGATGACGACCCAAAGCGGCGCCATCGTTGCGAAGAAAGTGGCGTTGGCGATCGTCGTCCGCATGATCGAGAGATGCCAAAAGAACAGGTCGCCCGTGAAGGCAATGCCGGCGAGGACCGTCGGTATCGTAAAGCTGGCGCGGGGTGCATCGGGTTCCGCAGCCTCGCCATATCGCATCCATATCCAAAGGATCGGCAGCGCCAGAAAGACACGCCAGAAGGCGCTGGCGAAAGGCCCGACATCGGCAAGACGCACGAGGCTGGGCGAAATGCTCATGGCCAGCGCCGCGAGGATCATCGCGACAACGCCAAGAAGAAAGCCTTTCGTATCTTCGCTTTCCCCGAGGCTCGCGCTGCGCATATCGTATTCGGTGTCCGGCTGTGACATTCTCGTGCCCTTGCAAGTCAGGTGATTTGTGGCGCAAAGCTAGTACATAGGGGAAGAGGATTTGGCTCCATTTTGATGGCTTTCATGCAATTTTGTTTCCTCTTTGCGGTAAGGATGTATTGAAATGCGCAAACCCGCCGATCTCGATGAGTTCGACCTGGCAATTCTCGAGATTCTCCAAAAGGACAGTATGGTTCCGCAACGGGAGATCGGTGAACGGATCAACCTGTCGGCGCCGGCTGTGCAGAGGCGCATCAAGCGTATGCAGGAAAGCGGCGTCATCCAGGCCAATATCGCGGTCGTCGATCCGGCGGCAATAGGCCTGCCGATCACCATCGTGGTCGAGGTCCATATCGCCAACGAGCGGTACGACCTCATCAACGCGATCAAGCGCAGCTTCCTCGAAGCGCCGGAAGTCCAGCAATGCTACGGGGTCACCGGCGAGGCCGATTTCGTGCTCATCATCGTCGTCCCCAGCATGTCCGCCTATGAGGAGGTGGCCCGGCGTCTTTTCTACGACAATCCGAATGTCACGAAGTTCAAGTCGCTCGTGACCATGGACCGGGTCAAGGTCGGCCTTTCGCTGCCATTGTCGCTGGACTAGCTGGCTGTCTCCAAGTTTGCTTCATGACGGCCGTTTCGGCCAGTTCGTCACGCCGCCGGTCCAGTCCTCAAAAGCCTTCGAGAGACGAAGTACCAGCATGTCGTCGAAGCGCGGGCCGATGATCTGCATGCCGATCGGCATGCCGGAGCGGGAGAAGCCGCAATTGATCGATGCCGCCGGCTGCTCCGACATGTTCCACGGAACGGTGAAGGCGATGTGCTCGAACGGCCGCACAGGGTCGTTGGTGGGCGAAGCCCATTCGGCGGGATAGGAGACGATCGGATTGGTTGGCGAAAGCACGGCATCCACCTCCGCGAAGAGCTTGGCGCAGCTCTTGCGCATCTCGTAGGTCTGGTTGAAGCCGCGAACGGCATCGACGCCGCTGATACCGGCGCCGCCCTTCGCCCAGCTATAGATATAGGGCAGGATGCTGTTGCGGCGTTCCTCGCTCAAAGCCGTTATATCGCCCCAGAAGCGTGCACGCCAGAAAGCATCGAGTCCGTCAAGCATCTGCCTGGTCAGCACCGGCGAGACGTCGATGATGATGGCGCCTGCTTCCTCGAAGCGCTTGGCGGCAGCAGCGACCGCATCGCGTATCTCGTCCTCGACCGGCAGGCCGCAGCCAGCATCGAGCATCAGGCCGATCTTCATGCCTCGGATGTCGATGTCGAGATTCATCCAGTCGATCTCATTCGGCGGCAGGCTCGTGCTGTCGCGCCAGTCGGGTCGTGAGAGCGTAGCCATGGAAAAGGCCGCATCCTCGACCGTGCGGGTCATCGGTCCGGCGCATCGCCCGAGATAATAGGGATCGATCGGGATGCGGCCATTGCTCGGCTTGAAGCCGAAAATGCCGGTCCATCCTGCCGGCAGGCGTATCGAGCCGCCGATATCGGTACCGATATGCAGCGGCCCATAGCCGGCAGCGGCAGCGGCAGACGCACCGGCGCTGGAGCCGCCTGGATTTTGGCTGGGGTCCCAGGGATTGCGGCTGAGCTTGTGAAAGCTCGAAAGGCCTGATGAGAGCATACCGTAATCGGGGCAGGTGGTTTTCGCGAAAATCACCGCGCCATCCTCGCGCATCCGGGCGGCGATCGGCGCGTCCTCGGCTGCAGGAATAAGCTCGACGGCCGCCGTGCCGAGCGGCACCGGCTGGCCTTTGGTGGCGATCAGCTCCTTCAACGTTACCGGAATGCCGTCCAGAGTTCCAAGCGGCGTACCCTTCGCCCAGCGCTCCGTGGAGGCCGCGGCTTGCCGGCGAGCATCCTCCGGATCATAGGCGTAAAGAGCGGCGATTGTCGGCTCCCATGCCTCGATATGCGTCTCGAGTGCCAGCCAGTATTCGCTGGGAGATAGGCTCTTGTTGGCAAATTGGCGCCGGAGGTCTCGGATGGAAAGATCGGTAGGTTCGGTCATGATCTATACTCTTCATGTCTCAATCAGCGCGTCGCCTCGCGGGGGTCGAGGAGATCACGCAGCCCGTCGCCGAGCAGGTTGAAGCCGAGCACGGAGAGCGCAATGGCAAGCCCCGGCAGCAGGGCGAGCCACGGCGCAACGTGGAAATAGGTCTGCGCATCGGCCAGCATCCGACCCCAGGTCGGCGCGGGCGGCGGTACGCTCAAACCCAGGAAAGCGAGCCCAGCCTCAGTCAGGATCGCAAGGCCGAGCTGGATGGTCGCCTGGACGATGATACTGCCCATGATGTTGGGCAGGACATGGCGCAGCGTGATGGAAAGCTGCGTATTGCCGATGGCGTGCGCCGCCAGCACATAGTCGCGGCTCCACGCCTGCAAGGCAGAGCCGAGCGCGACGCGGGCGAAGACCGGCACCATGAAAACCGCAATGGCGATGATTGCCGTGGAGCGCCCGGTCCCAAGAAATGCACCAAGGATCATGGCCGAAAGGATCGGTGGTAGGGCGAAGATCACGTCGCAGGCGCGCATAACCAGCGCCTCGAACAGGCCGCGTTGGGCGGCGGCGGAAACGCCGATGATCGTTCCGAGCGTCCCGCCGATCGCAACCGCCGATACGGAGATTGACAGCGAATTCCAGCAGCCCGCCATCAGCATCGACAGGACATCACGGCCGATCTGATCGGTGCCGAGAAGTCCGAAGCCGAAGGGTGGCTGCAGCTTGTGGAGGATCTGCATCTTCGCCGGCGGCACCGGTGTCCAGAACAAGGAGACGATGGCGACGCCGATAAGAGCGAGGATAATGAGGGCGCCGACGATCAGATTCATCCGCCGCAGCGCCCGAAAACGACGGCGGGAAGACGTCGCGGCGATTTTGGCCTCGACAGCAGTCATCGCGCACCTCCCGCTCGCAATCGCGGATCGATGACGAGATAGGAGAGATCGACCAGAAAATTCACGACGATGACGAGGCCGGCAAAGAACAGCACGACATCCTGCAGAACGATGACGTCGCGCTGGCTGAGTGCCTGGTAGGCGAGGCGGCCAAGGCCGGGCAGGGTGAAGACATTTTCGATCAACACGGCCCCGGCGACGAGAAAGGTGAATTGCAGCCCGAGAATGGTCAGCACCGGCACCAGGGCGTTCGGCACCACATGTCCCCACAGCACGCGGCTGCGTGACAGGCCCTTGGCGATCGCCGTGCGGGCAAAATCCTCATGCAGCGTGTCGAGCACGGCCGAGCGCGTCACGCGGGTCAACACTGCCGCCTGCGGCAGCGCAAGTGCGATCGCGGGTAACACCAAAGATTTCAGGGAGGGCCAGAATCCGCTTTCCCAACCGGGAAAACCGCCGGCCGGCATCCAGCCGAGCGAGGTGGCGAACAGAAGAACCAGCAACAGGCCGACCCAGAAGCCCGGCACGGCGATGCCCATCTGCGAAAACAGCGTGGCGATGATATCGAAGACGCCGCCGCGTCTTGCCGCTGCCGCAACGCCGAGCGGTACGGCGACAAGAACCGACAACAGGATGGCAAGCAGCGCAAGCGGCAGGGTAACGGCAAGCCGCTCGGCAATCAGGCCTGCGACCGGAACGCCATAGGTATAGGACGTGCCGAGATCCCCCGCCAGCGCGCCGGCGAGCCATTGGCCGTAGCGGACAATCAGCGGCTGATCGAGACCCATATCATGCCGGAGCGCGGCAAGTGTTTCCGGCGTCGCCGATGTGCCGAGCGTGATCGCGGCCGGGTCGCCCGGCAGCAGCGCCATGACGGCAAAGACCAGCAGCGAGACGGCAATCAGCGTCAGCACAAGTCCGAAAATCCGGCGGGTGAGCAGTACGATCATAGCAAGTCCATGGCCAGGCTAATTCGGCTAAGAATACGGAGTTGGTGCGGCCTTTGACTCCTCCTTCTCCCCATCGGGGAGAGGGAGTTGGTCGTCGTGCGCGAAAGAAATACCAAGATCATGCCCAATCAAACTGTTGGAGCGGTCAGTCTTCCCAGGAGACGTTGGTCAGCACGTTGGAAGGGATCGGTTCGTTCTCCCAAAGCCCCTTCAGCTTCTTGTCCCAGACGCCGAGCTTCGGCATGACGAAAAGAAAGAGCGCCGGCACGTCCTCGGCAAGAATGCTCTGCGCCTCGCCATAGAGCTTGTTCTGCTCGGATACATCGGACGTGAGCTGGATCTTCTTCATCAGCTCGTTGAAGGCGGAATTCTTGTAGTTGAAGTAATAGGGGTCGCGCGAATAGATATCGATATCCAGCGGCTCAGCATGGGCGACGATGGTCATGTCGTAGTTGCGGCCGGTGAAGACGTCCTGCACCCATTTCGCCGGGAATTCCGTCGGCTCGATGTTCATCGTCACGCCGATATCGGCAAACATCGCCTGCATCACCTGGGCGCTACGCGGCGCATAAGCCATCTGCGGCGTCTTGATGGTAAAGGTGAAACCGTTCGGATAGCCGGCCTCTGCAAGCAGCGCCTTGGCCTTGGCGGTGTCGTAGGGCAGCGTGCCGGTCAAATCCTTGTAGCCGGGATCGTTCGGCGTGTAGTGACTGCCGATCGCGGTGCCTAAACCGGACCACGCGCCTTCGATGATCGTCTTCCGGTCGAGCGCCATCATCAGCGCCTGGCGCACGCGCTTGTCGTCGAAGGGCTTGCGGGTGTTGTTCATGCCGGCCACGACCTTGAGTTCGGTATTGCCGACCTTGGTCGTCAGCCTGGCGTCGCCCTCGAAGGAACTCATGAGCTCCGGCGCGGCGAATTCCGGAAAGGCATCGAGATCGCCGGCCTTCAGCGCCGCCGCCTCCGCCTGCGGATCGGAAATGAAGCGGAAGGTTACCTTCTCGAGCTTCACGTCGACCGACTTGTTCCAGTAATCCGGGTTCTTGACGAGGTCGACATGATCGCCCTTCGCCCAGGAGGAGAATTTGAACGGGCCGGTGCCGATGGGCGTCGTCTTGTCATTGGCCGAGGATTTCGGCCCAACCATCACGGAGCTCGGCCAGCCTAGCCAATAGAGAAGGCTGCCGGTTGGCGAGGACAGATGCAGTACAAGCGTTTCCGCATCCGGCGTATCGATCGAGGCGATGGTCGAAAAGAAGCGCTTCTGCGGGTTGACGGAGTCGGCGCCACGAGCGCGATCGAGCGTGAACTTGGCGGCAGCCGAATCGAAGGCTTCGCCGTCATGGAATTTCACGCCGGCCTGCAGCTTGAACGTATAGGTCAGGCCGTCAGGTGAAATCTCCCAGCTCTTGGCGAGCTGCGGCGCGATCTTGCCGTTTTCGTCGATCGCAACCAGGCCTTCGAAAATGTTTTGCCAGGTGACCTGGCCGATCGCGACGGGCGCGGCGATCGTCGGATCTAGACCTGTTGGCTCGACGCTCATGCCGAGATTGAGTGTCGTCTTCGCGGCTTCAGCCTGCGTCAGGCCCATCATCAACAGGCCGGCAGAAACTGCGGCGCCATAGGCAAGCCGGCGCGCAACGTCGCCCAGGCTCGGGCGTGAAAACTTGGTCATGTCGGTTCCCTTGCTTTTGCCCGCACGTCCGGCTTCCCTTCCGGCCTGCGGTCTTTTTTCAGGATAGTGTCATCTCATCGGCGCACACACAATTCCGAAAATGTGTGCTCGGTGTAGCTGAAATCGCTACACTCTTTTCGTGGTTACAGCGTTTCGTTCAATCATGCCTCCTCCTGGCGGAAAGTTGCTGATGCATGAAGCGTTCGATGAAATCGAGTAGCTTGCCGGCGGCGAAGGAGAGCTGGCGATCGGGCGCGACGCAGAGATCGACCGGCGTCCGCACCCCCATGCCGCCCGCCACGGGCCGTGCGACGAGCTGCCCCGCCTCGATCTCCCTTTGAACGGTGAGTGCCGGCAGCATGGTGATTGCCGCGCCGCGCAGCACCAGCTCCTTCTGCATTTCAAGCGAGCCGGTCTCAAAGACTGGATCGAGCCTCAGCCCCTCCTGCTCGAACAGTGCGTCGAAGGCCTGTCTTGCGCCGAAGGAGCGATCGGGGACGGCAAGCGCGTGGGCCGAGAGTTCCGCAAGTGTGATCTCGCTGGCGGCAGCAAGCGGATGAGAGGCGGCAGCGATCACGTCATAGACGAGCTCGGAACGCAGGCGCACCTTTGTGCCGGAAAGCGGCGGAGCAAACAGCGTCACCGCAATATCGGCCTCGGCATTATTGACGGCTTCGATGGCGCCGCGGGCGCTGGTAATGGTCACTTCGAAACGTAGGCCGGGATAGCGCAGGCTGAATTCGGCCAGCGCCGGAGCAAGGATATTGGCGACGGACGCGCCATTGGCAAAGATGCTGACGGTCCCGCGCTGCAGGCCCTTCAGGTCTTCGATCAACTGGTGAACATGGTCGAGCTCGCGCAGCGTCCGGCCGGCGCGTTCCGCCAGCAATTCGCCAGCCGCCGTCAATTTGATGCCGCGGGCACTTCGCTCGACCAGCTGCGTGCCGAAATGATATTCGAGATTCTCGATCTGGCGGCTGATGGCCGTCGGCGCCACGTTCAGGTTTTCAGCCGCCTGGCGCATCGAATTGGTGCGCACCAGCTCGTCGAAATAGATCAGCGCGCGGATCTGCATGCGCGGGAGCTCCCGTTAGATGGCGGACTTGGCGAAGCGATCCCGCCACGCCACTTGCCCGCCTTCGACCGGCAGCGCCGTCGCTTCGTAGACGCCGCGGGCGATGGCGCGCGCCATGATAATGGTGGCGAGGTGGCAGAGCTCCATGAAACCAGGCATATCGTCGCGCGCATGCCTGCCGGTGGAAGCGGCAAATACGGTATCGCCGTCGAGCGGCAGATGCGTCGGTAAAAGCGCACGCGCAAAGCCGTCGTGAGCGCAGATGGAGAGGCGATGCGCCTCAGCCTTAGTCAGCTGAGCGTCGGTGACGACGACGCCGATGGTCGTGGCGGTGATGTTGGTGCCCTTCAGCCGCAGGCGTGAATCGACCACCTGCGGCATGCCGAGACCGCCAAATTCGTCATTCTGCTCGAAGGGAGCCGCCCAGAAATGCGGGCCGTCGCCGATGGTGGCGGAACCAAGCGCATTGACGGCGACGATGGCGGCGATTCTGTATCCCCTGCTGCTGACGACGCTTGCCGAGCCGAGGCCGCCCTTGACCGTTGCCGTCGTGGCACCGGTGCCGGCGCCGACGCTTCCAAGCGCAAACGGCCCTTTATTTGCAGCCTTGAAGGCGGCATATCCCATGTCGCGATAGGGCGAGTGCAGCCCCCAATCCTTGTTGCCGCCGTTGATGAGATCAAACAGGATCGCCTGCGGCACGATTGGCACCAGTGCACTTCCGACTGTCAGGCCCCGGCCGATCTCCCGCAAGCCTGCTTGCACCCCACCTGCCGCATCGAGCCCGAAGGCCGAGCCGCCTGAGAGCACGAGACCATCCACAGCACCGACCGTCATTGCAGGATCCAGCAATGCGGTATCCCGCCCACCCGGCGCGCCGCCGAGAACGGTGCAGGAGGCGATAGCCGGCTCATCGAAGACGATGGCAGTGACGCCGGAGCCGAGCGTAAGGTCGGTGGAGTGACCGACAGCGACGCCTTCGACATCGGTCAGGAGATTGAGGAGGTCAGCCAATGAAAAATCCTTCGCCGTTTACAACGCGAGGTCGCCATGGCGATAGGATCGTAAAGACGGGGAAAAGACAAGATGGGTTTGTTCAACCCGAGCGGTCCGGGACCGGAGGCTTTGGAGCTTCGGCGTTTCACGGGGGAGCCGGCGCAAGCTTCCTTCGCAGGAAGCGACACGATGGCCTCAAATAAAAAAGCCCCCACCCTGATTCTATCAAAGGGTGAGGGGCTGGGGACGGGAATGAGTAAAAGCGCAGGTGATCCGACCCATCAAACATGGATCGGTTTTGCCTGCTGGCGGGAAAGAAGGTCGCGGATCGCAAGCTTCACTTCGTCCGTATTTCTGAAATGCTGCTCGTCCAGATCATGGACATGATATTTTACAGCGATGAACTTG
Organism: Martinezella sp. CNPSo 3795; assembly: GCF_057784475.1. Classification (NCBI taxonomy): domain Bacteria; kingdom Pseudomonadati; phylum Pseudomonadota; class Alphaproteobacteria; order Hyphomicrobiales; family Rhizobiaceae; genus Martinezella; species Martinezella sp. CNPSo 3795. The sequence goes on along the minus strand of NZ_JBXSOQ010000013.1, from coordinate 30,895 downwards.
AGCCGATCCTGATCGGGAACGACGATGCCGACGGGGACGCCGGCGTATTCGATGACTTGCTTCTTCATAAATAGACTCCCTCTGCGCAAGCACAGCGCAGACATGGCGAATTGACTGTTTGATTCCGGTAAGGAGGACGAACGTCACATTCGACAGCACGGGCGGGAGAGCGCGCCCGAGCGGTCATTGCCAAGCACGGACCGCCTAGGGATCGAAGCAATGACTTTTCTATTCAGCATGTCACTTCCTCAATTGGCGTTGTACTTGTTAGGGGCCCCGTTAGGGGGCACCGCGATCGATGTACTATTATCCACTACATTAGTAGATAATAGCGATTGCATCCTCAGAAACATATTCCGAAAGATGTCAAAATGTCGACGATCGGGAAAATAAAATTCCGAGTCTTGCGGGTTGCAGGGAAGGTTGTCTTAAAACCTTCGGATTGCTACCCGTGTCGGTACGGCTCGCCGATCACCGAGCAACAGATAGGAACTGGCGCGAGATTCGACAATGCCCCGGCAGCATTAAAATTCACGCGCCGCTAAAACACCTCAATGGTTAATGGCGTGACGAGAACGTCAAAATCTATCCTCAAGCACCTTTTCCAGGGCCTTCACGAAGAAATCGGCGCTCTCGGCTGCGAGGCATAGCGGCGGCTTGATCTTCAACACATTCAAGTGATCGCCGGTCGGCTGCATGATGACCCCGAGATCGAGCAGGTGCTCGCAGATCGCAGCCGTTTCTTCGGTCGCCGGCGTCAGGCTTTCGCGGTCGCGCACGAATTCCACGCCGAGATAAAGCCCCGTGCCATGCACGGCGCCGATCAACGGGAATCGATCCATGAGAGCGATCAGCCCGGCCTTCAGCCGGTCACCGATGACGCGGGCATTTTCCTGCAGATTTTCATCCTTGAGGATATCGAGAACGGTGAGACCGGCGACGCAGCTCACCGGGCTGCCGCCGGCGGAGGAGAAGAAATAGCCTTCCTTTTCCAGCGATTCGGCGATCTCGCGGCGGGTGATGACGGCGCCGAGCGGATGGCCGTTCCCCATGCCCTTGGCGATGGTGATGATGTCGGGCGTGACACCCTGCGTTTCGAAGCCCCAAAAATGCTCGCCGAGACGGCCGTAGCCCACCTGCACTTCATCGGCGATGCAAAGGCCGCCGCGTTGGCGCACTGCGTCATAAACGCCTGCGAGATAGCCATGCGGCAGCGCGATGCCGCCGGCATTGCCATAGACCGGTTCGGCGATGAAGCCGGCAAGGCCGTCGCCCTTTTCGTCGATCGCCCGCAGTTTCGCCATGACGTCGCCGAGATAATGCGGAGCAGAATCCTGGCCGCGGAACGGCCCGCGATAGGTATTCGGTGAGAGGACGGGGTGCACCCAATCCGGCCGTGTCGTCAGCGCCTGCGGATTGTCGGCAATCGAGGTGGAGACGGCGTCACTCGCAACCGTCCAGCCGTGATAGGCCTCCAGCAGGCAGAGCATGTTTCTCTTGGCCGTGTGCGTCCAGGCAAGGCGGATCGCCAGATCGTTGGCTTCCGAGCCGCTATTGACGAGGAAGACGCTGTCCAGTCCCTCAGGTGCCAGCGTCACCAGCCGCTCGGAGAATTCGGCAACGGCGGCATAATGGAAGCGGGAGTTGGTATTGAGGCGAGACCATTGCTGGGCGATCGCTGCCGTCAGGCGCGGATGGGCGTGGCCGAGCGTCGTGACGTTGTTGACCATATCGAGGTAGCAGCGCCCTTGCGTGTCGAACAGGAATTCGCGCCAGCCGCGCTCGATCTGTGGCGGGAATTCGTAATAGTGCTTCTGCGGCTTGGCGAAACGGGCATTGCGCAGTGACAGCAGCGCGGAAGCGTCCGGCCGCGGCGCCTCACAGGCCGGGTTCAAAAGAGCGGCGGGCGAGGGGGAGACGGCCGACCACCCCTCTGCCTGATCCGCCGTCGCAAAAAGCGGCGGCACAAGGCCGGGCACGCGGCAAAGCTGAATGCGCAATCCTCCAATTGCCGAGCCCTCGCTGCCGATCGTTCCTATTGTCGCGCCTTGCTCGATAGCCGCTCCGTCCTCGAGAGCACTTTCGATACCGTCGAGATGCAGGCTGATTTCTTCACCGACCAGCACGAAATGCTGGCCCTGCCGTTGCAGAAGGCCAGGGAAGGGAGCCGCAACCGTCGCGCCAGCCGGCAGGCAGATATCGCAATGCAGGGCGAAATTCTGTGGCTGCCTCATGTTAAGCGGCGCAGCAAGGGAGAGGCGGAATTCGCCGTAGCGGGTCGCCGCAGCCCCGGAAGCGATTGCCGTCTGGGCAAGCAGCCGCCAGTCCATATCAGGCTTCTGCCAGTTGCCGTCCGTGAAGTCAGGCCCGGTGGCGGAAAGATCGATGGCGGCAATCTGCGAGGAGTCGATGTCGGGTAGCAGCGGCGACCAGCCGTCAGTCACGACTGGGGCGACATCAAAACCGATCGTCCGCAGGATCGCCGCTTCCATCACATCCGGCTGCGCCTCGGTTGCGACATCGAAGATTTCGCGCTCGAAATCGAGATTGCCGCGCACATAGTCGTTGTCGGGGTCGATAGCGAGCTGCTGTTCGGTGCTGGCGGTGAGGATGACGGCCCGCGCGACGATCAGCGGCCACAGGGCTTTGGCTTCGACTTCCTCCAGTGGATAGATCGCATGATAGGCACTGATTGCCGGAAGGATGTGGAAGGGGTTGCCGCCTGCATGATGTAGCAGCGACGCACAGGTGACAGCAAGATCGCCGACCAGCCAGCCCTGGATGATATCGCCGAAGTCGATGACGCCATCGGGCACGAGCTGTCCGCGCGCATCGGGATGGCTGACGACATTGTCGTCGGTGACATCATGATGCACCGGCTGAACACGCAATTGGCTCGCGAGCGGCTGGATGCGCTTGACGGCGGCGACCATTGCCTTGGCGATGCGGTCGCGCGCCTCGTGATCGGTTATGGCCGACAGCAGCTGCACGGCAACGGGTCCTGCCCGTCGCAGGTCCCATTGAAGGCTGCGGTGCAGGCCGGGATGATCGAAATCGGCAAGATCGCGTGCAAGCCTAGCCGAAAGCGCGCCGAGCCCGGCCACGGAGGTCTGCGGCAGGTAGTTGCGCCGCGTCAGTGTCTGGCCGGGGAGAAAGCGGAGCAGCCGGACGAGGTAATCCTGCTCGCGGAGAGTGATGGCGAGGATATCGCGGCCATTCAGTGAGGGGATGACCTCGGGCACGCGCGGCGCATCCGGCTTGGCGTGCAGATGGCGGATCGCGGCATTCTGCGCCTCGAGCTCGACCAGCTCGTATTCGGCCCGGCAGATCTTCAGCACATAGGCGTTCTCGCCGGCATCGATGCGATAGTTGCGGTCCTGCTGGCTGCCGAGCTCGGTCAGTGTTCCGCTCAGACCGTAATGCGTCTGCAGGATCTCGGCCGCCTCCTCCGGTGTAACGTCCGGTCTCGGCAGTTGCATACGGTTCACGAGCGTGGCGTCGGCCATGGCATCCCCCGGATGGTTCATTCGCATCGACACTAAACCATTCCATCCTAAAGAAAATTACCCAAAACAGATAGGGTAGTCGAGCAGCGAGGAGGAAGATAGGCCGAAGAATGCAGCCGGCTAGGCATAACAGCCTATTCGACCTCGATGGAATAGCTGCAACCGGCTAGCGTCTTGCCCGGATGGGTGTCGACAGTGGAGACATTCAGCGAGATGCGCGTTTCCAGTACGGTGTCCGAATTTTCCTGCTGGTCCTTGCGCGACAGGACGACCTTCTCGCCGAGAAACTTGTTCGGCTGGTCGACGGAAGCTGTGACGCCAAGCTGCTTGGCGAGCGGATGCGGATCCGCCTCGTCAAGCACGGCAAGTGGCCCGGTGGAGGCGAAGGCGATCCTGTTCGTCTGCCGCCCGAAAACGATCATAGGCATCGAAAGCTGGAATTCGCGCAACAACGGATTATCCGACGGCAGCTCGCTGATGCCGAATTGTTTCATGGCCGTGGCGCGTTCCGGTCCGGTCAGCCACAGAGCGAAATTGTTGTAGCTTGGCACGTCATAGGTCGTGCATTCGATCAATTTGGCAAGATCGATCTTGGAAGGGTCCTGTTCTGCCGTTTGGGCATGGGATGCCGGCGCAAATAGCAGGAGCATCGGCAGCAGCAGCGCGCCGTTGCGGTAGAATGACATGTCCTCTCCTCGATCTCCGGACGATTCGATACCGGTGATATCAAATCGCGTGTCGGAGCGAAAAGGGAAAGAAGCCAGCCGAAATCGCGTGCTTGCGCCTCACCCCATGCGCTCGGAGGCATAGGATCCCGGGCTTGCCGGGAAGACGACGGTGCGGTTGCCGTTGAGGAAAGTGCGATAGTGGATATGCGCATGGATGGCGCGCGCCAGCACCTGGCTTTCCACATCGCGGCCGATCGAGACATAGTCCTCGGCCGACTGCGCATGCGTGATGCGCGCCGTGTCCTGCTCGATGATCGGACCCTCGTCGAGATCGGCCGTCACATAATGCGCCGTCGCCCCAATCAGCTTCACCCCACGCTCATAGGCCTGCTTGTAGGGGTTCGCTCCCTTGAAGGACGGCAGGAAGGAATGGTGGATGTTGATGATGCGGCCCGACATCTTTCGGCAGAGCGCATCCGACAGAACCTGCATGTAGCGGGCGAGCACGACGAGCTCGGTGCCGGTCTGCTCGACGATCTCGAGCAGCTGCGCTTCGGCCTGCGGCTTGTTGTCCTTCGTCACCTTGATGTGGTGGAAGGGGATGTCATGATTGACGACCACCTTCTGGTAATCGAAATGGTTGGAGACGACGCCGACGATGTCGATCGGCAATGCGCCGATCTTCCAGCGATAGAGCAGGTCGTTCAGGCAATGGCCGAAGCGCGAGACCATGAGCAGCACCTTCATGCGCTTCTTCTCGTCATGGATCTCGGCATCCATGGCGAACTTCTCGGCGATCGGCTTGAAGCCTTCGACGAGCGCTGCCTGGCCCACCCCTTCCTCGGAGATGAAGGAGACGCGCATGAAGAACTTGCCGGTATCGAGATCGTCGAACTGGCTGGAATCGACGATGTTGCAGCCCTGCCCGGCCAGATAGTTCGAGATCGCCGCAACGATCCCACGCGTCGATTGGCACGTCACTGTCAATACATAGCTCGTCATGTCTTTATCTCTTCTATCCCGAGGATGTCCGCCTGCTTAGATGAAATCGGAGGTCTGGGAAATACCTCCCCCCAGCCATGTTTCGACGGATATTTAGGCAGGATGACGGGCAAAAAGTCGTTCCCGTTGCGTCTTCGAACGGCGTATCCCCGCCTCAGCCGCCGGTTGCCAGCGAAAGCTTTTGCGGTGGTTTCGCCAGACTTCCCTCGTTGAATTTCAGGAATCCCACAAGAAGCCAGACCAGTCCGGCCGTCTTCATGGAGAAGATGGCTGTGGAGCCGATCATCAGATTGAGGAACAGGAAGAGGGAAAGCGCATGGCCAAGGCGTCGCTGATTGACCGTTTCGCCGCCCGGATAGAGCGAGGCGTAGAGCCAGAACAGAATCAGGCCGAAGATGGTGGCGCCATAGATGATGTAGACATATCCGCTGTCGAAAAAGATGCCGACCTGATCGAGCTGCAGCCCGATCGTGCTCTGCAGGTCCATGCCGAGGAAGGCTTTGACCGTGCCATTGATGCGCCCGACGAAATTATCGCCCGTCACGCTCGGCTCGAGCGCGTGAATGACGAAGCCGACAACGATGATGCCGGGCATCGTCAGCAGGTCGAGCGTCTTCGGGAGCCATGGATAGATGAAATAGCCCGCAACGCAGATGAGGCTGAAGATCAGCATCGTGCGTGTGTCGTTCGTCAGCAGGATCAGCACGACCGTCGAGAAAAACAGCAGCCGGTCCAGCAAACCGAGACGATTGGAGAAGCTGATCAGATACAGCACCATCACACCGCAGAAATTGGCAAGCGAGACCTGCTCCAGGAAGATGGAGGACGATCGGTGGTCGATCAGGCCGAAAGAGAACCGGCCCTCGAATCCAAGCGCGCCGCGAAACAGGCCGATATCGCTATAGGTCGCCGGCGGCACCCCACGCGTATTCTGGAAATATTCGGCCGGATGGAACAGCGCGACATATTCCTTGACCGACACGATTTCCAGGACAAGCACGGCAAGCACGATGAAGCATGAAATCTTGAAGGCAAGCTTGACGGTGCGCTCGTTGGCAAGCCGCCCCATGATCGAAAAAGCGAAGATGATCATCACGTTGCGGAGATGATCGATATAGGCCTGCTTGTTGATGGCGATGACGAAAACCGTCAGCACGATGGTCAGCAGCAGATAAAGGAGCGGTGCTATGTCCTCTTCATATATGCCTTTCGTCAGCAGGTAGGTGAAGGCGGCGACCTGCAGCAGCACCTCGGACAGCACGACGGAGCTCGGCGTCAGCGGTGTGATATTGTGATTGATGAAGGCAAGGATGCAGTTATAGCAGACCGCCAGCAGCGAAATCGTGAGAATGACGAAATTGATCGGCTGCTTTTCGCCTGAACGTTGCATCAGATATCCGGAGTGGTGACGTCTTCACTGGCGGCGGCAGCATATCAGGCCGATGATTCGCGACAAAGAGCCGGCTGCCCGTCACTGATCATTTCGCCGGCTTGACCAACGCGCATGAGGCTGCCAGCGACACTTTTCGATTGAGCCCCTCGGTAAGAACCTTCATCTGCGGCTTGTCGCGGCCGTTGTGTGGCTGGACGTTGAGCGGCTCCTCCGGCGGCCACCAGTCGCCGGCGGCCCAATAGGTCCAGCCGAGCCACACGTCGCTGTTGGCGTTCATGATGTCGAGAACCTGTTTGAGACCGTCGAGGCAACCATCATTGGCGGCGACGCCGAATTCACCGAGGAATCCGCGCTTCCCGTTCTTGCGCAGCCAGTCGGTAACGTCGTTCATGCCCTTCACGGCTTTGTCGGTGCCGTCGCAGACCGGGTGCGTGCCCGAACTGTCCGAATCCAGATATTGGTGGAATTCGAAGGCGTAGAAATCGATCGGGTCCTTGACGCCGAGCATGACCGTGCCATTGGCGCTGCCGCCCAGAACGTCGGCCGACCAGCTATGCGCCCCCGTCCAGTTCGTGCCGGGCACGAGAATGAGATTGCGCGCGCCGATGGTTCGGATGCTGCGGATGGCGATGTTGGCAAGTTCGAGCCAATCGGGAGCCTTGATATCGTGGGGCTCGTTCATCAGGCCGAAGGCGACGCCCTTTCGATTGGAGAACTCCACCGCAAGCCGCGCCCAGAAATCGCCGAAAGCAAGATCGGTCGCGGGAGCCTGCTTGAGCTGCGTCTTGTCGTAATAGGCGTAATTGTGGGGATCGAGAACGACTGTCATTCCATGCTTCTGGATGAGATCGACGGCATCCTTCAGCCGCTGCAGTTCGTCATCATCGAGAGGTGCTCCGAGCACGGGCTGCAGCCGTTCCCATCGGAAGGGAAGGCGGATTGTATTCATGCCTTTTTCCGCGAAATAGCGCACGGTCTGTTCGGACGGATATGTGTAATTTACATTCACGACCCCGCCGCGCTCGCCATATTCCGCACCGGACAGATTGACGCCGCGATAGCATAGTTGCTGCGCCGCAAGGGGGCTCTCCGCCTGCGCCGTGAAAGCGAGCATGATCGTGGCGGCCAGCAGGCGTCGCAGAGTTTTCGTCATCGATGCGGTCATTGCATGGCCCTGCCTTCCGTGCGCGTGTGGCTTTTCATAGGGATAATGGTGTTGAGCAATGATGAAGGGATGGATCATGCGCGCGCGTGCCACGCGATTTCCTGAGAGCGTCCTTAATGTTCCGTTAGCCAAACGTTTCTAAACTTCCGGCACCTGCTGCGTGGAATGCGTCTGCGGAGCATTGAAAGTCTGCCATGAGCTCAATGGAACGAAGCAAGAGATCGGACCGACTTGCGGGTTGGCGCGATACCGAGCCGTCTGACATACGGCGCGACGGTATGCGCTTGCGCAGTCCTGTCTTGCGCCCTCGGGATTTCGTCGCCGCTGCTGAGCCCATGGCACATTCCGAAGAGCTTGAGGCGCCCATTCCGGATGCCGCCGTTCCGCAAAGTCCGCCGAAGCGATCCGATGTTGAGGAGCCGGTGGCCCCCCGCTCCGTTTCCGAGCCGGTTGTCACCGCTGCGGTGCCTACTGTCGAGCAGGTTGCTGTTGTACCGGCATCTGTCGCTGCTCCGACGGCATCGATACCGGCGGCAAAATTGCCTTTGCTTGATCTTCGATCGGCCATCGCTTCGATCTGGGCGAAGAAGTTCGTTGTTCTTGCCCTGGCAGGCGCCGGCGCCGTTCTGGGCGGAGCGGTCATTCCCCTTATTCCGCAGAAATTCACCGCCGAGACCAGCCTCTATTTCGACCCTCGGCCGGTCGGAGGCTCCGATTCCGCCCAGCAGGCGCCGACGCCACCGGAATTGATCACGACGATGATCGACAGCCAGACGCAGATCCTGTCTTCCGGCAAGGTGCTAGGGCGCGTCGTCGATGCGCTGAAACTCGATCAGGATCCGAAATTCAATGGTGGCGCCACTGGCGAGGCGGCAAAATATGTGGCCACCGCCGCCTTGGCGAAAGCCGTGCAGATCGCCCGCGAATCCAGCACCTACGTCGTCAATGCCAAGGTGACGACGAGCGATCCTCAAAAATCGGCCGAGATCGCCAACCAGCTTGTGACCTCCTTCATGGAGGAAGAGAGCAAGGCGGCTGCGAGCACCTACAAGAACAGCAATACGGCGCTCGATTCCCGCCTGGAGGATCTGCGCCAGCAGGTACTGTCAGCCGAAAAGGCCGTCGAAACCTATCGCGCCGACAACGACATGGTGGCCGTCGAGGGCAATCTGATCTCCGACAAACGTCTGACCGCTCTGAACGACCTATTGGTAACGGCCCAGCAGAAAACGATCGAGGCAAGAGCCCGCGCGGACGCTGCCGGCAAGCTCAGCTTTGAAGATGTGGTCTCCAACAATCCGTCCGCAGGGGTGACATCGACGGCATTGAGCAGCCTGCGGCAGCAATATGCGACGATGGCCGCCAATGTCGGCAGCCTTCAAAGCCAGCTCGGCGCCCGCCATCCGCGCCTGCTCGCCGCGAAATCGTCGCTGGATAGCCTCGCCGCCGAAATCCGCGCGGAGCTGCAGCGGCAGATGACCTCGGCCCGCGCCGATTATGAGCAGGCACAGAAGGCCGAGCAGGATATCGCCAAGGAACTGGCAGTACAGAAGGCCTCGCAGGTCAATACCTCAGGCAAGCTTGTCGGCCTGAACGAACTGCAGCGCAAGGCGACCGCGGCTCGCAATCTCTATGAATCACTGCTGAAACGGTCCGGTCAGGCGAACGATGCCCAGGACCTCTCGCAGAGCAATATCCGCGTGATCTCGGAGGCGGAACCGCCACTGAAGGCGGATGGGCCGAGCCGCAAGGTGATGATGGTGGCCGGGCTGATCGCCGGCGCAATCTTTGGTGCCGGTCTTGGCATGGCGTTTGCCGTTCTCCTCGGCCTGTTTCGGCATCCCGTCATCCGCGGCTATTTCGGCAAGTGACCATCGTCTTACCCTTTCGCATCGGCTGCCTTTTTCAGCATTGAGGATGCAATTGCGCGCCGACTGTTCTAAATGTAAATCGGCGCTGGGGATGATTGGGTCTTGCTAATGGAAGCGCGATACGGTCATTAAGCGTTGTGCGATACTTTGTGAGACAATCTATGCGAGAAAAGCGGTGCGTTGCTCCGATGACTGGCGCCAGGGAAAGCTGATCGATGGTGCCCGCGGATAAACTCGTTCTGCCGTTTCTGGCGTTGCCGCGCTCCACCAAGCGCGCGCTTGCGCTGCTGGTCGATGCCAGCTTGTGTGTGCTGACGGTCTGGTTTGCCTATTGTCTTCGCCTTGACGATTGGGTCATCCTCGAAGGCGTCGAGTGGCTGCCGGCGATCGTCTCCCTTCTGCTCGCCATTCCGATCTTCATCGTCCTCGGCCTTTACCGCGCCATCTTCCGCTATGCCGGCCTTTCGGCGTTCGTGACGGTCGTCAAGGCGGTGGCGATCTATGCGCTCGCCTTCATGACGATCTTTACCGCCATCAGCGTGCCGGGCGTGCCGCGCACCGTCGGCATATTGCAGCCCTTGCTGCTGCTGATCGCGATCGGCCTGTCGCGCATGTGGACACGCTACTGGCTTGGCAACGCCTATCAGCGCCTTCTCAATCGCAATCAGCTTGCCAAGGTGCTGGTCTACGGTGCCGGTGCTTCAGGGCGTCAGCTTGCGGGCGCGCTTGCCAACAGCGCGGAGCTGAACGTCGTCGGCTATCTCGACGACGATCGCAACCTGCATGGCAGCATTATGGGCGGGCTGCCGATCTACGATCCGGCCGATCTGCCGGCGCTCGTAGTCTCAGGCGAGATCAAGGGCGTCTTGCTCGCCCTGCCGAATGCCACGCGACAGCGGCGCAACGAAATCCTCGAAGACATGCGCAAAGCTCGCGTCACCGTACGGACCATGCCAGATCTGACGGCGCTCGCGCAGGGCCGCGTCGCGGTTTCGGATCTGCGCGAGCTTGATATCGAGGATCTGCTCGGCCGCAACGTTATCGCTCCCGATCGCGGTCTGATCGAGAAGAACATTCGCGGCAAGGTCGTCATGGTCACCGGTGCCGGCGGCTCGATCGGCAGCGAACTCTGCCGCCAGATCCTGAAGAACGGTCCGTCCTCTCTGTTGCTGATCGAACAGAGCGAGTTCGCCCTTTATGCCATTCATGGCGAGCTGGAGAAGGCGGCCGCCTCCGCCGGCCACGCTGCCGATGTGCGCATCATTCCCTTCCTGGCTTCCGTCCGCGATGGCCAGCGGATCAGACAGATCATGCAGGCCTGGCGGCCGAAGACCGTCTATCATGCCGCTGCGTACAAGCATGTGCCGCTCGTCGAATACAATCCCGTCGAAGGCATTCGCAACAATGTGCAGGGAACGCAGATAGCGGCCGAAGCTGCGCGCGATCATGGTGTCGAAAATTTCGTCCTCATCAGCACCGACAAGGCCGTGCGTCCGACCAACATCATGGGCGCCAGCAAGCGGTTGGCGGAAATGGTGCTGCAGGCGATGGATGCAGATCGCAAGCCTGGCACCGACAGTACCAATTTCGCCATGGTGCGTTTCGGCAACGTGCTCGGCTCATCCGGTTCGGTCGTGCCGCTTTTTCGCCAGCAGATCCGCGACGGCGGCCCGATCACGCTGACGCATCCCGATATCACCCGCTATTTCATGACCATTCCCGAGGCGTCGCAGCTTGTGATCCAGGCGGGCGCGATGTCGGGCGGCGGCGATGTCTTCCTGCTCGACATGGGCGAACCGGTACGCATTGCCGATCTCGCGCGGCGAATGGTGGAATTGTCCGGTCTGACCGTGCGGGACCAGGACGAGCCGGATGGTGATATCGAGCTTGAAATCACCGGCCTTCGACCGGGCGAGAAGCTTTTTGAGGAACTGTTGATCGGCGACAACCCGCAGCCGACCAGCCATCCGCGCATCATGCAGGCCAAGGAGGATTTCCTGCCCTGGCCGGAGCTGTCGAGGCGGCTCGCCGCGCTCGAGGCGGCACTGGATGAAAACGACATTCCCTTGGCGAAAGCCCTGCTGCAAAAGCTCGTTTCTGGCTATGCGCCGAGCAGCGAAGTGGTTGATCTGGTCTATCGCGAGCGCGAGACGGATCTGACGGTCGATCAGCCGAACCTTGATAACGTTGCACAGCTATAGGCGCGTGTCCTGTCACGACACCGGCGTCTTTTAATGCTTTCGGGTTTGGCCTCGCAGCTTTGCCGCAGCTACTGCTTCATCGCGATGGCGTAGTACCAGCGGCGCACTTGATCGCAGGTGCGGAACCAATGTGCCGTGAGCCGCAACAGGGGATGCCGCTTTACCGCGCGGTAATGCACGCGTTTGCCGATCGTGGTGTGGGCGCGATGCGGGCTGAAATCGACCAGGTTTTCAAAGGTCGTGAATGTCTCGACGCCGGTTGACCAGCCGCGTTCCAAGGCGACGTCGTAGGGAAGAAGCATGGGCTTCAGCGTCGTCAGCAGCTTCTTGGCCGCCTTGCGGTTGACGATATAACAGGCAGCCGATCCCTGCGGACCATGCATGCAGCGGCCGACGACATCGTTTTCGCTGGTTTCGCAGATCGGCTTGAAGCCGACAAGGCGATGATTGACGAGCTTGACGAGACGCGCCCCCTGGACGCTTTCCATCGCTGCGATTGCACGCGGGATAAGCTTCTCGTTGAGCTCGACGTCGTCTTCCATGATGATCGCCATCTTGTCGCCGCTTGCGACGAATTGCTCCAGCGCAATCAGATGGCTGCGGTAGCATCCGTACTCTCCCGGCAGGAGCTTGCGGCCGTTGTGATAGATGAACGAATGCGGATAAAAATCGACGCGGTCTGCCTCCGCGACGACACGTCCGTCGACGGCAGGAACGCGCGTGATATGCAGATCATATTCGACGGCCTGGTTGCACAGTCGTTCCCAGCGATCACGCGAGCGATCAAGATTGATGACATAAATGGAAACCTGCTGAGCGGCATCGTCAGCAATCTCCGGGTCAACAAGAGGCGGGATACGATTAATCTGTTCGAGAATGACTGTTACTCCTTCAAACAGAAATCGCGCCGACAACAACCAGGATGACAATTTTCATACTATATAACATGCTTATGACTTGTCGCAAATCGCTTGCACACGCCTGCATTGTATTTGCAGATAAAAGCATTTTTTTTGGTGTAACGTAGCGTGAATGGCCCGCGTCGGCGATGCGGAAACCATCCCGTGCGCATGATTTTGATCGGGGAACCCGTTGGCGCATGACCCCAGCCCCATTATATCTGTGATATGCGGTGTGTGGTCGTTGCGCTCGCATTTGTAAAGGAGCGTAGCAGTATATGTGGATCAAGTCGAAAATCGCCATTGCTGCCCTGTCCCTTGCGGTCTTGATGCCGGCGGCCGCACTTGCCGACAATCCGCTCCTCCCCAAGCCATATGTAGCTCCCGTCTATCCTTACAAGGACCTTCCGGGAGTTACTGCGCCGAAAATGGCTGATGACGAGAAGTTTCAATGTCGCACCGCCACCGTGTACGCCGATTATTTTCACGAAGGTCCGTTCTACCGCGGCTTGCCGCGCCTCGGTTACGTTTGCGATCGGAATGGCGTCATTTCCAGCAGCACCAGAAAGCCGAACTACCAATATTGGCAATATAACGGGCCGGATAGATAAGTCGTAGGCATTCTGCCGAATTAAGCAGCAGCGCAATCAAGGCGAGCGTGGCTTCATGTTCGCGTCGGTAGGTTTTGTTGGTGGTCTGAAAATAAATTTCATGTTTTTGGTTAAATGCGCGAACGTCGTTGACGAATGCGAAAATTTGCCCCAAGGTTACGAAAATAAATTACGTAATGGGAACATAAAAGCATGCGCGTTGGAATCATTGGGCTGGGATTCCGCCTAGGCTATCTGGGCTATGTCTTCAAGGCGATCGACGAGAGCTTCGAGATTGCAGGATATGTCGATCCGGAACCCGCGGGCCTGCCTGGTTTGCTCGAACGGGGCATCTCAGCCGGAAAGGCCTATGCAACACCCCAGGATCTGATTGCCAACGAAAAGATCGACCTCTTGATGATCGGTTCGCCGAACCACATGCATCTCGATCACATCCGCATCGGCCTCGAGGCCGGCCTCAAGATTTTCTGCGAAAAGCCGATCGTCACGACCATCAAGGACAGTATCGAGCTTGCCCGCCTCATGGCGAAATTCGGTCATGAGCGCCTGAATGTCGGCCTCGTACTGCGCTATTCGCCGATGTACCGCGATCTCCTGGCTGCCCAGGCCGAGGGGAAGCTTGGCCATGTCGTTTCCATCGAGGCTGCCGAGCATATCGAACCCTATCACGGCGCCTTCTTCATGCGTGACTGGCGCCGATACGAACATTATTCCGGCAGTTTCATGTTGGAAAAATGCTGCCACGATCTCGATCTCTATAATGGCGTGGTTGGCGCGCGGCCGGAGCGGGTCGCAAGCTTTGGCGGCCGCAAGAGCTTCATTCCGGAAAACGATCCCGCGCGGGAAGGCATCAACGATCTCGAGCTCTTCCATCGCAAGCCGAGCGGTTGGATGGGGTCTGACAAGGTCTTCGACAGTGACGGCGACATCATAGACTATCAGGTCGCGATCATTGAGTATGCCAATGGTGTCGGCATGAACTTCCACACCAATCTCAACGTGCCTGACCAGTTCCGCCGTTTCGCCATCATGGGCTCGCGCGGCATGGCCGAGGGCGATTTCATCCGCGGTTATTTCAATGTCCATGAGATGCTGACCGGCAGGAAGGTGATCGAGAAGACCTACGCGGCCACCACGCTTTCGCAGCACTATGGCGCCGACGAACAGATGGCCGCGGATATTATCGCGCACGTCAAGACGGGCCTGCATCTGCCGGTGTCGACCCAGAATGCGCTGGAAGCCGGCATTCTCGCGCTCTCGATGGACGAGGCCCGCATGAAGAAGACCGTCGTCGATCTCCGGCCGATCTGGGACGAGTTCGACGAAGCGCTTCATTCAAGAGCCGCCTAGGGAGGGGCGCAGGATGGGTGTTCAACGCGGCACGGTCATCTTCGCCTGGCTCCTTCTTTTTCCGGCTCTCCTTTACGTCACCGTCATCGTCGCCTATCCGCTGGTCGACACCATAATCCTGTCCTTCACCGATGCATCGTTGAAGAAGGTGACGAATTGGGTCGGTTTCGAGAACTACGCGAAGATCTTCAACGACACTTTCGCAGGCGTCATCGTCCGGACTTTCATCTGGACGTTCTTCTCCGTGTCGATCAAAATGATCATCGGCACGCTGGGCGCGGCGCTGTTGAATTCCGCTGTTCCGGGCCGCGCGCTTTTCCGCGTCTTGACCATGCCGCCCTGGGTTGTGCCGATGGCGATCGGCATCTTCATGTGGGGCTGGATGTATAATGGCCAGTTCGGCATGATTTCGGGCATGCTGCAGCGTTTCGGCATCGTCGACAGCCCGGTGGCGTTCCTCGCCTATGGCAGCACGGCCTTCTGGGCGACGATCATTACCGACGTCTGGATCGGCGTGCCGATGGTCACTCTTTATATGCTGGCGGCCATGCAGGCGATCCCGCATGATCTCTACGAAGCTGCCTGGACGGATGGCGCCGGCCGCTTCTATCGCTTCCGCCGCATCACCCTGCCGCTGCTGGTGCCGTCGCTGGTCACCATGTCGATGTTGTCGCTGATCGCCACTTTCAATTCCTTCGATATCATCTGGATCCTGACGCGCGGCGGCCCGAACGGCGAGACGACGACGATGATCATCGACACCTATCGCACTGCGATCGGATCTTACAAATATGGTGAAGGCGCTGCCCGCGCGGTGCTGATCTGCATCTTCCTGTCGATCTTCTGCCTTGCCTATTTCCGCCTGACCAGCCGCTTTTCCACGGGAGCAAAGCAGCGATGAGCCAGCCCGCCATGATCAATCGCTACAAGTGGTACGAACTCATCGGCATCTATGCCGGGATCCTCCTGTTCCTGACCTTCGTGCTGGCGCCCTTCGTCGAGGGGTTCCTGGTCTCGCTGAAGCCGCTCAGCCAGCTTTTCTCGTCGCCCTATCGGTTCATTCCCGAAAATGGTTCCTTTGCAGCCTATCGCACGATGTGGACCAGCGTGCCCGGTTTCGGCTGGTATATCTTCAATTCCTTCCTGATTTCCGGTGTGAGCACTGTCATCGTGCTGATTCTCGTCGTGCCGGCCGCCTATGCCTTCGCTCGTTTCGAGTTCCGAGGTTCTGGCCTGCTGCTCGGCGCCTTCCTGGCAGTCAACATGTTTTCCGGTGCCGTACTGCTGATCCCGCTGTTCCGGCTCATGCGCTCTTTCGGCTTTTTGAACACCTATCTTGCCATGATCGTACCGGGTGTCGCTTTCCTCATTCCCTCTGGGATTTGGTTGCTGCGCACCTATATGATGCGCATTCCGAAGGAACTCGACGAAGCGGCCTTTGTCGATGGAGCAAGCCATTTCTATACGCTGCGCCGCGTCATCCTGCCGATCGCCATGCCGGGCATCACCGTCGTCGCCATTACCACTTTCATCGGTTCCTACGCGCAGCAGTTCATCTATGCGCTCACCTTCAATTCGAAGACGGAATACATGCCGCTGCCAGTTGGGCTTTTTGCCTATTTTGGCCGGCAGGAGGTCGTCTGGAACGAACTCATGGCCGCAAGTTTCGTCGGCATCGCGCCGGCTCTGGTCGTGATCTTCTTCCTGCAACGGTATCTCGTCAGCGGTTTGACCGCTGGCGCGGTGAAGCAATAAAATCAATCAACCACCAGAGAGAACGGGAGCTTAAACGTGACATTCCATTTCAAGACGGGGCTTCTCGCCCTTGCTTTGCTCGGCTCCACCGTGCTTGGCGCCGTAAACGCCCAGGCCGCCGACAAGGAAATCAGCTGGATCTATTGCGGCGACAGCATCGATCCGATCCATGTGAAGTACATCAAGCAGTGGGAAGACAAGAATCCGGGCTGGGCCGTCAAGCCTGAGGTCGTCGGTTGGGAGCAGTGCCAGGACAAGGCAACCACGCTCGCCGCAGCCGGCACGCCGGTTGCCATGGCTTATGTCGGCTCGCGCACGCTGAAGCAGTTCGCTGACAACGACCTGATCGTTCCGATTCCGATGACGGACGAAGAGAAGAAGGCTTATTATCCGGGCATCGTTGGGACGGTTACCTTCGATGGGCAGCAGTGGGGCACACCGATCGCCTTCTCGACAAAGGCGCTCTACTGGAACAAGGATCTCTTCAAGAAGGCAGGTCTTGATCCGGAAAAGCCGCCGACCACCTGGGCTGAAGAAATCGCCGACGCCAAGGCGATCAAGGAAAAGACCGGCATTCCGGGCTATGGCCTCTCGGCCAAGACCTTCGATAACACCATGCACCAGTTCCTGCATTGGGTTTACACCAACAACGGCAAGGTCATCGACGGCGATAAGATCGTTCTCGATAGCCCCGAGGTTCTGGCAGCTCTCCAGGCCTACAAGGACATCACGCCCTACTCGGTCGAAGGGCCGACCGCTTACGAACAGAACGAAATGCGCGCCATCTTCCTCGATGGCAAGGTCGGCATGATCCAGGCCGGCTCCGGTGCCGCCGCTCGTCTGAAGGAAACAAAGATCAATTGGGGCGTGGCACCGCTGCCGCTCGGTCCTTCGGCCAAGGGTCAGGGCACGCTGCTCATCACCGACAGCCTTGCCGTCTTCAAGGGCAGCGGCGTTGAGGACAAGGCGATCGAATTCGCCAAGTTCATCACGTCTCCCGGCCCGCAGGGAGAATACGAACTCCAGGGCGGCGCAGGCCTCACACCACTGCGCCCGTCTCCGATGGTTGACGAGTTCGTCAAGAAGGATGCTTCCTGGAAGCCGTTCATCGACGGCATCGCCTATGGTGGTCCCGAGCCGCTCTTCAAGGACTACAAGGGCTTCCAGAACGTGATGATCTCCATGGTCCAGTCGGTCGTCACCGGTCAGGCTCAGCCGGCAGATGCGCTGAAGAAGGCCGCTGCCGATCTCGAGCAGTACAAGTAAGCCTGCAAGTCACCGGGCCGCGCGCAATGCGCGCGGCCTTTGGAGCCCTGCCCGCCCCATGGCGGCGCCGCGCGGAGACAGAGTTTGGGAAAGCTGCACCTTAATCAGGTCAAAAAATCTTACGGTCATTTTGAGGTCATCAAGGGCGTCGAGCTCGACGTCAATGACGGTGAGTTCATCGTCTTCGTCGGCCCGTCCGGCTGCGGCAAGTCGACCCTGCTGCGCATGATTGCCGGCCTCGACGATGTGACCAGCGGCGACATCAAGATCGATGGCGCCCGCGTCAATGATCTGCCGCCCGTCAAGCGCGGCATCGCCATGGTCTTCCAGTCCTATGCTCTCTATCCGCATATGTCGGTGTTCGAAAACATCGCCTTCCCGCTGCGGGTGGAGAAGATGGCGGAGGACAAACTCAAGGCCAAGGTCGAGAATGCTGCGCGTATCCTGCACCTCGATAAACGCCTTCAGGAAAAGCCGGGTCAGCTGTCCGGCGGTCAGCGCCAGCGTGTCGCCATCGGCCGTGCGATCGTGCGCGAGCCGAAGATCTTCCTCTTTGACGAGCCACTGTCCAACCTCGATGCTGCGTTGCGTGCCGATATGCGCATCGAGCTCGCCAAGCTGCACCGCCAGTTGCAGGCAACCATGATCTACGTGACGCATGATCAGGTTGAGGCTATGACCATGGCCGACCGCATCGTTGTGCTGAACGCCGGCGAGATATCGCAGGTCGGTGCGCCGCTGGAGCTTTATCACAAGCCGGCAAATACCTTCGTTGCCCGCTTCATCGGCAATCCGAAGATGAATTTTCTGCCCGTCATTTGCACAGGCGTCAGCGATGCGGGTGTGGAGGTGGAGTATAAGGGGCAGAAGGTGCTGCTGCCCGTCACGCCGCGTCCAGGCTTTGCCGGCAAGGCATTGACCCTCGGCATCCGGCCGGAGCATGTCCAGCTTGGCGATGGTGATCTGACCCTCACGATCGTACCGACGGTCGTGGAGCGGCTCGGCGCCCAAACGGTCGCCTATGCCACGGCTGATGGCATCGACGAGAATTTCTGTGCGACGCTGCCCGGCAGCGCCGCCATCCGCATGGACGCACCCCTGAAGACTGGTATCCGCCTCGGCGATTGCCATCTCTTCGATGAAAACGGCCAGGCTTTCGAGCGGCGGGTGGAACTGACCGAAATCGACATGGACTTGCTGAACCAGGCTGCTTCCTGACGGAGAGGTGATTGCTGGCTATCCTCGCCCTTCGACAAGCTCAGGGTGAGGATGGGGTAAACCTGGTCCTCGATACGGCTTACCGTTCTTGGGCTACAGCGCGGAGAGTCTGCCCTCTTGGTGAGGAGGCTCAAAGGGCCGTCTCGAACCACGAAGGCGGGTGAGGGATCGCCCTACCAGACCAGACCGCGAGCTGCTACCTCTTCGACGCGGGTGACGACGCCATCGCGATGGAACACCATCTGGTCGAAGAGATTGGAAACGACGCAGGTGTGGTTCGGTATGATGCGGATCTTGTCGCCGATCTCAGGACGAGCGCCTGCGCAGTTCGACAGATCGATGACACCATGCTCTTCCGATAGCCCCTTGATGACGGCATCGGGATAGTCGACCACCTGACCGTAATCGGCAAAACCGAGAAGGTCGGAAGTCAAAGCCTTCGAGCCGGCATCGATGACGGCGCGGTCTTCGGTTGGTCGGGAAACGACGGTCGCAAGGATGTGCATGGCGCAATCCTCTTCCCGGCAATGGCCCGCACGCACCATCGAGCGGTCATTATAGATGTAGGTTCCGGCGCGATGCTCGGTAGCGGCCGTGACGAGGTGGGCCTCAAAAAGGCTTGGGGTGCCGCCATTGCTGACGATCGGGCATTCGATGCCATCATTCTTCAGCTGCGCTACTGCTTCGACGAGGAAAGCCTGCGTCGCGGCGGCGTTGTTCGGCTTCGGATAGCTCATCAAGCCACCGAAGACGAGACCGGGCTTGCTGGCGATATGCTTGCCGAGAGCGGCCGCCTGCTCTGGCGATTGCACGCCGCAGCGCGCGCCGCCGGTATCGCATTCGACCAGCACGGTCAGCGGCTTGCGGGCGGCGAACCAGCCGGAAAGTCCATCAACCGTCACGGTGCTGTCGGCCACGAGCTTGAGGCCGGATATACGGTCGTTCAAAGCCGAAAGCCGTGCGAGCTTCTCAGCCCCTAGGATATTGAAGGTGATCAGGATATCTTCGAAACCTGCATTGGCGAAGACTTCCGCCTCTGTGATCTTCTGGCAGTTGATGCCCTTGGCGCCGGCGGCGACCTGGGCGCGTGCGAGGGCCGGAATCTTGTGCGTCTTAATGTGCGGGCGGAAATTCAGTCCGTGCGCATCCATGTAGGACTGCACGCGCGCAATATTCGCAGCCAGCCGGTCTTCGTCGATGATCGGGCGTGGCGTGGAGAGGCTGTCGACCGTGTCGCCCGGCTTGGGGCTGATTTCCAAGGCAATGTCGTGAGCGATATTCGGAGCCATGTCAGGCGTCTTTCCGTTCTTCTGCAAAGGGGTCCGCCACCATCGGCCAGATATCCTTTCGCGCGCGGCGGTAGGGCGTGCGCGCCGGATTGTTGGGATAAGGCGTTCCTGCGGAGCAGTAAAGGATCTGCGATGCGATCTTGGAGAAGGACGCGTAGAAATGATTGGTCGATTTGATGACCAGGATCTTTTTCGTGCTGGGGTCGATGCCCATGACGGAAAACAGGCTCGGATCGAAGCTCTGCGCGCGCGTCGAATTCAGGATGATGTCGATGCCATCGAGCTGAATATGTGCGGCATCGCCGAAGGGAGCGAAGCTCTCACCGAAACGCATTTCGGCATTCGGAACCAGGCGAACGATCTTGACGAGACCGTCGATCGGATTGCCCGTGCCCGGTGCCGATTTGGCGCCAAAACGCAGGGGGATTTTCGCGCCTTCGCCGGCCGCCATGCAGATCTGTACGGCCATCGGGTCCCAGATCGTGCCGATCGCCGTGTCGGTAGCGCCGCGATCGAGCAATTCCTGCAGGATGACCGTTGCGTCGCCTGCCGTGCCGCCGCCGGGATTATCCCAAAGATCGGCTATGACGACCGGACCCGAAGCGGCAGCCATGGCCTCGCTTACCGCCTGCTTCTCGTCGATCTGCGGCATGATGAAGGTGCCGCGCTTTGAGAAGAGTTCCAGGCCGAGATCGCGGGCGATTGCGGAACCTTTATCCGGCTTATTATCTGTGACGACGAGCAGCTTCGTACCCATCTCCGGCACGTCGCCGGCCATGAAACCATGAATGACCGAAATCGAAAGAATATCGGCGTCACTTTTTTCCATCGCCATAATCTTGTCGACGAAAGAGCGCATGGGGTCGCGCGAGGTCGGAAAAACATCGATCATGCGGCAGTCGAAGGCCGACATGACCGGCTTCACGCGGCCTTCTAGCGTATCGATTGCGATCCGCCAGAGGTCCTCGGCGCGATCGACGAAATCCGTATGCGGGAATTCCTTGAAATAGACGAAGAAATCGGCGGCCGCGAGGCGCTTCGCCGTCAGATGGCTATGCGGATCGAGCTCGGCGCAGATCAGGATATCCGGCCCGACGATGTCGCGCACGCGCGATAGGAAATCACCTTCCGTATCCTCGTAACCATCCGCAACCATGGCGCCGTGCAGTCCGAGAACGACAGCATCGACAGGCATTGCCGCGCGCAATTGCTCAAGAATTTCGTCGCGCAGTTCCTCATAGGTACGGCGATTGACCAAACCGGCCGGATCGGCCCAGGTGGCGGTGCCCTCGATCACCTCCCAGCCCTTTTCCACCGCGATACGCCGTCCCACAGTGATCGGTGCGGAACATAGCGTCGGCGTTTCCGGATGTGTGCCCGGCGGCGCATAAAGAGAGGCTTCGAAGGCGCGCCGGTCGACGCAGATAGGGGAGAAGGTATTCGTCTCGGTCGCAAGGGCCGCCGTGAAAATGCGCAATGCTGTCGCCTCTATTCCATGGGGTTCGGCAGATAGCCGGTGAAGCCGCAGATCTTCCAGCTTCCTTCATGCAGGCGGCAGTAATAAAGTGTCTGCCACTTCATCACGTCGATGCCGCCATCCGACTTCTTCAGGCTGCCGTCGAACTTCTTGCGCACCAGTGCCATATCGCCTTCGATCTCGATGTCTTCGAGGGTCGTTGTCGTGAAGATGGCCGTGCGCGGATCTTCGGCGAAGGATTGCGTGGCGAAGTCGCGTGCCTGGCGCAGCCACTCGTCGCGATAGGCGGACAGCGTCGGGAAGGCGAGGCGCCATTTGTCCGGGCTGACCGCGCGCTTGCCATCGATGCCGATAAAGCCCTCTTCGACGAAATCGCCCGCGACCATCGACCAGTCGGCGGCAAGAAAAGCATCGATATCGCGCGGGACGAGCATCTCCCAGATCGAATGCCTGGCGGTATCGCTGGCAGGGAAGGGATTCTTGAAAGGATCACGCATAGCATCCGCCGTCATTTAAATTCTTTTCATAATTTGCGATTTTCACTGGCCAAATTCCGCTTTCTATGGTCATTTGTCAACGTATCAAGAAAATAATTTGCAGGAACCGCATGGTGGCCATCACATGTCACGGTTCCGGCGAAACGGGAACGAATGACAAGCCGCTTCTGCGCACACGCCTGTCCACAGGCGCCGGCGGGATCGGGAAGATTGAGATGGATCGTGTCGCTGACTACGTGTCAAACGTGGGTGAAGCAGCGACGAAGGGGGGCTGATGGATATCTTCACGACCATGCAGGAAGAGAGAGGCCGGCTTTCGCAATCGGAAATCCGTATCGCCGACATCGTCCTCAATGATTTCGAATTCGCCGTCAATGCTTCCATTATCGAGCTTGCGGGCAAGGCGGATGTCTCGCCGCCGACGGTGACGCGTTTCTGCCGACGTCTGGGCTGCGAAAGCTTTTCCGATTTCAAGGTGCAGCTTGCGCGGACAGCCTATGTCGGCATGCGCTATCTGAAGCCCGAGCCGAAGAGCATCGCACCGGCCGACGTTGCCCAGGATATTATTACCAAGGCGCAGAACGCACTCTTCCTGCTGCATCGCGGGCTGGATGTTGCCGCCATCGAGCGGGCGGCGAACCGCCTCGCCAGTGCGGAGATGATCTATGCCTTCGGCTCCGGCGGCAATTCCTCTATGATCGCGACCGAGCTGCAGAACCGCCTGTTCCGGCTAGGCCTTCGCATTACCGCGAGCTCCGACCACAGCATGCAGCTGATGATGGCTGCCGCCGCCAAGCCGACGGACGTGCTGATCGGCTCCTCCTTCTCCGGCCGCAACGCCGAGCTGGTGCGCGCTTTTGCGCTGGCACGCGAAGCCAAGGTGCCGACCATCGCCCTGACGCAGAGTGAAAGCCCGGTGGCCCGCGCCGCCGAGATTACGGTGCCCGTCGACCTGCCGGAAGGAGACAATATCTATCGGCCGACATCGACCCGCATCGCCTATCTGGCCGTGGTGGACATTCTCGCCAGCCTGGTCGCCTATCGCATTCAGCCGCAGGCAACGATGACGCTGCGCCGTATCAAGCAGCAGCTCGTCACCCATCGCGATGGCGACGACCGCCAGCTTCTTGGAGATTAGAGTAGTTTCGCGAAAGTCGGCGCAGCTCATCACATTGGGCTCCGCCGAAAACAACAACATTGGGTGGCGGATCAAGCCGCTCGGGGAATCGATCGAAGGAATATGATATGAGCAAATCCGTCGCCATCGTCACGGGGGCTGCCGGCGATATCGGCCGTGCCATCGCAAAACGCCTGGCGGATGACCACGACATCATCCTGCTCGTCGATATCGACGAGGCGGCCATGCAGAAGGCTGTTGGAGAACTCGGCCCGGCGGAGCGTTTCGTCACGTTCAAGGCGGATATCACCAGCGATGCCGATGTTGCCGCCATGGCAAAGGCCGCATCGGATCTCGGCGGGGTGAAGACGCTCGTCAACAATGCCGGTGCCGCTCGCGCCGTCAGCCTTCATGATACCACGCCGGCCATCTGGCGTGCCGACAATGCCCTCAATCTCGAAGCGGCTTTTCTCTGCTTCCGCGCCGTCGAGGACATGCTGAAGGCGTCGAAAGGGTCGGTGATCAATATCGCCTCCGTCAACGGTATGGCCGTCTTCGGCCATCCGGCCTATAGCGCGGCCAAGGCGGGGCTTCTGCATTTCACCCGGCTGGTCGCGGTCGAATACGGCAAGTTCGGCATCCGCTCGAATGCAGTCGCGCCCGGCACGGTGCGCACGCAAGCCTGGGAAGTCCGCGCAGCAGCCAATCCCAACGTCTTTGAGGAGGCGAAGCGCTGGTATGCGCTACAACGCGTCGTCGATCCCGTCGACGTCGCCAATGCGGTCTCCTTCCTCGCAAGCCCGCTTGCTTCCGCGATAACAGGCGTTTGCCTGCCTGTCGATTGCGGCCTGACGGCGGGGCAGGCGGAGCTCGCCCATACTTTCTCCCAGTCCGAGCATTACTGACGGGCTACGCCGAAGGGGAATGGAACACAGCCGTCCCCTCTCATCCCCAAAACACCTGGTCTCGCGAGCACGGGAGTATGGTCGGCTGACATGGGTGCTTTGGAGCGCCGGCTGGACCTTTATTCATGCTTCAGGCTGCCGAAATAGGTTTTCGGCGCCTTTTTCGTGCCTGACTGTTATCGAGCAAAGGTAGGCAGGATTGCATGGTTGTGGCGCCGGAGCGCGCTAACCGGCGCGCAGCGTCGCCATGTCGGTCGGGAAGAAACCCGCCCAGGCCATCACGGTCACCACGGTGATAACGAGCAGATACCACATGGCGACGTAATCACCGACGAGCCGCCGGTTCAACGCGGCAAAGAGAAGAGCGACACTGAAGGCGAGCCAGAGCAGGTTGCAGACGTGGTCCATTTTATTGTTCCCCTTATTCGTCTTTTTCCTCCCTTCGGCAAAAGTTAACGAGATAACGTTGCGCGAGGTAGCGCCATAACGGGATGGAGGTTTGCACACAGCGGGAAGCGCGGATCTCGGCCTCTGCCCTGATTGGGGCATTTGACTGGTTGTCCATCGCGGTTTCCATACAGAGCGTCTCGTATCCGGTCACATCCGATGAGACGCCGCAAGAAAATCTTAACGCCCTGCGCAGAGCCCAGGAACATCTCGCCGCTGCTCCCCGTTATGGGCTTGTAGCGTAAAGGCGAGGAGGGCTGCCATGGAATATGGTGATTGGAACAATCCCGTCATAGTCGATCTCGACGGCATCGGCCATTTCGCGATCATCACCAACGCGCTGGACGCGGCAAACTGCATGAGCGAGGAGTGGCCGGTCAATGGCGGCCCGGCAATGGATGAGGCCGTGCTGGTTTGCCTCGATGCCGTTCTTGGCAAGGTTTCCGCCGAGCGGTCGCGAAAGGCTTTTCTGGAGGCGGTGCGTGAGGCCGGACTTAGCGTCAGGCCGGATTCGGGAAGCCTTCACTAGTTGATGTAAGACAGGGGCGACAGCCTCCCTCGGCGAGAGGCGCTCAGATTGCCCAGAAGATAAGGCTGAGGATTATGATGACGGCGAGGATGAACCCTATCATCCTCCCGAGTCCTTCGTTGACATTGCCGTTGCCAACAATCAGGTCGTACCAGTCGCTCTTGTGGTCCATCAAACGTCCCTCAGGGTTTGCCCCATTAGGTCGATCTCTTCTTCGATAGTCAATGATTTAAAGACACTGGGCGGCAGCTGTTGACCAGGCATTCATCGCCTGCCAGCGGCGGGCATCAGGGATCCGTTCAAAGGACGATTATTCAGGGATGCCGAAAGGCCGGCTTTCATCCGGATAGCCGATTTCAAGACAAGTTCTTATGAACTCCCGGCGAACCGGAAGCGGCATTGCAAGAGCTCGCTAAATCTTGAAATCTTTGAGAAATCCGTGTTTCTCAAGAAAGGAAATGGTGCCCAGAAGAGGACAGGGCTCTTTGTCCATCATATCATTGAAATTGCTATATTATTCCGCTCTATTTTCTCCCTGTGTGTAGCACAATAGCGGGGCCTATGCAAATCCGATTGTTATGGGTATGCGGCCATTAGCTCGCCTCCATTCTTTGTACAGACTATGCGTTGTGCTTGCTCGGGATTGGAGAGCCGATAGGCAGAGAGAACTCCAAAGGTCGCAGGGTCGAACGTTTGTGCCTTTGGCATCCGAGGGTGGTTAAGCGTTCCTGTCCGACCGACCATGAGATTGGTTCATCATCGATTGCACCGAGAACTGATGGACTGAATGCCCCTCACGGTGGGATTGGAATGTGCCGTAGTGATGCTCACCAGAACGTCTATGGAAGCCGGCGTCATAACCGCCGACCAGCATAATTAAAAAACTGGTCGGCTTCCTACCCCAGATATCGGCTCGCTTCTCAGCGGAAATTTAAAATCCTTCGTTTCCCTTAATCGTCATCCAATCACACTTATTCTCAGTCGTCGCGGTGGTTTGATTTGCTACCCAACGATTTTCCAACAGCAACACCTGCTACAAGTGAGAATGGACTAACCAGGAACTGGATTACTCCCATTTCCGCACGCATAAGCAGAGCAACTAAGCCGAGCAATAGAATTACAATCAGAAGGAGTGCCGATAATACCAAAGCGGCGGCATGCCCTTGATCGGTCGTCCCGTACTTAAAAAACTTCGCATCAATAAAAAATACCCGCTCATCTGCATATGGCCCGGTCATGTCGGGAGACTTACGGGTATATTTATCTGGCTCGCTAGGTATATCACCGGGCGGTTTTATGGTGGTCTGCGGCATCTGCCCAGGCTGCGGCTGACCGTCGTCGCCATCTTCGCTCATACTTTGGCCCGGAACACGTCACGAATGATCTCGTTCGGGATAGTCGGCTTGCTATCTAGGGAGCCATAGCGTTCTTTCGTAATGGTCCACGGTTCGCCCGGCATATGCGTGGCGTTTGATAACTGCACGCCGGAGTAACCCTTATGCGTATCCCATATTTGCCTGATGAATTGCTTAGCGGTTGGGTCTTCCAACTTGGGGGCCTGTAGGCGGAAGTCGAGCACTCCAGTTCCGGTTCTTTGAAGCTGAGTCGCCCGCGTCCCTCGGATAGCAGCACGCCCGTGGTCTTTAAAGTTGAAGTATAGATTTCGAATAACGGGTCCCCATGGCCACGCTTCTATATCTTCCTCGAAGAGGGGCTCCCCTCTCTGCGCCAACCACCATGCTTGGGCATAGTAGACAAGCTTCTGAAGCTTCATTGGATCGACAGGAAAGCCTGGCTCGGCATCTGAGAGGTCGAGAAACTCATTGGCAACTGCGGCTGCTGAAATCGCTGCCACTGGTATTGCTCCTTCTGGGTTAGTGGTTTCTACACTCTACGTCAGACATTATATAGGGAAAGTGATACACTGGTACAACAAACGCAGCTCTGGTGGTTTTACGCTGCTCCTAATCTTCGCCCTCGCCATTTACATCTTCGGCCTGTCCCAGGAGTAGTGAATGGTAACGTGTCAGGCGTTTGAAATGGGCATTCATTGCTCGCGCGATCTGAGCGGAATTTTTTACCGCTAGGAAATGCCCGACAATCTGAGCGTAGTGCCCAGCTTGGCGGGGAAGTCGTTGCTCAGGCTGCTTGCGATCAGCTATTTCCTCATCGCTCATTACCTGAACGATTTGTGCCGGCTGCGGTGGGGGTGGAAGTTCCTCTACGCGAGGAGGAAGTGTGCCATTCATAAGCTGCGAGCGTGGGTCAAAGTGGTGGAAGAGATTAGCTTCTAGCGCGTTGATCTCGTTCCTATCTGGAACGGGATAAGTCCAAACGTAAGCTATTTCCCATACATCAATTTGCCGATTTGCAATAATGTCCGAACGCGCAGATGTAAGGTGTCTCGCTACTCGTGCTCGGATCCCATCTGTCGATTGGCCCACATAAATCGGCACATTGTCGAGGTCGGCTAAGACATATACGCCGATCTGCTTGGTCAGGGATGCTCCGGCCTTCTTGCGAAAATTAAAATTAACCGCCAATTCAGCCGCCCTGCGTTTTCAGTGAAATTGCGGAATTGTCACATTCGCTAAGCCGAGGCAGAAGCGGTTCAAACAGATAGTGCGAAAGGAACCGAACTACCGGGACTGCAACGCCGTCTCCGGTGAGATGGTAGGCCTCGTTATATTTCCGTGGAAGACGATAGTTTTCATCTAGCCCCATTAGTCGGGCTGTCTCCCTCGCTGAAATTAGGCGCGATCTGACGTTGTCGCCCTCAACGACTAGGATAGTCTGTCGAGAAGATCCTCCGTTAGGAGTTCTCAAGCATCCTGCAATATCATCAAATCTGACCTCCGCCCGGACAACACGGCGACCTCCCTCAGGCCGTGTGCGCTTATAGACCCCGCCAACGATGCGCCGCTCGGCACGCTTAGCGGCCTCCACCTTGGCAAGATTGACAGGCGTCATTGATGCTAGAAGGCGATCTGTCTGTGGTTGTGAATGCCAAGTCACATCACGAGGGTTTTCTTCGATAATGTCGGTAAAGGTTGTCGTCCTCAGAGGCGGGCAAGGCAAGTTCCACCATACCCAATCCTGCTTCGCCTTGTCAGTTATCCGTTGATAAGCGCTCTGAAGACTGCGCGTGTGGAACGGCGCAGTGGCTTCAGGAGATAGAAGGCAAGGATCGATATCAATATCTTTTCTCACGCCAACAACGAACAATCTCGGGCGCGATTGAGGCAAAAATAATTCGGCATCGATCACGAGCGCCCCATAACGATAACCTGCCTCCGAGAACGTCTCACAAATGGCCTGAAAGTCGGCCCCCTTATGCGAGGTTAGCGTTCCGCACACATTTTCGAGCGCGACTATTCGCGGACCTCGACCCTCATTAAGGAGGCCGCGCATTACATCCCAAAACGGGTAAAATGTACCGGAGCGCTCACCACGTAGCCCCGCGCCACCTCCGGCTAATGACAAGTCTTGGCAGGGGAATGAGCCCCACGCCAGATCCGCAATCCCGGGAAGCGAAGGAGTTCTAACGTTGCGGATGTCATCAATCACCAACTCACCACCGGTACCCCAATTATTTTGGTAGGTTAGGCCCTTCTTTCCATCGAAGTCATTTGCAAATGTGCATTTCCAAGCGCTTCCGAGGCCTGCCCTCGCCATTCCGGCACCTGCGAAAAATTCGTAGAAAGAAAAGTTCTTTGGCATGAAACCCCCTGAGCACCAACTCGCCATATTGCAATGCTAAAGGGAATTGGTTTCTGATTTGTTCTCAATTGTAACATGGTTTCGAGATGACCAGCAACCAGTCGCCCACAGATAAGAAGAGCCGAGAGATGGCTGCGGTTCGGTCAAAGCACACCGCGCCGGAGTTGCTTGTACGCCGTGCTCTTCACGCAATGGGCGTGCGCTTTAGGCTACACCGTAAGGATTTGCCCGGGACACCAGATATAGTTATGACAAGCAGAAGATGTGTAATTCAAGTCCATGGCTGCTTTTGGCATGGTCATGATTGCCGCCGAGGCGCAAGAATGCCGAAGACCAACTCCAACTATTGGGCGGCGAAAGTTGCGCGAAACGCAGCCAGAGACCAACGAAATGAACGGGAATTGAGGGATCTTGGGTGGCACGTTATAACAGTTTGGGAGTGCCAGTTGAGGGACCTAGACAGCGTTGCGGCCCTTTTGTCCAGATCCCTTCCCGCTCACAAAAAGGTGCGAAATGGCGAGGTACACACCGTTTCCACCGAGGCTCTATGATTTGGTCCAATCCGTAGCGCTCGGAAATCGCGTCGCTGGATCGCCGCAAGTCAGTGATCGCCAACTGCCAGCTCCATATTTGAAGCTCGGTTAAGTTGTCTTGGCGACAGAACTTAATACCCTCCCGCGCTCCTTTGCTAGAAGATCGAAAATTGGGGTCACGGTGAGCGACACCATAGCCCTTTCCATTTCGCAAAACGCCCCGCTTCCTCTCAAGTATCGCCGTCCGCCGGTTTCCGCTTGCAATCTCATCTTTGTATCCGGCTGGTATAAGGCGGCCTAGCTTCGCGAGATATTCCGTATTCCCAGCTAGTATGCGAGGAATAAGGAATAACCACATGAGGTTAACGGAGGGGCCAGAGGCCTCCCCGTAGTCCTCTAGAAATCCTCACCAGCGTTGTCCGATGGCGCTTCCTGGGTCTCCTCGGGGAGTTTCCCCCCTGTGGTCCTAAGCTCCCTTGCTTTCATGAAAAGCCTACTGATCTCGTCTGCCTTGATTGTTCCTAGTGTAGCCGCCCGTGTCAGCGCTTTGGAGACTGAGCCTTGGGCCATCCCAAGGGCACCCGCAAGTTCACCTTGGTTGACGAATTGGAGGGTTTTAAGGGCTTCAACAACCCGGTGATCGTTGCTGCCGGTATCGTCTTGAACGTCCCAACCGAGGTTCCCCAAGGTCCAAACTCGCGGCCTTAGGGTGTCGTCACCACGACCACGGAACTTGCCGAACTCTGTGATGAACGACGCCGTACCCGGCTTCTCCACCTTCGGCCGCTGCAAGCCAAGTTTGACTTCGAAGGTTGCTTCAAGGGCCGTAGAACCTCGTGCATCGGTTCCGGTCTTGTTGGCGTGATGGACAACAATCGCCGTCTTGCCCGCCTGCTTCATCATAAGCAGGAATGACATAATCGACCGGAAAGCAGTAGCGTCGTTCTCGTCCGCTAGACCGTCCGCACATGTCGTGAGGTTGTCGATAATGACCACCTCGGCATCTTCCTTTTCCATCGTTGACAGAACTTGCTCCTGTGAGCTTGGATCGGTGATGTCGTAGAACTTCGCTCGTGGGTTCTGGTGCTGTCGTGGCATCAGTAGAAGGTTCTTCCCCATGGCCTGCCGGTCCAACCTATCGACAGCTCCGGTTTCCACGAGGTGCGCGATGCGTTCCTGAAGATCCTGGGTGTTCATTTCTCCGTCTATGATGAGGACCTTACGCGCCTTTGGTGCGGACCATTCCCAGACCTTGCCGCCCCCTGCCATCGCTACAGCAAGTGATAAGGTAAGCCATGTTTTGCCTACGCCTGTTGAGGCCCAGATGAGGGCGCTCTCCCCTGTTCGCAGCCATGGATCAATGGCGAACTGTCGGGGCGGAAATTGGGTAGCGAGGAGCTTCCCGGCTGTGATGCCTCGAAGGGCTGGGGATGTCTGAATGGTTATATTGGTGGTCATTGGTCTCCTTGATGTTGA
>NZ_JBXSOQ010000012.1:0-208174 GCF_057784475.1 Martinezella sp. CNPSo 3795 | reverse complement strand
GCGCGCCGGGCTTGCGCGCACCTCGTCGCAGCTGACCGGCCAGATCGCGGCTCTCTTTACCAAGCGCAAGCTCGACGATCAGACGCTGCAGGATCTGGAGGATCTGTTGATCCAGGCCGATCTCGGCGTCGAAACGGCGATGCGTGTCACGGATACGCTGGCCTCCGAACGCTACGGCAAGGATGTGACGGGCGAAGATGTCGGTCGCATCATGGCGCAGGAAATCGCCAAGGTGCTGAAGCCGGTTGCCAAGCCGTTGCAGCTCGATCTCAGCCACAAGCCACATGTGATCCTCGTCGTCGGCGTCAACGGCACCGGCAAGACGACGACGATCGGCAAATTGGCGGCGAAGCTCTCCGGCGCGGGACTGAAGGTCACGCTGGCCGCCGGCGATACCTTCCGCGCCGCTGCGATCGAGCAATTGAAGATCTGGGCTGAGCGCACGAAATCGGACTTCATCGGCACCAAGCTCGGCGCAGACGCTGCCGGCCTCGCCTTCGATGCCTTCCAGCAGGCTAAGGCCAACAAGAGCGACGTGCTGATCATCGATACCGCCGGCCGCCTGCAGAACAAGGCGGAGCTGATGGCCGAGCTCGAAAAGATCGTGCGCGTCCTCGGCAAGCTCGATCCGGATGCACCGCATACGGTTTTGCAGACGCTGGATGCGACGACCGGCCAGAACGCCTTGAACCAGGTGGAAATCTTCCGCAATGTTGCCGGTGTGAACGGGCTAATCATGACCAAGCTCGACGGCACGGCGCGCGGCGGCATCCTTGTCGCCATCTCGGCCAAGCACAAGTTGCCGGTCTATTTCATCGGCGTCGGCGAAGGTGTAGACGATCTCGAGCCGTTCGAAGCCGAGGATTTTGCTCATGCCATCGCCGGTACGGGGGCTGTAAACAGCCAATGAATGACAAGAACAAATTCGATGATAAGTTTGATGACAGGGAAAGTGCCGCAATGACCACCAGCGACAGCGATCTCACCCCAAGTGCTGCCGACAGGCATCATCCGATGCTGAAGCTGGTGCTGGAGCTCGGGCCTTTGCTGGTGTTCTTCTTCGGCAATCTGCGCGGCGAGTGGCTGGCGCAGCATTTTCCGCAGCTGGCGGCGCTCGGCGGCCCGCTCTTCGTCGCCACCGGCCTGTTCATGGCAGCGACGGTGATCTCGCTCATCGTTTCGAAGGTCATGCTCGGCCATCTGCCGCTGATGCCCTTCGTCTCCGGCATCGTGGTGCTGATTTTCGGCGCGCTCGGCATCTATCTTCAGAACGAAACCTTCATCAAGATGAAGCCGACCATCGTCAATGCGCTGTTCGGCATTGTGCTGCTCGGCGGACTTGCTTTCGGTAAGTCGCTGCTCGGCTATGTCTTCAATGCCGCCTTCCAGCTCGATGCCGAGGGCTGGCGCAAGTTGACGCTGCGCTGGGGTATATTCTTCTTCGTTCTCGCCGTGCTCAACGAAGTCGTCTGGCGCGGCTCGAACTGGCTTTATCTTCCGGACACCAAGGCGGCGGATAATCTCTGGGTGAACTTCAAGGTCTGGGGGACGATGCCGATCACCATCCTCTTCACGCTGTCACAGATGCCGCTGATCATGAAGCACACGGTCGAGCCGCCGGTGGAAAACGGTAAATGAGCCAAGCCATCGACGCCCAAAGCCGCTATCGGCAACAGAGCTTCTGGTTCATCGCCTGCGCTGTCGTTTTGCTCGTGCAGATCGTCACCGAATACATGATGGGCCGTGTGCCGATCTGCACCTGCGGCTACGTGAAGCTTTTCGAGCCGGTGGTGAAATCCAGCGGCAATTCGCAGCACATCGCCGACTGGTATACGCCGTCGCACATCATCCACGGTTTCCTCTTCTTCGGTCTCACGCATCTGATCATGCGCGGCAAGCCGCTGTCGATGCGGCTCTTCGTTGCCATGCTGATCGAATCCGGCTGGGAAATCCTGGAAAATTCCCCGATCATCATCAACCGCTACCGCGCCGCAACGATCTCGCTCGACTATGTCGGCGACAGCATCCTCAATTCCTCGATGGATGCCGTGTTCATGGTCGTCGGCTTCCTGTTTGCCTGGCGCGCACCGGTGCTGGTGACGGTCGCCATCGCCATCTTCTTTGAGCTGCTCACCGGATATTTGATCCGCGATAATCTGACGCTCAACGTACTGATGCTGGTCTGGCCGGTTGAGGCGGTGAAGACCTGGCAGGGCGGGATTTAAGAGAGTTTTAAAGCTGGTCCTGTGGCCACCTCGTGGTTCGAGGCCCTATTGCTTGCGCTATGCTTCGGCGATAGGGCACCTCACCATGAGGTGGAGTGGTTCTCGCGGCGATTGGCCGCCAGCCTGGAGCATTTCCAGGAAAAGTGCGAAGCGGTTTTCCGTCCGGAATGCGCTTCAAAACAAGAAGATAGAGCGTTTTTCGCGATTCGAAGAAAAGCGGAAACGCTCTAGCCGCCCTGTGATCTGGGTGATCTCTGGATAACCAGGGAGATTAGCCCTCATGGTGAGGTGCGGAAGCACCCTGAGCTTGTCGAAGGGGGCGAACCACGAGGGCGGGCGGTGAAGCCGCTAGACGTTTAAGACGCCGGTTTCCCCTGCGCCTTCGCTATCGCCGGATAGAGCCCTTCCTTCAAACTTGTCGGCGTAAACGGACCGACCTGCTTGTAGAGGATCGTGCCGTCGGGCGAGACGAGATAGGATTCCGGGATGCCGTAGACGCCCCAGTCGATGGCGGCGGAGCCGTTCGGGTCGATGCCGATGGCGTTATAAGGGTTGCCGAGTTCGCCGAGGAAGCGAAGGGCGTTCTCGCTCGTATCCTTATAATTGATCGCCACGATGTTGAGCTGACCGCCCTTGGCGAGCTCCTTCAGCACCGGATGCTCGTCGCGGCAGGGGACGCACCATGAGGCGAAGACGTTGACGAGCGTCAGCTTGCCCTTGATGGCGTCGTCGGTGAGCGCCGGTAGGTTGGAGCCTTCGAGAGGTGGGAGCGCGAGCTTCGGCGCCTTGGTGCCGATCAGGGCCGAGGGAATGGCCGATATATCAGTGCCGTGCACTTCCTGATCGTACATGACCTTGCCGACGGCGAAGGCGATGCAGGCAAAGACGATCAGCGGGATCAGCGCCAGCAGATAGCGCGCGGTGCCGCTCGATTTCGGCTGATCCTTGTTATCGGCATCCGTGGTCATTTCGTCTCGCTTTCGGCCGCGCGTTGCGAGCGGCGGCGGATGCCGGAGGCCTCCAATGCGGCGAGCTCGCGACGTCGTAGGCGTCCATCGATCCATATCCACGCAATGATGGCGAGGATCATGAAGGCGGCAAAGCCATAGGAGCCAAAGACGTAAAAGGGATGGGACATTCTAATCCTCCCGGCTCGCCAGGCGCGCGGCTATACGGCGCTGGGTGGCGATGCGGCGCCGCCAGATCTCGTTGCGGATCGCCATCAGGTGCAGCGTGAAGAACAGCAGCGTGAAGGCGAGCGCCATGGTGAAGAGCGGCCAGAGGAATTCCGCGGCGATGGCCGGGCCATCCATGCGCATGATGCTTTCCGACTGATGCAGCGTGTTCCACCAGTCCACGGAGAATTTGATGATCGGAATATTGATGAAGCCGACCAGTGTCAGGATCGAGGCGACGCGGGCAGCTTTTGATGGATCGTCCATGGCGCGGTTCAGCGCGATCAGGCCGAGATACATCAGGAAGAGGATGAAGACCGAGGTCAGGCGTGCATCCCAGACCCAATAGGTGCCCCACATCGGCTTGCCCCAGAGCGAACCGGTGACCAGCGCGATCAGCGTGAAGGCGGCGCCGAGCGGTGCCGCCGTCTTGCCGGCGACATCGGCGAGCGGATGGCGCCAGACCAGCGTGCCGATCGCCGACATGCTCATGATCGTATAGCACATCATCGACAGCCAGGCGGCCGGAACGTGAATATACATGATGCGGACCGTATCGCCCTGCTGATAATCGCCTTCGGTCGTAAAGGACAGATAGAGGCCGATCGCGAAGAGCACGGCCGAGATGGCCGCTAGCCAGGGAATGAGACGCGCCGAGAAAGCCAGGAACCGCGTGGGATTGGCAAGGTCGGAAAATCGGCTGATCGCAGTGATATCGCTCATGCGGCTTGTTTAACCCGATATGGCATTTCCGGCAATCGACCGCATTGTCCCGGATGGACGAAACAGTATCTTATTGCGATCAATCAGTCGTGTTCCGCAGGGCAAGAGCAGCAGCGGCCGGGCCGAGGACGGCGAAGAACAAGGTGAGCGCGATCAGGATCAGGAAGGGCGGCAGGAACGGCTGCGGCCCTTCGACGGCGGCATAGGTGGCGCTGACGCCGAAGATTAGCACCGGAATGGTGAGCGGCAACACCAGAATGGAGACCAGTAGCCCGCCGCGCGGCAAGGCCACGGCGACCGCAGCACCGACCGCGCCGATGAAGGTGATCGCCGTCGAGCCGACGAGCAGCGTCAGCGCCGTCGCCCCGATTGCCGTCTCGTTCATATTCATAAAGAGGCCGAGCAGCGGCGAGGCAATGACGAGCGGCAGGCCTGTCGCCACCCAATGCGCTGTGCATTTGATGAAGACCGTCAGTACCAGCGGCGTTTCCTGCATGACGAGCAGATCGAGCGAGCCGTCGTCACGCTCGGCCTGGAACAGCCGATCAAGGCCGAGGAGGCTCGCCAGCAGCGCGCCGATCCAGACGATGGCCGGGCCGATGCGCGAGAGGAGCTTGAGGTCAGGCCCGACGCCGAAAGGGATGACGGCGACGACGGTGAGGAAGAAGAGGATGCCGATCAACGCCCCGCCGCCAGCGCGCACCGAAAGTCTGAGGTCGCGGAGGAAGAGGGCGGTCATGGGGAAATCCTGCCGTGCTGAAAGATACCCCCCTCTGTCGCTCTCGCGACATCTCCCCCACAAGGGGGGAGATTGGTAACTTGTGGCGCGTGCATGCCCTCTTCTGAGATCGAATCCGCAGATGGAGAAGCTGAGCTCGTTGGCTTTATGAGCAGACGCAGCAAACTCCCGCCAATCTCCCCCCTTGTGGGGGAGATGTCACGAAGTGACAGAGGGGGGTAATGAAGGCTCGGCAAGTTCGGTGCTATCGATTTCATCCCCACACCCCCTCACTCACCCCGGCAAACCCCGTCATCCGCATTTCCTGCACATTCTCCAGACCCAGTGGCTGGTGCGTTGCAGCAAGAACGATGCCGCCGGTCTTCTGATGGGCGGTGATGAGACCGGCGAAGAGCTGATCGGCCGAGCTGTCGAGAGCTGCCGTCGGTTCGTCGAGGATCCAGATCGGGCGGTAGGCGACCAGAAGTTTGGCAAAAGCGATTCGCCGCTGCTGGCCGGCCGAAAGGTAGCCGAAGGGCAGATGTGTGATGCTGGCGAGCCCGACGGCGTCGGCGGCCTCATCGACATCGAGGCTAAAGCCATCAGCCATGTCGCCGAAAAAGGTTTTCCAGAAGGTCAGATTTTCGGCGACCGTCAGCTCGGATTTCATCGCGTTGCGGTGACCAAGATAGTGGCTGGCCTCGCCCGCGGGGCGTCCCGGTTCGCCGCCATTTCCGGTGAATGTGACGCTGCCTTTCTCCTGTCTGAGAAGGCCCGCCACAACGCGCAGAAGCGTCGATTTTCCCGAGCCGTTGCGGCCGGTCAGGATGAGGGCGTCGCCACCATCCAAGTCAAAGGAAACGTTCGAGAAAATCAGGTCTTCGCCCCGCCTCGCCGCCAGATTTTCAGCGCTTAGATGCATTCGCTCCGGCTTTCCCCGTTTTCGTTGCTGCAGCGCGCAAAAAATTGTCCAAATTTGCGCTTTGTCACTCTGGCAACTCTTTACGAAATTATCTATAAGACCTGCAACCACGCCAGCGGTCGGCGTGAATTCCATCCTTGCGCCGAACTTAAGGTTTTCCCTTACGTGCGGACAGCGGAAATGGCCGTACCCGCATCCTGATGTGCATAAAGTGCATAGGCGTTCGCACGACTGTGTTGGCTATCAGAAACGGGGTATCTCGTGTCTAAATCTCTTGACAGTTTTAATTGTCGTTCCACGCTGACCGTGGGCGGGAAAGACTATGTGTATTTCAGCCTTCCCAAGGCTGAAGCCAATGGTCTTCCCGGCGTTTCCAAGCTGCCTTATTCCATGAAGGTGCTTCTGGAAAACCTGCTGCGTTTTGAAGACGGGCAGTCGGTCACCAAGGAACATATCCTTGCCGTCGCCGAATGGCTGACCAACAAGGGCACCGTCGAGAACGAAATCGCCTATCGCCCGGCGCGCGTGCTGATGCAGGACTTCACCGGCGTTCCGGCCGTTGTCGACCTTGCTGCCATGCGCGACGCGATGGTTTCGCTCGGTGGCGATCCGGAAAAGATCAACCCGCTCGTTCCCGTCGACCTCGTCATCGACCACTCGGTCATCGTCGACGAATTCGGCACACCGCAGGCTTTCGCCAAGAACGTCGAGCTGGAATACCAGCGCAATGGCGAGCGCTACCGCTTCCTGAAGTGGGGCCAGCAGGCATTCAAGAACTTCCGCGTCGTTCCTCCCGGCACCGGCATCTGTCACCAGGTGAACCTCGAATACCTCGGCCAGACTGTCTGGACGAAGGAAGAAGACGGCGAAACCATCGCCTATCCCGACACCTGCGTCGGCACCGATTCGCACACGACGATGATCAACGGCCTTGGCGTTCTCGGCTGGGGTGTCGGCGGCATCGAGGCTGAAGCCGCCATGCTCGGTCAGCCGGTCTCCATGCTGCTGCCTGAAGTCATCGGCTTCAAGCTCACCGGCAAGCTCAAGGAAGGCGTTACCGCGACCGATCTCGTTCTGACCGTCGTGCAGATGCTGCGTAAGAAGGGCGTCGTTTCCAAATTCGTCGAATTCTTCGGCCCCGGCCTCGACAACATGCCGCTCGCCGACCGCGCCACCATCGGCAACATGGGTCCGGAATATGGTGCGACCTGCGGCTTCTTCCCGGTCGACAAGGAAACGCTGCACTATCTCAACATGTCCGGCCGCACCAAGGACCGCATCGCGCTCGTCGAAGCCTA
This sequence comes from Martinezella sp. CNPSo 3795, assembly GCF_057784475.1. Classification (NCBI taxonomy): domain Bacteria; kingdom Pseudomonadati; phylum Pseudomonadota; class Alphaproteobacteria; order Hyphomicrobiales; family Rhizobiaceae; genus Martinezella; species Martinezella sp. CNPSo 3795. The sequence continues at coordinate 201,113 of NZ_JBXSOQ010000012.1, read as the reverse complement.
TTCCAAGGCTCAGGGCATGTGGCGCGACAATGACGGTTCCGACCTCGTCTTCACCGACACGCTGGAACTCGACCTCGGCGACGTCGTGCCGTCGATGGCCGGTCCGAAGCGTCCCGAAGGCCGCATCGCGCTGGAAAACATCGCTTCCGGCTTCGCGACCTCGCTGGAAACCGAATACAAGAAGCCCGGCCAGCTTTCCAACCGCTATGCGGTCGAAGGCACGGATTTCGATATCGGCCATGGCGACGTCGCCATTGCCGCCATCACCTCCTGCACCAACACCTCCAACCCGTCGGTGCTGATCGCTGCCGGCCTTCTGGCCCGCAACGCCGTTGCCAAGGGCCTGAAGAGCAAGCCGTGGGTCAAGACCTCGCTGGCGCCGGGATCTCAGGTCGTCGGCGAATATCTTGCCAAGTCCGGCCTGCAGGCCGATCTCGACAAGCTCGGCTTCAACCTGGTCGGCTTCGGCTGCACCACCTGCATCGGCAATTCCGGCCCGCTGCCGGCGCCGATCTCGAAGACGATCAACGACAAGGGCCTGATCGTTGCCGGCGTCCTCTCCGGTAACCGCAACTTCGAAGGCCGCATCTCGCCCGACGTCCAGGCGAACTATCTCGCTTCGCCGCCGCTCGTCGTCGCCTACGCGCTCGCCGGCTCGGTGCAGCTCGACCTGACGAAGGAGCCGATCGGCGAAGACCAGAACGGCAAGCCGGTCTATCTGAAGGACATCTGGCCGACCTCGCACGAGGTTCAGGAGTTCATCCAAAAGTACGTCACCCGCGAGCTTTATGAAACCAAGTATGCCGACGTCTTCAAGGGCGACGCCAACTGGCAGGCCGTGCAGGTTCCTCCGGGCCAGACCTATGCGTGGGACGACAACTCGACCTATGTGCAGAACCCGCCCTACTTCGTGGGCATGGGCAAGAAGGGCGCCGGCGTTTCCGACATCAAGGGCGCGCGCGTTCTTGGCCTCTTCGGCGACAAGATCACCACCGACCATATTTCTCCGGCCGGCTCGATCAAGGCTGCCTCGCCGGCCGGCTCCTACCTTATCGACCATGGCGTCGGCATTGCCGACTTCAACCAGTACGGCACGCGCCGCGGCAACCATGAAGTCATGATGCGCGGCACGTTTGCCAACATCCGCATCCGCAACCACATGCTCGGCCCGAACGGCAAGGAAGGTGGCTACACCATCCATTATCCGTCCAAGGAAGAGACGTCGATCTACGATGCGGCCATGCAGTACAAGGCCGAGGGCGTTCCGCTCGTCATCTTCGCAGGCGTCGAATACGGCAACGGCTCCTCGCGCGACTGGGCTGCCAAGGGCACGAACCTGCTCGGCGTGCGCGCCGTCATCGCCCAGTCCTTCGAGCGCATCCACCGCTCGAATCTTGTGGGAATGGGTGTCATCCCCTTCGTCTTCGAGGAAGGCACCACCTGGGCAAGCCTCGGCCTGAAGGGCGACGAACTCGTGACGATCGAAGGCCTGGAGAACATCAAGCCGCGCGAGCGCAAGATCGCCAAGATCACCTATGGCGACGGGTCGGTGAAGGATGTTCCGATCCTCTGCCGCATCGATACGCTGGACGAGGTCATCTACGTCAACAATGGCGGCATCCTGCAGACCGTTCTGCGCGATCTCGCCGCCTGATAGGTATTAAACGCTGTTATGGGAGGCCGCCGGAAAACTCTTCCGGCGGCCTCTTGTTTTTCACGGTGATGTGTACTGCGAGACTTCTGCTCACTCCGGCCTCACCCCATCGTGATTTTGCGTCATCGCGTTAAACTATTATCTCTTGTTTCAGATTTTTCGGGCTTGATGTGGCCTGGTCGCCCCAAGAAGCGCGAGTTTTGCAGAGCCCGTGTAGGCAGACGGCGCTCGAGATTGGATGCAGAGGTAAGATAGAATGCGCCTTCGATTTTTGGCTCCACTTCTGGCAGGCATTGGGCTCGCAAGTTCGCTGCATGCGCAGGAGGCTCCGAAGATCAAGGGCGTCGTCGAACTCTTCACCTCGCAGGGTTGCGCTTCCTGTCCTCCCGCCGATGCTGCCTTCCGTAAGCTGATCCGCCAGGGCAATGTCGTGGCGCTCGCCTATCACGTCGATTATTGGAACTATCTCGGCTGGAACGACACGATGGCATCCAAGGACAATACGGCGCGCCAATATGCCTATGCCCGTACGATGGGGCGCAGCGGCGTCTATACGCCGCAAGCGATCGTCAATGGCAGAGATCACATGAACGGTGCCGATCTCGATGCCATTAACGTCAAACTTGATGATTTTCAGCGCCTTGGCGAGGGGTTGACGGTTCCGGTCAGTGCTGCCATGAAGGGTGACGAGCTCGAGATCAAGATCGGCGCTGGGCAGGGCAAGGCGAATGTCGTTGCCGTCTATTTCGACAAGGAGCAGATGGTGGCGCCGAAAGGCGGCGAAAACAACGGCCAGCAGATTGCCTATATGCACGCGGTATCCGATGTCGAAACAGTCGGCATGTGGGACGGCAAGGCCATGAGCCTCGTGCTGCCGTCCACCGTGCTGGATAAGGCTGGCCGGCGAGGCCTTGCGATTCTGCTGCAGTCGTCGACATCTTCAGGCGATCCGGCTGCCATTCTCGGGGCGACTGTTCTGACGGTAGGCTCGGACGGCTGAACGATTTTTCCAGCTTTGCCGGAGGTCTTCCATTTTGAACTGATTCCAAAAGGGGTCCCTATTTTGGCTGGCGCCAAAAAGGGGAGGTGCCCGGCGAGGACGCATTCGGGGCTGGGGTTTAATCGATGCGCCCCGGCCGGGCCGTTTGACGCGGCGGCGCCAAACGGCTGCCTATACTTCCTGTAAATTGGGCGTCGTTTTGTCTGAAATGCGGCGTTGACGAGGTGCTTTCACAGCCGGGAAAGAAATTGTGAGTCGCCAGCCGTCTTGCAATTTGATGCGGCTGAGGCAAACTGTCATTCTCCTGTCATGAGATAGCCCTTGGGGGATTGATGACTGATCAGCCGGATTTGAGACACGGTGAAAGCCGTTCCGTCGATACCAATTCATCCGTCGTCGTTGATCTCAGAGAATACAAACAGAGCAAGGACCCGCTGCCGGTGACCTTTCATCGCCGGGAGCTGGATGCAATTCTCTGGATCTATGGCCGCATGGTCGGTGAGGGCGAGTGGCGCGACTACGCCATCGACCATTTGAAGGACAAGGCGGTTTTCTCCGTCTTCAAACGCTCCGGCGAAATGCCGCTCTTCCGCATCGAAAAGAATCCGAAGCTTTCAGCCAAGCAGGGCGCCTTCTCAGTCGTCAATACCAACGGCATGATCCTGAAACGCGGTCATGACCTGAACCAAGTGCTGAAGGTTTTCGACAAGCAGCTGAAGCTGGTGGAGAAGTAATTTCTCGTCATTGGCTGTGTGCTTGTGGCGAGTGCGGCACCCCCCTCTGTCACTTCGTGACATCTCCCCCACAAGGGGGGAGATTGTTGGGAGTTTGCGGCACATCTTTCCAAACCAATAACCTGCAGTTTCTGCAACCCCCATCTTCACTTTAGGCGCACGCGTGCCACAAGTTGCCAATCTCCCACCTTGTGGGGGAGATGTCACGAAGTGACAGAGGGGGGTAGCAGAGGTTCGGCATAAAGGCAGCTCGACACTACCCCCCAAACAATGTCCCAGGATAGACCGATGGATCCGGATCGCTCTCCGCGCCCTCGCCCAACGCCTTCTGCATTAGCATGGTATCCAGCCAGCGGCCGTGCTTGTAGCCGGTACCCTTGAGCAGCCCCACTTCGGCAAAGCCTGCCGCGCGATGTACGGCGATGGAGGCGGGGTGGGCGCCGCCGATGACGGCGATCATCTGGCGGAAGCCGAGCGTCTGGCAGTTTTCCACCAGGGCATGGAGCAGCAGTCTGCCGATGCCGCGCCCGCGCGCCTCGGGCGCCAGATAGATCGAATCCTCCACCATCCAGCGATAGGCCGGCCGCGTGCGGAAAGCGGAGGCATAGGCATAGCCGAGAAACGCACCGATATCGTCTTCGGCGACCAGATAGGGATAGCCCTTGTCACGAATTGCCTCGAACCTGGCCGCCATTTCCTCCTGGTTCGGCGGCGTGATTTCATAGCTTGCCGTGCCGTTCAGAACGGAATCTCTGTAGATGGCGGTGATGTGGGGAAGGTCGTCTAGGGTTGCACTGCGGAGGCTGACGGACATTGTTTCTATTGCCTGATCTGCGAATTTGCGACGGTTGCCATAAAATCGCAGCGCTTGTGCCCAGGCAAATAAAAAAGGCGGCCGAAGCCGCCTTTTCGTGTCTCATTTCATGCTGCAATTAACGGCGGTTACCGAGGAACTGCAGCAGGAACATGAACAGGTTGATGAAGTCGAGGTAGAGCGACAGGGCGCCCATGATCGCCTTGCGGCCGGCCACGGTCACGTCGTCGGCTTCGTAGTACATTTCCTTGATCCGCTGCGTATCGTAGGCGGTGAGGCCTGCGAAGATCAGGACGCCGATCACGGAGATGGCGAACTGCAGCGCGGACGAAGCCAGGAAGATGTTGACGAGCGTCGCAATGATCAGGCCGAAGAGACCCATCATCAGGAACGAACCCATCGCCGACAGGTCACGCTTGGCCGTGTAGCCGTAGAGCGACAGCGCACCGAAGGAGGCGGCGGTCACGAAGAAGGTCTGCACGACGCTCTGGCCGGTGTAGATGATGAAGATCGACGACAGCGACAGGCCCACCAGCGCGGCGTAGACCCAGAAGGTCGTCGTCGCGGCGGCCACGCTCATGCGGTTGATCCTGAAGCTCAGGAAGAAGACCATCGCCAGCGGGGCGAGAATGACCACCCACTTCAGCGGGCTCAGATAGATCGCCTGGCCGAAGGCCGTGATCTGTCCGTTTGCGAAAGCGAGCGAGAAGGAGAGATAGGCGGCAACACCCGTGATCGCCAGACCCAGCGCCATCAGGTTATAGACCTTGAGCATGTAGGCTCGAAGGCCCTCGTCTATCATCGCACCGGATTGCGCACCGCTCTGCGCCCGGTTTTGGTAATTGCGAAAGTCAGCCATGTTTTCCTCTTTCAAGCTCCGATTTGATTACGGTGTCGGGTCTTTCAAGGCCCAGGCGCCGCTGCGGAGCTCAGCATGCCTGCACAGAATATGAGGCTTTCGGGCCTCATACACAAGGGTCAAGCGATCCGGCGCATGTTAAATCAATGTAATATCGAGCTGTTTTGCCCGTTTCCGGTTCGTCTCCGTAACGAATCAGAGCTCGCGCAGAACAGGCGCTGCTTTCTGCCCGAGAATCCGCCAAGTACCGATCAAGCCTATACCGACCGTCAAAATCAGCGCGATAACCAGCGTGGAGAAAGCGACATCGGGCAGGAAGGCAGAAGGGAGCCGCATGATACGGCTGACGATGTACCAGGCGGATGCGGAGCCGGCGATCAGCGCGAAGATGGCGGTTGCGGCGCCCAGGATTAGATATTCGTAGCTGAAGGCACGGATCAATGTTGCCCGCGTCGCGCCGAGCGTCTTGAGGATGACGGCGTCATGCGTGCGGGCGCGGTTGCCGGCCGCGAGTGCACCGGCCAGCACCAGCACCGAGGCGATGAGTGCGACAGATGCGGCGGAACGAATGGCCGTCGCCAGCTGTCCCACGAGCGTGTTGACGACATCGAGCGCATCCTTGACGCGGACGCTTGTGATGGTCGGATAGCTATTGGTGACTTTCCTCAGGATCGCCGCTTCCTGTTCCGAGGTGGCGGAAGTGTCGGTCAGGGTCGCGAGCCAGGCGTGCGGAGCGCCCCTGAAGGTGTTGGGCGAGAAGATCATCACGAAATTGATCGACAGCGATTGCCATTGAACCTTGCGGAAGCTGGCGATCCTGGCGGTGACGTTGCGGCCAAGCACGTTGACGGTGACCTTGTCGCCGAGCTTCAGGCCGAGCGCCTTGCCTTCCTCTTCGGAAAAGGAGACCAGCGGTTCGCCGCTATAATCCTTGTCCCACCATTTGCCTTCCGTGACCGAGGCGTTTTCCGGCACTGTATCGGCATAGGTGATGCCGCGGTCACCGCGCAGCACCCATTGGCCTGCGGCCGGCACTTTCATTTTGGTGACATCCTCGCCGTTGAAGGCGACGATCCGGCCGCGGAGCATCGGCGCCTCGACAAGCTTGCCCTTGGGGTCGATGTCGAGGACGATCTTGCGGAAGCCTTCCAGTTCCGGCCCCTGAATATCGACGAAGAAGAAGTTCGGCGCCTGTTCGCTCATGCGGCCCATCAGCTCGCGGCGCATATTGCCGTCGATCAGCGTCAGGGTGACGAGCAGCGCCAGCCCAAGGCCGAGCGACAGCACGACGGAAGAGGTGAGCGCGCCCGGCCGATGAATGTTGCCGATCGCGAGGCGCAGCGCGGGCGAGCGCACGCGCGGGCTGCGGCGGGCAAGCCAGGAGAGCAGGGCCGCCACCAGCCGCAGCACCACGAAAGCGCCAGCGATCGAGACGACGAAGACGATAGCGATGAAGCGATCATAGGCGGTGACGATCGCCAAGGCCGCAAGTGCTGCCATTAGGACCCCGGCAGCCAGCAGATAGGGCCAGCCGGGCAGGCGACGCGCCTCGAAACCCTGCTCGCGAAACAGCGCCGTTGCCGGCACCTCGCGAGCATGGCCGAGCGGCGGAATGGCGAAGGCCAGCGTCGTCAGCAGGCCGAAAAGGGCAGCCAGCGTCAATGCGCCGGGGTAAAGCCTCGGTGCGGTCGAAATCGGCAGGAATTCCGCCATGAATTGCGAAGCGATTATCGGCGCGATAGCGCCGAGGACGAGGCCAATTGCTATGCCGGCGAGTGCAATCACGGCAATCTGGATGAGGTAGATCAGCACAACGACGAAGGCCGGAGCGCCCAGGCACTTGAAGGTGGCGATGGTCGTGCGCTTGGAATCGAGGAAGGCGCGCACGGCATTGGCAACGCCGACGCCGCCGACGATGAGCGCTGCGAGGCCGACGAGCGTCAGGAACTGCGAGAAGCGGGTGACGTTGTCGGCAAGCTGGGGTGCTGCGCGATCGCTGCTGCGGATCGACCAGCCGGCCTGAGGGAAGGCGGCATTGGCGCGCTCGGTGAGATTGCGGATGCTGGCCGCGGGATTGTCCATGCGGATTCGGTATGCCTGTTCGACCAAGCTGCCTGTCGTGATCAGGCCGGAAGCAATCAGGGCATTGCGGCTCGTGAGCAGGCGCGGCGCGAAGCCGAAGCCTTCAGATACCGCATCTGGCTCGCTTTCAACGGTGCCGGTAATGCGCAGCTTGGTGTTTCCAAGCAGCAGAGCGTCGCCGATCTTGAGGTTCAGGCGTTCGAGCAGCAGGGGAGCGACAACAGCGCCATAGGTGCCATCCTTGGCTGCAAGCAGCGTTGCGAGCGGCTGGTCCGGTTCCGCCTCGAATCTGCCGTAGAGCGGATAGGCATCGTCAACCGCCTTGACTTCGACGAGTGCCTGGTCCGAGCCATCGGGCAGGCGCGACATGGAGCGCAAGCCGGTGGAACGGGAAACTTTCCCTAAGCTTTGGAGATAGGCGAATTCCTCCGGAGTTGCCTCGCGGTTGCGCAGTTCGAAACGGGCGTCGCCCGCCAGCAGTGACTGGCCCTGCGTCGCGATCGCGTCGGTGATCGAGCGGGAAACGGAATTGACGGCGGCGATTGCACCGGTGCCGAGAGCGATGCAGGCGAGGAAGATGTAGAAGCCGCCAAGGCCGCCGCGCAATTCGCGCATGGCAAGGCGGAAGGCAAGCGGCAGGCGCAGTCCCGCCGCGCTCATGCCATCGCCGCCTGGTTGGCGCGCGTGCGCATGCTGTCGTTCTCGATCTCGCCGGAACGGACGCGGATCTGGCGCGAGCAACGGGCGGCAAGGGCGGGATCATGGGTGACGAGCAACATGGTCGTGCCGCGTTCGGCCTGCTGGGCAAAGAGCAGATCGGCGATCTGCCGGCCGGTATCGGTGTCGAGATTGCCTGTCGGTTCGTCAGCGATGAGGACGGCGGGCGAAGGCGCCAGCGCGCGGGCAATAGCGACGCGCTGCTGCTCGCCGCCGGAAAGTTGGCCGGGATAGTGATTGAGCCTCTCGCCCAAGCCGACGGCTTCCAGTTCGCGACGGGCGATATCGAACGCATCGCGGACGTTGGCAAGCTCCAGCGGCACCGCGACGTTTTCGAGCGCCGTCATGTTGGCGATGAGATGGAAAGACTGAAAGACGATGCCGATATTGCGTCCGCGGAAATCGGCGATGCGATCTTCGCTGAGGCTATGCAGCGGTGTGTCGCGGATCAGAAGTTCGCCGCTGTCGAGCTTTTCGAGGCCGGCCAGCACCATCAGCAGCGTGGACTTGCCGGAGCCGGAGGGGCCGACGATGCCGACGGCCTCACCCTCCATGACGGTGAGATCGATGCCCTTCAGCACGTGGACGGAGGCGGCGGCATTGCCGAGCGTCAAATCCGCCTTCTTCAGCTCGATGATGGTTTTTGCCAATGCGAACGCCCTATATATCAGAGAACATCAGAGACAATGGCGGGCGCGACTTGGCCCGAGCAGCGAATTTAGGAAATGGATCATGGGTTTTAAAGTTGCTGCGCTTCACTTCGCTGTCATCACTTTCGGTCTTTTGTTTGGCGTAGTTCATGCCGCCGATGCACGCACCATTCAGCTGGTCGGCTTCGGCGATAGCCTTATGGCGGGCTATCAGCTGCCGCCGGGCGACGGCTTTCCCGCCAAGCTTGAGGCGGCGCTGAAGGCCAAGGGTTTGGATGTGGCGGTTGCCGATGCCGGTGTTTCGGGAGATACGACCTCCGGCGGCCTTTCGCGTATCGACTGGTCGGTGCCGGACGGCACGGATGGCGTGATCCTGGAACTCGGCGCCAACGATGCGCTGCGCGGCATTCCGCCGGAGCAGACGGAAAAGAATCTCGAGACGATGATCGAGCGGTTGAAGGGCAGAAATATCCCGATCTTTCTCGTCGGCATGCTGGCGCCCCCGAACATGGGGCCGGATTACGCCACTAAATTCAACCCGATCTACAAGCGTCTGGCCGACAAATACCAGCTTGCGCTCTATCGTTTCTTCCTCGACGGCGTCGCCACGCATGCGGATCTGCAGCTTTCGGACGGGATGCATCCGAACTCCAAGGGGGTCGATGTGATGGTCGAGCAAATGTTGCCGGCTGTTATCAGTTTTGTAGGGACGATTGACGCAGGTGCGAAATAGATGCTTGCACCGACTGCAAATGCGTGATTCCCTACCTATACCTGCAAGAGATTCGGGGAGTGCTCGTCATGCCGAGACTTTTTACCGCCCTCGAAATTCCGCGCAATGCGGCCATGAGCCTGTCATTGTTGCGCGGTGGTCTCCCGGGAGCCAGGTGGATCGACGTTGAAAATTATCATATCACTCTGCGCTTCATCGGCGATGTCGATGGCCGCACCGCGGATGAGATCGTCGACCGTCTGGACCGGATAGATCGGCCTGAATTCCAGCTTCGGCTGGAGGGCATCGGTTCCTTCGGCTCCAAGAAACCGCATTCGGTTTGGGCCGGGGTCTCGCAGACACCGGATATGTTCGCGCTGCAAGGCGAGATCGAGCGCATCTGCCAGCGCATCGGCCTGCAGCCGGACCCCCGCAAGTTCACGCCGCATGTGACGCTCGCCAGGCTGAAGTCCTCGCGGGTCGACGACGTGGTGCATTATCTCTCCGGCCGCGGCAATTTCTACACCGCACCGTTCACGGTCGGGCGCTTCGTGCTTCTGTCGTCGCGCGAATCGGTCGGCGGCGGTCCCTATCTCACTGAAGAGATATTCCCGCTTCACGAGCCCCGCAGCACTTTCCCGGCTTTGGGTAACAGCGCGCTGCAGCCTGCCAAAAGCATGGTATAGACGGCTTCGAAATCCTCGCGGTCGCCATAGTAGGGATCGGGGATGTCCTTGTTGCTTCCGAGCGCCAGGGCATTGAAGAGATGCAGCTTGCCAAGGGATTCGGCGGGTGCCGCCTTACGCAAGTTCTTCAAATTGTCTTGATCCATTGCCAGGATCAGATCGAACTTGCCGAAATCGGCTGACGCTATGCGCCGCGCGCGCTGGTCTGTGATATCGATTCCGTGGCCAGCTGCAACCGCGATCGAGCGGCGATCGGGGCGCTCTCCCTGATGCCAGCCGCCGGTGCCGGCCGAATCGATGTCGAATTCACCGCCACGGCCGGCCTTGCTTGCCAGATGCTTGAATATGCCTTCGGCGAGGGGCGACCGGCAGATATTGCCGGCGCAGACGAAAAGTATCCTGTGACGATCCATGCTATCGTTCAACCGCCAGAGCTTTCCGCTTTTCTTCCAAATGCGAAAACGCTCTATCCTTTTGCTTTTACGCAATTCCGGACGGAAAAACCGCTACGCAGTTTTCCTGGAATTGCTTTAGAGAGGAGTGACTTGCCATGAAATACGACAAGCTGGACCGCGCGGCAATCGATGAAAATCTTGCGGAGCTTGGAGGTTGGGCGCTTGCGGATGACGGCCTTTCGATTTCGAAGACCTTCAAGTTCCGCAACTTCGTCGAGGCCTTCGGCTTCATGACGGAAGCCGCCCTTGCCGCGGAAAAATTCAACCACCATCCGGAATGGTTCAACGTCTATTCCCGCGTCGAGGTGAAGCTGACGACACACGATGCCGGCGGCCTGACCGATCATGACGTCAAGCTGGCGAAGGCGATGGAGAAGGCGGCCGCGCGCCGGATCGATTGAATCACGGCAGGCGATCACCATATGTTTACACGGCCCGGCCGACGGGCCTCGATTGAGGTGAATGGAATGGATGACATCAAGTACGGGGAAATCCTGATGCCTGGTGACGAAGAGACCCAAAAAGAGCAGGAGAAATCGGTGCGCAGAAAATTCTGGCCGACCTTGCGGAAGGCGGCTCGCCATATTCCCTTTTCCCGCGACGTCGTGGCCGCCTTCTATTGCGCACTCGACCCGCAGACACCGACGCGTGTTCGCGGCATATTGCTGGCGGCGCTCGGCTATTTCGTCATGCCCGTCGATATTATTCCCGATTTCTTTGCCGTCATCGGCTTTTCTGATGATGTCGCAGTGCTGACGCTCGCCTTCAGCATGATCAGGGGCCATATCCGCCAGGAACATTACGACGCCGCCGATCGCGCGCTGGAGAACGAGCCCGAGCCTATGAAGACCGCCTGATGCTTGTTTTGCGGAGCCGATCTGAATCCTCTCGGGTTTCCAGAGATTTATGAGACCTCCCTGATTTTAGCGAGGTCAAATTCTTGCCCGAATCTTTCTGTCTTAAATCGAAGCTGCAGGGTGGTACTTCATCATCCGGGTTTTCCAATTCCTTCTGATGCGTTTCAAGCTTTGCGCGATAACTGGATTGAAATGGCACGGAGCCGGTGGCGGCAGCGCTCCGTTGACGGTTTGGTAACCTGAATAAAGTCAAAATAAGGCAGCTCACGAGCACAGGCGTGCGTCAAACGAATCGCCATGAGCTCTGGACCGCAAGAAATCGGCAGGAAACCATGTTTGTAAAAAGCTTCGCAATCGCCCTCTCGCTCGTTCTGGCCGGAACCGGCATAGCGTCCGCGCAGACCAAGAAGCAGACGCAGGCAGCGGCGCCAGCAGCGCCGGCGGCTCCGACGCGCATTCAGCAGTTCGACGCCTGGGGTGCCTATTCCTACCAGTCCGCCGGCGGTAAGGTATGTTACGTTCTTTCCGTGCCGACGGCCAAGGCGCCGCCGACGGGCATCGACCATGGCGACAATTTCTTCATCGTGTCGCAGCGTCCGGGCCAGAACATCTCTTATGAACCGCAGGCGATGATGGGCTATCCCCTCAAGGACAACTCAAAGGTCAACGTCACCATCGACAACAAGACCTTCGTGATGTTCACCAAGGACAAGGCCGCGTGGGTGGAGAACGCCGCGCAGGAGCCGGCACTGGTCGCCGCGCTGAAATCCGGCCACTCGTTGAAGGTTTCGGCGACCTCGAAGAAGGGTACTGCCACTTCCTACACCTATTCATTGAAGGGTGTGACGGCTGCGCTGAAGCAGATCGAAAACTGCAAATAAGATCGAGGGCCCAAGGATCACGCAAATGTGATCTTCCTGCTGCCGCGACCGCAATGAGCAAGGCCGGTCAAGTCGACCGGCCTTTGTTTTTGAAGGCCAACCCTTGCTTTTGAGGGAAAGGGATGACGCGGGCGGAAATTAATGCTAAAGGCCGCGCCAACGATAGGTGTGCGGCAGATAGCTTGCCCCGCCACCGTATGAATCTTCAGATTTCCGTGCCTTGCCCGCATCCGCAGCTTGCGTCAGCTTTTGCGGCATCGCCGATGTGAACCGTTGGAACGATCCTATGTCCGCCACCGATGTCATAACCCCCTCCAGGCTCAAGCCGATGCCGGTATCGCAGCCCGTCGAGCTTTCGCCGAAGCCGTCGCTGATCGGCATGACACGCGAAGAGATGGGCGCGGCGCTCAAGGAAAAGGGCGTTGCCGACAAGCAGATCAAGATGCGTGTCAGCCAGCTCTGGAACTGGATCTATGTGCGCGGCGTCTCCGATTTCGATGCCATGGCCAATGTGTCGAAGGACATGCGCGAAATGCTGAAGGCGCATTTCACCATCGCGCGTCCCGAGATCGTCGAGGAGCAGGTTTCCAATGACGGCACCCGGAAATGGCTGCTGCGCTTCCCGCCGCGCGGCGCTGGCCGGCCGGTCGAGGTGGAAACCGTCTATATTCCGGAAGAGGGCCGCGGCACGCTCTGCATTTCCAGCCAGGTCGGCTGTTCGCTCACCTGTTCCTTCTGTCATACCGGTACGCAGCGCCTGGTGCGCAATCTGACGGCGGAAGAGATCCTGTCGCAGCTGCTCCTGGCGCGCGACCGGCTCGGCGATTTCCCGGACCGCGAAGCGCCGCAAGGGACGATCATGCCCGCCGAAGGTCGCAAGGTCAGCAATATCGTCATGATGGGCATGGGCGAGCCGCTCTACAATTTCGACAGCGTCAAGACGGCACTGCTGATCGCCTCCGACGGCGATGGCCTGTCGCTCTCCAAGCGCCGTATCACGCTCTCCACATCAGGCGTCGTGCCGGAAATCTATCGCACCGGCGAAGAGATCGGCGTCATGCTGGCGATCTCGCTGCATGCGGTGCGCGACGATCTGCGCGACATGCTGGTGCCGATCAACAAGAAGTATCCGCTGAAGGAACTGATGGACGCTTGCCGCGCCTATCCGGGCCTGTCGAATGCACGGCGCATCACCTTCGAATATGTGATGCTGAAGGGCGTCAACGACAGCGTCGAAGACGCGAAGGGTCTGATCCAGCTGCTGAAGGGCATTCCGGCCAAGATCAACCTGATCCCGTTCAATCCCTGGCCCGGCACCAACTACCAGTGTTCGGACTGGGAGCAGATTGAGAAATTTGCCGATTTCATCAATTCGGCCGGCTATGCCTCACCGATCCGCACGCCGCGGGGCCGCGATATTCTCGCCGCCTGCGGTCAGCTGAAGTCGGAATCCGAGCGTATGCGCAAGACGGAGCGATTGGCCTTCGAAGCCATGATGATCGCCAATCACGGCGAGGACTGAGATCGATGCTCCTTGGACTGTGCAAGCCGATACGCCTCTTGTGGGGCTATCTCGCCGCTTGCGCTCTCATGGGCTTCGTGCTCGCCTGCGCTGCCGTCTGGACGGTGCCGGAGACCGCGGCGCCCGAGCTTTTCGTTCTGACCATTGCGCTCACCAAGGTTGCGATGGTCGTCAGCATCCTGCCGTCTCTGGTGGTTATCCCCATTCTCGAATGGCGCGGCATGCGTCAATGGTATGGCTATGCAATTTTCGGCGCGACCCTATCGGCAGTCGCGTCCGTCCTGATTTCGGGCGGCATGGAAAGGCCGCAGACCCTCAATCTGATCACCGTTGCGGTCTGCTTCGCATTCCTGGGCATGGCCAGCGCCACCGTTTACTGGTGGATTGCCGGCCGGTTTGCGGGGCAGTGGTCCGGTTTCAACGAGCCTGAGTGAAGAAGATTTTCACCGCGAAAATCGAGAAGACGCTGGCGAAGGTGTAGTCCAGGCCGCGCATTACGCCGCGATTCCGTTGCAGCCAGGACGACAGGCCGTCCGCGGCAAGAACGACGAGCATATTCACCGGCATGCCGATGACGATGAAGAAGAAGCCGAGGAAGAGCAGCTTGTGCGTGACGGCAGGATCGCCTGATGTAACGAACTGCGGCAGAAAGGTCATGAAGAAGATGATGACCTTCGGGTTCAGCAGGTTGACCCAAAAGCCGTTGGAGATGTTTGCAAGCGGTGTTCCGCCGATGGTATCGACCTTCTTGACCGATAGGCTGGAACCGAAACGGATCGCCTGGATTGCCAGCCACAGCAGATAGGCAGCGCCTCCAGTCTTCAGCACAGTGAAGGCAACGGGCGAAGCCGTGATCAGCGCGGAGATGCCGAAGGCCACGAGGCAGGTATGGACGACAACGCCGAGCGTGGTGCCGAGCACGACGAAGAGCGCTGCCTTCTTTCCCTGGGCCAGCGCGCGGCTGATCGATAGCGTCATGTCGGGACCGGGCGTCATGGCAAGCAGGAGGCTTGCTGCGGAAAAGGCGAGAAGGGTCGGCAGGCTGGGTATGAAATCCACGGGGGGCTCCGAAAGCCGGGTAGGGTTCCGTCTGTTCTTACCCGGCTTCCGGCGGATTGCAAATCAATCCTTCTTTTCGAGGAAGGCCTTGAATTGATCGGCGTAGTCCGGATGCCAGCGCGACAGCGGCGGCCGGTTCTCGACGATATCGCCGGCGGCCCAAAGCATGCGGCGCTCATCGACCGGCCGGGCGACGTCATTATCGGGGCAGAGAATATAGAAATCGCCGCGTTTTAGGCTTTCCATCATGAACTCGACAGTCTGTTCCGGCGTCCAGGCGCCTGCCGGTTTTTCCCTGCGATCGCCTTTGGTCAGGCCTGTGAAGACGAAGCCGGGAATAAGGAGATGGGCTGAAATCTTGGCGCCTTCAGTATTACGCAGTTCGTGCTGCAGCGCTTCGGTAAAGACCTTCACGCCCGCCTTCGAGACATTGTAGGCGGGGTTGCCGGGAGGGGTGGTGATGCCCTGCTTCGAGCCGGTGTTGATGATGATGCCCGGTTCGCCATGGGCGATCATGCCCGGCCCGAAGACGCGCGTGCCGTTGATGACGCCAAGCAGGTTGACGCCGAGGATCGCATCCCAGCCGGCCTGGGCGCTGAAGATCGAGGTTTCCGGGCCAATGCCGGCATTGTTCATCAGCACATGTACGTGGCCGAAGCGCTGCTGGACAGCGCGCTCCAGCGCTTCCAGCGCGTCTTTGCTGGCGACATCGGTCTCGACGGCCAGCACATGCTCTTCGTCTGCAATTGCCCTGAGTTCGGTGGCTGCCTCAGCCAGCCTCTCGCCGCCGAGATCGGCAATGACGACGCTCATGCCGAGCGAAGCGAAATATTTCGCGGCGGCGAAACCGATGCCGGACGCACCTCCGGTGATGACGGCAACATTGGATTTCTTGAAAATGTCTTGAATATCGGTCACAAGCGGCGCCCTCCCTGAGCGTCTTTTGAATACTGGCAGATATGATCCCTCAATTTGATGTGTCAAATCGAAATCGCCAATTCATCACATAGCCCCTGCTTGCAACGCGCAATGACATGCGCACCGACGCTTTCATTGCCTATTGGCGGCATCTATACTGACGTCGATATGGAGACAGGTATGGCCGGTGATAAGCAGCTCGATAGGGCAACGATAGAGGATGCGTTCGACGCCATCGGCAATCTGGCAGCAGAGCGAGGCATCATTCTCGACATGGCTATCTATGGCGGCTCCTACCTAGTGCTGGCGTCGGATATCCGACAATCATCGGAAGACGTCGATGCCGTTTATCTCAATCACCAGGACAAAGCGCGAGACGTCGTCGAAGCTGTCACACGGCGGAGGCAACTTCCGTCAGACTGGTTGAACCAAGCCGCAAAACAATTCGCGCCGCCGCGCGGCAATCCGGCGCCAAACCTGTTGCAGTTTAGAGATTACCCACGAGACAGCTCAGCTATCGGCCTGCGCATTTTTACTCCGACGCCGGAATATCTGCTTGCGATGAAGATCCTCGCCAATCGCGCCGACGATGATGGGAGGAAACTGACCGACAGTTCCGACGCGCTGTCGCTGATGGCCATCACCGGCATCGACACGTTCGATAAGATTGTCGATCTTATGAGGCAGTGTTACCCTAATATTCCCGGTATTGTTACACCGGTGGTTTCGACACGAATGAAGCTCAAGATTCAGAGCCTGGTGGATGATTACAGTGCCACAAGCCGAGAGCAGCCGACATGGAACGCTGGCAGAGGCGGTCCGCTCGCACCTTGAGACGGGTAGTGCGTTTCGCTTTCATCTCGCAAGCTTTCTCGATGATTTCTATAGTGATCGTACCGCTACTGATCGACGCGCGCGTGTTGAGGACGAAGTCCCGTTGACGGGTGACGAAAGGTTCGATGCCCTCATGGGCGCCATCGCCGAGCATCTTTGCCGGAGATGGCAATTGGGTCGAGCTCCGGAATGGACGGAAAATCCCCTACGTTTTCTCAAGCGCCCGTGGTTTCTCGGTTCGGAAAGAATGAAATCGGTCTATTTGGTGGAAAGCCCTAGTGCTTATCGGAGAAGGTTTATTTTTACGGAAATGGAGCCTCTTCGCCGCGCGAGAATGCCGAAGGACGCGATGTGGTGGCAGGCTGAGACGATAAGAACGGGGCTCACGCCGATGCCAGACGAAATAGAGCATACATCCTGAAACCGTCGTCCTCGCATGCCGATTGGCAATGCCCGCCGCCGCGCTTCCCCTTGCGCCGCACGATAATCTCGCTAAAAGTTCCGCGATACAGCTTTGCGGGCCTTTCCCCTGGCCCGCCTCGAAACGGAACTCATCATGGCATCACATAAAGACGTGAAGAAAGTCGTTCTCGCCTATTCCGGCGGTCTCGACACCTCGATTATCCTGAAGTGGCTGCAGACGGAGCTCGGCGCCGAAGTCGTCACCTTCACCGCCGATCTCGGCCAGGGCGAAGAGCTGGAGCCGGCGCGCAAGAAGGCCGAAATGCTCGGCATCAAGGAAATCTATATCGAGGATGTGCGCGAAGAATTCGTGCGCGATTTCGTCTTCCCGATGTTCCGCGCCAATGCCGTCTATGAAGGCGTCTACCTGCTCGGCACCTCGATTGCCCGTCCGCTGATCTCCAAGCACCTGATCGAGATCGCCAGGAAGACCGGCGCCGATGCCATCGCGCACGGCGCGACCGGCAAGGGCAATGACCAGGTTCGCTTCGAGCTTTCGGCCTATGCGCTGAACCCGGATATCAAGATCATTGCGCCATGGCGCGACTGGTCGTTCAAGAGCCGTACCGACCTCCTCGAATTCGCCGAGAAGCACCAGATTCCGGTTGCCAAGGACAAGAAGGGCGAAGCGCCTTTCTCCGTCGACGCCAACCTTCTGCACTCCTCTTCCGAAGGCAAGGTTCTGGAAAACCCGGCTCAGGAAGCGCCGGAATATGTGCACATGCGCACGATCTCGCCGGAAGCAGCTCCCGACAAGGCCACGGTCATCAAGATCGGCTTCGAAAAGGGTGATGCCGTTTCGATCAATGGCGAGCGCCTGACCCCGGCGACGCTGCTTGCAAAGCTGAACGAATATGGCCGCGACAACGGCATCGGCCGTCTCGATCTCGTCGAGAACCGCTTTGTTGGCATGAAGTCCCGTGGCGTCTACGAGACCCCCGGCGGCACGATCCTGCTTTCGGCGCACCGCGCCATCGAATCCATCACGCTCGATCGCGGTGCCGCACACCTCAAGGACGAGCTGATGCCGCGCTATGCCGAGCTGATCTATTACGGCTTCTGGTTCTCGCCGGAGCGTGAGATGCTGCAGGCCCTCATCGACAAGAGCCAGGAACATGTCGAAGGCGAAGTGACGCTGAAGCTCTACAAGGGCAATGTCATGGTCATCGGCCGCGAAAGCCCGAAATCGCTTTATTCCGACAAGCTGGTCACTTTCGAAGACGACCAGGGCGCCTACGACCAAAAGGATGCGGCCGGCTTCATCAAGTTGAACGCGCTGCGCCTGCGCACGCTCGCCAAGCGCAACCTGTCGAAGTAAGGTATGAAATGAGAAATGGCCCGCTTCCGATCGCCGGAGGCGGGCTTCCTTTTTCCAGGATGGCGGCCTGGAATTAATCCACCGGCCTCAATTCCCGTTCGACTTCTGCAGGTGCTTCGGCCTTCTGAAGATTGCTGCGGAAAGCGCAGAGCGCATCATGCAGTTGCACTTGAAGATCCTCGCCGAAGCCCTGCGTCGCATTGCGCTCGACTTCGCAGACTTCACGGTCGATCTGCCGAAGCTTCGCGTCGGCAGATTCCGAAAGCACGATCCGCTTGGCGCGGCGATCGAGCGGGTCCGGCTGTCGTTCGATCAAGCCGCGTGCCTGCAGCTTGTCCAGAAAGGCGCTGACCGTCATCGGCTCCAGCCCCATCCGGGAGGCGATGTCGAGTTGGCGGCTGCCATTGATGGCGGCGACCTGCATCAGCGTCCGTGCTTCACCCGCCGTCAGCCCGAGCCCGGCGACAAGAATGCGTCGCTCGAAGGCCGCCCTGATCAGTCGGGCGCAATCGCTCACAAGAAAGGCGAGCGAATCCGTATTAATCCTGCTGTTCATAAGCGCTTCCCTACCTACGCTCTTTGTTTTTGGGCCCCACTACGTTCTTATTGATTTCATCCCACGAACACAACGGCTTCCTGGAACTTAAAACGGCCAGCTGCTTGACCGGCTTCCACAGATTGCTACTCTCGCGCGATCACCAGCGGGATCACTCATCATGACGCAATCGCTCGTTGTCGGCGCCTTCCTCGCCGCGCTTTTCTATGTGCTTATTCCCGGTCCTGCCTTTCTGGCACTCCTCGGCATAGGTGCCGGCCAGGGCCGCAAGGCGGGTGCATTCTTCGTCAGCGGCCATCTGCTCGGCGATCTCGTCTGGTCGACGCTGGCCTTGGTCGCCATCGTCGGCGCCAAGACCATCGGCACCTTCGTCTTCGACCTGCTCGGTTTGCTGTGCGGCTTCTATCTCGCCTGGATCGGCTGGAGTGCCGTGACCGCCAAGCCGAAAGGTGACGGCAAGGCGCTCGTCAATGTCGACCGCCCGTTCCGTCGCGGCCTGATCTTCGGCGTCACCAATCCGAAGGGATATCCCGTTGCGCTGGCGACATTCACGGCCCTTGTCGCGGGCTCCGCCGGCGCATTGACCTTCAGCGCGCTGCCGCTGCTACTCATCGTTTCCTTCGCCGGCTTCATAACGGCCGACCTCATTCTTATCAGCATCATCGGCGCGGGTGCCGTGCGGCGTTTCTATCGTGCGCATGAGCGGCTGATCGTGCGCTGCTCCGGCGTGCTTTTCATGGGTTTTGCAGTGCAGGCGCTCTGGCATGCCACGCCCGGCCTGCTCGGCTGGCGCAAGGCCTGATCCCGCTCATCAATTTGTTCGCCCCTCGCCATACCAATTCGGCGGGGCTAGCCTTATATCGTGCTTCGGTCAGATGTCTGTCG
Source organism: Martinezella sp. CNPSo 3795 (assembly GCF_057784475.1). Lineage (NCBI taxonomy): Bacteria > Pseudomonadati > Pseudomonadota > Alphaproteobacteria > Hyphomicrobiales > Rhizobiaceae > Martinezella > Martinezella sp. CNPSo 3795. Next base: position 181,458 of record NZ_JBXSOQ010000012.1, on the reverse strand, counting down.
AAAGGATGCCCCGCATGTCTTCCCTTACTGCCGTCAATCCCGCGCTCACCGAATGGACCGGACATAAGGGGCTGCCGCGTTTCGATGCGGTAAAGGATACGGATTTTGCTCCCGCCTTCGATGCGGCACTTATATCGCATGAGGCCGAGATCGACGCGATTGCCGGCAATAGCGAGGCGCCGACCTTCGCCAACACGGTAACGGCGTTGGAGACCGCCGGCGACGAGCTGTCGCGCATCTCGGCGCTCTTCTGGAACAAGGCGGGTGCGCATACGAACGAGACCATCCAGGCGCTGGAGCGCGAGATCGCGCCGAAGATGGCGCGGCATTATTCGAAGATCGGCACGAACGCGGCACTCTTTGCCCGTCTCGATGCGCTTTGGGAGGGTCGCGACGCGCTTGGGCTGACGCTGGAAGAAACCCGCGTTCTGGAGCGGCACTGGAAGGGCTTCGTCAAGGCCGGTGCCAAGCTGCCGAAGCCTGAGCAGGAGCGCCTGTCCGCCATCAACGAGAAGCTTGCCGGCCTCGGCGCGCAATTCGGACAGAACGTCCTGGCGGATGAAAAGAGCTGGGCGCTGCTTTTGTCGGAAGAGGCCGATCTTGCCGGTCTTCCCGACTATTTGCGCGAGGCAATGGCAGCGGCTGCGCGCGAACGCGGCGAGGAGGGCAAGTATGCCGTCACCCTGTCGCGCTCGATCATCGAGCCGTTCCTGACGTCTTCCGAGCGCCGCGATCTGCGCGAGCAGGCCTTCAGTGCCTGGGTGGCGCGTGGCGCCAATGGCGGCAAGACCGACAATCGTGAGATCATTCGCGAGACTCTGGCACTGAGAGCAGAGAAAGCGAAGCTGCTCGGCTATGCCAATTTCGCCGAACTCAAGCTTGATAATACCATGGCGAAGACGCCTGATGCGGTGAACGATCTCCTGATGACCGTGTGGGCGAAGGCGGCCACGCGCGCAGCAGAGGAAGAAAGGGATATTGCGGCGCTGATCGCCGAGGAAGGCCGCAACCATGAGGTCATGCCCTGGGATTGGCGGCACTATGCCGAGAAGATCCGGACCCGGAAGTTCGATTTCTCTGAAACCGAGCTGAAGCCCTATCTGCAGCTCGAAAAGATTATTGCCGCTTGCTTCGATGTCGCCGGCCGCTTGTTCGGCATCAAAGCTGTCGAGCAGAAGGGCGTTCCTGCCTACCATCCCGATGTGCGCGTCTTCGAAATCCGCGACAGCTCCGACAAGCTCGTCGCCCTCTTTCTCGGCGATTACTTCGCCCGCAGCTCGAAGCGCTCCGGCGCCTGGATGAGCTCCTTCCAGTCGCAGCACAAGCTGCCGCTGAAGAACGGCCATGTCGGCGAGCTGCCGATCATCTATAATGTCTGCAACTTCGCCAAGCCGGCGGAAGGCCGACCGGCGCTGCTGTCGCTCGACGATGCCCGCACGCTGTTCCACGAATTCGGCCATGCGCTGCACGGCATGCTGTCCAACGTCACCTATCCCTCGGTTTCGGGCACAGGTGTTTCCCGCGACTTCGTCGAACTGCCATCGCAGCTCTACGAACACTGGCTGACTGTGCCAGCAATCCTCAAGGAATATGCCGTCCACTACGAGACCGGCGCGCCGATCCCGCAGGCACTGCTCGACAAGGTTCTGGCGGCCCGCACCTTCAATGCCGGCTTCAATACGGTCGAATTCACCTCTTCGGCATTGGTCGACATGGCATTCCATACGCGCGGCGCAATTGAGGATCCGATGGCGGTACAAGCGCGGGTGCTTGCGGAGATCGGCATGCCGAAATCCATCGTCATGCGCCATGCGACGCCGCACTTTCAGCATGTGTTTTCCGGCGACGGCTATTCGGCCGGCTACTATTCCTACATGTGGTCGGAAGTGCTCGACGCTGATGCCTTCGCCGCCTTCGAGGAAACCGGCGATGCCTTCAATCCGGATATGGCGGAAAAATTGAAGGCCAACATCTATTCCGTCGGCGGCTCGATCGATCCGGAAGATGCCTATAAGGCTTTCCGCGGTAAGCTGCCGAGTCCGGATGCGATGCTGAAGAAGAAGGGGCTGGCGGCCTGATTTAACGGCCGGACACGAATTCTCGGATGCCGGATGCTCCAGCTAGCCCCGCCGTCGGTTATTAGCCTTGGGCCAAAGCCGCACAAGATAGCAATCATCCCCGTCGAGACCGTCTTCGCTAAGGGTATCGAGGCCGAATATGCTAACGCGCACGCCGAGCGGTCCCGCCTTTACTGGAAGGCGAGGAGCGTCTGGTTCGTAATCAGTCAATCCGGCCAATACGAGCTGGCCTGAGGGGCAGTCGAACTCGGCTTCGGCTACATGCTTTTCAGCGTCCAGCTCAGCAGCAGGGCGTTGATCGTGCCATTCGACGCTGACTGGCACGGTCATATTGCGCGCTGTATGGAGGATGATTGCGTAGGGTGCGACGGTAAGGCGACGCGCCAGCGACTCATCCGTGTAATTATCCGGTAGGTCGGGATGGGCTTCGTCGCGCAGATATATCTGGAAGTAATCGGCAAAAAGATCGCCCTGATACAGGATCTTAAACATGTGTGCCTCGGCGAGCTGGCAGTTGTTTTTCGGGCGGAGTGAAATTGGCATATCAGTAGCCCGAAGGCCAGCTTACCCCCGATTTATGTGACCGCGTTTCGTCTGGATCGGTTTTGCCTGTTGGTCAGGATTTATCCGAAAGCAAAGCCAACAGCTCAGCCAATTGTCCGGCTTGCGCATCATCCAGCTTATCGCCCACATGGCGTTGAAGTGCTGAGGCATAGACTGCCCACATGCGGCTGCGCATGGCGCTTCCTGCTTCGGTAATAACGACCCAGCGGCCCCGGCCGTCCTCGGAAAATATTTCGCGATGAACAAGACCGGCCTTTTCCATCCGGTCGAGAAGGCGGGAGAGATTATGCTGGGCGAGAAGCGTGCGCTCCTCGATCTCATAGGGCCGCAACTTTCCTTCCGTGGCTTGCGTCAGCTCCCATAGCACGTCGTACCAGCCGAGGGACGGCAGGCCGGCTACCTTCAAATCCTGCTCGATCGCCGCAAGGACGATGTGTTGCGTGCGCATGAGGCGAACCCACGCTCGCGTGACCGCGGCGGAGGGTTTTGAAGGGGTGGCATCTGAACAATCGGACATGGATGCAATTACATCTATGTTGACCACGCTGGCAAGTCTGGATATAGATGCAATTACATCTATCTCGAACGCGACCCAGGAGATTTGATTATGTCCGACCCAAAACTGGTCCTTGTCAGCCATTACCTTTGCCCCTACGTCCAGCGAGCAGCCATCACACTTGCTGAAAAGGCCGTGCCATTTGAGATCCGCTATGTCGACCTGTCGGCAAAGCCCGACTGGTTTCTGGCTATTTCCCCGCTCGGCAAAGTTCCGTTGCTGATCGTGCGGCAGGAGGACGGAGTGGAAACGGTTTTGTTCGAAAGCGCGGTGATCTGCGAATATCTCGAGGAAACCCAACCCGGCGCTCGGCTTCACCCGGCAGATCCGCTGGCGCGTGCCCGCCATCGCGGCTGGATGGAATTCGGCTCTTCCATTCTTTCAGATTTGTGGGGATTCGAGACCGCCAGGGACGAAGGAACCTATGAGGCCAAGCGTAAGGCGCTGATCGATAAATTTGCTCGTGTCGAGGCGGAATTGGGAAACGGTCCCTTTTTTGCCGGACAGGCATTCAGCCTCGTCGATGCAGTTTTTGCGCCGATCTTCCGTTACTTCGATGTGTTCGATACCATCACATCGACCGGCGTTTTTGACGGCCTACCGCGTGTCAAGGCATGGCGCACAGAGCTGGCGTCGCGGCAAAGCGTGCGAGGTGCGGTGACGCACGACTATCCCGAGCGCCTGAAGGCTTTCCTGCTCAATCATGATGCGTTCTTACTGAAACATGCCGCCTGACGGGATTGCGCAAATCCCGATCGAGGCGATTGCGCGCATCTGAACTGGCGACGTGGTAGAAGAGAGTGCGCCTGTCTGAGCGTCTAAGACTGAAGTGCGAGGCACGAAAAGCCGGCATTCAGCCCCTTTCTTGCCTCCCCCCTTTCGCATTCGCGAAAAAAAGGGTATGAGCGCGCCAAATGCAATTGGCGTGTTACTGAAACACTGCGCCCCAGCCTCAGAGATTAAGACATATGGCACTTCGCAACATCGCGATCATCGCGCACGTTGACCATGGGAAAACCACCCTCGTCGACGAGCTCCTGAAGCAATCCGGCTCGTTCCGCGAGAACCAGCGCGTTGCCGAACGCGTTATGGACTCGAACGATCTGGAAAAGGAGCGCGGCATCACCATTCTTGCCAAGGCGACGTCGGTTGTCTGGAAGGACACGCGCATCAACATCGTCGACACCCCCGGCCACGCCGATTTCGGCGGTGAAGTCGAGCGCATTCTCTCGATGGTGGATGGCGCGATCGTTCTCGTCGATGCTGCCGAAGGCCCCATGCCGCAGACGAAGTTCGTCGTCGGCAAGGCGCTCAAGGTCGGCCTGCGTCCGATCGTTGCGATCAACAAGATCGACCGCCCGGATGCCCGCGCAGACGAAGTCATCAACGAAGTCTTCGATCTCTTCGCCAATCTCGACGCCACCGACGAACAGCTCGATTTCCCGATCCTCTACGGTTCTGGCCGTAACGGCTGGATGAACTATTCGCCTGATGGCCCGAAGGAAGAGGGCCTTGCGCCGCTACTCGACCTCGTCGTCAAGCATGTTCCGGAGCCGACCGTCGGTGAAGGCCCGTTCCGCATGATCGGCACGATCCTGGAAGCCAACCCCTTCCTTGGCCGCATCATCACCGGCCGCATTCATTCAGGCTCGATCAAGCCGAACCAGGCTGTCAAGGTTCTGGGTGCCGACGGCAACCTCATCGAAACCGGCCGTATCTCGAAGATCCTCGCCTTCCGCGGCATCGAGCGTCAGCCAATCGAAGAAGCGCAGGCAGGCGACATCGTCGCTATCGCCGGCCTTTCCAAGGGCACGGTCGCCGATACCTTCTGCGACCCGCAGGTCAGCGAGCCGCTGATCGCTCAGCCGATCGACCCGCCGACCGTCACCATGTCCTTCATCGTCAACGATAGCCCCTATGCGGGCACCGAAGGCGATAAGGTCACCTCGCGCGTCATCCGCGACCGCCTCTTCAAGGAAGCCGAAGGCAACGTCGCGCTGAAGATCGAGGAAGCCGAAGGCAAGGATTCGTTCTACGTTTCGGGCCGCGGCGAATTGCAGCTCGCAGTTCTGATCGAAACCATGCGCCGCGAAGGCTTCGAGCTTGCCGTCTCGCGTCCACGCGTCGTCATGCACAAGGATGAGAACGGCCAGCTGCTCGAGCCGATCGAAGAAGTCGTCATCGACGTCGATGAAGAGCATTCCGGTATCGTCGTGCAGAAGATGTCCGAGCGTAAGGCTGAAATGTCCGAGCTGCGTCCTTCTGGCGGCAATCGCGTCCGTCTCGTCTTCCTGGCGCCGACCCGCGGCCTCATCGGCTATCAGTCGGAACTCCTGACCGACACGCGCGGCACGGCCGTCATGAACCGCCTGTTCCATGACTACCAGCCCTACAAGGGTGAGATCGGCGGCCGCGTGAACGGCGTGCTGCTCGCCAATGAAGCCGGCGAAGCCGTGGCCTACGCCCTGTTCAACCTGGAAGACCGCGGCCCGATGATCATCGACGCCGGCGAGAAGGTCTATGCCGGTATGATCATCGGCATCCACTCGCGCGACAACGACCTTGAAGTCAACGTGCTGAAGGGCAAGAAGCTCACCAACATCCGCGCCGCCGGCAAGGACGAAGCCGTGAAGCTGACGCCGCCGATCCGCATGACGCTCGACCGCGCGCTTTCCTGGATCCAGGACGACGAGCTGGTGGAAGTGACGCCGAAGTCGATCCGCCTCCGCAAGATGTATCTCGATCCGAACGAGCGCAAGCGTTACGAGAAGGCCCGTCTGGCCTGATCATCCTAACCGAGCAATGCATTCGACCCCGGCCTTCATGCCGGGGTTTTTATTTGTATGTTCGGTTTTTGAGCCCTTGTCCTAAAGGTTAAAAAACCGTTAATTTTTGTTGACGATCCACGGATAAAGCCTGTGGGCAAGTCTGCCATCTTTATGAATGAGGATGGTTAATTCGCATCGGTAAGACCAGAGTAGACGTTATGAAGACGTTGTCGATTGATGTTCGGCGGGCAGAACCCCATGATGCCCGAGCCATTTCAGAGGTGCACCGCCAGTCGTGGCAGTACACCTATGCCGGCATCATTCCGCATCGCGCCCTTGGCCAGATGATCGAGCGTCGTGGCGAAGCCTGGTGGCGCAAGGCGACAAGTGGCCCCGCGACGCTGCTGGTTCTGGATGTCGCCGGTGAGATCGCAGGCTATGCCACGCTCGGCCTCAATCGCGCCCGCGCACTGCCCCAGGAAGGCGAGATCTACGAACTCTATCTGCGCCCGCAATATCAGGGCCTCGGCCTCGGGCGCATGCTGTTCGGCGAGGCGCGCAGGCTGTTGAAGTCGCTTGGCTGCAAGGGGCTGGTCGTCTGGTGCCTCGAGGAAAACGAGAATGCCTACCGCTTCTATCGCGGGCAGGGCGGTGCGGATTTCTGTGAGGGCATCGAAACCTTCGATCACAGGCAGCTGCGCAAGATCGGCTTCGTCTGGCCCTGAGCGGCGCTGTGGCGCTCCTTAATCTGCCGCATGTTTTTTGCCTAATCGATTCCATTTAAGGAATCATGCAGTAAATCGACCTCTTTCCCGATGTGTTGTTGCGTTGCGGCATGAAACCGATTATTTGGCTGGCGGCAACCATCCTTATTTAGGGGACAAGCATGCGTATCGACGCGATTTCCATTGGCAAGAACCCGCCCGAAGACGTCAACGTCATCGTTGAAGTGCCGGTCGGCGGCCATCCGATCAAGTACGAAATGGACAAGGACGCCGGCACGCTGGTCGTCGACCGTTTCCTCTACACGCCGATGACCTATCCGGGCAATTACGGCTTTGTCCCGCACACGCTCTCCGAAGACGGCGACCCGATCGACGTTCTGATCGCCAGCACCCGTCCGCTGGTGCCGGGCTGCGTCATCAATGTTCGCCCGATCGGCGTGCTGAAGATGGAAGACAATTCCGGCAAGGACGAGAAGATCATTGCCGTTCCCTCGCCGAAGCTGACGCTGCGCTACGAAAAGGTCAAGGAATATACCGACCTGCCGGAGATCACGCTGAAGCAGATCGAGCACTTCTTCGAGCACTACAAGGATCTCGAGCCCGGCAAGTGGGTGAAGATCTTTGGCTGGGGCGGCTCCAAGGAAGCCGGCGAACTGATCATCGAAGCTATCGCCCGCGCCAAGAAGGAAAAGGCCTGATCAGGCCTTCGTTATAGCGTTTAATTTCTTCATCAAATCCTCCGGCTCGCCCTCGATCCGGAGGATTTTTTTGCGCGCCGTGTCGCCGCTGACGATGCTAAGCGTGGATTTGGGAAGGCCGAGGCTTTTTGAAAGCAGAGCAATCAGCGCCTTGTTGGCCTTGCCCTTTTCCGGCACCACTGAAACGCGCGCCTTCAGATAGCATTCGCCGTCGCTTACGGTTTCGAGCCCATCGATCGCGTCACGCCCGCCATTGGGCGTGAGCCGTACGGAAAGCCTGACGTGATTCGGAAAGGCCTGCCAGGCTTTGTTCACCGCAGGAACATGGGGACGATCGAATTCCACATCAGCGAGCGGATGAAGAAGATGATCAAGAGCAGGATGACCGGCGAGATGTCGATGCCGCCGAGGTCCGGCAGGATGCGACGGATCGGCCGCAGGGCAGGTTCCGTGACCGCATAAAGGAAGTTGCCGACGGAGCTGACGAATTGATTGCTCGAATTGATGACGTTGAAAGCATATAGCCATGAAAAGATGGCGCTGGCGATCAATATCCAAGTATAAAGATTCAAAGCCAGATCAATGGTTTGAAATAAGGCGAGCATGTCCGTCTCCAATTCGCGGTTGACAGACATGTAGACATTGGCGACTAAACGGGCAAGTCCCATGCTCCGAAGCATGTTGAATCATGTCTAAAAGGCCGGCCTTTGCGCCAGCGGCCCCATCGGAAAGTCTCGTCCCATGTCGTTCGCTGCCAGCGGAGACCGGTTTGCCGCCTTCAGGCACATTGCCTATACCTATTTCTTCTTCGCGCGGTTTTTGACAGGTTTTGCCACGCAGGTCGTCAGCGTTTCGGTCGGTTGGCAGATGTACGAGCACACCGGCCAGCCGATCTATCTCGGTCTCATCGGCCTCGTGCAGTTCCTGCCGTCGCTGCTGCTGATCCTGGTGACGGGCACGGCTGCGGACCGTTACAACAGGCGTCTGATTTCTGCGATCTGCATTTTCGTCGGCACCCTCTGCACCGCTACGCTGCTGTTTCTGACCATATCGGGCACCTTCGCGCCGCTGCCGGTATTTCTGATCCTCACGGTCTTCGGCATCGAGCGCGCTTTCATGACGCCGGCCATGCAATCGCTGGCGCCCAACCTGATCCCGCCCGAAGACCTGACGAACGCCATCACCTGGAACTCGATGTCATGGGACGCGGCCGCCATCCTTGGTCCCGTGGCCGGTGGCCTGCTTTACGGCATCGGGGCCAATGTCGCCTATTCCGTGGCCGTGTTTTTCTTCGCGGCCGGTTCGGTGCTGACCTTCCTGATCCCCAAGCCGCAGCAGCGCACCGCACATGAGCGGCGTAGCCTCAACGAGATGCTCGCCGGCTTCCGTTTCATCTGGTCGGAAAAAGTGGTGCTCGGTGCGGTATCGCTCGATCTTTTCGCGGTGTTGCTCGGCGGCGCCGTCGCGCTGATGCCCATCTATGCGCGCGATATCCTGACGCTTGGGCCCTGGGGCCTCGGCATGCTGCGCGCTGCGCCAAGCTTCGGCGCGATCGCCATGGGCCTGTTTCTGGCGACTTATCCTATCCGAAACCGCGCCGGCATCTGCATGTTTGCCGGCGTTGCCATGTTCGGCGTAGGTACGCTGATCTTCGGCATCTCGCATACGCCGTGGCTGTCGATAGCGGCTCTCGCCGTCATGGGCGCTTCCGACCTGATTTCCGTCTATGTGCGCGAGACCCTGATCACGCTTTGGACGCCGGATCACGTCCGCGGCCGCGTCAATGCCGTCAACATGGTCTTCGTCGGCGCGTCGAACGAGCTTGGCGAATTCCGCGCCGGCACCATGGCGCATTATTTCGGCGCAATTCCCGCCGTCGTCATCGGAGGACTTGGCACGCTGACCGTCGCCATCCTTTGGGCCACAGGTTTCCCGCAGCTGCGCCGCATCGACAGCCTGAACGCGCCTGATCGTGACGGCGAGCCGCAGCCGGCTTGAGGATTGCGCGATGACAAGGAAGCCGGATCGATACAATTCGTTTTCGGCGCTTCGCGAGCATGAAATCGAGGGCTTCGGCTATCGTATCCATCTCGAGGATCGATCATCGCATGTCGCCGTCATCGCTCCCCATGGCGGTTTCATTGAGCCCGCCACATCCGAAATCGCTCTGGCGATCGCCGATGAGAGGTACTCACTTTATCGTTTCGAAGGGCTCGATGCGGCGAGGCTTCATCATGAGCTGCACATCACCGCCGAAAAATTCGATGAACCGATAGCAAACGGCCTGGTGTCCAGTTCGTCGATCGTCGTCGCCGTTCATGGGCGAACGGATCGGGATGATCCGCTGACGAGCTGGATCGGCGGTCTCGACACATCGCTTCGCGACCGGATCGTCGAAGCGTTGCGGCTCAATGGTTTTGCGGCGGCGGCGAGAGTGAAAGGGGAGGCGCTTGCCGGAGCTTCCACCGGCAATATCTGCAATCGCGGCAAGCGGCAGGCCGGCGTCCAGCTCGAAATTCCGAGAGGCGTCAGGGATATTCTCATGAAAGATGCACAAAAGATGGAGCGATATGCGTCTGCGATCCGTAGCGCGATCGATGAACTCGATCGCGTGCTTTCGTCAGGCGAGGGCCTTTAGGCCACCATTGCCTGCTTGCCCTCGAAGACGAGATCGAGGAATTCCGATAGCCAGGCCTTCAGCGCGGCGTCGAAGATCATGCGGCCTTCGAGATGCTCGCGGCCCTGCTGGGCGTTCGGCATGCAGAAGCGGTGCTCGCCATGCACGACCCAGCGCTGCATCATGGCGCGTGTGAGCTCGGCATGAAACTGCAGACCCCAGGCATTGGCGCCATAGCGATAGGCCTGGTTGGGATAGGTCTCCGCTGTCGCGAGCAGATCGGCGCCGTGCGGCAGCTCGAAGCCTTCGCGATGGAAATGATAGACCATTTGCGGCCAACGCATCAGCAACCGGCCTTTTTCCGTCGGCTGTAGCGCATACCAGCCGATTTCGGTCTTGCCGTCGTCGCGCGGCTTCACCTTGGCGCCGAGATGGCGGGCGAGCAGCTGTGCCCCGAGGCAGATGCCGAGATAGGGGCGGTTTTCCTTGAGCGGTACTTTCAGCCAGTCGGTCTCAGCCCTGATGAAGTCATCCGGGTCGTTGGCGCTCATCGGGCCGCCAAAGATGACGGCGCCGGCATGTGCTTCGAGCGTCGAGGGCAGGGGATCGCCGAGGACCGGATGGCGGATATCGAGATCGTAGCCTTTCTCCAGCAGCATCTGGCCGACGCGGCCGGGGCTGGAGCGCTCCTGATGCAGGACGATCAATATAGGGCGGCCGGCGCTCTTCGGCGCTTCAATCATCATTGCCTGTCTCCACCCTCGGGCCGGGTGCGCGTGCGGCTGCTTCCTGGCGCTTCATGATGCGCTCGCGATCGGAAATGCCCATGAGGTCGGCGATCCGCCAGATTGCATGATCTTCCATCTCGCTGCGCTCGCCGTCGGCATAGACGATGTCCCAGAGGATGCCGAGCAGTTCGAGCCGCTGGGTGCTGTCGAGATGACGCTTCAGATCCGAGGTAAAACGATAATAATCGACCGCCTCGCTTTCCGCTTCCTCGCCGGCAGCGATCAGCCGGTCGAGCTGGCGCCCATCGAGACCATATTGGTCCTTCAGGAGCTTGCGCAGCCGTTTCTTTTCGCTGTTCTCGATCTTGCCGTCTGCCTCCATGACCTGGATGCACAGGGCCGCCACCGCGACACGCGGGTCGTCGGGTGCGAAGCCGGATCTGGGGTGGTCTTGGGTCAGGTTATGAAGGAATTCCTGAAAGCGTTCGAACATGCGTCTCCATTCTCAAAACGGGCCGAGCAGGGTTCTTGGGGCACCATGCTCTATCTTTTTATCTTCCCGCAATTCCGGACGTAAAACCGCCGCGCAGTTTTGCCGGAATTGCTCTAAAACAGCTTGAGCCGCGTCTTGGGTTCCGGTTCAAGCTTATGATCCTTCACGCCCGGATCATCAGGCGCACCACCGAAGAAGGGCCGGGGTTCCTCACCTTGCTGCACCGGCTTTGGCGCGGCCTCGGAGGGGCTTGAAGCGGGTTTCACCACGGCAGGTTCCAATTCCATGACATAGGTATCGGCGGCCGGCGATGCAACTTTCGGTGAACTTGGCTTTGCCGCCGTGGTTGCGGTGGCGGCCTCGCGCACCGGCGGCAGCGATTTCAACGCCGCATCGACCGACACCGTGGAGCCTTCTTCCACCGGCCCATCGATCTGGCCGAAAGGCGCCTTCCATTCGAAGGCATCGAGACGGCCCGTGATCGGCGACAGCGGCAGCCATTTTTCCGAGACGAAGCCATCGGCAACCCAGGCCGGATCGCGTGGCGCGCGCAGCGCCTGCGCCATCCAGTGGCGGATGCGGCCCTGATCACCGGTTTCGGCCTCTTCGATGTCGGCACGAAGCAGGAAAGCGCCTTCGCGCGCATCGATCCTTGCGGCTGCTTCTGCCTTGGCACGAGCCTTGGCAAAATCGCCGGCATCCATCGCCGCCTTTGCGGTCAACAGCAGAGCTTCGACATTGTTCGGGCGGATCGCCTCCAGCCGCTCGGCGCGCTTCAAACGGTCAAGAACGGAATCGCCACTGCGAGCTCGCACATATGCCCTGCCGACTTCGGGATGCGGCTGCGCCTTCCAGACCTGCTCGAGGATGGAGGCAGCCTTGCGCACCTTGTCTTCATGGAACAAGGCCTTGGCCGCGATCAGCGCTGCGGGCACGAAATCGTCCACAAGCTTCAACGCCGCCAAAGCATCGTCGCGCGCGCCTGTCGGATCGCTCTCCAGCTTGTCGTTGGCGCGGGCCGTCAGCAGCACGGCGCGTTGACGGTTGGCCGTGGCCTTGTCGACGACATGAGCGACTTTCTGCTGGTCCAGCAGCTTGATGGCATCATCCCAGCGGCCGGCCTGGCTGCGATATTCCAACGTCGCCTGCGCCGCCCATGGCAGGTAGGGCGCCTGATCGGCGGCCTTTTCGGCATATTGCCGCGCCGCTTCATGCGCGCCGAGGCGCTTGGCTTCGAGATAGAGGCCGCGCAGGCCAAGCTCGCGCGTTTCCGGATCATTGGCCATCTGTTCGAACTTCTGACGGGCCTCGTCATGCTTGCCTTCGATCAGGGCAGCCTGGGCTTCAAGCAGGTTGATGAGCGGCTCCTGATCGGCGCGGATGAGGCCACGGCTGCGCGCCGCCATCTTGCGGGCGAGCAGCGAATTGCCGGCACCGGCGGCGATCAGGCCCGTCGACAACGCTTGATAGCCGCGATCGCGCTTGCGGGCGCGGAAATAGCGAGTAACGGAATAGGGCGAAGTCCAGATCAACCGCACGAGCCACCAGACGATCATGACGGCGGCCACGATCGCAATCAGGATCGCGGCGGCCACGATCAGTTTCGTCTGGTAAAGCTGCCCTTCCCAAACCAGCGAGAGATCGCCGGGGCGATCCGCGAGCCACGAAAAGCCATAGCCGAGAGCCAGAACGAGAATGGCGAAGATAAGCAGTCTGATCATTGCTACACTCCGTCCTTAGTTCTGTTTCCCGGTATTGGCGATCGCCTTCGACAGGGCATCGCTTACCAGGTCCTCAACGCGGATGCGGGCTTCCAGGGATTGCTTGAAGGCGGCCGATGCGGATTTTCCGGCATCGGGCAGGCTGTTCCACTCGGTCACCGCGCCCGGCAGATCGCCGTTCCTGACCTTGTCCTCGAAACGCGCGGCGATGGCATCGATGCTGTCGCCGGGCACATTGCCGACGGGGCGGACCTGCACCAGCGATTTCGCTCCCGACATCAGCCGGCTGCTCCAGCTCTGGTTCGGATCGTCGGTCTGCGCGGTGGCGACGATTGCGGTCGCGACATCGGAAACCTGGCGGATCAGGTCGGCGCGGGAGGGCACACCGGTCTGGGCGAAATTCTTGAGATCGGCAACGGCTGGATCGTCCGGCGCAACATTGGCAAAGGTGTCGAGCTCAGGCTGGAAGGGGCCGCCGCGGTCGATTGCCGCCTTCAACGCCGCAGCTGCGATGGCGCGGGCAACCGCGCTTTCCTGGCTGGGTCCGCTCAACTTCTTTTCAGCGTCGTCAAGACGCTTGCTGACTTCGGCATCTGAGGTTGCCTGGCTCTGCGTTGCCTTGCTGAGATCCGATTTCAGCTGCTCCACCTCGCTGGTGAGCGAAGCGATCTTCTGGTCGGAGGCGGGATTTGGGATGCCAGCCGAGCCATTTGCCGAAGCGCCGCTGGCAGCGCTCGCCTCGAGTGCGGCAACGCGGGCCGTCAGTGCTTCGTCCGGCTTTGCGGCTGGTGCGGCGGCGAGATTGGCGATGCTCTGCTTGAGACCGTCGATCTCCGCATTCAGTGCGGCGATCTCGGTTGAGCTGTCCTTGCCTGTGCGGCCGCCAGGCAGGAAGCCCGCATATTGCAAGGCGCCGGCGCAAATGAGGGCGATCAGGCCGCCGGTGATGCCGGCCGCGATAAGGCCTGATGTCGAACCCTCGCGCGACGGCGGACGCTCGGTATGAGGCGGATGGTCGGCATGGGACGGTGGAGGATCGGCCTGCTGCGCAGCGGCCGTTTGCGGCTCTTGCGGTGTGGCGCCGAAGATCGACTCCTGAGCTTCTTCGCGAAATGGCTCCTTCTCCGCTTCCAGCGGCATTTCCACTTCATCAGCCGAGGAGCCGCCAAGCTCGCCATGGCTGCGCTCAGTCAAATCTTCGGGAGCCGCGTCCTGCGCAGTTTTTTCGGCTTCCAGATCAATCGTGACCGGTTCGTCGTTGGGCTTCGAATGGTTAGGCGTTTTTCGCGATACCATGAGGTCCTCTTTATCATGCGCTGCAACGAAGTTAGACAGACAAGGCGATTATGGAAAGGCCTTACATCAAAATTGCGACCTTAGGCGTGGATCAGAAGCGCCATAAGCCGGTCTTCATTCGGCATGTCGGCAATATCGACATGGGATCGCATCGGCTCCGGAACTGCGCTGGCGATGGTTTCGCTCAGGCAGAGAAATCGTGTTTCAGCAAGGATGCCGGGGTTGTGCCGAACGAATGGCAGGCTGAAAAAGCGTTTCGCCGTCTCCTGGGAATAGAGCAGTACGGCGTCCGCACGGGTGTCGGCGAAAAGCCGGCGAAGAATGTTGTCGTCTGGGACGATATTCTGCATCCGGTAGCATTCGATGGTCAGGAAAGGCAGGTATCGCTCAGCCAGTCCTGCCTCGAAGCCAGCCGCTCGCGGAGAGCCCGCAAGATAGAGAAGGGGGCCGTCGTTCAGGCCTGAAGGATGGCCGGAGATCATGGCGGCAAGCTCTGTGCCGCCGCCTTCGGATATGGCGATATTGCTGAATCCGAGATCAGCCGCTTCTTTGGCTGTCGCCTTTCCCACGGCAAAGAGGCGACGACCAAGATGAGGCGCAAGATCGGAATCCAACAACGAAAGCGCCCGGATCGCCTCGGCGCTGGTAACGGCGACGGCGCCCTGCGTGGCAAGGAGCGCTCGTCTCGCCTCCTCGGCATCGTGGACAGGTTTGGCCAGCGGCAGCAGCAGGGGTTCATGTCCCATCTGCGCCAGCCGCCGCATGGTGCGCTCACCCGAATGCTGAGGGCGGGTGACGACGACGCGCATCCTTTGTCAGGTCCAGTCTTCGAAGAAGGTGCTGCCGGCTTCGGCGCGGATCGCCTGGCCGGCATTGATTCCGAGCGCCTCGGCATCGCGGCGGTGGCCCTCGATCGTGGTCGTGTGTACCTGCTTGCCATCCGGGGTGAGGATCATGCCGAAGAAGCGCAGATGATCGCCTTCGCAAATTGCGTAGCCGGCTATCGGCGTGCGGCAGGAGCCGTCGAGTGCGGCCAGGAAGGCGCGTTCGCAGGATACGGCATCGAAGGTCGGCGCGTCATTGACGGCGGCGAGCAGATCATTCATCCGCGCGTCGTCGATGCGGCTTTCGATTGTGATCGCGCCTTGCGCGGGCGCTGGAGGGAATTCGTCCGGGTCGAGAATATCGGTGATGACCTCGACCATGCCGAGCCGCTTCAGGCCGGCAAGCGCCAGCAAGGTCGCGTCGGCCTGCCCCTCTTCCAGCTTGCGCAGGCGCGTCTGGACGGAGCCGCGGAAGGTGATGACATTGATATCAGGGCGCAGACGGCGGATCAGTGCCTGGCGGCGCAGCGACGCAGAGCCGACGGTGGCGCCGTGCGGTAGCTCGATTAGTTTCGGCGCGGTGCGGCCGATGACAGAATCGCGGATATCTTCGCGCGGCAGATAGGCGGTGAGCGCCAAGCCTTGGGGCAGTTTCGTCGCCATATCCTTGGCCGAGTGCACGGCGAAGTCGAGTTCGCCCGACGTCAGCTTTTCTTCCAGTTCCTCGGTGAACAGGCCTTTGCCGCCGATTGCCGCCAGCGACCGGTCGGTGATGCGGTCGCCCTTGGTGGTGAGAACGACGATTTCGAACATCTCCTCCGGAAGGCCATGGGCCGCCATCAGGCGGTCGCGCGCTTCTCGCGCTTGGGCGAGCGCCAGCGGGCTGCCCCGCGTGCCGATCCGGAAAGGTTTTGTTTGCATCCGCTTTGATCCGTTGTTACCGACAGTTCCCGTAACCATATTTCCGCTTTATCGCAATCGACCTGTAGGCAACGAACTTTCTCCATGGCATCCGTTCTTCGTATTCTCGGCATCGAAACAAGCTGCGACGAAACCGCCGCGGCCATTGTCGAGCGTCGGGATGACGGCACGCCCAATGTCTGTTCCGATGTCGTCCTCAGCCAATTGGACGAGCATAGCGCCTATGGCGGCGTCGTGCCGGAAATTGCCGCGCGTGCGCATGTCGAGGCGCTCGATACGCTGATCGACGAAGCATTGAAACGCGCCAATGTGTCGCTCTTAGACGTCGATGCCATTGCCGCCACCTCCGGGCCAGGCCTCATCGGCGGTCTGCTCGTCGGCCTGATGACCGGCAAGGCGATCTCACGTGCGACAGGCAAACCATTATACGCCATCAACCATCTGGAAGGCCATGCCCTGACCGCGCGGCTGACGGACGGACTTGCGTTTCCATACCTGATGCTGCTCGTTTCCGGCGGCCATACCCAGCTGATCCTGGTGCGCGGTGTCGGCCAATACGAGCGCTGGGGCACGACCATCGACGATGCGCTCGGCGAAGCCTTCGACAAAACGGCGAAGCTTCTGGGACTGCCCTATCCCGGTGGCCCGGCCGTAGAGGCAGCCGCCAAGAATGGCAATCCGGACCGTTTCGATCTTCCGCGGCCGCTGGTCGGCGAGACGCGCCTCGATTTTTCCTTTTCCGGCCTGAAGACGGCGGTGCGGCAGGCGGCGACGGCGATCGCGCCTGTCACAGAGCAGGATATCGCCGATATCTGCGCCTCCTTCCAGAAGGCGATCTCGCGCACGCTGAAGGACCGGATCGGCCGCGGCCTGCAGCGCTTCAAGGCGGAGTTTCCGAAGACGGCGGAACAGCCGTCGCTTGTCGTGGCCGGCGGTGTCGCCGCCAATCTCGAGCTGCGCCGCACGCTGCAGGAGCTTTGCGATGCCAATGGCTTCCGTTTCATCGCGCCGCCATTGAGGTTGTGTACGGACAATGCCGTCATGATCGCCTGGGCTGGATTGGAGCGGATGGCGACGGGTGCGGCGCCTGATGATCTCGATGTGCAGCCGCGCTCGCGCTGGCCACTGGATCAGAAGGCGGAAACTCTGCTCGGGCACGGCAAACGGGGAGCAAAGGCATGAGCGGCAACGAGCGGATCGCAGTCATCGGCGCCGGCGCTTTCGGCACAGCGCTTGCTGCCGTCATCGCATTGACCGGCCGCAGCGACGTCACCCTCGTCGGGCGAAAAGCCGGCCTGATGGCGGATCTTGCAGCCGATCGCATACATGATGCCGTCCTGCCGGGGATTGCGCTTCCGGATTCTTTGAAGTTCTCGGCCGAGGCGGATGCCGTTTCCGATGCGGACATCGTCCTCTTTGCCATGCCTTCGCAGGCGCAGGCCGATGCTGCCAAACATTATGGGCCTTATCTTGCCAAGGATGCCGTCGTCGTCACCTGCGCCAAGGGTATCGACAAGGTTTCCGGCGATCTGTTGACCGACATGCTGGAGCGCGAACTGCCGGAGCATGTCATCGCCGTTCTCTCCGGGCCGGGCTTTGCCTCCGACATCGCCAAAGGCCTGCCGACTGCCATGGCGATCGCCGCTACAGACATGGCGGTGGCGGAACGGCTTGCACAGGCGATTTCCGGTCCGACCTTCCGTCTTTACGCCTCGGACGACCGTATCGGCGTGCAGCTCGGGGGGGCGCTGAAGAATGTCCTCGCGATTGCCTGCGGTATCGTCGAAGGCCGGGGTATCGGCGATTCCGCCCGTGCGGCGCTGATCAGCCGCGGCCTTGCCGAGATGTCGCGCTTCGTCGCGGCCAAGGGCGGCAAGGCGGAAACCGTCCGCGGCCTATCTGGCCTTGGCGACCTCGTGCTGACGGCGACCAGCCATCAATCCCGCAATCTCAGATTCGGTATCGCGCTCGGTCAGGGAGACACCGTCGATCCGGCGCACGGCACGCTGGTCGAAGGCGCCTATGCCGCATCCATTGCCGCGCGGCTTGCCCACGAACTCGGCGTTGACATGCCGATCACCGACGCGGTGTCCGCCATCATCGACGGCAAACTCGACATAGGCGCAGCCATCGGGCAATTGATGACACGGCCGATCACCACGGAATAGTTTCTGGGGAATATTTTCTGAATATCTGAAGGAGCCAAGCAATGCTGTTTGCCTTTGTCTGCAAGGACAAGCCCGGTCACCTGAATGTCCGCATGGAGACGCGCCCGGCGCATTTGGAACATCTGAATAAGCTTAATGCCGGGGGCACGCTGAAGATGGCGGGTCCGTTCCTCGACGCGGAAGGCAAGCCGAATGGCAGCCTCGTGATCGTCGAGGCGGAAAGCATCGAAGCGGCGGTCGCGATTGCCGATGCGGATCCCTATACGAAGGCCGGCCTGTTCGAGAGCGTCGAGATCAAGCCGTTCAACTGGGTCTTCAACAAGCCGGAGGCATGAGAGATGGCGCATTGGCTTTATAAATCCGAGCCGTCCTCCTGGTCCTGGCAGCAGCAGAAGGATGCCGGCGACAAGGGAACGGAATGGACCGGCGTGCGCAACTATCTTGCCCGCAACAACATGCGGGCCATGCAGATCGGTGACAAGGGTTTCTTTTATCACTCCAATGACGGGCTGGAGGTCGTCGGCATCGTCGAGGTCTGCGCGCTGGCGCATCCGGATTCGACCGCAAAGGATGATCCGCGCTGGGAATGCGTCGACATCCGCGCCGTCCGCGACATGCCGAATCCCGTGACTCTCAAAGACATCAAGGCCAATCCGAAGCTTGCGCAGATGGCGCTCGTCACCTCCATGCGGCTTTCGGTGCAACCGGTGATGGATGATGAATGGCTGGAAGTCTGCCGCATGGGCGGGCTGGACAACCCGCCGGCCTGATTCCTCCTTGTTGGGCAGTTGGGAGATTCATTGAAAACCGATCCGGAAAGCTTCATCCACGCCAATACCAGCCTGATGGCGCCGCCGCATGTGCCGGAAATCCGGCTGCATCTGGCAAGCGAGGCTCATGAGTTGTGGCTGAAGACGGAAGAGGAGCTGGAAGAGATCGGCCTGCCGCCGCCCTTCTGGGCCTTTGCCTGGGCGGGCGGCCAGGGCTTGGCGCGCTATATACTCGATCATCCGGAGATCGTTGCCGGCAAAACGGTGCTGGATTTTGCCAGCGGCTCCGGACTTGTCGCGATTGCTGCCAAGCGAGCGGGTGCGGCCCATGTGCTGGCCGTCGATATCGATCCGTGGGCGGGCACAGCGATCCGGCTCAATGCTGCTGAAAACGGTGTGGCCCTGGATTTTTCCGGCGACAATATGATCGGGCAGGCCGTGGATGAGGGCGTCATTCTCGCCGGCGATGTCTTCTATGATCGCGATTTTGCCGTGAGCCTCGTTCCTTGGTTAAGACGTTTGGCCGGCGACGGGAAGACGGTTCTGGTCGGCGATCCCGGCAGGGCCTATCTTCCCAAGGATCGTCTGCAAGAGCAGGCGACCTACCAAGTACCGGTGACGCGGGCGCTTGAGGACAGCGAAGTCAAGAAAACGACGGTCTGGCGGTTTCTCGCCGATTGAGAATCATCAATGCCGGATGACGCAGACGCCCGCTTCGTATGAGCATGGATTGCCGGCATAGCGGACATCGATGACCTTCGCCTTCGGTCGCAGCTGCGCCGCAGCGGACCGGGCATAGGGATTGTAGCCGCCATAGCCGATAACATAGGTGCCGCCATCAGCCCGATAGACATCGGCCGAACCGGCATAGCTGCCGGCGCTTGCCGCATCGCGTCGTTCCATGATCACGATCCGGGCGGGTTGCTGCCCTGAACCCTGCGGTTGGGATATCTGGTTGAGGCGCACGATGCCGGAGCGGTTGTGATGGTGCCAGTGGCGATAGTCGCCGGCCGAAGTCGGCGTCGAGCAAAGAGCGGCTGCCGCTAAAACGAGCGCTGCTGCCTTGAAAAGATGCGGGGCCATGATTCGATCCGCTTCGGTTCGTTAATGAAATCTTAACGGCAGATTGCCCGAAGACCGCAGCGAAGTCCATGTCAGGCTTGCCGAAATGGTAAATGGGTCGGAATGGGAGGCTCTTCTCTGCATGCTCGCTAAAGTGCAGAGCGATCCGAATCGATTAAATTCGATGCAGGCATCAATTGTGCTTGTCGATGGCCGTCTGTGTGATTAATGGTCGCAATGATGCAACGCACACTGCGCATCCCCGCGCGCGCGTTGCCCCGGATATCCGGGTTCTAAGCGTATCGTAACGCCGCGAGGTTCTGATGGCGAACGTCACACAAAACCGGCCTCTGTCGCCGCATCTGCAAATCTACAAACCCATCCCCACCATGGTCATGTCGATCGTCCACCGCATTACCGGCGGCGCGCTCTACTTCGGCACGCTGCTGGTCGCCTGGTGGCTGATCGCCGCGGCGACGGGTCAGGGCTATTTCGATCTGGTCAATTGGATCATGGGTACGATCATCGGCCGCATCATCCTGCTCGGCTACACCTGGGCGCTGCTGCACCATATGCTGGGTGGCTTTCGTCATTTCATCTGGGATCTCGGGCATGGTTTCGATCCCGCCGTCTCGACGAAGATGGCCAAGTTCACGCTCATCGGCTCGATCTGTCTGACCGCGCTGGTCTGGATCATCGGCATCGTCATCCGGCTGGGTTGATTGGCATGATCGCTCCCGGAAGCGCCTGGGCACATTTCGGGATCATGCTTTAAAGGATATTTCTCATGGATATGCGCACTCCTCTGGGCAAAGTCCGCGGTCTCGGTTCCGCCAAGGAAGGTACCGATCATTTCTGGCGCCAGCGCCTGACCGCCGTTGCCAATGTTCCACTTTTCCTCTTCTTCGTCATCTTCCTGATGATCTATGCCGGCGCGCCCTACGCTGAAGTCGTGCATGCGATCTCGAATCCGATCGTCGCCGTCATCTTCGCCCTGATGGTGATCTCCGCCCTCATTCATATGAAGATCGGCATGCAGGTCATCATCGAGGACTATGTTCATGGCGAATTCGCCAAGATCGTCCTTCTCATGCTCAACACGTTCTTCGCGATCGTCGTGGCGGGGCTCTGTCTTTTCGCCATTCTGAAGATCGCGTTCGTAGGATAATTGCATCATGGCACCGAACTCATCCGCTCAGAATGGGCCTGCCCAGAACGGGAAAGCCTACAAGTATATCGATCACTCCTATGACGTGATCGTCGTCGGCGCCGGTGGCGCGGGTCTGCGCGCCACGCTCGGCATGGCCGAACAGGGCTTCCGCACCGCCTGCATCACCAAGGTCTTCCCCACCCGTTCGCACACCGTCGCAGCCCAGGGCGGCATTGCCGCCTCGCTGCAGAACATGACGCCGGACAGCTGGCAGTGGCATCTATACGACACCGTCAAGGGCTCCGACTGGCTCGGCGACGTCGACGCGATGCAGTACATGGTCATGGAAGCGCCGAAGGCCGTTTACGAACTCGAGCATTACGGCGTGCCCTTCTCGCGAAACGAAGAAGGCAAGATCTATCAGCGCCCGTTCGGCGGCCACATGCAGAATTTCGGCGAGGGACCGCCGGTGCAGCGCACCTGTGCCGCTGCCGACCGTACGGGTCACGCCATCCTGCACACGCTCTACGGCCAGTCGCTGCGCAACAATGCGGAATTCTTCATCGAGTATTTTGCACTCGACCTCATCATGTCCGATGACGGCAGTCGTTGCACCGGCGTCGTCGC
This sequence comes from Martinezella sp. CNPSo 3795, assembly GCF_057784475.1. Classification (NCBI taxonomy): domain Bacteria; kingdom Pseudomonadati; phylum Pseudomonadota; class Alphaproteobacteria; order Hyphomicrobiales; family Rhizobiaceae; genus Martinezella; species Martinezella sp. CNPSo 3795. The sequence continues at coordinate 159,692 of NZ_JBXSOQ010000012.1, read as the reverse complement.
CTGGTGCCTCGATGACGGCACGATCCATCGCTTCGCCGCCAAGATGGTGGTGCTGGCGACCGGCGGCTATGGCCGCGCCTATTTCTCGGCGACCTCCGCCCATACCTGCACCGGCGACGGTGGCGGCATGGTGGCCCGCGCCGGCCTGCCGCTGCAGGATATGGAATTCGTTCAGTTCCATCCGACCGGTATCTACGGTTCGGGCTGCCTGATCACCGAAGGCGCACGCGGCGAAGGCGGTTATCTCGTCAATTCCGAGGGCGAGCGCTTCATGGAACGCTATGCGCCGTCGGCGAAGGACCTTGCCTCGCGTGACGTCGTTTCGCGCTGCATGACGCTTGAGATCCGCGAGGGCCGCGGCGTCGGCAAGAACAAGGATCACATCTTCCTGCATCTCGACCATCTCGATCCGGCCGTGCTGCACGAGCGCCTGCCGGGCATCTCCGAGAGCGCGCGCATCTTCGCTGGCGTCGATGTGACCCGCGATCCGATCCCGGTCCTGCCGACCGTTCACTACAATATGGGCGGCATTCCCACGAACTATTGGGGCGAAGTGCTGAATGCCGACAGCAGCAATCCCGAGCGCGTGCTGCCGGGCCTGATGGCCGTCGGCGAAGCCGGCTGCGCATCGGTGCACGGCGCCAATCGCCTCGGCTCCAACTCGCTGATCGACCTCGTGGTCTTCGGCCGTGCCGCCGCCATCCGCGCCGGCCAGGTCATCGACCGCAACAGCCCAGTTCCGCCTGTGAATGTTGCCGCCTGCGACAAGATCATGGAGCGCTTCGACCGCCTGCGCCATGCCAGCGGCTCGACGCCGACGGCGGCACTGCGCGAGAAGATGCAGCGCGCCATGCAGGAAGATGCCGCCGTGTTCCGCACCCAGGAATCGCTGGAATCCGGCTGCCGCCGCCTGTCGGAGATCTGGAAGGAATTGCCCGATATCAAGGTCACCGACCGCTCGCTGATCTGGAATTCCGACCTCGTCGAAACGCTGGAACTGCACAATCTGATGGCCAACGCCATCACGACGATCTACGGCGCCGAGGCTCGCAAGGAAAGCCGCGGCTCGCATGCCCGCGAGGACTATACCGAGGGCAAGTTTGCCGGCCGCGACGACGAGAACTGGCGCAAGCATACGCTTGCCTGGGTCAACGAGGCAGGCGACGTGAAGCTCGACTATCGTCCGGTTCACACCGACCTGATCGCCGAAGGCATCGATCCGCACAAGATCGAGCCGAAGGCACGCGTGTATTGATCTGAGAGGAACTGACCATGGTTGAACTCGCTCTCCCCAAGAACTCTCAGATGCGCGAAGGCAAGGTCTGGCCGAAGCCGGTCGGCGCCAAGAACACGCGCGAATTCCGCGTCTATCGCTGGAGCCCGGATGACGGTCAGAACCCGAGCATCGATACCTATTACATCGATGTCGACGATTGCGGCCCGATGGTGCTCGACGGTCTGCTTTACATCAAGAACAAGATCGATCCGACGCTGACGCTGCGCCGCTCCTGTCGCGAAGGCATTTGCGGCTCCTGCGCGATGAACATCGACGGCACCAACACGCTGGCCTGCACCAAGGGTCTGGATGAGATCAAGGGCACCGTGAAGATCTATCCGCTGCCGCACATGCCCGTCGTCAAGGATCTCGTGCCTGACCTGACGAACTTCTATGCCCAGCATCGCTCGATCGAGCCCTGGCTGAAGACGGTCTCGCCGCCGCCGGCCAAGGAATGGAAGCAGAGCCATGAAGACCGCCTGAAGCTCGACGGCCTCTACGAATGCATCCTGTGCGCCTGCTGCTCTACCTCCTGTCCGAGCTACTGGTGGAACGGCGACCGTTATCTCGGCCCTGCCGTTCTGCTGCAGGCCTATCGCTGGCTGATCGATTCCAGAGACGAAGCCAAGGGCGAGCGCCTCGACAACCTCGAGGATCCCTTCCGCCTCTATCGCTGCCACACGATCATGAACTGCGCCCAGACCTGCCCGAAGGGTCTGAATCCGGCCAAGGCGATCGCCGAAATCAAGAAGATGATGGTCGAGCGGCGGGTCTGACCCGCCGTTTCATTCCCATCAGAATGCCTGCGGTTTTGATCGAAAATGGGGAATATCGCTTCGACAGGTTTGCCGAAGCGGCGGAATGATCGTCCAGGTGACATCAGATATCACCCGGCTCCGGATGGGTATTCGATTGCGCTGTGAATCACAGAGGATGCCGAAATTTGCCGTTCGGGGCGTCTTTGAGTGGGGTTCAGCAGGTTAGCCTTGAAACCACCCGATTCTTGTCCAGCTATGGCCTTCGGCAATTTGTGGCGGTATCGACTTGATTAACCAAAGTGAAATACGATAATTCGGACATCATTAAATATCACTTTGTCGATGTCAGCGGTGGACAATCATTTAGGAGTGTGATGATGCAGTTTAGATATGCAGTGACGGCTGCGGCGATTGGCCTGTCGCTTGCCGGTTGCCAGCGCACGGCATACAATAACGACAGTTATTCGTCTCCGGCACCACTGCAGGCTCAGCCTGTTCCTTCCGTCCAGTCCAGCCAGCTTCCGCCTCCCGGCGCCGGTAACGGCTCGCAATTCCCGGCGGCGCCGGCGAGCGCACCGAATGCAGCCAATCCGGCGCAGCAGCAGGCGATGGCGGCTTCGGCCATGGATGTCACGAAGGAATCGATGGTCGGCAGCTGGAAGGTGAGCAATGGCGGATCGAGCTGCGATATGTTCCTGACATTGACCAACCTTGGCAGCGGCTCACGCGGCGGTACGCGCGGTTGCGCGGGCGAACTGACCTCGATGGGCTCGTGGGAAGTCTCCGGCAAGCAGGTTCTCCTGAAGAATCGTGACGGCTCGACGATCGGTACGGTCTACAAGACGGCCGATTCGCGTTTTGACGGTTCGACCGCCTCCGGCCAGCCGCTCAGCCTTAGCCGATAAGCTTATTTTAAAAGGGGCAGCATCCTTCGGGTGCGCCCTTATTTTGCACAGGCGGATATTTCCCCATGCAGCCCATGCCAGATTATTCGATCAGCGTCTGCGAACAGCTGAAGGCGCTGACGGCGTCCGGATCCCTTCAGGTGGATTCGGCACAGATGGATGTGGCGAAAATGCTGGACCGGGTGCTTGCCGATCTCAAGCGCAAGCGGCCCGCCGCAAAATCCAGCGCGCTCGGCTGGATGTTTGCTGCCCGCAAGAAGTCGGTCGAGACGATCAAGGGCCTCTATATTCACGGCAGCGTCGGGCGCGGCAAGACCATGTTGATGGACATGTTCTTCTCGATGGCGCCCTGCCAGAAGAAACGCCGGGCGCATTTCTTCGAGTTCATGACCGATGTGCACAATCGCATCGCGGCGCAGCGGCTGAAATTCAAGAATGGCGAGACCAAGCAGGCCGATCCCATACCACCTGTCGCCGCCGATCTCTATGCCGAAGCCGAACTGCTTTGCTTCGACGAATTCACTGTGACCGACATTGCCGACGCGATGATCCTGTCGCGGCTGTTTTCCGAACTGTTCTCGCTCGGCTGCGTGCTGATCGCCACCTCGAATGTCGAACCCGATAATCTCTATCGCGACGGGCTCAATCGCGGCCTCTTTCTGCCCTTCATCGATCTCCTCAAGAAGCATGTCGATGTGGTGACGCTGGACTCGCCGACCGACTATCGCATGGAGAAGCTGAACAGTCAGCCCGTCTATCTGACGCCGCTGGACCAGCGCACCGACATGGCGATGGACGCCTCCTGGATGCAGGCGTTGCATGGGCGCAAGGCGCAGCCGATGGAGATCCCGATGAAGGGGCGCTCCATCCATGTGCCTCTGGCCGTCGACCGCATGGCGCGCTTTTCCTTCGCCGATCTCTGCGACGCTCCGCTCGGGCCTGCCGATTTCCTCGCCATCGCCGAACGGTTCGATACGATCTTCCTCGATCGCGTGCCGAAGCTCGGGCCGGACAAGCGCAACCAGACGAAGCGTTTTATCATTCTGATCGACACGCTCTACGATCATAATATCCGTCTCTACATCTCCGCGGCTGCCATGCCGGAAGATCTGCTCGAGGAGCGGCGGGGGACAGAAGGCTTCGAATTCGACCGCACGGCATCGCGGCTTTTCGAGATGCGGAGCGCCGAATATCTGGCTCAGACTCCGGCCAGGCGTGCCGCCGAGTAACAATTCGGTGACAGAGTGTCTTACGTTTACGTAAGAATTTTTCGATCTAACCGATTGAAATTCCTGATCTCAAAATAATCAATTGCCAATTTCGGCCTTTGGGTCTATGCGATTGGCGGCTATTGTGGATGCCTGTCACGGTGTCCCGCCACGGATTTTGATCGCAAAGGATACACCGAAATGGCGCGCAACAAGATCGCACTTATTGGTTCTGGCATGATTGGTGGCACGCTGGCGCATCTCGCCGGCCTGAAGGAACTGGGCGACATCGTCCTGTTCGACATCGCGGACGGCATTCCTCAGGGCAAGGGTCTCGACATTGCCCAGTCTTCTCCGGTTGAAGGCTTCGACGCCAATCTCACGGGCGCCAGCGACTATTCCGCGATCGAAGGCGCTGACGTCTGCATCGTCACGGCAGGCGTTCCCCGCAAGCCGGGCATGAGCCGCGACGATCTTCTCGGCATCAACCTCAAGGTCATGGAACAGGTCGGCGCCGGCATCAAGAAGTATGCCCCGAATGCTTTCGTGATCTGCATCACCAATCCGCTCGACGCCATGGTCTGGGCGCTGCAGAAATTCTCAGGCCTGCCGACCAACAAGGTCGTGGGCATGGCTGGCGTGCTCGATAGCTCGCGCTTCCGCCTCTTCCTCGCCAAGGAATTCAACGTATCGGTCGAAGACGTCACGGCTTTCGTTCTCGGCGGCCACGGCGACTCGATGGTTCCGCTCGCCCGCTACTCCACCGTTGCCGGCATCCCGCTGACGGATCTCGTCAACATGGGCTGGCTGACTGCCGAGCGCCTCGAAGAAATCATCCAGCGCACCCGTGACGGCGGCGCCGAGATCGTCGGCCTGCTCAAGACCGGTTCCGCTTACTACGCCCCGGCCGCTTCCGCCATCGCGATGGCCGAGTCCTATCTCAAGGACAAGAAGCGCGTCCTGCCTTGCGCCGCTCACCTCGACGGCCAGTATGGCGTTAAGGACATGTATGTCGGCGTTCCCACCGTCATCGGTGCCGGCGGCATCGAGCGCGTCATCGAAATCGACCTGAACAAGGCTGAAAAGGATGCCTTCGACAAGTCGGTCGCAGCCGTTGCGGGTCTTTGCGAAGCCTGCGCCACGATCGCGCCGTCGCTGAAGTAATTTCCGCCTTCCAACAGGGATAGACCCATGAACATTCATGAATACCAGGCTAAGGCGCTGCTGAAGAGCTATGGCGCACCCGTCGCGGACGGCGTTGCCATCTTCTCCGCCGATGAAGCCGCCGCCGCTGCCAAGCAGCTTCCGGGCCCGCTTTACGTCGTCAAGAGCCAGATTCACGCTGGCGGCCGCGGCAAGGGCAAGTTCAAGGAACTCGGTCCGGACGCCAAGGGCGGCGTTCGCCTCGCCAAGTCCGTTGACGACGTTGTCGCCAACGCCAAGGACATGCTCGGCAATACGCTGGTGACCAAGCAGACCGGCCCGGCCGGCAAGCAGGTCAACCGCCTCTACATCGAAGACGGCGCCGATATCGACCGCGAACTCTATCTCTCGATCCTCGTCGACCGTTCCGTCGGTCAGGTTGCTTTCGTCGTTTCGACCGAAGGCGGCATGGACATCGAGACCGTTGCGCATGACACGCCGGAAAAGATCATCACCGTCGCCATCGACCCGTCGACGGGTGTGACGACTGCCAACACGGCTGCCCTTTCTGACGCGCTGAAGCTTGAGGGCGCTGCCCGCGAAGATGCCGCCAAGCTCTTCCCGATCCTCTACAAGGCCTTCGTCGAGAAGGACATGGCGCTCCTCGAAGTCAACCCGCTGATCGTCATGACCAACGGCCGCCTTCGCGTTCTCGACGCCAAGGTTTCCTTCGACGGCAACGCGCTCTTCCGTCATGAAGACATCCGCGCGCTGCGCGATACGACCGAAGAAGACGAGAAGGAAATCCAGGCCCACGAATACGATCTCGCCTATGTCGCGCTCGACGGCAACATCGGCTGCATGGTCAACGGCGCCGGTCTCGCCATGGCGACCATGGACATCATCAAGCTCTACGGTGCTGAGCCGGCGAACTTCCTCGATGTCGGCGGCGGCGCTTCCAAGGAAAAGGTCACGGCCGCCTTCAAGATCATCACCGCCGATCCGGCTGTCCAGGGCATTCTGGTCAACATCTTCGGCGGCATCATGAAGTGCGACGTCATTGCCGAAGGCGTGCTCGCAGCCGTCAAGGAAGTCGGTCTGAAGGTTCCGCTCGTCGTTCGCCTCGAAGGCACCAATGTCGAGCTCGGCAAGAAGATCATCAACGAATCCGGTCTCAACGTCATCTCCGCAGATGACCTGGACGATGCCGCCCAGAAGATCGTGAAGGCAGTCAAGGGCTGATCGGGATGGCTGCTTCCCTCGCTCCAACGGCTGCTCATCTTCGCCTCGGTGCCTTTGCCGGCACCTGGGAAGGGGAAGAGCATGTCGCGGCCTCGGTCTGGACGAAGGAAGGCACGGCAACCGCGCGGCTCACGGCCGAGTGTCTGTTCGGCGGATTTTTCGTCGAACAGCGCTACGTGCAGACGCGCGATGGCGAAACCTCGTTCGAAGCCCGGAATATTCTCGGCTTCGACGGAGCGGATCAGGCCTATAAGCTCTATCAGTTCGATACGGTGGGCTTTGTGCCCGCCGCGCCGGCTTCCGGCGAATGGATCGACGACAAGCTTGTCCTGACCCGAGTTTCGCCGCGCGGTCAGCAGCGCACTCTCTTCCAGTTCGAAAATGAAGACTGCTACCGCATGGGCGTCACGTTCTCGCCCGCCGGCAGCGATACATGGCAGGAGGTCGTCAGCGGCTTGTACCGTCGCGTTGCCTCCGCGTCTTCCAACCTCTCGTAACAAAGGCCTCGCATGTCTATTCTCATCAACAAAGACACCAAGGTTCTGGTTCAGGGCCTGACCGGCAAGACCGGCACTTTCCACACTGAACAGGCGCTCGCCTATCACGGCACGAAGATGGTCGGCGGCATCCACCCTTCCAAGGGCGGTGAAACCTGGACCGGCAAGGACGGCGAAAAGCTGCCGATCTTCAAGTCCGTCGCCGAAGGCAAGGATGCGACCGGCGCTAACGCCTCGGTCATCTACGTGCCGCCGGCAGGCGCCGCAGCCGCGATCCTCGAAGCGATCGACGCCGAGATCCCGCTCATCGTCTGCATCACGGAAGGCATCCCGGTCGCCGACATGGTCAAGGTCAAGGACCGTCTGATCAAGTCGAAGTCGCGCCTGATCGGGCCGAACTGCCCAGGCGTTCTCACCCCGAACGAATGCAAGATCGGCATCATGCCAGGCTCCATCTTCAAGAAGGGCTCCGTCGGCGTTCTCTCGCGTTCCGGCACTCTGACCTACGAAGCTGTGTTCCAGACCACCAATGAAGGCCTCGGCCAGACGACGGCCGTCGGCATCGGCGGCGATCCGGTCAAGGGTACCGAATTCATCGACGTCCTCGAGATGTTCCTCGCCGACGACGAAACCAAGTCGATCATCATGATCGGCGAAATCGGCGGTTCGGCTGAAGAAGACGCCGCACAGTTCCTCAAGGACGAAGCCAAGAAGGGCCGCAAGAAGCCGATGGTCGGCTTCATCGCCGGCCGCACGGCACCTCCCGGCCGTACGATGGGCCATGCCGGCGCCGTCATCTCCGGCGGCAAGGGCGGCGCGGAGGACAAGATTGCAGCGATGGAGTCGGCAGGCATCCGCGTGTCGCCGTCGCCGGCGCGTCTCGGCAAGACGCTGGTGGAAGTCCTGAAGGGCTGAGCCTACCTAAAGCAAGGCCGGATGGGGCGGCAGTCGCCTTGTCCCGTCCGGTTTAGATAATCGCAAGTGCATACCGACGGCCTGATGGCCTTAGATGAAATACGGTCGCCGGGAACCCGAAAACCGGCAATGCAAACAAGTTGGGAGACGGGCGAGAGCGCCCGCAGATTCACCATGGCAAGGCAAGAAGCCAACGAGCAATTTCAGATCACCTCGTTCCTGGATGGCGCCAATGCTGCCTATATCGAGCAGCTCTACGCGCGCTACGAGGACGATCCTTCATCGGTCTCCGACGAGTGGCGGTCGTTCTTCAAGGCGCTCGAGGATAGTCCCGACGATGTGAAGAAGGCGGCCAAGGGCGCCTCCTGGCAGCGCAAGAACTGGCCGATCCCGGCAAAGGGCGATCTCGTCTCCGCGCTCGATGGCGACTGGGGCGTTGTCGAAAAGGTCATCGAAACCAAGCTGAAGGCCAAGGCCGAAACCGCCGGAGCGCCGGCGAGCGCGACCGACGTCCTGCAGGCGACGCGCGATTCCGTCCGCGCCATCATGATGATCCGCGCCTATCGCATGCGCGGTCATCTGCATGCCAAGCTCGATCCGCTCGGCATTGCGGCTCCGGTCGAAGACTACAAGGAACTGTCGCCGGAAGCTTACGGCTTCACCGAGGCCGACCTCGACCGTAAGATCTTCATCGACAACGTGCTCGGCCTCGAATTCGCGACCATTCGCGAGATGATCGAGATCCTTGAGCGCACCTACTGCTCCACCCTCGGCGTCGAATTCATGCACATCTCCAATCCGGAGGAAAAGGCCTGGATTCAGGAGCGCATCGAAGGTCCGGACAAGGGCATCGCCTTCAATCCCGAGCGCAAGAAGGCCATCCTTCAGAAGATTATCGAAGCCGAGGGCTATGAGCAGTTCCTCGACGTCAAGTTCAAGGGTACCAAGCGCTTCGGCCTCGACGGCGGTGAGTCGCTGATCCCGGCGCTCGAACAGATCCTCAAGAGCGGCAGCCAGCTCGGTCTTCGCGAAGCCGTGTTCGGCATGGCCCATCGCGGCCGTTTGAACGTGCTCTCCCAGGTCATGGGCAAGCCGCATCGCGCCATCTTCCACGAGTTCAAGGGCGGCTCCTACGCGCCGGACGAAGTCGAAGGCTCGGGTGACGTGAAGTACCATCTCGGGGCCTCCTCGGACCGTGATTTCGACGGCGCCAAGGTGCACGTGTCGCTGACGGCAAACCCGTCGCACCTCGAAATCGTCAACCCGGTCGTCATGGGCAAGGCCCGCGCCAAGCAGGATATGGGCGCCACCCAATGGGACGGCGATATCATACCGCTGTCCGAACGCGCCAAGGTCGTGCCGCTGCTCATCCATGGTGACGCGGCTTTTGCCGGCCAGGGCGTCGTTGCCGAAATCCTCGGCCTCTCCGGTCTGCGCGGCCACCGCGTTGCCGGCACGATGCACGTCATCATCAACAACCAGATCGGTTTCACCACCAATCCGGCCTTCTCGCGCTCGTCGCCCTATCCGTCCGACGTCGCCAAGATGATCGAGGCACCGATCTTCCACGTCAACGGCGACGATCCGGAAGCGGTTGTTTATGCCGCGAAGATCGCGACCGAATTCCGCATGAAGTTCCACAAGCCGGTCGTGGTCGACCTCTTCTGCTACCGCCGTTACGGCCACAATGAAGGCGATGAGCCATCCTTCACGCAGCCGAACATGTACAAGGTCATCCGCGCCCACAAGACGGTACTGCAGATCTATTCGCAGCGGCTGATCAGCGAAGGCGTGCTGACCGAAGGTGAAGTCGAGAAGATGAAGGCCGATTGGCGCGCGCATCTCGAGCAGGAGTTCGAGGCCGGCCAGTCCTACAAGCCGAACAAGGCCGACTGGCTTGACGGTGAGTGGTCCGGCCTGCACACGGCCGACAATGCCGACGAGCAGCGCCGCGGCAAGACCGCCGTGCCGATGAAGTCGCTGAAGGAAATCGGCCGCAAGCTGTCGGAAATCCCGGCCGGCTTCCATGCGCACCGCACCATCCAGCGCTTCATGGAAAACCGCGCCAACATGGTGCAGACCGGCGAGGGCATCGATTGGGCGATGGCGGAGGCTCTGGCCTTCGGTTCTCTCGTCGTCGAAGGCCACAAGATCCGCCTGTCCGGTCAGGACTGCGAACGCGGCACCTTCTCGCAGCGCCACTCGGTTCTCTACGATCAGGAGACCGAAGAGCGCTACATTCCGCTCGCCAATCTCTCGCCGACCCAGGCCCGTTACGAAGTCATCAACTCGATGCTCTCGGAAGAGGCGGTTCTCGGCTTCGAATACGGCTACTCGCTTGCCCGTCCGAACGCGCTGACCCTCTGGGAAGCCCAGTTCGGCGACTTCGCCAATGGTGCGCAGGTCGTGTTCGACCAGTTCATCTCGTCGGGTGAACGCAAGTGGCTGCGTATGTCGGGTCTGGTCTGCCTGCTGCCGCATGGCTATGAAGGCCAGGGTCCGGAACACTCCTCGGCTCGCCTGGAACGCTATCTGCAGCTCTGCGCCGAAGACAACATGCAGGTCGCCAACGTCACGACGCCGGCGAACTACTTCCACATTCTGCGCCGTCAGCTGAAGCGCGACTTCCGCAAGCCGCTGATCCTGATGACGCCGAAGTCGCTGCTGCGCCACAAGCGCGCCGTATCGACCCTTGCGGAGATGGCCGGCGAAAGCTCCTTCCATCGCCTGCTCTGGGATGATGCGGAGCTGATCAAGGACAGCCCGATCAAGCTGCAGAAGGACAACAAGATCCGTCGCGTCGTCATCTGCTCGGGCAAGGTCTATTACGATCTGCTGGAAGAGCGTGAGAAGCGCGGCATCGACGATATCTACCTGCTGCGCATCGAACAGCTCTATCCGTTCCCGGCCAAGGCGCTCATCAACGAGCTCAGCCGCTTCCGCAATGCGGAAATGGTCTGGTGCCAGGAAGAGCCGAAGAACATGGGCGCATGGTCCTTCATCGATCCGTATCTGGAATGGGTGCTTGCCCATATCGATGCGAAGTACCAGCGCGTTCGCTACACCGGCCGTCCGGCCGCCGCCTCGCCGGCGACGGGCCTGATGTCCAAGCATCTGTCGCAGCTTGCGGCGTTCCTTGAGGACGCGCTTGGCGGTTGAGGGGTTGCGCGATGGCCTATTTTCATCTGAAACTTGTGCCGCCGCGCCCCAGCTTCCCGCATGACGCCACGGAGGAGGAGATGGCCGCCATGCAGCAACACGCCGCCTATTGGCGAGAACATGCGAATGCCGGGACGGCAATTGTCGTCGGCCCGGTCTTCGCGGCCGATGGTGCTTTCGGCGTGGCTGTCGTCGACGTCGAGAATGCCGATGCGGCCAAGTCACTTGGCGATGCCGATCCCGTCCTACTCGCCGGGCTCGGTTTCCGTATCGAAATCTCGCCGATGCCCTCACTCATTCTCCGGTCCTCTGTCGCCGGAATTCCATCCAACTCATAAAGACGAAAAATCAGGATTTGAACAATGGCCACTGAAATCCGCGTTCCTACCCTCGGCGAATCCGTCAGCGAAGCGACCGTCGGTACCTGGTTCAAGAAGGTCGGCGATGCCATCAAGGCCGATGAGCCGCTTCTCGAACTTGAAACCGACAAGGTGACGATCGAAGTTCCGGCGCCTGCTGCCGGCACACTTTCCGAAATCGTTGCCCAGGCCGGCGAAACTGTGGGTCTCGGTGCGCTGCTCGGCCAGATTTCCGCCGGCAACGGCGCTGCTGCCGCTCCGGCACAGGCTGCCGCACCCGCTGCCGCTGCTGCTGCTCCGGCACCCGCCGCCGCTGCACCGGTTGCCGCTCCCGCCGTTTCCGCTCCGGCTTCCTCCATGCCGCCGGCTCCGGCTGCCGGCAAGCTGCTTGCTGAAAACAACCTCTCCGCCGATCAGGTCGAAGGCAGCGGCAAGCGCGGCCAGGTCTTGAAGGGCGATGTGATCGCTGCCGTTGCCAAGGCTGCATCGGCTCCGACCGCCGCACCGGCAGCACCGGTTGCTGCCCGCGCGCCGACCGCTGTCGAGGACGTCAACCGCGAAGAGCGCGTGAAGATGACGCGCCTGCGTCAGACGATCGCCAAGCGCCTCAAGGATGCGCAGAATACCGCTGCCATGCTTACCACCTACAACGAGGTGGACATGAAGGCCGTCATGGACCTGCGCAACAAGTACAAGGACATCTTCGAGAAGAAGCATGGCGTGAAGCTCGGCTTCATGGGCTTCTTCACCAAGGCCGTCACCCATGCGCTGAAGGAACTGCCTGCTGTCAACGCCGAGATCGACGGCACCGACATCATCTACAAGAACTACTGCCACGTCGGCATGGCCGTCGGCACCGACAAGGGTCTTGTCGTTCCCGTCATCCGCGATGCAGATCAGATGTCGATCGCGGAAGTCGAGAAGGAGCTTGGCCGTCTGGCGAAGGCCGCTCGCGATGGTACGCTGGCGATGGCCGACATGCAGGGCGGCACCTTCACCATTACCAATGGCGGCGTCTATGGTTCGCTGATGTCATCGCCGATCCTCAATGCGCCGCAGTCGGGCATTCTCGGCATGCACAAGATCCAGGAGCGTCCGGTCGCCATCGGCGGCCAGGTCGTCATCCGTCCGATGATGTATCTGGCGCTCTCCTACGATCACCGCATCGTCGACGGCAAGGAAGCGGTTACCTTCCTCGTACGCGTCAAGGAAAGCTTGGAAGATCCGGAACGTCTCGTTCTCGATCTCTAAGGGGAGCGTTGGATCATGTCGACATGGCCCATGCGGACGCTGCGCGGATTGTTATGCGCCGTCGCCGCATGGGTGCCATCCTCCGCCGGCGCGGCGGAGTTCGACATTTCCAAGCTCAGCAGCAATCTCGATCTGGCGTCGCTTGGCGACGCCGATCTTGCCGCCCGCTCGATCAACATACTGCGCATCGGCAAGGTGGAACTGACCTCCGGGCGCATCGTCGCCAGCGACCCGCTCGTCGGGCCTGACCGAGCGGCATTTACCCGCACTGTTTCTCCCGGCGATTATCCCGTTACCTTGTATCAAGCCTTCGGCCGCATCGCTGCGGCCAGCATGCGTTTTGCCGAGGGCAAGCCGGTGCGCTGGGAATTGGCCGTGGTCCCCGGCCAGGATATCAACTCGCTGAAGAATGATGAGTTCTTCGGTTATCCGGTCGATGCCGGTCTTGGCTGCTGCATGGATGCCGACACCTTCGCGCTGATCCAGGAGCGCGAAAAGCAGGTCCAGGCAGGGAAGTCATCGTCGGATATCAACTACTATGATGACGTTCTGGCCTCCGAGCTGCAGCCGAATAACGACGACTACGTCTTACATCGGCCGATATCGGACAAGCGCGGCAACGTCGCCATCTTCTCGAGCGGCTGGGGTGATGGCTTCTATCCGGTGTTTTGGGGGCTGGATGCCGCCGGCAGGCCGCTGGTTCTGTTCACCGATTTCGGCGTCATGGAAAATGCCGACGGCCGGCGCGAGCCGGGAGGACAATGACGATGCCGATCGCAACCGCGATGATCCGACTGGCCTCGATGCCTTGGATAATGGTGGCCTGCGCGGTCAATCCCGTGCCTGCCTATGCGGAAGAATGCGTGCAGGAAAAGGCTGTCTATGTCGATATGGACAATGCCTATGAGCTGCGCTTCGAGCCCATGGGCTCGGAATCATCCGTCAGCAACAGATTCAAGCTCGCAGTGCGCAACACCAATATCGTGGCCGATGGGATCGTGATGCGCACAGACGACCATCTGCGCGCCGATGGGCGGATCATGTTCGAATGTCCTGAAGGGGATATAACGGGAGCCGACCTCAGGGCCTGCACCGTGTGGCAGGGCATGGTCTATGCCTCGGATCTGAAAGGCCATATCCGCGCATTGCCGGGAGAAGGCGAGAGCGCGGCGGATCGGCTGTTCCTGCCGGCGCTCGGTCCCTCGATCCAGAAGTCGTCCCTCTGGGGCAAGGGGAAGGCAACTATCGCGCCGTGGGATGTCCTTAGTCTGAAAGGATGCAATCAATGACCGACGACACGCCTGTTCTTCTCGTGACCGGCGGCAGCCGCGGCATCGGTGCCGCGGTTTGTCTGGCAGCCGCTCAGCATGGCTGGGCCGTTGCGGTCAATTATGCGTCCAACAAGGATGCGGCCGAGGCTGTGGTGGGGACGATCGTTGACGCCGGCGGCCAGGCGATCGCAGTTGCCGGCGATGTCGGCAAGCCCAAGGATATCAAAGCCATCTTCGCCAAGGTCGACGCGCATTTCGGCCGCATCGACGGGCTCGTCAACAATGCCGGCATCGTCGATGTCGTCCAGCGTCTGGATGAAATGACGCCGGAGCGGATCGACCGCATGTTTCGCATCAATGTCACCGGTTCGATGCTGGCGGCGGCCGAAGCCGTGCGCCGCATGTCGACCCGGCATGGCGGCAAGGGCGGAGTGATCGTCAACGTCTCCTCCATGGCGGCGACGCTTGGCGGTGGCGGGCAATATGTCGACTATGCCGCTTCCAAGGGCGCGATCGATACGTTCACTGTCGGGCTTGCACGCGAAGTGGCGGCGGAAGGCATTCGGGTGAATGCGGTGCGGCCCGGCATCATCGACACCGATATCCATGCGGCGGCCGGACTGCCGGATCGGGCGCGCGATATCGCACCACAATTGCCGATGAAGCGCTCGGGAACGGCCGATGAGGTCGCGGATGCCATCCTCTACCTGCTGAGCCCGCATGCATCCTATATAACCGGTGCCGTGCTCGACGTGAGCGGCGGTCGCTGATCGGAAAGGGTCGATAGATGCCATATATTCTCGAATTCCTCGGCCTGATGGCGGTGTTCTCGATCTTCATCGTCATTCCGGGCGCCGATTTTGCCGTGATCCTGCGCCAGAGCATCGTGCATGGCCGCCGCGCCGCCATGATGACGGGCCTTGGTATGGGCTTCTCGCTGCTCTTTCACATCAGCTACACAATTCTTGGCCTGGGCCTGATCGTGTCGCAGTCGCTAATGCTGTTCAGCCTGATCAAATGGGCAGGCGTGGCCTATCTCGTCTATCTCGGCTTCAAGTCCTTCCGCCAATCCGGCTTTCAGGTGAAGGATGTCGAGATCACCGAGGAAGATTGCAAGCCGGTTTCCGTCTGGCGCTGCCTAGCCACGGGCTTCATCACCAATGCGTTGAACCCGAAGCCGGTGCTGTTCTTCCTGTCGCTGTTTTCGACGCTCGTCCATCACGATACGCCGGCGCTCATCCAGTTCAGCTACGGCATCGGCATGGCGGCAGCGCTTGTCGCCTGGTTTGCCGGCGTTTCCACCTTCTTCACCGTCAAGCCGGTGCGCGATCGTTTCATAGCATCGGGTAAATGGTTCAACCGCATCACCGGAGCGGCGCTTGTGGGCTTCGGCATCCGCCTCGCCTTGGCACGGGCGACTGACTAACAAAGATACAAAACAAGGAAATTAAAACATGTCCTACGATGTGATCATTATCGGAACCGGCCCCGGCGGCTATGTCTGCGCAGTCAAGGCAGCGCAGCTCGGCCTGAAGGTCGCGGTCGTCGAAAAGCGCGCGACCTATGGCGGCACCTGCCTCAATGTCGGCTGCATTCCGTCCAAGGCGCTGCTGCACGCTTCCGAAGTGTTCCATCATGCCGGCCATGGCATGGATGCCCTCGGCGTCGAAGTTGCCGCTCCGAAGCTCAATCTTGAAAAGATGCTGGCGCACAAGGATGCAACGGTTAAGTCGAACGTCGACGGCGTCGCCTTCCTCTTCAAGAAGAACAAGATCGATGCCTTCCAGGGCACCGGCAAGATCGTTTCGGCCGGCAAGGTTTCCGTCACGGCCGAAGACGGCAAGGTGACCGAGATCGAAGGCAAGAACATCGTCATCGCCACCGGCTCCGACGTTGCCGGCATTCCTGGCGTTCCGCTTGAGATCGACGAGAAGGTCATCATCTCCTCGACCGGCGGCATCGCGCTCGACAAGGTGCCGGGCAAGATGATCGTGGTCGGCGGCGGCGTCATCGGCCTCGAGCTCGGCTCGGTCTGGTCGCGCCTCGGCGCCAAGGTTACCGTCGTCGAATATCTCGACACCATCCTCGGCGGCATGGACGGTGAAGTCTCCAAGCAGTTCCAGCGCATGCTTGCCAAGCAGGGTCTTGAGTTCCATCTCGGCGCCAAGGTCGTCGGCGTTGAAAAAACCGGCAACGGCGCCAAGGTCACCTTCGAGCCGGTCAAGGGCGGCGACAAGGTCGTGCTTGATGCGGATGTGGTTCTCGTTGCCACCGGCCGCAAGCCCTACACGGCCGGCCTCGGCCTCGAAGAAGCCGGCGTGGCCCTCGACAATCGCGGCCGCGTCGAGATCGACGGTCACTTCAAGACCAATGTCGCCGGCATCTATGCTATCGGCGACGTCGTAAAGGGTCCGATGCTCGCCCACAAGGCGGAAGACGAAGGCGTGGCGCTTGCGGAAATCCTCGCTGGCCAGGCCGGCCATGTGAACTACGACGTCATCCCGAGCGTCGTCTACACGCAGCCGGAAGTCGCCTCCGTCGGCAAGACCGAGGAAGAGCTGAAGGCTGCTGGCATCGCCTACAAGGTCGGCAAGTTCCCGTTCTCCGCCAACGGCCGCGCCCGCGCCATGCTGGCGACGGACGGCTTCGTCAAGATTCTCGCCGATAAGGAAACCGATCGCGTTCTCGGCGGCCATATCGTCGGCTTCGGCGCCGGCGAGATGATCCACGAGATCGCCGTGCTGATGGAATTCGGCGGTTCGTCGGAGGATCTCGGCCGCACCTGCCACGCGCATCCCACAATGTCGGAAGCTGTCAAGGAAGCCGCGCTCGCGACCTTCTTCAAGCCGATCCATATGTAAGATCGGACCGTCCCGGCGTGACAAGCGCCGGGATTGCAATGCTTGCCTGATGATGCGATGTACGGGCTCCCGTGCATCGCATCATCCAATCGTTCTCACCAACAAAGCAAGCATGTCACGTCAAAACCCAGCCGGCCGCCTGCCCCTGAAACTTTTCGTTGCGACAGCGCTCGCACTCCTCGTTACCGTTGCGGCTCCCGCCTATGCGGAAACGCCTGTCGCCAGCTGGCCTCAGGCGGCAAGCGATCTGCCGGTGGAGCAGGGAATTCGCTTTGGGACTTTGCCGAACGGCATGCGCTATGCCGTCATGCACAATGCGACACCCGCCGGTCAGGTGGCGATCCGCTTCCGCATCGGCGCTGGCTCGTTGCAGGAGCGCGACGACCAGCAGGGTCTGGCGCATTTCCTCGAGCATATGGCCTTCAAGGGCTCGACCCATGTGCCGGAAGGCGAGATGGTGCGTACCCTCCAGCGTCTCGGTCTGGCCTTCGGCGCGGATACCAATGCGTCGACGAGCTATGGCGAAACTGTTTATGCGCTGGATCTGCCGGAAGCCAATCCGGAGACGGTTTCGACCGGCCTGATGCTGATGCGCGAGACGGCGAGCGAACTAACGCTCGACGCCGGTGCCTTCGACCGCGAGCGCGGCGTTATCCTTTCGGAAGAGAAGCTGCGCGACACGCCGCAATATCGCGGCGGGACCGGTTTGCTTGCGCAGCTGCTGCCAGGGCAGCGTGTGCCGCAGCGCCCGCCGATCGGCAAGACCGATATTATCAGCAACGCTCCGGTCGATCTGCTGCGGGATTTCTACCGCAGCTATTATCGCCCCGATCGCGCCACCCTGATTGTCGTCGGCGATATCGATGCGGCCGCCATCGAAGCCGATATCCGCAACCGATTCGGCAATTGGGTCCCCGCCGCAGCTGCACCCGCAGACCCTGATCTCGGCACTCTACAAAGCCGTGGAGAGCGCGTCGGCACGGTCATCGTGCCGGGTGGAGCGACCCGCGTGCAGCTTGCCTGGACGCGTGCCTACGACGCTTCGCCGGATAGGACTGCCAAGCGCCGCTCGCAGCTGGTGGAGGATATCGGCCTCGCCGTTCTCAACCGGCGCCTGTCAGTTTTGGCACAGCAGCCCAATCCGCCCTTCGTCAGCGCGCAGGCCGGTGCGCAGGATCTGCTGAAATCGGCCCATGTGGCGATGATTGCTGCCGATAGCGATCCCGCGAAGTGGCAGGCTGCCCTGGCCGCTATCGATCAGGAGCAGCGCCGCCTAGCGCAGTTCGGTGCCGACCAGAGCGAGATCGACAGGGAAATCGCCGAATATCGCTCCACCCTCCAGGCAGCCGCGAGCGGTGCCGCGACGCGCACGAGCCCGGATATTGCCGGTTCGCTCAACTGGAGCGTCGGCGAAAACATGGTTTTCACCTCGCCTGCGGAAGATCTGGCGCTGTTTGATGCTGCGATGAAAGACCTGCGGGCGGAAGAGGTCAACCAGGTTCTTCAGCGCGTCTTTACCGGCAATGGTCCGCAGCTGGTGCTGCAAATCCCGCAAATGCTCGAGGGCGGCGATGCCGCTGTGGAGAAAGCCTATGCCGAATCGCGCGCCGTGGCGGTAAAGGCGCCGGAACAGACGGCTTCGGTCGCATGGCCCTACACCGATTTCGGCAAGCCCGGCGATATCGTCGAACGCCGTACGGTCGATGATCTCGGCGTTACGATGGTGCGTTTCGCCAATGGCGTCCGCCTGACCGTTAAGCCGACGAAATATCGCGCTGACGAGATTTTGGTGCGCGCAGAAGTCGGCCGTGGCCGGCTGGACCTGCTGAACGATCGCCCGCTGCCGATTTGGGCGGCGCCGGCTCTGCCGCTATCCGGCCTGAAAGCCATCAGCTACGACGACATGCAGAAGGCTTTTGCCGCGAAGGTCGTGAGCATTGATTTCGCCATTCAGGATGCCGCTTTCAAATTCGAAGGTACGACGCAGCCGCGCGATCTGCAAACGCAATTGCAGCTGCTGACTGCTTACGTCTCCGATGCGGCCTATCGTCCGGATGTTTTCAAACGGGTCCAGCAAGCCTATCTGAACATGCTTCCCCAGCTTCAGGCGACGCCAGGCAGCGTGGTCGGCCGCGACCTTTCCGGCCTCCTGCATTCTGGCGATCCGCGCTGGGCATTTCCGGACCGGACGCAGTTGATGGATGCGAAGCCGGAAGATTTCGAGGGCCTCCTGCAGCCCGCTCTTTCGAAGGGGCCGATCGAAGTCATCATCGCCGGCGATGTCGAGGTCGATGACGCCATTCGCTTGACGGCGCAGACCTTCGGCGCCTTGCCGGTTCGCGGCGACGAAGGGAAACACAGTGACGGTTCCGGCGTGCACTTTCCGGCACCGACGACCGATCCGGTCGTGCGCCTTCACGATGGGCGCAGCGACAGCGCCGGTGCAGCCGTCGCCATGCCGATCGGCGATTTCCTTTCGGATCTGCCGCGTGCTGCCGCTGCCAATGTCGCCGGCGCGATCCTGCAGAATCGCCTAATCGACCAGTTCCGTATCGCCGAGGGCGCCACCTACAGCCCTCAGGGCGAGGTCGATCTGTCGAGGTCGATCCCCGGCTATGGTTTTGCCTATCTCTATGTCGAAACCACGCCCGCCAAGGTGGATCACTTCTTTGAGCTGGTGGATAAGATCGCCGCCGATCTCGGTCAGGGAGATGTTTCGCCCGATGAGCTGACGCGGGCCAAGGTTCCGATCATCGAAGCGGTGAAGCGCTCGCAGCAGACCAACGGCTATTGGGTCCAGAATCTTCGCGATGCTCAGAGAGACCCTCGGCGTCTCGACCGTATTCGCAGGAGCATCAGCGGCTACGAAGCCGTGACCGCCGAGGATGTCCGCACCATCGCAACGACCTATCTGAAGCCTGATGCTTCCTGGCGGTTGAAGATATTGCCGGCGGATGGATCGGCCGTGCGTTAGGCTATTATCTGCCGGCCAAATTGCCGCAGCCGGCTTTTGTTGGTCGGGTAGCATTGCAATGTGTGGTAGTCTGCAGCCGTCGAATAAAGGCGGATGAAATCATGTCTGCAAGGCCTTTGATGGTGAAGCCCCTAATGCCGCATCCGGCGCTGCCGGATGCCGATTGGGCTGACTGCTACGAGCTGAGTATCCCGAACTCGGATCTGACGGCCATCGCCGCCGCCCGATCGATGCTGAGCCGCTTTCCGATTTGGGCGCGGCTGCTGATACGAGTGCGCGATGCGATAACCAGTTTGTTCGGCTTGAAATCCAGCAGCGACCTTCGGGCACAGGAGCTGGAAAAGATCGGCTTCTTTCCCGTCGTCAGCAAGTCCGACAATCAGGTCGTGCTCGGCTTCGATGATCGGCATCTCGATTTTCGGGTCGTTATCGACGTGCGTGATGACGATCAGGGGCGCCGGCTGGTTGATGCCACGACGCTCGTCCGGCGGAACATATTGCTGGGTCGGATCTATCTCGCCATCATCACGCCATTCCACCGCCTGATCGTCGCGACGATGCTTGCCGATCTCGGCAAGCGGTTGCGAGCGGTCAGTTTACCGCCGTGACAGTAAAGCCCTGCTTGCGTAGCAGCGCCACGAGGCCCTGATCGCCGACGAGGTGAAGCGCACCAACGGCGATGAAGGCATTGCCCTTTTCGAGAACCGGCGCGGCGCGCTCGGCCATGACCTTGTTTCGATCGAGGATGATGCGCTGTTCGAAGGCGGCGGTATCGGCATCGGTAATCTTCTGGTCCGGTTCGATCACTTTCAGCATCGGGATCATCGCGCCGATATTGCCGGCGAGATAGAGGCCTGTCATCGTTTCATTGACGTCGTTGATCTTGTCGCCCAGTTCGAGCGTCTGCATCAGCGATTTCAGATGAAGCGCGATCGGCAGATCGCTCATGGCTTTGGCCTGCTCTGCCAGCGTTTCGAGGCCAACGACCTTCTTGCCCTCGGCCGCGGCATCGCCCGCCAGCTTCTGGTCGAGGAATTTCGCACCGGCCGTCTTGCGGCGAACCTCGCAGCCCGTCATCTCGAAGGAGCTCGAGATCAGCCAGGGCTGCATGCGCGAAACGGCGGCGAGCGCAATGCCGCGCTCTTTCAGACCCGCTTCCAGCCGAGCATTGTCTTCGGGCGACAGATGCTGGCTGATGGTCGAGCCGTCGGTGAGCATGGTGAGTGAAGGATTGGCGAAGAGGGCAGCGGCGGCCTTCTTGTCGTCGAGAATTTCATCCGATTCGACAACGATCGTATCGGCTGATGCAACGGCGTCGGCAGCACCCTTCGGCAAGGTGAGCACGCGCGAATCCGAAACGTGCATGGAGCCCAGCAGCCAGGACGGCTTCAGGCCGGGCTTTTCGATCTTCCAGAAGATGCCCTTGCCATTCTCCACCTTGTCGCCGGCGGCGATGATGGAGGCGTATTTTGCCGGATCGTTCTTCTGAAGTTCGGCCATCAAATCCTTGCCGCCGCAACTGTCGGACACAGCACCTTCTGCATGAGCCGGCTGCAGCGTCAGCATGGTCGCGACCAACAGCACCGCAAGCATCAGCGGAAAGGCGGTTGCAAGCCAGAGCAGCATATCGCCAAGCGTCGGCTTCATCGACCGCATCGTCTTGGACCCGAGGGCAGAAATCATCAGAATCTTCCGTTCGCAGAGAGCATGACCGCTAACGCCGGAAAGCGGCTTTCGGAGGGCATGCCGGGACATGGTTCTGCTTTACGCGAACGAGACGGAAATTCCCTTAACGCGAGAGGTTAATCTTTTCTTATGCGCACGAACGGCCTTACGCGCGGGGATGGGCGCGGTCGTAGACTTCGAGCAGGCGCGAGGAATCGACGCCGGTATAGACCTGCGTCGTCGAGAGGCTGGCGTGGCCGAGCAGTTCCTGGATGGTTCTGAGGTCACCGCCGCCAGCCAGGAGATGGGTGGCAAAGGAATGACGGAGCGCGTGCGGTGTTGCCGTATCCGGCAGCCCGAAGGCGCCGCGCAGTTTCTGCATGCCGTGCTGGATGATGCCCGGCTGCAGCTTGCCGCCGCGCGCGCCGCGAAAAAGGGCGTCATCGGCTTCGAGATGATAGGGGCAGAGCTTGCGATACTGATCGATCGCTTGCGTGACGATCGGCAGCAACGGCACCAATCGCGTCTTGTTGCCCTTGCCGGTGATGCGCAGCGATGTCGCTCCTGATGGAAAGTCCTGCGGTCTCAGATCCAGCGCTTCGGAAATGCGCAGACCGCAGCCGTAGAGCAGGGTCAGCACGGCGGCATCGCGCGCAGCGATCCATGGCTCTTCGTGCAGCTGCGCCTCGTCACTGACGACGGTAATCGCCTGCTTGTCGGAAAGGGGCTTCGGCAGTGATTTCGGCTGTTTCGGCGAGCGGACCGCAGCGGCACCCGCGGCGTTCACCAGGCCCTTCTTTTCCAGATAACGCAGCAGCGAACGAAGGCCCGCGAGATTGCGCCCGAGCGAACGCGCACCGGCACCATCCTTGCGGCGGGCGGCCAGAAAGGCACGAAAGTCGGCGGGACGGAGCGCGTGAATATCCTCGATCGTCGCCGGACCGCCGAGATGGCCGGTGAGGAAGGTGAGGAATTGCCGCGTGTCGCGTTCATAGGCATTCAGCGTGTGGGCGGCGAGCCGCCGTTCCTGGCCAAGCGCGTCAAGCCAGCGGTTGCGTTCCGCCATCAACCTGGAGTCGGCGATAACAAGCAATTCGTTCAGTGGAAAACCCCTTGAAATTCAGATCGCATCTGCCACTTTGAAGGAAGGAAGGTTATGGAATCGCTAATTTTCCCGCTGCTTCCGGCGCGTTTTCCCTTCGTGCTGCGGGGAGTAGCTGGACTTCAATGAAACTGCATATGGGTCGATTCCGGATCTCGGATGGTTCGCCTTCCATATGCGAGGCGCTTGTCATGCTTCGATCATATTCGATTGCGATAGAATATCTCCCAACCATTCAGGACACTTCATGGCGCGCCGCGGCTCGATAACTGCACTGGGACAACTTGCAGAAGCGATCGCTTTGGTGTCTCAGGGCCAGCCCGGACATATTGTCGATACTCTCATCGCCGAGCGCGGTCAGAAGATCGTTCGCAATCCGCTCTGGCCGCTCATGCGCCCGTTTCTCTACACGCTGCTGCGCTACAACAAGGCGATCGAGTTCGCCGACGATGTCGCCAAGCTCTCCGGCTTTCAATGCTTCGAATATATGAGCGATCTGCTGCGGCTCGATATCGGCGTCACCCATGCCGATCGTATTCCGACTAAGGGCGGTTTCATTCTCGTCAGCAATCATCCCACAGGCATCGCCGATGGCGTTGCTGTCTTCGATCTTCTGAAGTCGCGCCGGCCCGATATGATGATCTTTGCCAACCGCGATGCGGTACGCGTCAACCCGCGCTTTGCCGAGATGATCATCCCTGTGGAGTGGCGCGAGGAATATAAGAGCAAGCCAAAGACGCGCGAGACGCTGCAGCTGACCAACCGCGCCGTGGCGGAGGGCAAGGTGACCGTGCTCTTCCCGTCCGGCCGCATCGCCTACTGGGCGAACGGCAGGCTGAATGAACGCCCGTGGAAGACCTCGGCCGTGGGCTTGGCACGTAAATACAATCTGCCGATCCTGCCGGTGAATCTGACGGCGCGCAATTCCGGCCTGTTCTACTGGTTCGCCAAATGGTCGACCGAGCTGCGCGACATGACCGTGTTCCACGAGCTGCTCAACAAGCGCGGCGACCGGTTCGATTTCCTCGTGGGTAATCTCATTCCCGTCGAACATCTGGACGGCGATGTCAACGAGGTGACGAAGGCGCTGGAGAGGCATACGGTCGTCGATCTTGCGGCGGATGGAAATGCAACCTTCTCGCCGCTTGTTCCTCCGAACCAGGACGAGCCTCTGGTTTCGCATTCTCTTTAATATCGGAATCGGCTAAACCCTCCGCATGCAGCTTCGCTCCATGTTTGCCCGCAATTATCGCTCCCTGCGCTCGATCCGCATGGATCTTTCCGATGTCAATCTGTTCATCGGCGAAAATGGGGTGGGTAAGTCCAATCTCTATCGCTCCCTGCAGCTCGTTCAGGCGGCGGTTCGCGGGAGGCTGGCGCATGAGATATCAAGCGAAGGCGGCATGTTCTCGGCCATGTGGTCGGGCAAGCGGCGTTCGCATGAGTCCGCCCGCATTCGCTTCGACGTCGAGCTGCTCGACATGGAGCGGGCGGCAACCTTCCGCTACTGGATCGAAGCGGGCATGCGGCCGCCCGTGGCATCCGCCGGATTTCCACTGGAGCCGCAAGTCAAGGCCGAGGAGCTTTCCGTCGAGACGGGGCGGCGGCCGGTGACGATGATGAAGCGCGATGGCCCCGGCATTTCCGTGCGCGGCGAGAGCGGCCGCATGCAGGCGTATCCCGAGAACGCCCTGACCTCCGAAACCGCGGTCGCACTCCTGGGCGATGCCGGTCATTTTCCGGAGATCGGCACGTTCCGGCGCGCCGTCGACGCCTGGCGATTCTACCATGGCTTCCGCACCGATCGCGGCTCGCCGCTGCGTGCGCCTTGCCTTGCTGTGACGTCTGCCATGCTGGATGAGGATGGCGCCAATATCGCCGCCGTTTTCGCAACCCTCGTCCATACGCGCGAAGACACCGTGGAGCTGGACCGGGTTCTTGCCGCAGCGCTTGGCGGCGCCAGGCTCGTCGTGCCGGAGCCACAGGAAACGGCGGATTTCGGCCTGATGCTGCCCGAATTTCCCAACCGCATCTTCCAGCCGCGCGAGCTTTCCGATGGCCAGATCCGTTTTCTCGGCCTTGCCGCCGCCTTGATGTCCTACCGCCTACCGCCGCTGATCGCGCTCAACGAGCCGGAGGCGAGCCTGCATCCGGACATGCTGCTGCCGCTTGCCGATATGATCGCTGAGGCCGCAAAGACGAGCCAGATCTGGATCGTCACCCATTCAGAACGTCTGGCCGAGGCTGTTCGCGAGCGCTGCGGCGCGAAGCCGCGCCGGGTGATCCGCGAGGACGGCTCCACCTGGATCGACGGCATGCGGCTGACTGGCGAGATCGATGATGAAGATGAGTAGCGGCAATCCGGGTTTTCTTTTGCGTCCGTCCGGGGCATGGTCTGGCGCAATGAGCAAAGATTCTTCCGATCTGTTCGGTGCGCTTTTCGAGGCGGCGCCTGCAAAGCCTGTGATGAGCCGTACTGTGCCCGTTCTCGTGCCGATGCCGGCGCCGCGGGCCTATTCCTATGCGGTGCCCGAGGGCATGGCGGTCGAGCCTGGTTCTGTCGTGCAGGTGCCTCTCGGGCCGCGGCAGGTGATCGGCGTGGTCTGGGATGGCGAGGATGATGGTGGTGTCGATCCGAAAAAGCTTCGGCCGATCAGCCATGTGTTCGATTGCCCGCCGCTCGGCAAGCATATGCGCGATTTCATCGATTGGGTTGCCGCCTATACGCTGTCGCCGCCGGGGTTGGTGGCGCGCATGGCGCTGAGAGCGCCGGCCGCCTTCGATCCCGAACCGATGGTCGAGGGACTGCGATTCATCGGCGGGCAGCCGGAACGGATGACGCCGGCGCGCGCCAAGGTGATGGAGATTGCCGCCGATGGGCTTTCGTGGACGCGGCTCGGCTTGGCGCATGCGGCCGGTGTCTCCACCAGCGTCGTCGACGGGCTGATTGCGCAGGGCATTTTCGAGACCATCTTCCTGCCGCCGCCACCCGTCGTCGCCAAGCCCGATCCGGAATTCACCGCATCGCGGCTGCAGGGGCCGCAGAAGGATGCTGCCGATGAGATCCTGGCCGATGTGCGCAAGGGCGAGTTCGCGGTTTCCCTGATCGACGGCGTCACCGGTTCCGGCAAGACGGAGGTCTATTTCGAGGCCATCGCCGAAACGCTGAGGCGCGGCAAGCAGGTGCTGATCTTGCTGCCGGAAATCGCGTTGACGGCAAGTTTTCTGGAGCGCTTTCAGGATCGCTTCGGCGCCAAGCCGGCAGAATGGCATTCCGATCTTGCGCCGCGCATGCGCGAGAAGGTCTGGCGACAGGCCGTTACCGGCGAAGTCAGGGTCGTGGCCGGGGCGCGTTCAGCGCTGTTCCTGCCTTTCGAGGATCTCGGGCTGATCGTCGTCGATGAAGAGCATGATCCTGCCTACAAGCAGGAGGATCGCGTCTATTATAATGCACGGGATATGGCTGTGGTGCGCGGCCGCATCGGCGATTTCCCGGTCGTGCTGGTGTCGGCGACGCCTTCGGTCGAGAGCCAGGTCAATGGCCAGAGCGGGCGCTACACGACGATCCACCTGCCGACGCGCTTTGGCGATGCGGCTCTTCCCGACCTGCATCTGATCGACATGCGCCGGCATGCGCCGGAACGCGGCGGTTTTCTTTCGCCCGTGATGATCCGCGCGATCGGCAAGACGATTGCCAAGGGCGAGCAGGCGCTGTTGTTCCTGAACAGGCGCGGCTATGCGCCGTTGACGCTCTGCCGCGTCTGCGGCCATCGCTTCCAGTGTCCGCAATGTTCGAGCTGGCTGGTGGAGCATCGCTTCCGCAATCAGATCCAGTGCCATCAATGCGGCTATGCCGAGCGCACGCCGGAGGCCTGCCCCGAATGCGGCACGCTCGACCATCTCGTTGCCTGCGGCCCGGGCGTCGAGCGCATTGCCGAAGAGGTGGAGCGGCATTTCCCCGAGGCGCGGACGATCGTGCTCTCTTCCGACATCATGGGCGGCGTCAAGCGACTGCGGCTGGAGCTCGACGCCATCGCCAAGGGCGAGGCCGATATCGTCATCGGCACGCAGCTCGTCGCCAAGGGGCACAATTTTCCGCTGATGACGCTGGTCGGCATCGTCGATGCCGATCTCGGCCTGGCGAATGGCGATCCGCGCGCTGCCGAGCGGACGTTCCAGCTCCTGTCGCAGGTGACGGGACGCGCCGGGCGAACCGGTCTCAAGAGCCATGGTCTGCTGCAGACCTACCAGCCGCAGCATCCCGTCATGCAGGCGATCGTATCCGGCGATGCCACCGCCTTTTACGAGCGCGAGATTTCGGAGCGGGAGAGGGCCATCTTGCCACCCTTCGGCCGGCTTGCCTCGATCATCGTTTCGGCCGACAGCAGGCAGGATGCCGAGACCCATGCGCGCGGCATGCGCAATGCGGCGCCGCAGGTTTCGGGCATTTCGGTGTTGGGTCCTGCCGAAGCGCCGATCGCGCTGGTACGCGGCCGCCATCGCTTCCGGCTGCTGGTGCATGGCAGGCGCAATTCCGACATGCAGGGCTTTCTGCGCGCGATGCTGGCGCAATCACCGAAAGAGCGCGGCTCCGTGCAAGTGCAGCTCGATATTGATCCGCAAAGCTTCTTATGAAGTTACCAATTCGGTTCGATTTTATCGTCTGGCGACTTCGACGCTGTGTGTTCCAACTCATGGGACAGCTTTCGCAGGCCCTTCGGGATAGCGCCGAGTACGGGGTCGTCAAATCGAAGGTGCGGCAGATAACGGCCTATCATGTTTGCGACCGCATGAGCCTGCGCTTCATCGCGGAGTTTCTTCAAGGGGTCGCGATCTTCCCGGCGTGAAAGCCAAAGCTTGTGCAAGGCAAAACTTCTAGGATCGGGGCAGGTATATTGTACGGGGTAGCCGCGTTCATCAAGGACAATAGCTGCCACCTTAGGGCTATTAACTAACCATTGCAGGCCCTCTATCTCGACGGCGGCCAGATCATCCTCATTCTGACCAATACTGGCGGGCCTTGAATTGCTGATGGGATGCGATGGCATGGGGCCGATCAAGTCGACAAGATATCCATCCTTATTTGCGGCGCGGAAACTCCGCTTACCAAGTGAATGAAACGATTTGTCGGCAGTGCGTAAGATACCCATCAAGCCTTCTGCGCCGATATTCCTTCGCAAAAGATTGAGGCTGGCGCGCACATCGAAAAGCAGATCGATGTCGCCGGTTGCGAGAAGGCCACTGTCGATCCTGATGCCGCCAAGTCTCTCATAGAGAAAAAGCGCATTGGTGCCGACAATATCCAGAGCGCTACCGATAAGATTGGCCCTATTGAGCGCCCGCAGAATACGCGCGGTTGTTAATGGCATTCTGCCAAGTCGCATAGCCCGATTGATGGCCGCCATTTCGTCGAGCTTGGTTGATAATGCGGCCAGGCGCTGTCGACGTTCGTTTCTGCCCTCATGAAATTGGTGGTAAGTTTGCTCAGTGTCGAAAGAGCGCGGGCCAAGTGATTTCCATGCAGTCTTTGCCTTGCGATAAAGGTAGTCGCGTCCGGAAACCGTTTTCCATGCCATGGCGCCTGCAAATCGATGAGACAGCTCGGCATTTACGGCGAGCCAGGTTTCGAATACCTGCTCCGTATCGATGGTCTGCCTTATTTGATCGCTCTTTAATTCACTGAAATGAAACAATTTATCCCTTTCAGAAAATTTTTCTCTTGAAAAGGGATAAGCTCATTTCCAGCAAAGAAATTGGCAACGATGCCGGATTATCCCTTTTCAGCAAAAAATAATCTAAAATAGGGATAATGTAAATATTTTCATATAATTGCGATATTTATACATGTTCATCCCGCGCATTTCGTGCCGTATTCCCTCTCGCCGCGCTTCATGTCATATGTCGATTTCTCCTTGTGATTGATTTGATTTGACTGACTTGAGGAAAACCGATGGAGCTTTATTTTCCGACAGAATTCGGCGAGCGGCTTGCCTATTGTTCGGCTGCCGTCACGGCACTGATCGGCCTTTTCCTGATGTTCGCACCAGGCTACACCTACCGCTTCCTCAAGCTGCAGGTGAAGGAGGGCCGGTCGGAGGCCTATGCGGAAGCGCGCTCGGCCGGTGGCTTCATGGTCGGTTTCGGGCTGGTGGCGATCCTCCTGGCGCAGCCGATGATCTATCTCGCGCTCGGCGCCTCCTTCGGTGTCGCGGCGTTCGGTCGCATCCTGTCGCTCATGTCCGATCGGGGCAGTGTATTTTTGAGCCTTCTCCTTCTGGTTGTGCAGGCGATTCTTGCGGCGCTACCTTTTCTCTATGGTCTTGGCTATATTTGAGCCGAAAACGGCTCCGGCGCGGCCATTTTTGCCTGTGCTATCCCCATGCTTTTTAAATTTTGCCATCATAAATTCGCCCGAATGGCGTATTCGTCGAATACGCGTGTTGCGAGTCTCAATATCCTATGTTAGACGAACCCCGAATTTCGGATGAGGCAGGAGCGCGCTCCTGCTGATTTCTGGGGGAAATCAAAACGAATTCAAGGGCATATCGCTTCCGTCACCCGGAAGTTTGGTTCTTGGGTTGAAATCAGGGAATTTTGTGCCCGTGGCAGACACATCCCAGCATGTTTCTGGCGTTGCAGAACGATATGCCTCGTCGCTGTTCGAATTGGCTCTTGAAGAGGGTGCCGTGCCGGCAGTGGCAGCCGATCTCGATCGGTTCCAAGCCATGCTCGACGAAAGCGATGATCTGAAGCGCTTCGTCCTCAGCCCGGTTTTTTCGGCTGAAGAGCAGGTCGGCGCGATCGAAGCGCTGGCAAAGAAGGCCGGCTTTGGCGCCTATGTCACCAATTTTCTGAAGCTTGTGGCCAGCAACCGGCGCCTTTTTGCGCTGCCGGGCATGATCAAGGCTTTCCGCATCATCGCCGCCCAGCATCGCGGCGAGATTTCCGCCGAGGTTACCTCGGCCCATGCGCTCACTCCTGCGCAGGAAGATGAATTGAAGGCGGCGCTGAAGGGCGTCACCGGCAAGGACGTGACGATTGCCGTCACCGTCGATCCGTCGATCCTTGGTGGTCTGATCGTCAAGGTCGGTTCGCGTCAGATCGATACGTCCCTTCGCACCAAACTCTCCACCCTTAAGCTTGCATTGAAAGAGGTCGGCTGATGGATATCCGCGCCGCGGAAATTTCCGCAATTCTGAAAGATCAGATCAAAAACTTCGGCAAGGAAGCTGAAGTCTCCGAAGTCGGCCAGGTTCTCTCCGTCGGTGACGGTATCGCCCGCGTCTACGGTCTGGACAATGTTCAGGCCGGCGAAATGGTCGAATTCCCCGGCGGCATCCGCGGCATGGCGCTGAACCTCGAAGCCGACAACGTCGGTGTCGTTATCTTCGGCTCCGACCGTGACATCAAGGAAGGCGACACCGTCAAGCGCACCGGCGCGATCGTTGACGTTCCGGTCGGTCCGGAACTTCTCGGCCGCGTTGTCGACGCGCTCGGCAACCCGATCGACGGCAAAGGCCCGATCAATGCGACCCGCCGTTCGCGCGTCGACGTCAAGGCTCCGGGTATCATTCCGCGCAAGTCGGTTCATGAGCCCATGTCGACCGGCCTCAAGGCCATCGACGCTCTGATCCCGGTTGGCCGCGGCCAGCGCGAGCTTGTTATCGGCGACCGCCAGACCGGCAAGACTGCGATCATCCTCGACACGATCCTGAACCAGAAGTCCATCCAGGATAACGGTCCGGACAGCGAAAAGCTCTTCTGCGTTTACGTCGCCGTCGGCCAGAAGCGCTCCACCGTCGCCCAGTTCGTCAAGGTGCTCGAAGAGCGCGGCGCCCTGAAGTACTCGATCATCGTTGCGGCGACCGCTTCCGATCCGGCTCCGATGCAGTTCCTGGCTCCGTTTGCCGGCTGCGCCATGGGTGAATACTTCCGTGACAATGCCCAGCATGCCCTGATCGGCTATGACGACCTCTCCAAGCAGGCCGTTGCTTACCGTCAGATGTCGCTGCTGCTGCGCCGCCCGCCGGGCCGCGAAGCTTATCCGGGCGACGTTTTCTATCTGCACTCGCGCCTCCTCGAGCGCGCAGCAAAGATGAACGACGAGAAGGGCGCTGGTTCGCTTACCGCTCTGCCGGTCATCGAAACGCAGGGCAACGACGTTTCGGCCTTCATTCCGACCAACGTGATCTCGATCACCGACGGCCAGATCTTCCTCGAAACCGACCTGTTCTATCAGGGCATCCGTCCGGCCGTTAACGTCGGTCTCTCGGTTTCGCGCGTCGGTTCGTCGGCTCAGATCAAGGCGATGAAGCAGGTTGCAGGCTCGATCAAGGGTGAACTCGCCCAGTATCGCGAAATGGCCGCCTTCGCCCAGTTCGGTTCCGACCTCGATGCCGCAACGCAGCGCCTGCTGAACCGCGGTGCTCGCCTGACCGAACTCCTGAAGCAGCCGCAGTTCTCGCCGCTGAAGACGGAAGAGCAGGTTGCGGTGATCTTCGCCGGCGTCAACGGCTATCTCGATAAGCTGCCTGTTGCTCAGGTCGGCAAGTTCGAACAGGGCCTGCTGTCGTACCTCCGCTCGGAAGGCAAGGACATCCTCGATACCATCCGTAACGAAAAGGCCATCAGCGACGCGACGAAGGGTAAGCTCACTGCTGCTCTCGACAGCTTCGCCAAGTCTTTCGCGTAATCGGGCCCAAGCTCTAGGACGGACCAAGGATGCCTTCACTCAAGGATCTGAAAAACCGGATCGCCTCCGTCAAGGCGACGCAGAAGATCACCAAGGCGATGAAAATGGTCGCCGCGGCGAAGCTTCGGCGTGCGCAGGAGGCGGCCGAGGCCGCCCGGCCTTATTCGCAGCGCATGGCCGCTGTTCTGGCCAACATCTCGGCTGCCGTCAGCGATGCTGACGGCGCGCCGCTGCTGATGACCGGAACCGGCAAGAGCGATGTGCATCTGCTCGTCGTCTGCACGGCCGAGCGCGGTCTGTGCGGCGGTTTCAATTCGCAGATTTCGCGTTTTGCCCGTGACCATGCCCGCAAGCTTCTGGCGGAAGGCAAGACGGTAAAGATCTTCACCGTCGGCAAGAAGGGTTATGACGTCCTTCGCCGCGAATACGCATCGCTGATCGTCGAGCGCAAGGAATTGCGCGACGTCAAGCGCATCGGTTTCGACAATGCCGACGCCATCGGCAAGCGCATCATCGAGATGTTCGAAGCCGGCGAATTCGATGTCTGCACGCTGTTCTATTCCGAATTCAAGTCGGTGATCAGCCAGATCCCGACGGCACAGCAGCTCATTCCGGCTTCGGCTCCCGCCGTCGTCGAAGAAGATGCAGCCCACAAGGGCGCCGTCTACGAATACGAGCCGGATGCGGCTTCGATCCTCGCGGACCTGATCCCGCGCAACATCTCCGTCCAGATCTTCCGCGCGTTGCTCGAAAACGTCGCCGGCGAGATGGGCGCCAAGATGAGCGCGATGGACAATGCGACGCGCAACGCTGGTGAGATGATCAACAAGCTGACGCTGAACTATAACCGTCAGCGCCAGGCACAGATCACCAAGGAATTGATTGAAATCATTTCGGGCGCGGAAGCGCTCTGAGGTTAGGGAAAAGAGGGTAAGAATATGGCTGACGCAGCTACCCCCGCAGGTTCTGTCGGTAAGGTTACTCAGGTTATCGGCGCCGTTGTGGACGTTGCTTTCGACGGCGAGCTCCCGGCGATCCTGAACGCGCTTGAAACCGACAATAACGGCAATCGTCTGGTTCTCGAAGTCGCACAGCACCTCGGCGAAAATTCCGTCCGCACCATTGCCATGGACTCGACCGAAGGTCTGGTTCGCGGTCAGCCGGTCAAGGACACGGGCGCACCAATTTCGGTTCCGGTCGGACACGAGACGCTGGGCCGTATCATGAACGTCATCGGCGAGCCGGTCGACGAAGCAGGTCCGCTGAACACCTCCAAGAAGCGCGCCATCCACCAGGATGCTCCGTCCTACGTTGAGCAGTCCACGGAAGCGCAGATCCTCGTCACCGGCATCAAGGTCGTCGACCTGCTCGCCCCTTATGCAAAGGGCGGCAAGATCGGCCTGTTCGGCGGCGCCGGCGTTGGCAAGACCGTTCTCATCATGGAACTGATCAACAACGTCGCCAAGGCGCACGGTGGTTACTCGGTGTTTGCAGGCGTGGGTGAGCGTACCCGCGAAGGCAACGACCTTTACCACGAAATGATCGAATCGGGCGTCAACAAGCACGGTGGCGGCGAAGGCTCCAAGGCCGCGCTCGTTTACGGCCAGATGAACGAACCGCCGGGCGCCCGCGCTCGCGTCGCTCTGACCGGTCTGACTGTTGCTGAAAACTTCCGCGATGAAGGTCAGGACGTTCTGTTCTTCGTCGACAACATCTTCCGCTTCACCCAGGCAGGTTCGGAAGTGTCGGCTCTGCTCGGCCGTATTCCTTCGGCCGTGGGCTATCAGCCGACGCTCGCAACCGACATGGGCCAGATGCAGGAACGCATCACGACGACGACGACGGGCTCGATCACCTCGGTTCAGGCCATTTACGTTCCGGCCGACGACTTGACCGACCCGGCACCGGCAACCTCGTTCGCCCACCTGGACGCAACGACCGTTCTGTCGCGCTCGATCGCTGAAAAGGGCATCTACCCGGCCGTCGACCCGCTCGACTCCACCTCGCGCATGCTCGACCCGATGGTCGTCGGCGAAGAGCACTACGAGGTTGCCCGTAAGGTTCAGTCGACGCTGCAGCGCTACAAGGCCCTGCAGGACATCATCGCCATCCTGGGCATGGACGAGCTGTCCGAAGACGACAAGCTGGCTGTTGCCCGCGCCCGCAAGATCGAGCGCTTCCTGTCGCAGCCGTTCTTCGTCGCCGAAGTCTTCACCGGTTCGCCGGGCAAGCTCGTCGCTCTCGAAGACACGATCAAGGGCTTCAAGGGCCTGGTCAATGGCGAATACGACCACCTGCCGGAAGCTGCCTTCTACATGGTCGGCTCGATCGACGAAGCGATCGAAAAGGCCAAGAAGCTGGCCGCCTAATCAGGCCAATCCATCGGCGCGCGGCATTGTCCGCGCGCCCTTGCCTTGCGAATAAGACAATCGAGAAGTGACGGGCCATGGCTGACAATTTCAATTTCGAACTGGTTTCTCCGGAGCGTCTGCTGCTGTCGGAACAGGTCATCGATGTCGTCATCCCCGCCAGCGAAGGCGAGATGACCGTCATGGCGAACCATGCGCCGACCATGACCACGATCAAGCCTGGTGTCGTCAAGGTGCATTCGGCTTCGGGCAAGAAGCAGGACTACGTGGTTTTCGGCGGCTTCGCCGACATTCTGCCGACCGGCTGCACGCTGCTCGCCGAATCCGCCGTTCCGGTCGAAGACATGAGCCGCGACGAGCTGGACCGCCGCATCAATGCCGCCAAGGCCGAGCTTGAAGATGCCGAGCATCATGAGCACAAGTCGCGCCTGGAGCACTTCATCATGGAACTCTCGCATCTGCGCGGCTCGATCCCGCAGGATTGATGTGGTCCGAACATCGATGAGTGAGATGAAAGCGGTCCCTGTGGGCCGCTTTTTTGTTGGAAGGCCCAGAGGCCACCTCGTGGTTCGAGGCAACACCGTTTTCGCTCCGCTTAACGGCGCTGCACCTCACCATGAGGTGGAGCAAGCACGCAGTGAGCCACGCCAGAGCCCCGTGGAGAGCCACGCAAGATCAGTCCTCATGGTGAGGTGCGAAAGCCCCCATGAGCTTGTCGAATGGGGCTGCAGCCTCGAACCAAGAGAACGGATGGTGAGCGACCGCATCTGTCATCTCTCGACGCGAAGGCATTGAGGCGATTCCCCCGAAGCCGCATCAGACCTACTGCCCTTCCAGCAGGAACCGGTGCAGCTGCGCCGCCTCGGGAGACAACGAACGGAAGCGCGGTGCGCCGAGATAATACCCAAAGCCGCTCTCGACACGGTCGTTGCCGACGGTGACGAGGGTGCCTGCTTGTAGATATTCCTCGATGAGGCCGAGGCTGCCGAGCGCGATACCTTCGCCCCTGAGTGCTGCTTCCACCGCCATGATGTAGGTCGAGAAGGACAGGCGCGGTCGCGGCAGCTTGCCCTTCAAGGGGTCACCGACGCGGCCGAACCATTGACGGAAACTGATCCAATGGGCATTGGCGCGTTCGTAGTCGATGAGATCGAGCCCGGCAATGTCGACCGCCGTCAGTGCCTGCGGGTCGAGACCGCGGGCCGCCAGGTAATCCGGTGAGGCGACCGGCACCAGCACTTCCTTCAAGAGCGGCGTCAGGCTCCAGCGCGGGTGTTCGCCGGTGGAATAGATGATGATGAGATCGTTGTTCTCCGAGGCGAGTTCGGAGTGCACATCCGTCGTCAGCAGGCGGACTGAGATGCCGGGGCTCTCCTTGCCGAAATCCCGCAGCCGCTGCCCGAGCCAGAGATGGGAGATCGAGCCGCTAGCCGCGATCGAGATGATTTCGCCAGTTCCTGTGCGAAAGGGCTCCAGGCTTTCTTCCAGATATTCCAGCGTGGCGCGGACGCGCTGGAATAGCCGCTCGCCGTCCGGTGTCAGCGCCAGATTTCGGCCGCGCCGAGTAAAGAGCGTCGCGCCGAGATGATCTTCTAGACCCTTGATGCGGCGGCTGACGGCGGCTTGGGTGATGTTGAGCTCGCGGCCGGCGCGGGAGAAGTTCATGGCGCGTGCGGCCGCATCGAACACGCGGAAGGCCTCAAGCGGGATTTTTTCTAGCATCGGCTCTCCATAACTTCATATCATCAATATTCCCGATAATTGCCTGGATTTGAAGATCTGAGATTGTGATGCAGGATTATGACATCAAATCAGCCGCTTCTCCAAGGTGATCCTGCGTGTCCTTTTCCATTTCCGCCATCCCAGACATTCATTTCGGCGAGGGTGCGCTCTCCGGCCTTCCCGCTGCGGTCAAATCCTTCGATGGCGTCAGCACCATTCTCCTGGTGATCGATGCCTTCTTGGCGCAGTCGGGCCTTGCTGCCAAGGTCAGCGCCGAGCTTGCCGAAGCGGGCGTGAGAACGCAGGTCTTTTCAGATTTTGCTGGTGAGCCGAAGCTTGCGCATCTGCATGCGGCGATCGCTGCAGGGCAGGGCGCCGACATGGTGATCGGCATCGGCGGCGGCTCGGCGCTCGATATCGGCAAGATCGTTGCCTGCTGCATCGCCTCCGGCGAGGATCCCATGCACTACGCGCTGGCCGCCAATCCGCTGCCGAAAAATCCGCTGAAGAAGATCATGATCCCGACCACTGCGGGGACAGGTTCGGAAACATCGGCGACGAATATCTTTGCCGGGCCGGAGGGCAAGAAGCTCTGGATCTGGGGTCCGGAGACGAAGGCCGATCTCGTCATCCTCGATCCGGCACTGACAAAGACCCTGCCCGCCAGCCTCACGGCATGGTGCGGCCTCGATGCCTTTATCCATGCTTTTGAAGCAGCCACGAACTGCAACACGCATCTCGGCGCGCAATTCTACGCGCATCAGGCGCTGCGGCTGCTGGCCGGTGCGCTGGAGACGGCCGTCAAGCAGCCCGACGATATGGCCGCGCGCGGCGATGTGCTACTCGGTTCTTGCTTTGCCGGCATTGCCATCGACAATTGCGGCACGGCGATCGCCCACAATATCAGCCATGCGCTGGCGGGCCTCGGCCCTGTCCATCACGGGCTTGCGACGGCGCTCGGCTTCGAAGTGACGCTGCCATGGCTCGTCGAAGCCGATACCGCAGATCTGAACGCCGCAGCCAAGGCTTGCGGCCTCGAGAGCGCCGCCGATCTGCCCGCTTTCGTCTCGGACTGGATGGACCGCTGCGGCATTGTGCGCGCGCTGCCGGCTGCGTTCAAGCCGTTTGACGAAACCGATCTCGCCCGCGAGATGCGCGCAACCGAAAACCAGCCCATGCGGCGCTCGACGATCCGTGACGTGACGGATGCCGATATCGACCGCTTTGCCGCCGCCGTCATGGCGCTGCCGAAAGGAATTTGAGATGACCAAGAATTACACGCGCGACTATTGGGAGAGCGTTCTGTCCGACCTCAAGCCAGAAGGTCGTCATTTCATCAATGGCTCACATCGTGCCGCCGCTTCAGGCGAAACTTTCACCCGCATCCGGCCGATGGATGGTAAGCCCGGTGCCGAGCTGGCGCGCGGCAATGCCGCTGACGTCGATGCTGCCGTTGCCTCAGCCCGCGCTGCCTTCGAAAGCGGCGTCTGGCGCAAAAAGGAGCCGCTCGAAAAGAAGAAGATCATGCTGAAATGGGCGGAGCTCATCCGCGCCCATGGCGATGAACTCGCCATGCTCGAGACGATCGATGTCGGCAAGCCGGTCATGGCGTCGCTTGGTGTCGATGTGCGGCTCTGCGCCGACGGCATCCAGTTCTACGGCGAAATGATCGACAAGATGTATGACGAGATTGCGCCAACCGGCCCGAATGCGCGGGCTTTGGTGCGCAAGGTGCCGCTCGGCGTCATCGGGGCGATCACGCCCTGGAACTATCCGATGATCATTGATGCCTGGAAGCTGGGGCCGGCGATCGCTGCCGGCAATTCCGTCGTGCTGAAGCCAGCCGAGCAATCCTCGCTTTCGGCGATCCGCCTTGCCGAACTCGCGATCGAAGCCGGCCTGCCGGCTGGCGTCTTCAATGTGGTCACGGGCTATGGCGAAGAGACCGGCAAGCCACTGGCGCTGCACATGGATGTCGACATGATCGCCTTTACCGGCTCCACCGAAGTCGGCAAGCTGATTATGGGTTATGCGGCGCAATCGAACGTCAAACGCGTGGCGCTGGAGCTTGGCGGCAAGTCACCGCTGGTCGTCTTCGAAGATGCCGATCTCGATGCGGCTGCCGTCGCCGCTGCCTGGGGCTGCTTCTATAATTCCGGCGAGACCTGCCATGCCTCGACCCGTCTGATCGTGCAGCGCTCGGTGCAGGACAAGTTGATCGCGAAGATCGAGGCTGTCACCCGCTCGGACATCTCGCTCAAGCATCCGCTCGATCCTTCGGCACAGATTGGTGCGCTGATCGAGGAAGAGCATATGAACAAGGTGCTGGCGATGATCGCGGCCGGCGAGAAGGAGGGGGCGCGGCGTGCCTTCGGCGCCGAGCGTGTCCTGAGCGAGACCGGCGGTTATTATGTCTCGCCGGGCGTCTTCGTCGACATGACCAACGACATGAGCCTGGCGCGGCAGGAAATCTTCGGCCCCGTGCTCGCCGCCATCCCCTTCGATACAGAGGAGGAGGCGCTGAAGATCGCCAATGACACGATCTATGGGCTTGCCGGCGCCGTCTTCACCAAGGACATGGATCGTGCCCACCGCTTTTCCGAAGAGATCCATGCGGGTACGGTGTGGATCAACACCTATGACATGTCGAATTTCGCGACGCCGTTCGGCGGCTTCAAGCAGTCCGGTTTCGGCCGGGACCGTTCGGTGCATGCGATCGACAAATATTGCGATTACAAGACGATCTGGCAGCAGTTCGGTTGAGGTTTGCGGGGAGGCATGACCATGAGCAAGATCGTTTCCATCGAGATCACCCATCACCGCCTGCCGCTCGATCCGGCGTTCAAGGCGAGCTGGGATGGCCGTCCGCGCCGGCATTTCGATGCGACCATTGTGCGCGTCAGGGATGATGAGGGTCGCGAAGGCATCGGCTCCGGCGACCTGATGAAGGGTTTCGAGGGGCATGAGGATCTGTTCATCGGGCAGGATCCCCGGCATGTCGAACGGCATTATGAAGTCCTATCGCACATCAATTTCCATTATGGCCGCTGCTGGCCAATGGATCTGGCGCTATGGGACCTCTCCGGCAAGATCACCGGCGAGCCGGTCTGGCGGATGCTCGGTGGCCGCGCCAGCCGCGTGCGGCTCTACGCTTCATCCGGTGTGCTGCGCGAGCCCTCTGCCATGGCCGATCAGGCCGAGCGTTATATCGACGAGGGCTTCCCGGCCATGAAGGTGCGCTTCTCCTCGTCCTCGGGCGGTCGCGGCGGCTGGCGCGAGGACGTCAAGGCGCTGGAAGCGATTCGCGCCCGCGTCGGCGACCGGCTGGAGCTGATGGTCGACTGCAATCAGGGTTGGCGCATGCCCTGGGATACGACTCTGCCATGGACCTTCAAGGATGCGCTTGCTGTAGCGAAGGAGCTGGAGCGGCTTGGTGTTTACTGGATGGAAGAGCCGCTTCACCGCTCCGACCGCAAGGGTATGAAGGAACTGAAGGAGGCGACGTCGGTTCGGATCGCCGGTGGCGAGATGACGCGCGAGCTCTACGAGTTCCGCGATATCATCGAGGAGCGTGCCTTCGATGTCGTGCAGCCCGATGTCGCGCTCGTTGGTGGTATCACCGGCTGCCGGCGGCTGGTCTATCAGGCGCGCGAGGCGGGCGTGCAGTTCACGCCGCATTCCTGGACGAATGGTATCGGCGTTCTCGCCAATGCGCATCTGACCGCCGGTGTCGGCGATGCAGCCTGGCTCGAATATCCCTATGATAATCCGGAATGGAGCGAAGCCCGCCGCGACTATCCAATGGCCTCGCCGCTCAAGCACGAGGCCGGCTGGCTGGATCTCGGCGTCGCACCAGGCCTCGGCATCGTTCTCGATGAGGAGCGGCTGAAGGCGACGCGTATCTAGGGCCTATTCGGTTTATGCCGTTTTCCTTAGCGTCCGTCATGCGGCCACGGGGTGGGTCACCGTGTTCTCCCGTGTCCGTGCCCACTGAATGACGGGGCGTTCGAGCAGGACATAGCTCAGCGTGCCGATGGCGAAGATGATGGCGATTGCGATCAGGCTTGAGACGATCCAGCCGCCCAGCACATCGTCCGAGCCTGCGCCGAAGGATGAGGGAAAGAGCTGCGGCATCAAGGTCAACACGATATCCTGCCAGATGTAGACGCCGAAGGAGACGGTGGCGACATAACGGCTCACGGGATTGTCGAGCAGCTTTGCCAGCAGCAGCGATTGGGGAAGCGTGCAAAGCGCAATCGCGACCGCCAGGGGAAGCAGCGGGAATTGATAGGGAATGCCGAGCCAGGCATAGCCCTCCGCTGCACCGCCGATCGACTGCGGCAGCTGCCACGCGCCCAAGACGATCGCGAGAGCGCCGATGATGTCATAGATCGCCGAACGTCGGGCTGGGAGGAGTGTCTGAATGCCGGCGGCGAGCGCGCCGATCGCGAATATCGCAAAAAAGCCGATCGGGTTGTAGCGCGGCATCCATTCCTTGGCGCCGCCCTGGAAGCCATATTGCCATCCTTGCCCGACATTGTCGGTTGGAAGATAGGTGACCACGAGCCAATGGCCGACCAGAGATATTGCGATAATGCCGATCCAGAGCGCACGGCTGACAAGAATGGAACGCGTTCTCAGTTTCGGATGAAACAACAGCAGGAAGCCGATCGGCATGAGAACATAGCAGGTCGTCTCAAAGGGGATCGACCATAGCGGCCCATCGCCTTGCACCGGGAAAAAGGTGCGCCAGTGCCATTGGCTCATCAGGAAGAAACCGGCGATATAGCGGCCGACCAGTTCTGCATCGAGCGGAAAGCCGTAGATGGTGAAGCTGATCACGAAGCCGAACGTCAGGGCAAACCAGAAACCCGGCAGGATGCGTGCGGCGCGGCGCATGGCATAGATCTTCAGCGAAGGTAGGGGTTGAGCTCTATCCAGTGCCAGCCAGAAGGGACGTGCAAGAAGGAAACCGCTGAGGACGAAGAAGACCGAGACGCCGTGATTGCCGAAGCGCGCGATTATGAAGGTCGTGTCCAGATTCGGGGGGATCTTGTAGAAATTCATTCGGAGCACGAGATGGTGAACAAGCACCATCAGACATGCGACAGCGCGCACGAAATCCGCTCCTCCCAGCCGCTTGGCGTTCTCCATTCGCGTATCCGCCCGAGATCTCCTTCTATTGGGTTAGGTCATTGCGGCGGTTTCGGCAAGCGTGATCCTTGAAGGCAGGACGCCCAGACCCGTGGTGCCGGGGCCGGGCGTCGGACCGATCTCCCGCACCTGCCAGAAACGAGAGATCGGATTACTGGGATAAGGATCAGGCGGCAGCGGAGCGATAGGGGCGCGTGGCGCGCGCCGGTTTCAGGGCGTTGCTCCACCAAGTCAGCCGCGCAATCATGAGAACGAGCGATTTTCTGGCATCGAGCGGGTTTTCCAATGTGCCATCCTCGGCAAATCTGCCCCACGGATTGGCGAAGCTGACCGTATCGCGCACGGTGACGGTATGGAGTTCGGCAAAGACGAGCCGCAACTGTTCGACCGCGCGCAGGCCGCCGGAGATGCCGCCATAGGAAACGAAGGCGACGGGCTTGCCGTGCCAGGGCTCGTAGATGAGATCGAGGACGAATTTCAGCGAGGCCGTGAAGCTGTGATTGTATTCCGGCGTGACCACGACGAAGGCATCAGCGTCCGAAAGCCGCTCCGATAGGGCGGCGACGCCGGGATGCTCGCGATTGTGCGCGAAAGGCAGATCGAATTCGAGAGGATCGATCAGGTCGATGTCGATGAGTGGATAGTGTGCCAATTCGCGGGCAACCCAGTTGACCACCCGGTCGCACAGCCGGCCCGGACGCGTGCTGCCGTAGATGATCGCCAGCCGGGTTCTTTCTGTCATGTCTTGCTCCTGCTTTACGCGGTTCGGAGCCAGGGTTATAAAACCTCAAGTAAAGTTGAGGTCAATAGCGAAAATGGGAAAAATCGATCCGGCTCAATTTCCGAAGCTGCTGACGGTTGGCGAGGTGGCGGCGCGCAGCGGCGTGGCCGTATCGGCGCTGCATTTCTATGAGGCGAAAGGCTTGATCGAGAGCCATCGCAGCCGCGGCAACCAACGGCGCTATCCGCGCGAAGTGCTGCGGCGAGTCTCCATCATCAAGGCGGCCCAACGCGTCGGTATTCCGCTTGCCGAGGTTCAGGCGGCTCTTCAATCGCTGCCGCAGGGGCGCACGCCGACCGCGTCCGACTGGAAGGCGCTTTCGGAGCGTTGGAAGGACGATCTCGACGCTCGCATCAAGCGTCTGCAGGGACTTCG
Organism: Martinezella sp. CNPSo 3795; assembly: GCF_057784475.1. Taxonomy (NCBI): domain Bacteria; kingdom Pseudomonadati; phylum Pseudomonadota; class Alphaproteobacteria; order Hyphomicrobiales; family Rhizobiaceae; genus Martinezella; species Martinezella sp. CNPSo 3795. The sequence continues at coordinate 118,013 of NZ_JBXSOQ010000012.1, read as the reverse complement.
CGATCAGCTGGACAGCTGCATCGGTTGCGGCTGCCTTTCGCTCGGTAGCTGTCCCTTGCGCAATCCGTGGGATGTGCTTTCCGAAGAAGGCGCAGGCCCGCGGCTGCTCGATCCCGGAGAGTGAATTGGCGATTCAGGCGTGGACGTGGCTCTCTGCCATATAGCTGTCGAGAGCTGCGGCTTCTTCCTTCGAAAGATAAAGACCCTTCTTGGAGCGCCGCCACAGGATGTCTGCGGCGTTATACGCCCATTCCTGTTCCATCAGGTAGCGCACTTCCGCCTCGTAGAGATCGCTTCCGAAACAGCGGCCGAGATCGGCGACCGTCTTTGCGTTGCCAAGGATCATGGCGGCGCGCGTGCCATAGCGACGGACAAGGCGGCGCGCATGCGGATCGGCAATGAAGGGATAGCGGGACTTCAGCTTGGTGACTTCGACCTCATAGCCGCGAACCGGAAAGTCGCCGCCGGGCAGCGAACTGCCGGCAGTCCAGGGCGTACCCTTCAGGCCGATGGCCTCGCCGATCTTCTCCAGCGCATGTTCGCCGAGGCGGCGATAAGTGGTGAGCTTGCCGCCGAAGACATTGAGCAGCGGTGCCTGGCCTTCTTCGCCTTCGACCTTCAGCACGTAATCGCGCGTGGCTTCCTGCGCCTTCGATGCGCCATCGTCATAGAGCGGGCGCACGGCCGAGTAAGTCCAGACGATATCCTCGGGCTTTACCGGCTCCTTGAAATATTCGCTGGCGGCATTGCAGAGATAGGTCGTCTCCTCTGCTGTGATCTTCACATCCTTCGGATCGTCCTTGTAGTCGCGATCTGTGGTGCCGATCAGCGTGAAGTCCTGCTCGTAAGGGATGGCGAAGATGATGCGGTTGTCCGGGTTCTGGAAGAAGTAGGCGCGGGGATCATCGAACTTCTTGCGCACGACGATATGGCTGCCCTGGACGAGACGGACATTGTGCACCTGGTTCTTGCCGAAGGCACCGGCGAGCACCTGATCGACCCAAGGACCCGCCGCATTGACCAGCATGCGCGAACGAAACTGGCGCTTCTCGCCGCTGATCGTATTCTCCGTTTCGATCGCCCAAACCGCATCTTCGCGGCGGGCGGAGATCACTTTCGTCCGTGGCATGATCGTTGCGCCGCGGTCCGCCGCATCGCGTGCGTTCAACACCACCATGCGGGCATCGTCGACCCAGCCGTCGGAATATTCGAACGCCTTGGTGAAAAGCGCCTTCAGCGGCTTGCCCGCCGGATCCTTCTTCATGTCCAGCGTCGCGGTCGGTGGCAGCAGCTTTCGTCCGCCGAGGTGATCGTAGAGGAAAAGGCCGAGGCGGATCAGCCAGGCCGGGCGGATGCCCCCCTTGTGATAGGGCAGGACGAAGCGCATCGGCCAGATGATGTGCGGCGCCATCGCCCAGAGCACTTCGCGCTCCATCAGCGATTCGCGCACGAGACGGAATTCGTAATGTTCGAGATAGCGCAACCCGCCATGGATGAGCTTCGTGGCGCCCGACGACGTGCCGGAGGCGAAGTCGTTCATCTCGGCGAGCGCGACCTTATAGCCGCGCCCAACGGCATCGCGGGCAATGCCGCAGCCATTGATGCCGCCGCCGATAACGAAAATATCGTAGACCTGCTCGCTCACCCGCCCCTCCGCAAAGGTCAGCCATCCCCTGAAGATGGAAAATCGAAACTAATCCATCTAAAGCGAAACAGATACGAATGTCAAACGAACGTTTCTTGACGGAAAGCGCGCCGATCAAGCTGGTCTGCGAGAGGTTTCAACAAGATGCACGTCATGTTCCGCGGCGATGGAGCGCACGGATTCGATGCTGCATTCGTCCGTTACGAAGGTATGAACCTGCGATAGATGGCCGATGCGAACCGGAGCGGTTCGTTCGAACTTGGTGCTGTCGGCGACGAGAATGACGTGCCGCGCATTGGCGATGATGGCCTGCGCGACTTTCACTTCGCGAAAATCGAAATCCAGAAGCGCGCCGTCGGGATCGATCGCCGAGGCACCGATGACAGCGTAATCCACCTTGAACTGCTTGATGAAATCGACGGCCGCCTCGCCGACGATGCCGCCATCCGAGCCGCGCACGACACCGCCGGAAATGACGACTTCGATAGAGGGGAAAATACGCAACTTATTGGCAACGTTGATATTATTGGTAATAACCATCAGTTCGTGATGGCCAAGGAGTGCCTCGCCGACAGCTTCCGTCGTCGTGCCGATATTAATGAAAAGCGAGCTGTTGTTGGGGATCAGGCTTGCTGCGGCGCGGCCGATCGCCTGTTTTTCGGGTGCGGCGATGGAACGTCTTGCCTCATATTTTACGTTCTCGGTTCCGCCGGGGAAGATCGCGCCGCCATGCACGCGCGATAGCACGCGGCCGTCGCAGAGGTCGTTCAGGTCCTTGCGAATGGTTTGCGGCGTGACCGAGAAGCGCAGCGCCAGCTCTTCCACCAGTACTCGCCCTTCTGCCTTGGCGATTTCGAGGATCTCGGTCTGACGTCCGGATAGGAACATGGTTTTCGCTCCCTTTCTTTCGTTTTTTCGTCATCATATGATAAAGTGAAAATTCCGCAATTACCGGCGCGCGAATAGTGCGGTTGGGGAGGTCATCGTGTTTCATCCGAAGCTATTCGAAAATCGCAACGTCGTGGTCACCGGCGCCGGTCGTGGCATCGGGCTGGAGGTCGCGCGCCAGTTTCTCGATTGCGGCGCCCATGTCCTTGTTCATGTTGGCCGCGATGGCAGTCGCGATTTGCCTGATTTTCTGATGGAAGCGGAAGCCGAGCGCCGCGCCTTTCTCATTGCCGGCGATTTCGCCGCCCGCAATGGTACGCGCGATTTCGTTAGCGCTGCCGGCGAGCGTTTCGACCGCATCGACGTGCTTGTCAACAATGCCGGCACCATGGTCGGGCGATTCCCAGCCGGCGAGCTTACGGACGAACAATACGAGCAGATCGTTCATCTCAATCAGACTTCCGTGATGGAGGTGACGAGAGGACTGTTGCCGCTGCTGCGGGCAGCCGGGCAGGCGGCGATCGTCAATACGGTTTCGATTTCGGCGCTGACCGGCGGCAGCCCGGGATCGGCGATCTATTCCGCCTCGAAAGCCTTTGTCGCAACCTACTCGAAAGCACTGGCGCGCGAACTGGCACCGGATGGCATCCGGGTCAATTGCGTCTCTCCCGGCACGATATCAACCGATTTTCATGAGCGCTATTCCTCGAGAGAGAAGCTGGAGCAGACGCGCAAATCGATCCCACTTCAGCGCCTGGGAACGCCCGAAGATTGCGCGCCCGCCTATCTCTTTCTCGCAGCGCCCCTGCTTTCCGGCTACGTCACCGGGCAGGTAATTGAGATCAACGGCGGACAGCTTATCTGCTGATAAAACGGACCTTTTTTGGTTTTCCGTGTCTTTTTGAATCAGCTTCTGATTTGATAATATTATAAGCATACCTCTGGGGATTTCTTACTAGAGGCTGTCATATGTCGTCGTCTCTACCGCAGGGCGGTGCAGCGGAACGTGATGTTGAGGAAATGACTGACAGGGCGCGAAAGGCGAGCGCCCTGCTGAAAGCACTATCGCACGAGACGCGCCTGGCAATTCTCTTCACGCTTGCCAAGCACGAGAAAACGGTGATGGAGCTCGAGGCTCTTCTTGATCTTCCGCAGGCCGTCGTGTCGCAGCATTTGGCGCGTCTTCGCCTGGACAAGCTGGTCGATACGCGCCGCGAAGGGCGACTCATTCATTATGCCGTCGCGCGGTCGGAAATCTGTGCCGTCGTTGAGTCGCTGCAGAAGGCGTTCTGTCAGACCGATCGCTGATCCCTGAGGCCGCTTTGTATGTTGCGCTCGCCATGCTGTCGGTCTAACTCTTTCGTCGCGGGAGAGCGGGATGATCGACAAGCTGGAATTCTTCATAGCATTGGCGAATCAGAAGCATTTCGGACGTGCTGCCGAGGAATGCGGTGTGACGCAGCCGACCTTATCGGCGGCAATCCGGCAATTGGAAGATCAGCTCGGCGTAATGCTCGTCAGCCGCGGTTCACGCTTTCAGGGTCTGACGCCTGAGGGGCAGCGCGTGCTGGAATGGGCGCGCCGCATCGTCGGCGATAGCCGCACTATGCGCGAGGAGATGCGCGCGGCGCGCAAGGGTCTTGCCGGCCATATCCGGATCGCCGCCATTCCGACAGCGCTCGCCATGGTGCAGAAAATCACCACGCCTTTCCAGGAAAGACACCCTGACGTCACCTTCTCCATTTTATCGCGCAATTCGCTGCAGGTTCTGAGCCTGCTGGAAAATCTCGAGATCGATGCCGGCATTACCTATCTGGAAAACGAGCCGCTCGGCCGTGTCACCAGCGTGCCGCTCTATGCTGAGCGCTATCACCTGATTACCGCGGCGGGCAGCCCGTTTTCCGAGCGCAAGACCGTCACCTGGAAGGAAGTCGGCGATCTTCGGCTTTGTCTATTGACTGCCGACATGCAGAATCGCCGCATTATCAATCGGCATCTTGCCGAGGCAGGCGCAACGGCCAAACCGACGCTGGAATCCAATTCGATGATCGTGCTGTTTTCGCATGTGCAGACCGGGCGCTGGGCGAGCATCATGCCGAAGAATATCGCTGATTCCTTCGGTTTTCCGGCGGATATTCATAAGATCCCAATCACGGAGCCTGACGCCGAGCATCTTGTCGGCCTGGTCGCCACACATCGTGAACCCTTCACGCCCCTCGTCTCTGCCTTGTTGCACGAGGCAAGATTGCTCGCGGAAGAGGACGAGAATCGATAGAAATTTTCTATCGAGCAACGAGACTGCCTTATTGATCCCTAGCCGTCTCCCTGCGACCTTAACGGCATGGCGTGTCGATCGCGCGCCAGGAGGAAATGCCGCATAGGCCTTTTCCGAAGATTCGCCTTCGATCTTCGGAGCTATGCGCGGGAGGCTGCTAATGAGTTTGAATCAGGCTGCGGGCGATATCGCAACCCGGGCCGGCACCATCATCGATAGCATGAAATCGATGGAGGGGCCGCTTTTGCCGATCCTGCATGGGATCCAGGAAGAATTCGGTTATGTGCCGCAGGACGCGTTGCCGCTGATCGCCAAGGCACTGAACCTTTCCCGCGCCGAAGTGCACGGCGTCATGACCTTCTATCATGACTATCGCGATCATCCGGCCGGCCGCCATGTTCTGAAGCTCTGTCGCGCCGAAGCCTGTCAGTCGATGGGCGGCGATGCGCTGGCGGAGCGTATCAAGCGTCTCCTGGGTATCGATTTCCATCAGACCACGCTCGATGGCAGTGTCACGCTGGAGCCGGTCTATTGTCTTGGGCTTTGCACCTGCGCTCCGGCTGCGATGCTCGACGGCGAGCTGCATGGCCGGCTCGACGACGAAAGCGCCGAAGACCTCGTAAAGGAGGCGCGCCGATGACACTCACCATCTATGTCCCTCGCGATGCCGCCGCCCTTTCGCTGGGTGCGGAAAAGGTGGCGCAAGCCGTCACGCAGGAGATTGCCAAACGCGGGCTCGATGCGCGCATCGTACGCAACGGCTCGCGCGGCATGTTCTGGCTCGAACCTCTGGTCGAAGTCGAGATCGACGGCAAGCGCATCGGCTATGGACCGGTGAAGGCCAAGGATGTTCCCGCACTATTCGATGCCGGGCTCGCCGAAGGCGGCGAGCATCCGCTCTGTCTTGGGGAGGTCGAAAGCCTCCCATTCCTCAAGGAACAGACCCGCCTGACTTTTGCCCGCTGCGGCATCACCGACCCGCTTTCGCTGCAGGATTACGAAGCGCACGGCGGCCTGAAAGGTCTGCGCCGCGCCATCGGCATGGCTGCTGGCGATATCGTCAAGGAAGTGACCGATTCCGGCCTTCGCGGCCGCGGTGGCGCGGGTTTCCCGACCGGCATCAAGTGGAAGACGGTGCTCGATGCGCCGGGGACACGCAAATATATCGTCTGCAACGCGGACGAGGGCGATAGCGGTACCTTCGCCGACCGGATGATCATGGAAGGCGACCCCTTCGTGCTGATCGAGGGCATGGCGATTGCAGGCCTCGCGACGGGCGCGACCAAGGGCTTCGTCTATACGCGTTCGGAATATCCGCATGCGATCGCCGCGATGACGGAAGCTGTCGAAATCGCGCGCAAGGCCGGTATTCTCGGCGCATCCGTGCTCGGCTCAGGCAAAACCTTCGACATGGAAATCCGCACCGGCGCCGGCGCCTATGTCTGCGGCGAGGAAACGGCGCTCTTGAACAGCCTCGAGGGCAAGCGCGGCATCGTGCGTGCCAAACCGCCGCTGCCGGCGCATAAGGGCCTGTTCAACTGTCCCACCGTCATCAATAACGTGATCTCGCTCGCCTCGGTCCCCGTCATCATGGACAAGGGTGCTGCCTTCTATCGCGATTTCGGCATGGGCCGGTCGCGCGGCACGATCCCGCTGCAGATCGCCGGCAACGTCAAACATGGTGGCCTCTATGAAACGGCCTTCGGTCTTTCGCTCGGCGACATCGTCGACCGGATCGGCGGCGGCACGGCGACGGGGCGACCGGTCAAGGCCGTGCAGGTGGGTGGGCCGCTGGGCGCCTATTTCCCGCGCGCGCTGTTCGGCACGCCGTTCGACTATGAAGCGTTCGCGGCCAAGGACGGTCTCATCGGCCACGCCGGCATCGTCGTCTTCGACGATACCGCCGACATGCTGAAGCAGGCGCGGTTCGCCATGGAATTCTGCGCGGTCGAAAGCTGCGGCAAGTGCACGCCCTGCCGCATCGGCTCGACGCGCGGCGTCGAGACGGCCGACAAGATCGCGCGAGGGATCGAGCCGGAGAAAAACCGGGTGCTGCTTGCCGATCTCTGCAACACCATGAAGTTCGGTTCGCTCTGCGCGCTCGGCGGCTTCACGCCCTATCCCGTCATGAGCGCGATGACCCATTTTCCGGAGGATTTTTCTCCGGCTCCCTTGATTGAAGCGGCGGAGTAAGACCCATGTCCCTCGTTCCAGAAATCGATTACGGCACGCCGGCCTCCACATCCGAAACCATGGTGACGCTCACCATCGACGGTCGCCAGATCACGGTGCCCGAGGGTACGTCGATCATGCGCGCCTCGATGGAAGCAGGCATTCAGGTGCCGAAGCTCTGCGCCACCGATATGGTCGATGCCTTCGGCTCCTGCCGCCTCTGTCTCGTCGAGATCGAAGGCCGCAACGGCACGCCGGCCTCGTGCACGACGCCTGTGGCACCCGGCCTCGTCGTTCACACGCAGACCGGCCGGCTGAAGGACATCCGCCGCGGCGTGATGGAGCTCTATATCTCCGACCACCCGCTCGACTGTCTGACTTGCGCCGCCAACGGCGATTGCGAATTGCAGGATATGGCCGGCGCCGTCGGCCTGCGCGATGTGCGCTACGGCTATGAGGGCGACAACCACGTCAAGGCGCGCAACAACGGCGACATCAATCTGAAATGGATGCCGAAGGACGAGTCGAACCCCTATTTCACTTATGATCCTTCGAAGTGCATCGTCTGCTCGCGCTGCGTGCGCGCCTGCGAGGAAGTGCAGGGCACCTTCGCACTCACCATCGAGGGCCGCGGCTTCGGCTCGCGCGTCTCGCCCGGCATGCATGAGAGTTTCATCGATTCGGAATGCGTTTCCTGCGGCGCCTGTGTGCAGGCCTGCCCGACCGCGACACTGACCGAAAAATCGGTCATCTCGATCGGCCAGCCGGAGCATTCGGTCGTCACCACCTGCGCCTATTGCGGCGTCGGCTGTTCCTTCAAGGCGGAGATGCGCGGCGAGGAGCTGGTGCGCATGGTGCCGTGGAAAGACGGCCAGGCCAATCGCGGCCATTCCTGTGTCAAGGGCCGCTTCGCCTATGGCTATTCGACCCACAAGGACCGCATCCTCAATCCGATGATCCGCGAGAAGGTGACCGATCCCTGGCGTGAAGTGACCTGGGACGAGGCGTTTGCCCATATCGCCACCGAGTTCAAGCGGCTGCAATATCAGTATGGCCGCGATTCCATCGGCGGCATTACCTCCTCGCGCTGCACCAATGAGGAAACCTATCTGGTGCAGAAGCTGGTGCGCGCAGGCTTCGGCAACAACAATGTCGATACCTGCGCCCGCGTCTGCCATTCTCCCACAGGTTACGGCCTCGGCCAGGCTTTCGGCACCTCCGCCGGCACGCAGAATTTTGACAGCGTCGAGCATTCCGATGTCGTCATCGTCATCGGCGCCAACCCGACGGATGGCCATCCGGTCTTCGGTTCGCGCCTGAAGAAGCGGCTGCGCCAGGGCGCCAAGCTCATCGTCATCGATCCGCGCCGCATCGATCTGGTGCGCACGCCGCATGTCGAAGCCAGCTATCATCTGCCGCTGAAGCCAGGCACTAATGTCGCCATTCTGACGGCACTGGCACATGTGATCGTCACCGAAGGCCTGTTCGACGAGAAATTCATCCGTGAGCGCTGCGACTGGTCCGAATTCGAGGACTGGGCAGCCTTCGTTTCCGAGCCGCAGCACAGCCCGGAGGAAACGGAAAAATACACCGGCGTTTCTCCGGAACTCGTACGCGGCGCCGCTCGTCTGTTTGCCAAGGGCGGCAACGGCGCGATCTATTACGGTCTCGGTGTTACCGAGCACAGCCAGGGCTCGACCACCGTCATGGCGATCGCCAATCTCGCCATGGTGACGGGCAATATCGGCCGTCCGGGCGTCGGCGTGAACCCGCTGCGCGGACAGAACAACGTGCAGGGCTCCTGCGACATGGGCTCCTTCCCGCACGAGCTGCCGGGCTATCGTCATATCTCCGACGATGCGACCCGCGATATCTTCGAAAAGCTCTGGGGTGTGAAGCTCAACAACGAGCCGGGCCTCCGCATTCCAAACATGCTGGATGCCGCCGTCGAAGGCACGTTCAAGGGCATCTACATCCAGGGTGAGGACATTCTCCAGTCCGATCCGGACACCAAGCATGTTGCGGCCGGCCTTGCTGCGATGGAATGCGTCGTCGTCCACGACCTCTTCCTGAACGAGACCGCCAACTACGCCCACGTCTTCCTGCCCGGTTCGACCTTCCTGGAAAAGGACGGCACCTTCACCAATGCCGAGCGCCGCATCAACCGCGTGCGCAAGGTCATGACCCCGCGCAACGGCTATGCCGATTGGGAAGTGACACAGAAGATGGCGCAGGCCATGGGTCTCGGCTGGAACTATACGCATCCGTCCGAAATCATGGACGAGATCGCCGCGACGACGCCGAGCTTCGCGCTCGTCTCCTACGACTATCTGGAAAAGATGGGCTCGGTGCAGTGGCCCTGCAACGAGAAGACGCCGCTCGGCTCGCCGATCATGCATGTCGATGGCTTCGTGCGCGGCAAGGGCAAGTTCATCCGCACGGAATATGTCCCGACCGACGAGCGCACCGGCCCGCGCTTCCCGCTGCTACTGACGACCGGGCGTATCCTCAGCCAGTACAATGTCGGTGCCCAGACGCGGCGCACGGAGAATGTCGTCTGGCACGCGGAGGACCGCCTGGAGATCCATCCGCACGACGCCGAGCAGCGCGGCATCCGCGAGGGCGATTGGGTGCGGCTCAGCAGCCGATCCGGCGACACGACGCTCAGGGCGTTGATTACCGACCGCGTCGCGCCCGGTGTCGTCTATACGACGTTCCATCATCCGGACACGCAGGCGAACGTCATTACCACGGATTATTCCGACTGGGCGACGAACTGCCCGGAATACAAGGTGACGGCCGTGCAGGTCTCGCCCTCGAATGGTCCATCGCAGTGGCAGGTCGAGTATGATGAACAGGCCCGGCAGTCCCGACGCATCGTTGGGAAGATGGAGGCTGCGGAGTGAGTTTGAGGATGCGGCGGAATACCCCCCTCTGTCACTTCGTGACATCTCCCCCACAAGGGGGGAGATTGGTAGCTCGCGGGATGCTCTCGGCACAAGCTTATGCTGTATCTGTAGAGGTTGCAGCTTATTGTTTAACGGATAAAGAGCGTCAAACTCCCAACGATCTCCCCCCTTGTGGGGGAGATGTCGCGATAGCGACAGAGGGGGGTACTTTCCGCCCCACCCCACAATGACCAAATTCACGCCCACCACCCTCGTCCCCGAGACCGCCCGCCGCAACGGGTTGGTGCGGTCCGGCTCCCGAATTGTCCCCGAGGAAGTACCGATCGCTTTTTCCTATGGCGGCACCTCGCACGCGGTCATGATGGGTACGCCCGCCGATATCGAGGATTTCGCTGTCGGCTTCAGCCTCACCGAGGGCATCATCACCGATATGAGTGAGATTGCTGCGATCGAGCCGATTGAGGACGAGCAGGGGATCGACGTGCAGATCACGCTCGTCGATGATGCCGCGGATGCCCTGCGGCTGCGCCGCCGCCATATGGCGGGCCCCGTCGGCTGCGGCCTTTGCGGCATCGAATCGATCGAACAGGCAGTTCGCAAGGTGCCGGATGTCTCGAAAGTTGCTTTGAAGCTGACGCAGAGGGATATCGTTCGCGCCATCGCTCTCCTCAATGATGCCCAGCCGCTGCATCGCGAGACGCATGCCGTGCATGGCGCGGGCTTCTATATTCCGTCCGAGGGTCTGCTTGCCGTGCGCGAGGATGTCGGCCGGCACAATGCGCTCGACAAGCTATGCGGCGCGGTCATTCGGTCCGGTCATAAGGGCGCGGATGGCGTGGTCGCCGTCACCAGTCGCCTTTCCGTCGAGATGGTGCAGAAGGCAGCGATATTAGGCAGTTCCGTCCTTGTAGCGATTTCCGCGCCGACGGCGCTTGCGATCCGTACGGCCGAGGAGGCCGGCATGACGCTGGTGGCGCTGGTGCGCGGCGACGATTTCGAGATTTTCACCCACCCGCATCGCATCATCACGGGGAGCATCGCCGATGTCGCCTGACGAAACGCCGCATGGCAAGACCGAGACCAAGCTCATCTATATGGCGAACCAGATCGCCACCTTCTTCAAGACACAGCCGGCGGGTGAGGCGGTGCAGGGTGTGGCTACGCATATCAACAAATTCTGGGAGCCGCGCATGCGGAGACAGCTGTTCGCGATCATCGATCATGGCGACAGTGGGCTGAACCCTTTGGTCCTGGAGGCGGCCTCGCTGATCCACAGGCCGGCGCCGGCCGAGGAAATTAAGTCGGCTTAATACTAGCACAGATGGCGCATTGGGATGGAGAGTGGAGGCTCTATCGTCGAATGCGATTCCTTTGAGGAAGGGTGCCGGTCTTTGAAGCAAGGAGGAGTTGTTCATGACGGCTGCGGATACGAATATTTCCCGAGGGACGGCAACGGCGGGTCTGCTCGATCGTGAGCGCATCATTGCCAAGCCGGGCTTCAACCGGTGGCTGGTGCCGCCGGCGGCATTGGCGATCCATCTCTGCATCGGCATGGCCTATGGCTTCAGCGTGTTCTGGCTGCCGCTCTCCAAGGCGCTCGGTACTCCGGCTCCAGCTCCTGCAGAATGCGCCAGCCTCAATCTTCTGACCGCCCTGTTCACGACGAGCTGCGACTGGCGCGTCAGCGATCTCGGTTGGATCTATACGCTGTTCTTCGTGCTGCTCGGCTCCTCCGCTGCCATCTGGGGCGGCTGGCTGGAACGGGCCGGGCCGCGCAAGGCCGGCGTAGTCGCTGCCTGCTGCTGGTGCGGCGGTATCCTGATTGCCGCGATTGGCGTCATCTTCCATCAGCTCTGGATCATGTGGATCGGCGCCGGCGTCATCGGCGGTATCGGGCTTGGTCTCGGCTATATTTCACCCGTGTCAACGCTGATCAAATGGTTTCCGGATCGGCGCGGCATGGCGACGGGCATGGCGATCATGGGTTTCGGCGGCGGCGCGATGATCGGGGCGCCGCTTGCGAGCCTGCTGATGAACCACTTTCGCACGGATGGATCGGTGGGCGTCTGGCAGACTTTCATCGTCATGGCGGCCATCTATTTCGTCTTCATGATGGGAGGCGCCTTCGGCTATCGCCTGCCGCCGGCCGGCTGGCGTCCTGAGGGCTGGACGGCACCCGCGGCCAAGAGCTCGATGATTACCACAAAGCATGTGCATCTCCGCGATGCCCACAAAACCCCGCAGTTCTGGCTGATCTGGGCAGTATTGTGCCTCAACGTCTCGGCCGGCATCGGCGTCATCGGCATGGCCTCGCCCATGCTGCAGGAGATTTTCGGCGGAGCCCTCATCGGCCTGCCGGATGTGAAATTCGCCGATCTCAGCAAGGATCAGATCGCCACCGTCGCTGCCATAGCCGCCGGCTTTGCCGGTCTGCTGTCGCTCTTCAACATCGGTGGGCGCTTCTTCTGGGCGTCGCTCTCCGACAAGATCGGCCGCAAGAACACCTATTATTGCTTCTTCGTCATCGGCATTGCGCTCTATGTCCTGGCTCCCTGGGCGGCCGGTATCCATAGCAAAGTGCTGTTCGTCGGTGCGCTTTGCATCATCCTGTCGATGTATGGCGGCGGCTTCGCTACCGTTCCCGCCTATCTTGCCGATATCTTCGGCACGCAGTTCGTAGGTGCGATCCATGGCCGGCTGCTGACGGCATGGGCGACGGCCGGGATCATCGGGCCTGTCGTCGTCAACTATATCCGCGAGGCACAGAAGGCAGCAGGCGTCGAAGGTGCGCAGCTCTACACCTTCACCATGTATATTCTTGCGGGCATGCTGGCTCTGGGCTTGATCGCCAATTCGCTGGTCAAGCCGCTCTCGGACAAATGGTTCATGTCGGACGAGGAGGTGGCGGCGCTGCAGGCAAAGACCGCTGCCGCCAATGCAGGCCCCACCGGCTCCTTCGGCATCGGCACGGGTGGTTTCGACGGCAAGGCACTGATCGCCTGGGCACTCGTCGGCATTCCGCTCCTCTGGGGTGTATGGGTGACGATCAAGAGCACCTACGCATTGTTCGGCTAACCAAGCATTTTGAAGACGACAAAGCCGAATTGCGAGAAAACCGCCGCGAGAGAGCGGCGGTTTTTTAAAAAGGACTATGCGGCGAAGTTATGCGGCAAGTTCATCTGTTTCGTTTTCCTTGAACATCTTGGCGAGGTTCAGGAAGCAGATCATGCCATTCTCCGTGGCGATGATGCCTTCGCAATAGGCGCGATCGAAGGAGGCGGTCACTTCCGGCACCGGTTGCACCTGGCTGGAGGCGATCGTCAGGATGTCGGAGACGCGGTCGACCAGCATGCCGATGACCATGTTATGCACTTCGGCGACGACAATGGCGCTGCGTTCGTTGGCGACCGTGCTCTGCATGCCGAGCTTGTAGGCAAGGTCGATGATCGGGATGACCGAACCGCGCAGGTTCATGACGCCGATGACATCGGCCGGCGCGTGCGGGATCGGCGTCGAGGGTGCCCAGCCGCGTATTTCGCGGATCGTGGTGGTCTTGACGCAGAATTCCTGATCATGCAGCCGGAAGGCAATGATCTCCAGAGTATCGCCGCTGAAGCTGGTGGAATTGATCGTGGCCATGAACGTTCTTCCCATTGAACCCGTGACGCCGATGCGGCGCGTTATTGGCACGATAGGGCAAGAAGATTGCTTAAACCTAAACCTATACAAGCGGTTTCGACAGTATTGGCTGGCAAAGCAAGATGCTGGAAGTATGGAGGTTGTAAAGGGGGAGCAGCCACCCGCCCCCGTGGTTCGAGGGCGCTCACGCGCCACCTCACCATGAAGGCTGATCGTCTCGCTCTGCTGAGAGCGTAGCTATATCGAGGAAGGGCTTACTCCACCCTCATTCTGAGCCTGTCGAAGGACGAGGGTGGCCCCAGATAGGAATGCTCGCCCGCCGGCAATCCATCACCGGATTCCTTTGCCGGCCGGACAGCGCCTCAGGCGGCCCGGGTCGGTCGATCGAAGATGCGCCGGCCAAAGAGGCTTGCGGCCATTTCCACCAGCACGCGGGCGCTCTTGCCGCGATCATCGAGGAACGGGTTGAGCTCGACCAGATCGAGCGACGAGACGAGATTGCTGTCGGAGAGCATCTCCATGATGAGATGCGCTTCGCGATAGGTCGCGCCGCCCGGCACGGTGGTTCCGACGCCCGGCGCGATATCCGGATCGAGGAAATCGACATCGAAGCTGACATGCAGCAGGCCGTTGGCTTCGCTGACGGTATCAAGCACCTTGCGCATGATGGCGGCGACACCCTGCTCGTCGAGGGAACGCATGTCGAAGACGTTGACGCCGTGTTCGCGGATTTCCTCGCGCTCGCGCGGGTCGACGGAGCGGATGCCGACCTGGAAGACCTTCGTCGGGTCGACCAGCGGCCGCCCGGCCGGCAGAACACCCTCGATCTCGGCTTCGCCGCAGAAGAATGCAACGGGCATGCCGTGAATATTGCCCGAGGGGGAGGTGGCGGGCGAATTGAAATCGGAGTGGGCGTCGAGCCAGAGCACGAAGAGCGGGCGGCCGACCTCCGCCGCATGGCGGGCCATGCCGGAGACGCTGCCCATGGAGAGACTGTGGTCGCCGCCGAGGATCAGCGGGAAGCCGCCAGACGATGCGACATCATAGACCTTCGCTTCCAGCGCACGCGTGAAGGCGCCGACAATCTTCAGATTGTGAGCGTGGGGATGGTCCGGAAGATCCGCTGCCGGAACAGGATGCAGGTCGCCGCTATCCGTGACGCGATGGCCAAGTTCGGTCAGGGTGGTTTCGATGCCTGCGATGCGGAGCGCCGTCGGACCCATGCCGGCGCCGCGGCGGCCGGAGCCTTCCTCCAGGGGAACGCCGATCAGGGTAACGGGAGTGGATTGCGTATTCATCGGCATTGCTCCGAGAGTTAGAGCGATTCCGGAAAAGCCAGCAGCGGCTTTGCCGGGACGGCATGAAAACAATGAGATAGACCAGTTCGCGGCCAGTGAAGAGCTGATCGGCCTGAATCAGGTTGCCTTGCATTATCAATTGTCTGGATGACAGCAAAAAGATAGAAAATTGTCCAGAATCATCCGACTTTCGACAGATTGATCAGTCTGATTGCGCAGAATGACAATCCGACGGCTCAATCTTCATGTGAGCTCGCGCTGCGCAACAACGCACACATCTCCGTTTCCTCTCACTCGATAATGGTCTGCTTCCGCGGGAGAAGTGTTCCTCAATATTCATGCTCGTAGACGACGCCGGCTTCCCCGGCGCCGTCGGATCCCGCCGCACCGCGCAGCTTCACGCCGCGACCGACGTTAAAATTGATGATGGCCTTGGTGTTGTTTGAAGCGCCCTGCTGCAGTTCGATATAGGTGCGCTTGTTGATATACTTGCCGGCGCCAACCTGTGCCTGGCCGTTCGCATCCGTCGAGATGTCGAGATCGTCGACGCCAAGATGGCTGCGCAGGCCTTCGAAGAGCGAGGTGGAGCGTCCGCCGGCCAACTGGCTGGCGGCGTCGGCGAGCTGGGCGATCTGCATGGCCGATAGTTTCGACATGGATTGGCCGAAGATCAGCTGTGCCAGCACCTCGTCCTGCGGCAGAGCCGGCGATGAGGAGAAGCCGATCTGCGGGTCGGTCGCCAACCCGGTGACATCGACCGTTATCGTGGTGGAGCCTGCCGTCGACGTCGCTTCCATGTTGAGCGCCGGCGTCAGATCGCCGCCGAAGGTGATCTTGCTGGTATCGGTGAAGTCAAGCCGACGGCTCAAGATGGTCAGACGCCCGCGCCGCATGGTGAATCCACCGGACACGATTGGTTCTGCTGCCGTGCCGCGCACCGTGATGTTGCCGCCGAGTTCGGCATCGATGCCGCGGCCACGCACGAAAATCTGCGAGGGTGCCTCGAGTTGCAGATCGATGCCGAGCGTGGTCGATTTGCTGCGCGGCGCCTCCGGTTTCTGATCCTTGAACTGGGCGTTGACCGCAGCCGGCGCATTCTTGTGCTTGATGTTGATCTCAGACAGCGAGGCCGGCAGCTTCTGCGGCACGGTGATCGATGCCTTGTTGATCCTAAGATTGCCCGTCAGCATCGGCGCGGTCATGAGCGGTCCTTTGATGCCGAGCGTGCCGTTGACCGTCGCGGTGACCAGGGTCCCGTCGACATAGGTCGCATTGTTGAACTTCATCTGGATATCGGCAGGGAAGCCGCTATCCGGGGTAATGCCGACCGTGCCGCTGCCGGAAACGCTGCCGCCGCTCGTGAGGTTGCCGCTCAGCCGCGAGATGACGGCCTGCCGGCCATCGAGCGTAACCGTGACGGCGAGGCCGTTGAGGGTCAGATTTCGCCGTACATCGACCAGCTTGGCGCCGTCGGTGGTGATCGAGCCTGTAATGGCGGGTGCTGCCGTCGTGCCGCCGATCTGCATGTCGATTTTCGCCGTACCCGTCATGACCAGGCCCTGGGCGGCCAGCTGGCCTGCCAAGGCGTCGAACGGCAGACTACCGGCAAACCTCAGCGCCATCGCCTTGTTGCCGGCAATAGCGACGGTGCCGCTGCCATTCAGCGCCAGGCCGCTCTGGCCGGTCAGGTTGGTGTTGATGGTGACGACATTATCGGCGAACTTGCCGTCCGCCTTGATGCCGAGCGCGGCGAGGCCGGCGGATTTCGTCTGGCTTGTTGCTGCTCCCGACCAGTTGGTCTGGAAGACAACGGCCGGTGAGGCGGCCTTGCCGGTGACCGCGATCGTGCCCGAGATGACGCCTTCTGCCGCAAGCGTCGGCGCAAAGACATTGGCCAGGCTCGCGGGCAGGTTGGCTATCTTCGCATTGATGTTCAGGACCTGCCCGGCGGTGCCATCAACGGTCACTGAACCGCCACCGGTCTGAAGGGTCAGGCCGTTCAGAGAGGCGATGCCGTCCTTGATGACGATCTTCGTCGGCGATGCGAGCTTCACCGGTATCGTGCGCGGCGCGCCTGCAAACGAGTCGAGGCTCACCGTCGTCTGGCCACCAGCCGTTTCGACGCTGCCGTGTGTCGTCAGCGGCGCGCTATCATAGGTCGACTTCAGATCAAAATCCGTGCGGCTGCCCTGCTGGGTGAAGGTCAGGTTAAGATCGGCGATGCGGTTGGCGCCGGAGGCGATCGTATCGGCGCGGATGGTGCCATTTGCAGAGAGGGCCTTGAGATCATCGACGGCAAGTGCCACGGCCGGCTTGCTAATGACGAGATCGTCGCGGCGGATGCCGCTGCCGTTTGCATTGACTTTCAGGCCGATCTTGCCGCCGGTGCTGGCGATGTCGAGCGAGCCCTTGAGGTCACCCTCGGCCTGCTGGCCGGCAAGCGCGGCCAGAAGGCTGAGATCCGGCAGGTCAAAGGTCAGCGCGCCTGTCGGCTCGAAGCTCGGCGACAGATCCAGTTTGCCTTGCAGTTTGTTGATGCCGATTTCGGCTGCCAGCGATGGGATACTGGTGCGGCCATCCTTGGAAACGGCGTCGGCGGTGATGCGGATCGGCTTGCCGTCGATTGCCCCATTTGCCCGGATATTTGCCTGCGGTGCCTTGGGATCGGCGGTGCCGGTCACGCCGACGTCAAGCGTATCGAGCAGCCGTCCCGCCAGCTTGACATTGACGGCCCTGACGGTCGCGTCGATGCCGAGTGCAGAGAGCGGTCCCTTGGCCTTGAGACCGATATCGGCCTGTCCTTGCGCGTTCGGGACGAGCTTGGAAAGGTCGAGTACCTTGCCGGATAGATCTGTGGTTAGCGATTGGTCGTTGAGCGCGACATTGCCATTGATTTCGGCGACATTGGATTTCACCGCAAGATTGGAGAGCGTCATCTTGGTCGGCACCGTGCCGGCGACCTGGCCTTCCAGGGAGATCGTGCCTTCGAACTTGTCCGAGACACCATCCGGCAGAACGCCGGGCAGGGCGAAAAGCTTGAAATTGCCCGTCAGCGCCTTCGACGACAGCGTATATTTGCCGTTGACGGTGCCGCCGATGCTGGCGCTTTCCAATGTCGTATTGTTGAAGCCGATCGTATCGGGCGAGAGCTGCAGCGGCGCAGTCAGCGCAATCGGCGCGCGGATGAGGCGATTGAGGTCGGGGCTCACGAAGGCCGTCTGGCCGACAACCAGGCGAAGCTGCAGCGGGCCGGACATGCCGGTGAGATTGAAGGCATCGCTGCGGGCACTGAGATTGATCTGTCCGATATTGCCCTGCGGCGTGCTGGCGCTGTCGAGAGCAGCTTTTGCGTCGATCTTCACCGATTGGGCCGCACCCGTCAGCGCGATGTCAACCCGCGAAATCAGGGCGCGGACCTCGCCGTTTTCCATAGGCCAGCGGAAATCGACGGGGCCGGAGGTGCCGATGAGATTGGCATTGAGGCTATTGTTGCCGGCGGGATCGAGTGTGCCTGATGCGGCAAGCACGGCGCTGCCGGTGGCGAGATTGCCAGTCTGGATATCGATCTTGCCCTTGCCGTCGAAGGTTGCGGAGAGATCGATGGTGGTCTGGCCGGCAAAGAGCGCGCGCATGGTCGGCGGCAGGAGGGAATCGACATCGCCGCCGCCTTTGACATCGATGTGGCGCAGGCCGTCGTTGGAGAGGCTGTGGTGACCGCTGATGGCGACTGTCGGCTTGCCGTCGAGTGACGCCTGCAGCTTGCCGGCCCAGTTGGAGAGAGGGCCATCGCCGGAAAGATCGATATTGACGGCAGGGCCGCCCGGCAGGTGCAGCAGCCCGGCCAGCATGCCGTCGCGCGGCTCGGAGATCTGTGTCTTCAGTTTCAGCTGATTGTCGGCCGGAGCAAAGGCGATATCGGCGGAAAGCTTGGCATCCGGCACATCGTGCCTGAAGGCATTGAGTGTCAGACCCATACTGCTGTTGTTTGCCTTGACGCTGCCGTCGGCGGCGAGAACGAAGTCCTGCCCGGCAACGGCCTGTCCGATGCGAAGATCAGGCAGGGCGATGGCGCCGATATCGATGGCGATGGGCAGGGAGAAACCGCTGGAGCTTGCCGGCTGCGTTGCCGGTGCGGATGCGACCGTCGAAACCGGCAGCCGTTCGAAATCGACCACATCGGCTGCGACGCGATCGGCATGGAAGGTGCCGGTCAGCAAGGACAGTGGAGACCAGTCGATGGCAAGGTTCTGCACCTTGGCATAGGGGCCTTTCGTGTCGGACACAGTGATCGAACCGACCCTCAGATTGCCGTTCAGCAGTCCTGAGGGCGCGGCGATGGCGATGGTACGATCCGGCGTAGATGCGAGCTTTGCCACCTGATCGACGGCATAACCGGTTGCGGAGGGTACGAGGCCGACGACGAGCACAGCCACGATCACGAGCAAAAGGATTGCCACGACCGCATAGGCGATCCAGCGCACCAATTTCCCGAGGATTCGAATCAATATGCTCATGAAAGCGACAGTAACCTCAATTTCGTAACCGTGTGCTGAAAGGCCCGCGACAACTCTGCGCTTTATCAGAAGGCCTGACCGATGCCGGCATAGATGCCATAAGATGTGCCATTGTCATATTTCTTCAACGGCACAGCGACATCGAGCCTGATCGGACCGAAGGGCGTAGCGTAGCGCAAGCCGACGCCAGCGCCAATGCGCAGATCGGACGCGTCGGGCAAGACGCTGTCTGTGACGCTACCCATATCGACGAAAGGCACGACGCCGATCGTGTCTGTGATCTTCACCCGCGCTTCGAAGGAGGCTGTCACGTAGGAGCGTCCGCCAGTTTCGTCGCCGTGGGAGTTATAGGGCGAGATTTCCTGATAGCTGTAACCGCGCACCGAGCCGCCGCCACCGGCATAGAAACGCCGGGTCGCGGGAATGTCCTCGATGCTGTTTGCGCCCAGCAACGAGCCTGCGGCGAGCTTGCCGGCGAAGACCACGTTGTTGTTGGCGCCTATGCCCTTGTAACCGGTGATCGAACCTTCGAAGGAGCTGAAAACCGTGCCGCCCATTGCTTCATAGCTCGGTTTGGCGCTGATGGAGGCACGATAACCTTCGGTCGGATCCAGCTTGTTGTCGCGCGTGTCCCTGATGTATTCGAGCGGGATCGCGACCGTCAGGTAATTATGTTTTCCGAAAGCATCGGTGGTATCGGATTCATAGGACACCTCGCCGCCGGCAGATACCGTATCCTGATCGTTGATTTCATAGGCGAGGCCGCCGCTCGCCGTGACCGTGTTGGCGTCGTAGGCGTCCGGATGCAGGCTCTGCATCTTGAGGCCGGCGGTAAAAGTTGCCGAGGGATAGAAGGTTGCCGGCCGCACATAGGTGATGCCGGCGGTATAGTCGAGCTGGCCGACATCCGTGGTCTCGCCGATGCGGGAAACCGAGCCCTCAATGCGCAGCGAATCCGCGCGTCCCGTCAGGTTGCGGTGTCCCCAATAGCCCTGCAGGCCGAAACCGTCGATGGTGGAATATTGTGCGCCGACACCGAAGAAGCGCTGCTTGCCTTCCGACACCTCGATGGTCGTCGGGATGCTGCCATCCGGCGCCAGCTTGTCGGCCTCGCGAATGGTAACGCTTGAAAAGACGCCGAGCTTTCTCAGGCGGTCCGAGGCCTTCTTCAGCTCGTCGGGCGAGTAGGGCTTGCCTTCGTTGATGCGGGCATAGCGCTTAATGAAGTCTGGATCGACCGACTTCTGGCCGGTAACGCCGACATTGCCGAAGGGAGCGACGGGGCCGCTTTCGACCTTCAGCGAGACATCCACGGTATTGGTCGAATGATCGGCAATGACCTGGCGCTCGTCCAGTTTGGCGAGTGGGTGGCCTTCGTTCTTGAAGTCGACGACCATCTTGTCGCCTGCCTTCAGAATGGTCAATGAGCCGGCATCGCCGCCCCGCACGAGGCCATAATTGGCCGGGTCCAGCCTCGCGGCGTCGCCAAGCAGGTTGATCTTGCCGAGTTTGAAGACCGGGCCGGGATCGACGCTGATGGTGACGGCAACGGGCTTGGCGCGGCTGAAGGTCGGCGTCGGCGGTAAGGCGTCGAGAGGCGTGCCGTTGACGGCAATGGTGACCACGCCGCCGTAACGGGCCTTTTCGTAAAGCGCTGCTATCAGCCGGTCGCGATCGTCGCGCGCCTTCACGACGACGCCAAGGTCGCCGGATACCGGCTTCTTTTCGTCGGAGATCAGCATCGAGCTATCGCTCAATGCTTCCTTGAGGTCCTTGTCGAGATTATCGGACTTGAAATCCACCGTGTAGCGGACGGGATCGGAAACCTGATCCGCCGTTTCGTCTTCACCCCAGAGCTTGATGCCGAAAAGTTTGAATGCAAAGGCATTTTGGGCGCACACCGGACCGAGCGCCAGCATTGCCGCAACCGCTGCCACGGTTCCTGCCTGCCGATACGCAATACTCTTTCTCGGTTCAGTTCTTTTATGCATACGCCGCTTTACGGTTACATGAGAACTTACTCAGTTTGACGTTTCCCGGGGGTTAACGCGCGGCCACCATAGAGGCAAAAGTCTCTCAGGTGTACCGTTTTGGAGTCAAAAACAGGGAAAATATGCCCGTTAGCGCGCGAAACGCTGAGGTTCTTGCTGGAATTCTCATATATTCAGGCGGCCCGAAAAACAGCGTCCTTGGGTTGTCAAAACCATGCGATAACCAGGTTTCGCCGCGTTGCCAAAGGCATTTGCGGCCCGAATCAAAAAGTCCCGGACTTGCGGCCCGGGACCTTCGAAATTCGATGAAAGATCGATCAATCGATCAATAGCCGCCGTAACCACCGCGATAGCCACCGCGCGGGCAATCGTCGATGTAGCGACGGCCGTAGCGGTCGCGGTAGTAGCACTGGCCGGGTTGTTCCTGGACGCTGCCGATGACGGCGCCGGAAACGCCACCGATCGCTGCGCCGACTGCCGCGCCGCGGACGTTGCCGGTGACCGCGCCGCCGATGATCGCGCCGGATGCCGCGCCGATGCCTGCGCCCTGTTCTGTCGGCGTGCAGCTTGCGATAGACAAGCCGACCAATGCGAGCATAAGAACTTTCTTCATTTACTCTCTCCAACGTTAGTTAAGCCGAACCCCGGCCAACGTCGTCCCAATTCTTCAGCTCCACCACGATGGGCTGTCTTTACAGTCCTGCAACGATAGAAAATATCGTGCAAAATATGATTGTCTATTGGTGGATAGCAGTTTTTTTATTGCTGAAAAAAGGCGGCTTGCCATCTGGAGAAGAAAACAGCTTGCCGGGAGGCAGAAAATCCACCTCCTCTCTAAAGTAGAGGTTGATTGGATTGCGAAAAAGTCAAATGATGCTCCTTGCCTCTGGAGGAGAGGCGAGGAGGAAAATATGGCAAAAGTGACTTTGACGGTGAACGGCCGTTCGGTCAGCGGTGAGTGCGAGAATCGCACGCTGCTTGTCCATTTCATCAGGGAAAAACTCGGCCTGACCGGAACCCATGTCGGCTGCGACACCAGCCAATGCGGCGCCTGCGTCGTGCACATGGACGGCAAGTCGGTGAAGAGCTGTTCCATCCTGGCCGTTCAGGCTTCCGGCTCCAAGATCACAACCATCGAGGGTCTCGCCGCCAATGGCGAGCTGCATCCGGTTCAGGCCGCCTTCAAGGAGCATCATGGCCTGCAATGCGGCTTCTGCACGCCGGGCATGGTGATGACATCGGCCGACATGATCAACCGTCATGGCGGCAAGCTGGACGAAAAGACCGTTCGCAGCGAACTCGAAGGCAATATCTGTCGATGCACCGGCTATCACAACATCGTCAAGGCGGTGCTTTCAGCCAATGCCGCGATGAACGCCGCAAGCCAAGCGGCCGAATAAATTCCACCGAGACCGTCTGGCTAAACGCCCGGGCTGTGATCTTGGCGGATTGCCAGGCCCGGAACCCCAATGGAGGATGTGATGGGCGTTGAAGGCATTGGCGCGCGCGTGGCGCGCAAGGAAGACAAGCGATTTCTGACGGGCAAGGGGCGCTACACCGACGACATGGTGACGCCGGGAATGAAATATGCCTATTTCGTTCGCAGCCCGCATGCACATGCGAAGATCAAGGGCATCGACGCGTCGGCGGCTCTTTCCATGCCGGGCGTGACCGGCGTGCTCGACGGCAAACAGCTGCTTGATGATGGCATCGGCAATCTGATCTGTGGCTGGATGATCCATTCTAAGGATGGATCGCCGATGAAGATGGGCGCGTGGCGGCCGCTGGCGGTCGATACCGTCCGCTATGTCGGCGATGCCGTCGCCATCGTCGTGGCCGATAGTCTTGGCGAGGCGCGCGATGCGGCGGAAGCCGTGGCAGTCGACTATGAGGAGCTGCCTGCCGTTGTTGAGGCGGTGGATGCGCTGAAAGCCGGCGCGCCACAGATCCATCCGGAAGCGCCCGATAATTTAATCTTCGACTGGGAACTGGGCGATGCAGCGGCGACCGACAAGGCGATTGCCGAGGCCGCGCATGTCACCGAAGTCGAGATTCATAACAACAGGCTTTCGCCGAATGCCATGGAGCCGCGCGCTACGCTCGGCATCTATGATGCGGCCGAAGACCATTATACCTGCTATACGACCAGCCAGAACCCGCATGTGGCCCGGCTCGTCATGAGCGCCTTCTATAATGTCGCGCCGGAAAACAAGCTGCGCGTCATCGCGCCCGATGTCGGCGGCGGTTTCGGCTCGAAGATCTATATCTACCCGGAGGAAATCGTCTGCCTCTGGGCATCGAAGAAGACCGGCGTGCCTGTGAAATGGACGGCGGATCGCACGGAAGCCTTCCTCACCGATGCACATGGTCGCGATCATGTCTCCAAGGTCAAGATGGCCTTCGATGCACAGAACCGCATGACGGCTCTGAAGGTCGACACGATCGCCAATCTCGGCGCCTATATGTCGCTCTTCTCCTCGGCGGTGCCGACCTATCTCTATGCGACGCTGCTGTCGGGCCAATATGATATCCCGGCAATCCATGCCAATGTCCGCACGGTCTATACCAATACCGTGCCCGTCGACGCCTATCGCGGAGCAGGGCGGCCGGAGGCGACCTATCTGCTGGAGCGCACGGTGGAAACGGCTGCGCGCGAACTCGGCGTTTCGCCGGCGGAGCTAAGAAGGATCAACTTCATCCGTTCCTTCCCCCATCAGACGCCCGTCATCATGAACTACGATGCCGGCGACTACGAGGCTTCACTCAACGCCGCCATGCAGCAGGCGGATTGGGCAGGTTTCCCTTCCCGCAAGGCAGCAGCCGCCGCCCGCGGTATGAAGCGCGGCATCGGCATGAGCTGCTACATCGAAGCCTGCGGCATCGCGCCCTCGCAGGCCGTGGGATCGCTCGGGGCCGGCGTCGGCCTCTGGGAATCGGCCGAAGTGCGGGTGAACGCGGTCGGAACCATCGAAGTGCTTACCGGTTCGCACAGCCACGGACAGGGGCATGAAACGACCTTCGCGCAATTGGTCGCCGATCGCCTCGGCGTGCCGATCGACAGCGTATCCATCGTCCACGGCGATACCGACAAGGTGCAGATGGGCATGGGCACTTATGGTTCCCGCTCCGGCGCCGTCGGCATGTCCGCCGTCGTCAAGGCGCTCGACAAAGTGGAGGCGAAGGCAAAAAAGATCGCCGCACATCTGATGGAGGCCGATGAGAGCGATATCGTCATCGAGAACGGCGAAGTGAAAGTGGCAGGCACCGACAAGGCGCTGCCATGGTTCCAGGTGGCGCTCGCCTCCTATACCGCCCACAATCTGCCTGCCGGTATGGAGCCAGGCCTGAAGGAAACTGCCTTCTACGATCCGGCGAACTTCACCTTCCCGGCCGGCTGCTACATCTGCGAGGTCGAAGTGGATCCGGAAACGGGCAAGACCGAGATCGTGCAGTTCGTCGCGGCCGACGATTTCGGCAACATCATCAATCCGATGATCGTCGAGGGACAGGTGCATGGCGGCATCGCGCAAGGTATCGGTCAGGCGCTGCTGGAAGGCGTACATTACGACGAGAGCGGCCAGCTTCTGACGGCCAGCTTCATGGACTACACCATGCCGCGCGCCGATGATCTGCCGTCCTTCCAGCTTTCGCATCAGAATACGCCATGCCCGAACAATCCCCTGGGGATCAAGGGATGCGGCGAGGCGGGTGCGATCGGCTCGCCGCCGGCGCTGATGAACGCCATCACCGATGCGATCGGCAACAACAGGCTGACCATGCCGGCAACCCCGCTCAAGGTGTGGGAAGCGGCACGGGCCACGGCCTGAAACGAGAGGAGGATAGGACAATGTACGCAACGAATTACCATCGCGCCTCCTCGGTCGACGAAGCCGTGAAGCTTCTGTCTGATGCCGACGAAGGCAAATATGTTTCCGGCGGCATGACACTGATCGCCACCATGAAGCAGCGTCTGGCATCGCCGAGCGATCTCGTCGATCTCAGGCATATCCCTTCGATCAAGGGAATCCGCGTCGATGGCCGCAGGGTCACGATCGGCGCGGCGACCACCCATGCGGAGGTTGCCTCTTCGGCAGCGATCCGTGCGGTCTGTCCGGCGCTTTGCGACCTTGCCGGCATGATCGGCGATCCGCATGTCCGGCACATGGGCACGATCGGCGGCTCCATCGCCAATAATGACCCGTCGGCGGATTATCCCTCGGCAATGCTGGCGCTGAATGCCACCATCGTCACCGACCGGCGCCAGATCGCGGCTGACGACTTCTTCCGGGGTCTGTTCGAAACGGCACTGGAAGGGGCGGAGCTCATCACCTCCATCGCCTTCGACGCACCGGAAAGGGCAGCTTACGCAAAATTCCCCAATCCGGCTTCACGCTATGCGATGACGGGTGTCTTCGTCGCCAAGGGGGCGGGGGGCGTGCGCGTTGCCATTACCGGTGCCGGTGCGGACGGCGTGTTCCGCCATACCGAACTGGAGCAGGCGCTTGCGGCGAACTTTCTGCCGGACGCGGTTACCGGCGTGACGGTGGACCCATCCGCGCTGCTGTCCGACCTGCACGCCACGGCCGAATATCGCGCCAATCTGATCAAGGTTATGGCCAAGCGCGCTGTGGCTGCCGCCTAGATTCGCCGTGAACAAGCCCGGAGCGGCAGGGTTTACCCTCCGCTCCGGAGAGAGTGTTTCCAGCATGGTTTCGATTGTCAATTTGACGTGAATGGTTATTCTTGTCTGGAATTGTTCAAAATTAGGGGCCATTTGCCGCAGTGGGCGCGAAAGCAATGCGGAGGGGTTGACGTGTGAACCGGCATTCTCGAAAACGGTCGCACGGTACTGGAGCATATGATGGATTTCGAAGCATTTTTTAAAGGCGAGCTGGAAGGCCTGCACAATGAGGGCCGTTATCGGGTTTTCGCAGATCTCGAACGCCGCCGTGGCAATTTTCCCCGCGCTATCAGACATACCCCGAATGGCCCGCAGGAAGTGACTGTCTGGTGCTCCAACGACTATCTCGGCATGGGCCAGCATCCGAAAGTGATCGAGGCGATGAAGCAGGCGATCGATCACTGTGGCGCGGGTGCGGGAGGCACCCGGAATATTTCTGGCACCAACCACTACCATGTTCTGCTCGAGCAGGAACTCGCCGATCTCCACGGCAAGGAATCCGCCCTGATCTTCACCTCGGGCTACATCTCCAACTGGGCGACGCTCGGCACGCTCGGCGCGCGCATTCCCGGCCTCATCATCTTCTCGGATGCGCTGAACCACGCGTCGATGATCGAGGGCATTCGCTATGCGAAGTGTGACAAGGTCATCTGGAAGCATAACGATTTGCATGACCTCGAAGCCAAGCTGAAGGCTGCCGATCCCAAGGCGCCGAAGCTGATCGCTTTCGAATCCGTTTATTCCATGGATGGCGATATCGCCCCCATCAAGGAAATCTGCGACCTCGCCGACAAGTATGGCGCGATGACCTATCTCGACGAAGTGCATGCCGTTGGCATGTATGGCCCGCGCGGCGGCGGTATTGCCGAGCGCGAGGGATTGATGGATCGTCTGACCGTCATCGAAGGCACACTCGGCAAGGCATTCGGCGTCATGGGCGGCTATATCGCCGCTTCGACCGCGCTCTGTGATTTCATCCGCTCGTTTGCGTCGGGCTTCATTTTCACGACGTCGCTGCCGCCGGCTCTGGCTGCGGGTGCCGTCGCCTCGATCCAACACCTCAAGGTCAGCCAGTTCGAACGCATGCGCCATCAGGATCGCGTGCGTAAGCTGCGCGCCCAGCTCGATGCGGCCGGCATTCCGCACATGCCGAACCCGAGCCATGTGGTTCCGGTCATGGTCGGCGATGCGGCCAAGTGCAAGTGGATTTCCGATCTGCTGCTCGATGCCGGCGTCTATGTGCAGCCGATCAACTATCCGACTGTGCCGAAGAAGACCGAGCGTTTGCGCATCACGCCGACGCCGCTGCATTCCGATGGCGATATCGAACAGTTGGTCGGTGCGCTGCACGCGCTTTGGTCTCGCTGTGCGCTTGCCCGGGCCGTTGCGTAAGAGACGGCTTCCGCCTCAAAATCAAAATGCGCTTCATTGCGGAATATCGGTGCGATGCCGATTTCTGCAATGATTGTTTGTGCCGTCGTTAGCCGCGGCTTCCCAAAGCCAGGCGGCAGGCGAGGCCGGCAAATACCGTCGCCAGCAGATATTGCGGCAGCTTCGGAAGGCGCTTGATCGCCGAGAACCGGCCGCGGATGTGGCTGCCAAGCAGGATGACGGAGCCGTTCACCAGGAAGCCGATCCCGTTGAGAATGGTGGCGAGCAAGGCCATCTGCAGGATCATCGAGCCGCTGGGATCGACGAATTGCGGGAAGAGCGCAAGCACGAACAGGGCCAATTTCGGGTTAAGAATATTGGTTGCCAGGCCCTCGACGAAGATGCGCTTACCCGAAAGGCGCTTGAGCCCGGCCGACGGTGTGAACGCAGAACCCTGGGAGCGGAGCGTCTTGACGGCCAGATAGAGCAGGTAGGCGCAGCCTGCCCAACGCACGATCTCATAAGCGACCGGCACGGTGAGAAAGAGCCGTGACAGTCCGAGGGCTGCCGCCATGGCGTGGCAATAGGTTCCAAGCGCAATGCCGGCATAGGTGAGAAAGCCGGCGGAGCGACCCTGGCTGACGCTGCGCGAGGCGATGAGAAGCATGTCGGGACCGGGCGTGGCGGTGAGCACCAGCGCGGCGGCGGCAAAAAGAATGATCGTGGAAAAGTCCGGCATCGTGATTCCCTTGAAAGTGAAGCCGGAATTCCTCTCTAGCATCATCACCGGGAATGGCAACCGCCGTATATGTGGTTGCGTAGCGAATGCGGAACGTTGCGATCTATTGTAAGATTATGCTTACGCAGCCTTTTCCCGCTGGTCGACGAGTGCGGCGGCGCGGCCGCGTGCTTCCTCATCGGCGGCAAAGACCGCATCCATGGTGTCGGCGCTGCCGATCGCAATCATCTCCTCCATGACGGCTTCGGCGATATCGGCCATTTCGAGGAAGCCAATGCGGCCATCCACGAAGGCGTGGAAGGCGATCTCCTCTGCCGCATTCATGATTGCGCCCTGCAGGCCGCCGCGCTCCAGTGCGGTGCGGGCAAGGCGCAGTGCCGGGAAGCGCACTTCGTCCGGCGCCTCGAAATCCAGCCGGGCGAGCTTGGTGAAATCCAGCCGGTCGACATTGAGGCTGGTGCGGGCGGGATAGGTCAGCGCATAGCCGATGGCGGTGCGCATGTCGGGACAGCCGAGCTGCGCCAGCACCGAGCCATCCGTATAGCCGACCATGGAATGGATGACGGATTGCGGATGCACCACCACTTCGATCTGGTCGGGGCGGACATTGAACAAGTGCTTGGCCTCGATCATCTCCAGCGCCTTGTTGAACATGGAGGCGCTGCCGATCGAGATCTTTAAACCCATCGACCAGTTGGGATGGGCACGCGCGATTGCCGGCGTGACATTGGCCATCTGCTCCCGCGTCCAGGTGCGGAAGGGGCCGCCCGATGCGGTGATGATGATGCGCTCCACCGCGTGCTGCTGATCGTCCTCCAGTGCCTGGAAAATCGCGCTGTGCTCGCTATCGACGGGGATCAGCCGGCCGCCGCCTTCGGCCACGGCGCGCACGAAGAGATCCCCGGCGGAGACGAGACATTCCTTGTTGGCAAGCGCGATATCGGCGCCGCGGCGGGCGGCTGCCAGCGTCGGCGCCAGGCCGGCTGTGCCGACGATCGCCGCCATCGCCCAGTCCGAGGGCATCGAAGCCGCCTCGATCAAGGCATTCTTACCCGCGCCGACGGCAATGCCCGATCCAGCCAGCGCATCCTTCAAATCCTGATAGCGCTCCTCATTGGCCGTCACGGCAAAAGCGGCACCGCAGGCCTTGGCCTGCGCGGCCAGCAGGCCGATATTGTCATGTCCGGTGATGGCCGCGATATCGAAGGCCTCACGCCCGCCCAGCTGGGCAATGACGTCGAGCGTATTCTGGCCGATGGAGCCGGTCGAACCCAATATCGTCAGGCGACGACGCGCCGTGCTGCCGGTGTTCATTCAGGTATCCGCATTTGCTGCTGTTCCCCAAGGCTCTACAGGGGATTGGGCGGAGCGGCAAGTCCGGAGCCATGCAACCGCTCCCCCGGCGATACACGCGAAAAGCGACCGTGTGAATTAGTCATATTTTTTTCAATCTCCATTGAACCAAATGCAAACTGCTGCGTTTTCCGACCACTCGACTGCGGAGGGCGATGAATGGTTTTCAAGGCGGCAACGTTTCACGGCATGGAGCTCTATCTGGAAAACGACCAGGCCAGGCGCTCGGCGCTGGAATCTGCGGTTGCCAATGCGCTCGCCGTTGCCGGCGGAATCGATGCTTCCGATGTCACCGTGATTGCGGCAGGCCAGGAAATCCGCCTGCACGGTTCGGTCGCAACCTATCAGGAGGTGGCGCGGGCAACCGCGGTCGCAGAATCCATTCCCGGCGTCAGGCTGGTGAGGAACAGGATCGCGGTGGGATGAGCACGAGCTTCAGTCCTCGTTCATCGTGCGTCCGCGGGGATCAACCTGCATGCATTTCGGGGAGACGCATGAAAAAGCTCGTGATCGCCGCAACCTTCGCCAGCTCGAAACGCGGACTAAGAGCGATACTGAGTGCTTGAGTGTAATGGTGATCTCGACGCGATTCGAACGCGTGACCCTCAGATTAGGAATCTGATGCTCTATCCTGCTGAGCTACGAGACCACTCGGCATGATCCATACAAAAGCAAAGGCCCGAAGCCAAGCCTTTTTGCGTCGTGGAGACAATCTGTGTTGAGCAGGCTCCGCGCAGCCCCAAAGACCACGCGGAGGTATCGAGGCAAGCCTCAGGCGTTGAGGCGCTGTTCGGCGAGGCGCACCCAATAGGAGATGCCGTGGGCGATGGCTTCGTCGTTGAAGTCGTAGGCCGGGTTATGCAGGCCGGCGCTGTCGCCGTTGCCGACGAAGATGAAGGCGCCGGGGCGGGCGAGCAGCATGTAGGAGAAATCTTCGCCGCCCATCATCGGGTCGATGTTCGGGATGACATTGCCTGCACCGGCGATTTCCTCGGCCACCGCAATCGCGTAATCGGTCTCGTCGGCGTGGTTGAAGGTGACCGGATAGTTGCGGTGGAATTCGATCTCGGCTTCCGCACCATGGCTTGCGGCAATGCCTGTCACGATCTGCTTGAAGCGCTGCTCAGCAAGGTCGCGCATTTCGGGATCGAGCGTGCGCACTGTGCCGGTGAAGCTCGCATCCTTGGGGATGACGTTGTGGGCATTGCCGGCGTTGAATGTCGTGACGGAGACAACAACCGATTTCAGCGGATCGGCGCTGCGCGAGGCGATGAGCTGCAAATTGGAGACGATCTGCGCGCCGATGGCGATCGGATCGATCGTTCTGTGTGGCATGGCGGCGTGGCCGCCGACGCCTCTGATGGAGACCGTGAATTCATCCGTCGCCGCCATGATCGCACCCTTGCGGATGGCGAAGTGGCCGACCGGCAGCCCCGGCATATTGTGCATGCCATAGACCTCGGCGATCTGGAAGCGCTCCATCATGCCGTCCTTGACCATGGCGTCGCCGCCGGCGCCGCCTTCTTCGGCCGGCTGGAAGATGACGGCGATGTTGCCGTTGAAATTGCGGTTCTCGGCGAGGTATTTCGCAGCCCCCAGCAGCATGGCGGTGTGGCCGTCATGGCCACAGGCATGCATCTTGCCGGGAGTCTGGGAGGCATAGGGCTTGCCGGTGATTTCGGTGAGGGGCAGGGCATCCATGTCGGCGCGCAAGCCGATCGTGCGGCCCTCGCCCTTGCCGCGGATCAGGCCGACGACGCCGGTGCGGCCGATGCCGGTCACCACCTCGTCGACGCCGAAGGCGCGCAGTTTCTCGGCCACGAAGGCGGCCGTATTCTCGACCGCATAGAGGAGTTCGGGATGCGCATGGATATGGCGGCGCCACTCGGTCACTTCGCCCTGGAGTTCTGCGGCTCTGTTCAAGATCGGCATATGCTGATTTTCCTGCTGCTCAATATCGATTCTGGTTCAACCTGCGGGTCCTTGGCACAGCCTCGGCTAGCTTATCGCGGCGTTGGCGGCGTGCCATCGGGAAATAAAGTCGTCAATCGCCTTTGCCTTCTCCTAGCCATATAGGTTAAATAGACGAAGCTTTCGAGAAAATTCCGGACTTCTGAAGGATAGATCGTGCCGACGAAGCAGAATCGTTTGTATGCCGCCCTGCGGCTCGTTCCTATGGCCGCAGCAGCATCCATGCTTTTCCTGTCGACCGCGCAAACGGCCGGAGCCAATCCGCATATTCTCGTCGATGTCAGCACCGGACGTGTTCTCGACCAGCAGGAGGCGTTTCGCCGCTGGTATCCGGCCTCGCTCACGAAGCTGATGACGACCTATGTGACCTTCCGGGCCATCCAGTCCGGTCAGATCCGGCTCGATACACCCGTCGTCATGTCGAAGCTTGCTGCCGCACAGCCGCCGGCGAAGATGTACTTCAAGCCGGGCCAGAAGATGACGCTCGACAACGCCTTGAAGATGATGCTGGTCAAATCGGCAAACGATCTTGCCATGGCTGTGGCCGAGACGGTCGGCGGTTCGCAGCAGGGCTTCGTGGCGCGGATGAATGCGGAAGCCGCGCGCCTCGGCATGCGCGACTCGCATTTCATCAATCCTAACGGTCTGCCCGGCAAGGGACAGTATACGACGGCGCGCGATCTTGCCATTCTCAGCGTGGCGCTGCGCCGCGAGTTCCCGCAATATGCCGGCTATTTCTCGCTCGAGGGCTTCACCAACGGCGTTAAGCAGGTGCCGAACATCAACATGCTCATCGGCCGTTTCGACGGCGCCGACGGCATGAAGACCGGCTTCATCTGCGCTGCCGGCTTCAACCAGATCGCCTCGGCAACCCGCAACGGCCGTACGCTGATCTCGGTCGTTCTCGGCACCGACAGCCTGGCGGCGCGCGCTGACGATTCTGCCAATCTCCTGGAAAAGGGCTTCCAGAACCAGCTGTCCACCCGCGACACGCTGGCGACCCTCAGGCCCGATGCGCCGCTTGCAGCCGACGTCGCCGATGTCACCGCTGACATTTGCAGCACAAAGGGCGCGCAGGCGCGCAGCGAGACCCGCGATCCCTTCGGCCGTACCAAGGTACAATCGCCCTATATCCACGAAATGGATCACGAGCCCAATTTCGTCTATGCCGGCCTGATCGGCGGCCAGGATATCGCGACGGCCGCCAAGAGCGACAAGGACGATGTCACGGCCAGAGGCGACAAGGCGACCAGGGACAACAAGATCGCGATCTCCGGCAGCGCGTCCAATGTGCCGGTTCCGATGCCGCGGCCCACTTTCTAATATCGGACAGGAATCATGAGTGTTTCGCAGCTAAGAGTGCCGGTTGCCATCCTGACCGGCTTCCTCGGTGCGGGTAAATCGACCCTGCTCAACCGCATCCTCAAGGATGAGGCCATGCGCGATGCGGCCGTCATCATCAACGAGTTCGGCGATGTCGGTATCGATCATCTGCTGGTGGAAAGCTCCGGCGATTCCATCATCGAGCTTTCCGATGGCTGCCTGTGCTGCACGGTGCGCGGCGAGTTGGTGGATACGCTGGCGAACCTGATGGACGCGATGCAGACCGGCCGCATCCGGCCGCTGAAGCGCGTCGTCATCGAAACGACCGGCCTTGCCGATCCTGCTCCCGTCATGCAGTCGATCATGGGCAATCCGATCATCGCCAACAATTTCGACCTCGATGGCGTCATTACCGTCGTCGATGCGGTCAACGGGCTGCAGACGCTCGACAATCACGAAGAAGCGCGCAAGCAGGTGGCGGTCGCCGACCGGCTGATCGTGTCCAAGACGGGGATTGCCGGCGCCGTGCCGGAAGCGCAGCTGGAGAGCAGGCTGAGGGCGCTCAATCCGCGCGCGCAGATCCTGAATGCCGATAGCGACGAGGCGGGACGCGCCGCCATTCTGGTCAACGGCCTCTACGACCCGGCTTCAAAGATCGCCGATGTCGGCCGCTGGCTGCAGGACGAGCTGGAAGCGGACGACGATCATCATCACCATGATGAGCACGATCACCACGACCATAACCATGACCATCATCATGGCGATCATGGACACCACCATCACCATCATGGGCACCACCACGGCCACCGGCATCAGCACGCCCATGACGTCACGCGGCATGACAGCTCGATCCGGTCGTTCTCGATCGTCGAGACCCAGCCTATCGATCCGATGGCGCTCGAAATGTTCATCGATCTGCTGCGTTCGGCGCATGGCGAGAAGCTCCTGCGCATGAAGGCGATCGTTGCAGTGTCCGACCGGCCGGAGCGTCCTGTCGTGCTGCATGGCGTGCAGAATATCTTTCATGCGCCGGTGCGCCTGCCGGCATGGCCCGATCCCGAAGATCGCCGCACGCGCATGGTCATCATCACGAAGGATTTGCCGGAAGATTTCGTGAAGGGCCTATTTGACGCCTTCCTCAGCAAGCCGCGCGTCGATACGCCTGATAGGGCGGCGCTGGGGGACAATCCGCTCGCCGTGCCGGGGATGAAGTTTTAAATCTCGATGAGATCTAACAACCCGCCCCGCCCTTCGACAGGCTCAGGGTGAGGCTGGTCTTGGCCGCACTGTCGGCCATGATCGAAGAGAGGGTGGCGCGATAAGGGAAATCCACAGTCGCTCCATCCTCATGGTGAGGCGGGAGCGTAGCGACCCTCGAACCATTGGGATGGCCACCAGCTGCTAGAGATCACCCCTTGCGAATCACGAAGCGATGGCCGCCATCCGTCTTCTCGTTCACGAGAAGCGTGTGGCCCTTCTCGTTGCAGAGATGCGGGATGTCGATGACGGCGAGCGGATCCGTGGTTTCCACGGTCAATGTCGCGCCGCTTGCCATGCCGCGCAGACGCTTCTCCGTCTTGATCGCCGGATAGGGGCATTTCAGGCCGCGCAGATCGTAGATCTCGGTATCCGGACTATTCACTCTTGGCCCAGAACTTCCAGAAAGGCGGTTTCTTGGCCTCGGTCTGCGCGGTTTCGACAGGAGGCGCTGGCGCGTAGGCGAGCGCGTTGAGGCTGGGGTTCATGGGGTTTGCCGTCGGGATCGGCACATTTGCCGGAACATTGGCCGCAATGACGGGGCCGGCCGCGGGCTGCTGCGCAGGTGCCATCGGAGCACCTGTCGCAGGACTTGCCGTAGCCACGCGAATGCTTGCCGTCGTCGGGTTGCCCGTCGGGCTTACTGCCGTGCCACCGCGCGCGATCTGCTGGGCCGACTGGTTCGCCATCATCGATTCGAGATCGGCGACCTTCATCATCTTGCCGGCGGCAAGGGCGGTGCCTGTGGGAGCATAGGCGATATCGTGGCCCTTGCGCTGCTTGGCGACGACGGCCTTGCGCTCGGCTTCGGTCGGGTCGTACCAGGCCATGCCGTCGAACTTCTTCGAGGCAGCTGCATAGTCGGCCTGATACTGCTTGTCATAGGTCGCAAGCGCCATCTGCAGGGCAGGCGGCGTGGTCATGACGGGGCATTTGCCGCTGGCGTTGAACGGGCCGCTGGCCTGCTGGTTGAAGACGTATTTCTTCTCGCAGACCTCGACCTCGGGCGGGCGCTTGGTGACTTCGAAATTGTCGTAGCCAACCTTCAGCATCTTCCAGAATTCGATATTGGGGCTGAGGCGATGCTTCCACATGTTTTCCGCCGTCATGCGGAAGGGGAAGGCTTCGAGCTGAACGGCCTTCTGGCCGCCCTTGAAGGCGTCGCGCGCGAAGGCATAGATCTCCAGCACCTGCTGGTCGGTCATCGAATAGCAGCCGGACGACGAGCAGGCGCCGTGGATCATCAGATTGTTGCCGGTGCGGCCATTGGCTGCATCGTAGCGGTTCGGGAAGCCTGTGTTGATGGCGAGATAGTATTTCGAATTCGGGTTCAGGTTGGCCGGCGTCAGCATGTAGAAGCCTTCCGGCGCCTGCCGGTCGCCTTCCTTCACCTTCGGGCCTAGACGGCCGGACCAGGCGCAGATCTTGTAGTCCGCGATAACTTCGAAACGGTTGTTCTGGTTCGCCTTCAGGATCTCCATCACGCCTTCTTCCTTGAAGATGCGGATCATGATCGGCGAATTGCGGTCCATGCCCTTCTTGGCCATGTCGGCGAGGATATGGCTTGGAAGCGGCTGTTCGACCTTGTTCTTCACCTTCGACAGGTCGATCGACGCGGTATCCAGCGCGTCGTTGCAGCCGGCGAGTGCCAGCGCCATCAGGGAAACATAGGCAAGGTGACGAATGCGCATTCTGACCTGGTCCATAAATGCGAAGAGTGGCAGCTCGATCTGTTTCGCCACTCCCCTCGAAGCATGAAACGGAATCATAGATGGCTTATACTTGAAAATTCCTTACCAGCCTATGACGTGCCCGCAGCGCGTCGGCAAGCTTTTCTTTGCCATAAAAGCTTCGATAACGGAAATGTGGCCAAGGTTTGGCCTCATTCCCGCTTTCAGCGATCACTTTTTCCGAATGCCGCTTAGAGATTGCGACCGATGTTGAGGAATTTCTGGCGGCGGTCGCTGCGCAATTGTTCGCCCGAACGGCTGGAAAGCTCTGCAAGCGCGGTCGCAATCGTTTCGCCGGCCGAGCTTATCACCGCGTTCGGATCGCGATGCGCGCCGCCGACGGGCTCGGAGATGATGCCGTCGATCACGCCGAGGCTCTTCAGATCATCGGCCGTTATCTTCATGTTGGTTGCTGCTTCCTTGGCGCGCGTTGAATCGCGCCAGAGGATCGAGGCCGCACCTTCGGGCGAAATCACGCTGTAGATCGAGTGTTCGAGCATATAGACGCGGTTGCCGACGGCTATCGCGATGGCGCCGCCGGAACCGCCTTCGCCGATAACGATGGAGATGATCGGCACCTTCACGCCGAGACACATCTCGGTCGAGCGGGCGATCGCTTCGGCCTGACCGCGTTCTTCGGCGCCAACGCCCGGATAGGCACCGGCGGTGTCGACCAGCGTGATGACGGGCAACTGGAAGCGGTCGGCCATTTCGAGGATACGGATCGCCTTGCGATAGCCTTCCGGCCGGGCGCTGCCGAAATTATGCTTCAGGCGGCTCTTGGTATCGTTGCCTTTTTCCTGGCCGATGAGGGCGACCGGCTGGCCGCGGAAGCGGGCAAAACCTGCCTGGATCGCGGCATCCTCGGAGAATTGGCGATCGCCGGCCAGCGGTGTGAATTCCGTAAACAGTGCACTGGCATAATCGACGAAATGCGGGCGCTGCGGGTGGCGGGCGACCTGCGTCTTCTGCCAGGCATTGAGTTTGGAATAGATGTCGGCCATCGCCTCGCGGACGCGGATTTCAAGCCGCCCGACTTCCTCGGACGTGTCGATGCTTTCGTCTTCGCTCGCCAGTTTCTTGAGCTCGTGAATCTTGCCTTCGAGATCCGAGATGGGTTTTTCGAAGTCCAGATAATTGTGCATGAGGTGCGTTTCCGATCCTTTTGCCCGTGACGAGAGATGGCGGCTTCAGCCTGTGTGCCGGTCCTAATCCTGTTTTTTTGCCTGTTTGGCAAGGGGGTGATGCGTTTGGACCAGCTGATGAAGGCGTTCTTCCAGCACATGTGTGTAGATTTGCGTCGTCGAAATGTCCGAATGGCCGAGAAGTTCCTGCACGACGCGCAGGTCCGCGCCGTTGGCGAGAAGATGGCTCGCGAAGGCATGGCGCATCACATGCGGTGAAATCATCGAAGGCGTCAGGCCCGCCCGGATAGCAAGGTCCTTGAGATCGCGCGCAAAAACCTGACGCGGCAGATAGCCCTGCCTGGAAGCGGCGGGGAAAAGCCACGGACTTTCGGGGGCAGGGTTCTTAGCGTTTGCCGCAATCTCGGCCTGCAGCCGCCCATAGCTTTTCAGCGCCGAAATGGCCGACTGCGACAGCGGTACCAGCCGCTCCTTGTTGCCTTTGCCGCGGATCATCAGGAAGCGGCCTTCCTGATCCAGCACCTTCGCCGGCAGAGAGATGAGCTCGCTCACACGCATGCCGGTGGCATAGAGCATTTCCAGGAGCACCAGCATGCGCAGCCGCTGCAGCCGGTCCGGTCCGTCGGCCGCGGCCTCCTCCTCAGCCTGGCTCAGAAGCCTCGTCACGTCGTCGACGCCCATCGTCTTCGGAAGGGCGCGGCCCTTCTTGGGAGCATCGAGGATCCCCGTCGGGTCGTCTGTGCGCAGACCTTCAGCATAGAGGAACTTATAGAATTGCCGCATGGCAGAGAGCCGGCGTGCCTGCGAGGACGGTTTGAAGCCCTGGCTCGACAGGCTGGAAAGATAGGCTCCCAGGTCGCTGGAGCTGGCTTCCGTCAGACGAACTCCTTGCCCGGATAGGAATGAATGGAGATCGTCGAGATCGCGCTCGTAGGATTGCAGCGTGTTGATGGCAGCACCCCGCTCGGCGCTCATCATTTCCAGAAAGGCTTCCAGATGCACTCGCCCCAGATCTCTCTTGCCCGCTCGTATATTTTCGGCTTGCGCGCTCATGGTTTCAGTGAGCCTGTCGTCGGAGGATTGAGGCGTTCGGGGGCAATGCGGATCGTCACATCACGTGGCTGGGGATCGATGAAGAGCACCAGAGCCCACATTGCTCCATATATCGATCCGGCGATGACCGCGCAGATGACAAGGAAGCGAAATAGGGTTGGCATTCGAAAACTCTCCTTCGCCGTTCATTGGCGCGGCGATGCGCAATAATTATGTCCTTCAAGGGTTAGCTGAAGGATATTGCAGACATGTTTACGATAGCGGCGTCTTGACGCTACCGGTGCATTTGACGATACCGTTTCCAAAGAAATTGTGAATGGGCCGATGAGTGAACAAGTCCTGACCCTTGCCGAGAGCCTTAAAGACAGGGCGCGTGCTGCGCTCGGTCAGCGCAATCTCGTCTTCGTGGGATTGATGGGAGCAGGAAAATCCTCGATCGGCCGGCCAGTCGCGCAGCAGCTCGGCCTTCCCTTCGTCGATACGGATATCGAGATTGAGCGCGTGTCGCGCATGACGATCGCCGAACTGTTTGCCGCCTATGGCGAGCAGGAGTTCCGGGCGCTGGAAACGCGTGTCATCAAGCGGCTGCTCAAGGGCGGCCCGCGTGTCGTCTCGACCGGCGGCGGCGCATTCATCAACGAAAGCACGCGCCTGCATGTCAAGCGCGGCAGCCTTTCCGTCTGGCTGAAGGCCGACCTCGACGTCTTGTGGGACCGCGTCAACAAGCGCGACACACGGCCGTTGCTGAAGACCGAGAATCCGAAACAGACCCTCGAGAACCTGATGAATGCGCGCTATCCGATCTATGCGGAAGCCGATATCACGGTTCTTTCCCGCGACGTAAGCAAGGATATCATGGTCAGGGAAGTCCTTGCCGCGATTGCCGAGGGAAAGAAAGCAGAAAGCAGAATACCATGAATGCGATCATACCGGCCTCCGCTGAGCGTCTCGTGCGCGTGCCTCTCGGCGAGCGTGCCTATGACATCCTGATTGGCCCCGGCCTGATCGCGCGTGCGGGCCAGGAGATCGCAGCCCGGCTGAAGGGGCGCAAGGCCGCCCTCATCACCGATGAAAATGTCGCGCCGCTTTACCTCGATGCTTTGGTTGCGAGCCTTGAAGCGGCCGGTATCCAGGCTTCCAGCCTCGTTTTGCCCGCTGGCGAAAAGACAAAAAGCTTCGAGCATCTGATTACCGTTTGCGATGCGGTGCTGACGGCGCGTGTGGAGCGCAACGATGCGGTGATCGCACTTGGCGGTGGCGTCATCGGTGATCTCTCCGGCTTTGCTGCCGGCATCGTGCGCCGCGGCGTTCGTTTCGTCCAGGTGCCGACATCGCTGCTGTCGCAGGTGGATTCGTCCGTTGGCGGCAAGACCGGCATCAATACCCATCATGGCAAGAACCTCGTCGGCGTCTTCCATCAGCCTGATCTCGTCCTTGCCGATACCGATGTGCTGAATACGCTGAGCGAGCGTGAATTTCGCGCCGGCTATGCCGAAGTCGCCAAATATGGCTTGATCGACAAGCCGGATTTCTTCGCCTGGCTGGAAGCCAATTGGAAGGATGTCTTCTCGGGTGGTGCCGCTCGCATCGAGGCGATTGCCACCAGCTGTCAGGCAAAGTCCGATGTCGTCGTTGCCGACGAACGCGAAAACGGCCCTCGCGCGCTGCTCAATCTCGGCCATACCTTCGGCCACGCGCTGGAAGCCGCCACTGCCTATGACAGCCGCCGGCTGGTGCATGGCGAGGGTGTTGCGATCGGCATGGTGCTGGCGCATGAATTTTCCGCGCGCCTCAATCTGGCAAGCCCGGATGATGCCAAGCGTGTCGAGGCGCATTTAAAGGCCGTGGGCCTGCCAACGCGGATGAGCGATATTCCGGGCGAGCTGCCGCCCGCCGAAGCGCTGATGGATGCGATCGCGCAGGACAAGAAGGTCAAGAGCGGCAAGCTCACCTTCATCCTCACGCGTGGCATCGGTCAGTCCTTCGTTGCGGACGATGTACCGTCTTCCGAAGTCCTGAGTTTCCTGAAGGAAAAACATCCCTGATGACCGTCGAGGGCACGCTGGCTGTTTTGTGGGAATATTGGCCCGAGATTATATCGATCGTGGCCCTGGTGCTGCTTTCTGCCTTCTTTGCCGGCTCGGAGACAGCGCTGACGGCGGCTTCGCGCAGCCGTATCCATACATTGGAAGCCAACGGCGACAGACGGGCCGGCATCGTGCGGCTCTTGATAGAGCGTCGCGACCGATTGATCGGCGCGCTGCTGATCGGCAACAATCTCGCCAATATTCTGTCGTCCTCGCTTGCGACCAGCGTGTTCCTGGGTCTGTTCGGCAATTCCGGCGTGGCGATCGCTACCGCCGCCATGACCGTCATTCTCGTCATTTTCGCGGAGGTTCTGCCGAAGAGCTGGGCCATTGCGACGCCGGACCGCTTCGCGCTGAATGTCGCCAGTGCGATACGCCTCTTCGTTATCGTCGTTGGGCCTGTGTCGAGCGTCGTCAATGCCATCGTGCGCCAGATCCTGGGCATTTTCGGCGTCAATCTCTCCCGGGAAGTGTCGATGCTGTCGGCGCATGAGGAGTTGCGCGGCGCCGTGGACCTGCTTCACCGCGAGGGTTCCGTGGTCAAGGCCGACCGCGACCGTCTGGGTGGCGTTCTCGATCTCGGCGAGCTGGAACTGTCTGATATCATGGTTCACCGTACGGCAATGCGCGCCATCAATGCCGATGATCCGCCAGAAGTGGTCGTGCGTGCGATCCTCGACAGCCCTTATACGCGCATGCCGCTCTGGCGCGGCACGATCGACAACATCATCGGCGTCGTGCATGCCAAGGACTTGCTGCGGGCGCTCGCGGAACGTAATGTCGAGCCGGAAAATCTCGATATCGTCAAGATCGCGCAAAAGCCCTGGTTCGTGCCCGACAGCACCAATCTCGAGGACCAGCTCAACGCCTTCCTGCGTCGCAAGCAGCATTTCGCCGTCGTCGTCGACGAATATGGCGAGGTGCAGGGCATCGTCACGCTGGAGGATATTCTGGAAGAGATCGTTGGCGACATCGCCGATGAGCACGATCTGGATATCCAGGGCGTGCGGCAGGAGGCCGACGGCTCGATCGTTGTTGACGGAGTCGTGCCGATTCGCGATCTGAACCGCGCGCTCGACTGGGATTTGCCCGACGAAGAGGCGACGACGATTGCCGGCCTCGTCATCCACGAATCGATGACCATCCCTGAAGAGCGGCAGGCCTTCACGTTCTACGGCAAGCGTTTCATCGTCATGAAGCGCGAAAAGAACCGCATCACCAAGCTGCGCATCCGTCCCGCGGAGTCGGAAGAGGCGAAGCCGGCTTAAGGCGTCCCCAGCGCCCTACCAGCGCACCGTCTCTCCCGGAGCTGCCGGCTCTACCGCCAGCGCGTGCAGCCCCGCCTCCAGTTCCGGCTTCAATAACTCGTTGATCGCCCTGTGGCGCGCGAGGCGCGGCATGCCGGAAAACTTGGCGGACACGATGCGAACTCTTATATGAGTTTCGCCCGTCCCGGTCATGTCGGGCTGATGACCCGCATGCAGGTGGCTCTCGTTGATGACGGCAAGGCGCTCGGGCGCGAAGGCATCGGTGAGCTTCCGCTCAATGCGGGATTGCAGTGTCGTTTCCATATTCCCGCGTCGACCTCGCTTGCGAAAAAAAGGCTCCCACAAAGCCTATAACATTCCTGTTTGTCAATTCTTGTTGTGGGGTATCCAAGGCCCCATAATTAGGACGCCATGAGACTTGATTCAAAATATTTCGATCGCATCCGCACCCGCCGCAAGCGCGCGCAGGAGCCCGAACAGGGTCCTCCGACGTGCCAGTGGGACGGCTGCGACAAGCACGGTACGCATCGCGCCCCGGTGGGGCGCAATGCGGAAGGGCAGTTCTTTTTGTTCTGCTTCGAGCACGTCAAGGAATACAATAAGGGCTACAATTATTTCTCCGGCCTCTCGGACGGGGAAATCGCGCGCTATCAGAAGGAAGCCATCACCGGCCACCGTCCGACCTGGACCGTCGGCGTGAACAAGGCTGCCAGGAATAGCCCGCTTCATTCCGATATCCGCTCGGGCGCCTATTCCCGCGTTCGCGACCCCTTCGGCTTCGTTAGGGAAGGCGAGGGCCAAGGTCGCGGCCCGCGTTTTCCGCAGCA
Source organism: Martinezella sp. CNPSo 3795 (assembly GCF_057784475.1). Lineage (NCBI taxonomy): Bacteria > Pseudomonadati > Pseudomonadota > Alphaproteobacteria > Hyphomicrobiales > Rhizobiaceae > Martinezella > Martinezella sp. CNPSo 3795. Next base: position 75,877 of record NZ_JBXSOQ010000012.1, on the reverse strand, counting down.
GCGCAAGCTGAAAACGCTGGAGGCGAAAGCCTTCGACACCATGGGTCTCGGCGCCAATGCCTCGGCTCCGGAAATCAAGCGTCGCTACAAGGAATTGGTGAAAATGCACCATCCCGACGCCAATGGCGGCGACCGCGGCTCGGAAGAGCGCTTCCGCGCAGTGATTCAGGCCTATCAATTATTGAAGCAGAACGGTTTTTGTTAATTCCCGTCCTTGCTCTCCGCCTTCAATCAGGTATGGTCCAAATCGGCTGAAGCTGCGGGCAACCGCGGCAGGGTGCGCATTTGGCTGGCTGCACCTCGGTCAACTTTCCGGGCGCGGCGTTTCTTGTCCGGGGACTCTGTTCAAGGATGCTCGCAAGCGATCATATTATCGCGCCGAGATTTTGCTTTAGTCCCGGAGAAGTATCGCCGCTGTTCCGACCGGACGGATGCGGGCAACAAGCTGCGGCGTTTCGGATAAATCGGCTGAGTTTGATATGGCAGGGTGAGAGCCACCCGCCCTGGAGACATGATGAGCAAGATTGACCTTGATATTTCCGAGATCCCCGATACCACAGTTTCGGTCCGCGAAGTCTTCGGCATTGATTCCGACATTCGCGTGCCCGCTTACAGCCAGGGCAGTGCCTACGTGCCCGATCTCGACACGGACTATCTCTTCGACCGCGAGACCACGCTCGCCATTCTCGCCGGCTTCGCTCATAACCGCCGTGTGATGATCTCGGGCTATCACGGCACCGGCAAGTCCTCCCATATCGAGCAGGTCGCCGCGCGCCTCAACTGGCCGTGCGTGCGTATCAACCTCGACAGCCACGTCAGCCGTATCGATCTCGTCGGCAAGGATGCGATCGTCGTCAAGGATGGCCTGCAGGTCACCGAATTCAAGGACGGCATCCTGCCCTGGGCCTATCAGCACAATGTCGCGCTCGTGTTCGATGAATATGACGCCGGCCGCCCGGACGTGATGTTCGTCATCCAGCGCGTGCTGGAATCCTCGGGCCGTCTGACCCTGCTCGACCAGAGCCGCGTCATCCGTCCTCACCCGGCCTTCCGCCTGTTCGCAACCGCCAATACCATCGGTCTCGGCGACACGACCGGCCTCTATCACGGTACGCAGCAGATCAACCAAGCGCAGATGGACCGCTGGTCGATCGTGACGACGCTGAACTACCTGCCGCACAACAATGAAGTCGATATCGTACTGGCGAAGGTGAAGTCCTTCCGCAACGACAAGGGCCGCGACACCGTCTCCAAGATGGTCCGCGTTGCCGACCTGACGCGCGCTGCCTTCATGAATGGCGATCTGTCGACCGTCATGAGCCCGCGTACCGTCATCACCTGGGCCGAAAATGCGGAAATCTTCGGCGATGTCGCCTTTGCTTTCCGCGTCACCTTCCTCAACAAGTGTGATGAGCTGGAACGGCCGCTGGTTGCCGAGCACTATCAGCGCGCGTTCGGCGTCGAGCTGAAGGAAAGTGCCGCCAACATCGTGCTCGAAGCCTAAGGAAAAGCCGACACATCATGTCAGGTCGCGGAGATAATTCCAAAGCGAAGCCGGGCGCCCCGGTGGACATGGAGCCGTTGCGCCGGGCGATCAGCGGCTGTGTCCGCTCGATCGCCGGCGATGCCGAGGTCGAGGTGGCCTTTGCCAATGAACGCCCGGGTATGACCGGCGAGCGCATCCGCTTGCCGGAGCTTTCGAAGCGGCCGACAGCCCATGAGCTCGCGGTGACGCGCGGCCTTGGCGATTCGATGGCCCTGCGGCTTGCCTGTCACGATGCCCGCGTGCATGCCGTCATGGCGCCGCAAGGCGCGGACGCCCGCTCGATCTTCGATGCTGTGGAGCAGGCGCGTGTCGAATCGATCGGCTCGCTGCGCATGAGCGGTGTTGCCGCCAACCTCAACTCCATGAATACGGAGAAATACGCCAAGGCGAATTTCTCCGGCATCGAACGGCGCGAGGATGCGCCGATCGGTGAAGCCATGGCGATGATCGTGCGCGAGAAGCTGACCGGCCAGAAACCGCCGGAAAGCGCCGGCAAGGTGCTCGATCTCTGGCGCCCCTTCATCGAGGAAAAGACCGGCGGTCAACTCGACAATCTGCTGTCTGCCATCAACGACCAGCAGAGCTTCGCCCGTGTCGTCCGCAACATGCTGACGGCTATGGAAATGGCCGAGGAGTATGGCGACGAGCAGTCGGAACCCGACAGCGAGGATCAGCAGAGCGAAGAAGACAAGCCGAGCGGCGAGGATCAGAACGACGACGACGTCAAGGAAGACGAAGGCGCCGACGCCGCCCCAGCCGAAGATAGCGAAGCTTCCGACGAGCAGATGGAAGACGGTGCGACCGAAGACGGCGGCGAGATCTCCGACGACGATATGAGCGAAGAGGGCGAGGAAGATTCGGAAACGCCGGGCGAAACCCGTCGTCCGAACACGCCTTTCGCCGACTTCAACGAGAAGGTCGACTACCACGTCTATACGGAGGAGTTCGACGAGACCACGACGGCGCAGGAGCTGTGCGACGTGGCCGAACTCGAGCGCCTGCGTGCCTTCCTCGACAAGCAGCTTGCCCATCTGCAGGGCGCCGTGGGCCGGCTCGCCAACCGCCTGCAGCGCCGTCTGATGGCGCAGCAGAATCGCTCCTGGGACTTCGATCTGGAAGAGGGCTATCTCGATCCGGCACGCCTACCGCGGCTGATCATCGATCCGATGCAGGCGCTGTCCTTTAAGATGGAGCGCGATACGCAGTTCCGCGACACGGTGGTGACGCTGCTGATCGACAATTCCGGCTCGATGCGCGGTCGTCCGATCACGGTTGCCGCCTCCTGTGCCGATATTCTGGCCCGCACGCTGGAGCGCTGCGGTGTGAAGGTCGAGATTCTCGGCTTTACCACCAAGGCGTGGAAGGGCGGCCAAGCGCGTGAAAAGTGGCTGGCCAGCGGCAAGCCGCAAACGCCGGGCCGGTTGAACGACCTGCGCCACATCATCTACAAGTCCGCGGACGAGCCCTATCGACGGTCTCGCAGTAACCTCGGTCTGATGATGCGCGAAGGCCTGCTCAAGGAAAACATCGACGGCGAAGCGCTGATCTGGGCGCATAACCGCCTGCTCGGACGCCGAGAACAACGCCGCATCCTGATGATGATCTCGGATGGTGCGCCGGTCGATGATTCCACGCTGTCGGTCAATCCAGGCAATTATCTGGAGCGGCATTTGCGCGCCGTCATCGACCAGATCGAGACGCGCTCGCCGGTGGAATTGCTTGCCATCGGTATTGGCCATGATGTGACGCGCTACTATCGCCGCGCCGTCACCATCGTCGATGCTGATGAACTGGCCGGCGCCATGACGGAGCAGCTTGCCTCGCTTTTCGAGGATCAGACGAGCATGCCGCGCTCGCGCATGCGCCGCGCCAGCTGAGCCCGCTGTGGCGTTTATCGGCATCGGCCTTATGGCCGGCGTCTTTTTCGGACGAGATCGCCGGTTCGCGACGCTGGCCGGTTGCCGCGAAATCCGTGTGTTTCATTGCGATGGTCGCGGGTCTGCTTTCGGGCTGCGGTTCCGGAAATGACGCCGACGAGCGTGGCAAGGCGGCAATTCAGGCCCAGGTCATTTCCACCTTCAAACGAGGCTCGGATCAAACGCGCTTCGGCGCGCTGGAATTTCTCAGCGGTCTTGAGTTCAGCTCGGACAATGCGCTTCTCGGCGCTGTTTCGGCCATTCGTTTTCGTGACGATCAGCGGCATTTCATTTCGGTCCTGGATACCGGCCACTGGTTCACCGGCACCATCGAACGCGACCAGGAGGGGCGGCTGAAGGGGATCAGCGATGCGCGGATTGCGCCTATGATCGACCGCTTCGGCGAGACGGATGCGGGCGATGGGGCCATGGATGCCGAAGGCTTGGCGCTGCGCGGCAATCACGTCCTCGTCAGCTACGAACAATATCACCGCGTCGATGCCTATCCCGATCCAGGCTTTGAGATTTCGCCGCCCGATGGCAGCATGCCCGTTCTTATCCCGAGATGGGAACTGCGGTCCAATCGCAGCCTCGAGGCACTGATGATCGCGCCGCAGTCGAGCCCGCTTGCCGGTGGGGCTGTTATCGTCGCCGAAGACAGTCTGGATGATCAGGGTAATCTGTTCGCCGCCGTTCTGGACGGGCCGCTTCAGGGGCGCTTCACCGTGAGGCGCCATGGCGGCTTCAATGTCAGCGACGGCGTCTTTCTGCCTGATGGTGACCTATTGCTGCTGGAGCGGCGCTTCGGGCTGATCCATGGCCTCGGCGTGCGTGTCCGCCGCATCGTCGGTGCGGATATCAAGCCGGGCGCTGTCGTGGACGGCAAGGTGATCTTCGAGGCGGGCTCCGGAGATCAGATCGACAATATGGAGGGTCTTGATGTCTTCCGCGCGGCCGACGGTTCCCTGCATCTTGTCATGGTCTCGGATGACAATCATTCGATTCTGCAGCGCAGCCTGATGCTGGAGTTCAAGCTGCATGATGACAATATCGTCAGCCAGAATTGAGAGCGGGCGAGCGGCCTGGTTTTCGGCCGCTGCCATCCTTCTTTGTCAAAAAATGGTGCCGCTCGCCATACTGCGTCGCGCAGCGGACTATTCGGCTGTCAGGCGGTCGGCGCCTGCGACATCGGCTTCAGCATGTTCATCAGCGCGCCATAGGGCAGCAGCATCACGAGGCCGACGGTCACCTTGACTGAGAAATCGCCGATCGCCCAGGATACCCAGCGCGGGGCCGAGGTGGAGAAAGCGCCGAGGATCGGAGCCCAATCGATCGCGAAGGGATCGTTCGGACCGAAGAAGACGAAGAAGGGCGCGAAGGCGAAGGAGAAAAAGATCAGAGTGTCCAGCATCGAGCCGATGAGCGAACCGAACAGTGGCGCGCGCCACCAGGCCATGCGGCGCAGGCGGTTGAAGACCGAGATGTCGAGCAGCTGGCCGGCAAGATAGGCCGAACCGGAGGCGATCGCGATGCGCGGCTGAGCCGTGTAGAACGACAGCGCGACACCGACGACGAAGCCGGCAAAGACGACCTTGCGCGCGGCCTTGGGGCCGAACTGGCGGTTGGTCAGATCGGTGATGAGGAAGGCGACTGGATAGGTGAAGGCACCCCAGGTGAGGATATCCGCGAGATTGATGCCGGCGAGGCTGACCTGCAGCGGATACTGCACGAGGATGTTGGAAGCGACGACGACCAGCGTCATCAGCAGAACGTAGATAAGGGTATGACGTATCGTCAGCATTTTTTTATCCTGGGAGATGCCACCAGTTGAAAGAAACCGGACATGGAAAAAGGCTTGTCCGGATATGATCCGTGCAAGCCTCTTAGCCGGTATGAAATCGCGAAATGCTAGCGCTGCTTAGGCAGCAACGGCAGCTTCAGCGGACTTCTTGACGATCTGGCGACGCAGCAGGCGAGCGCGCATGCTGAGTTCGTTTTCGCTTGCCTTCAAGAGGAAAGCGTCCAGACCACCGCGATGCTCGACCGAACGCAGCGCTGCAGCGGAAACGCGCAGGCGATAGCGCTGGCCGAGAACGTCGGAAATCAGCGTGACCTGGCAGAGGTTCGGCAGGAACCGACGCTTGGTCTTGTTGTTGGCGTGGCTAACGTTGTTGCCCACGAGGACGGCCTTGCCGGTCAATTCGCACATGCGGGACATGGTACACCTACTTTTGTTTTTCTCGGCCATCGGATAGACATACCGGGCAAAACCCGGCGCGCAATCCAACAGGCCATAATTGGAAAGTTGCGGTTCTATAGTCAGAGAGGCTGGCCGCGTCAAGCCAAACCTTGTGTTTTCCCGCAATTCCGTCAAAAAGCTGCTGTTGTCTGACGCTCGCAGCAGGCGAGCAAAGCAACTATATAACTTGCCTGATCCTCGTTGAAGGCCCTGATCATGGTTCAAATTCGGAAGTGGCTTCTTATTTCAGCGATCGTCGCGTCAATGCCGTCGATGGCACTGGCCGACGTGCTGCGGCATGAAACGCGCTATCGCGTTTCGCTGGCCGGCCTGCCGATCGCCAGGGCGGATTTCAAGACCGAGGTCACGGGCAAACAGTTCACCATTCGCGGCGATATCACCTCGGCAGGCCTTGCAGATCTCGTTACCTCGATCGATGCGAAGACCGATGTGACTGGGGTCGTCAACGACAGCAAGCTGCAGGCGACCCACTACACGCTCTTCTACAAGAGCGGGAAGAAAGAGCGCACCTATGATGTCGCCTATACCAACGGCAATGTGACGTCGAATACGATCACGCCCGAGCCGAAGCGTCCGGACACCTGGGTCCCCATCACGGAAAGCGACTTGAAGTCCGTGCTCGATCCGATATCGGGCATGATCTTCCCGATCACGCCCAGCCTCAACCTCTGCAACCAGACGCTGGCCGTCTTCGATGGCGAGATGCGCATGGATCTGAAGCTGTCGCCAAAGGGATCGCATCCTTTCTCGACCGATGGCTTCAAGGGCAAGACCATTGCCTGTGGGGTGCGCTTCACGCCGAAGAGCGGCTACAAGAGCACCCGCAAGGATTATCTCTACCTCGCCAAGAGCGACAATATGGAGATCTGGTTCGCCAAGGCGGATACGATGAATGTCTATGCCCCGGTCTACGTCCGCATCCCGACGCAATACGGAACGGTGACGATTACGGCCGTAAAATACGGCAGCTAGACCGGCTGCTGTTTTCACGGAAACGCTTGACGATTCTCGCCATTGTTTCTACGCAATTCCACGAAAATTGCTGTGTATTTTCGTGGAATTGCTTTGGCGGGCTGGGGACGTCCGCGGCGATAAGCTGGGGGCAGGGATGAAATTTCGCGCGACGTTGACAGGCTTTTCAGCCATTCTGATGTGGTCGTTTCTGGCGCTTTTGACTGTCGCCTCCGGCAAGATGCCGCCCTTTCAGCTGCTCGCCATCTGCTTTGCCATCGGCAGCATTCCCGGCATTGTGGTGCTGTTGCTGCGGCCGGAGCGTTTGCAGCTCCTGCGCCATCCCGCCAAGGTCTGGATAACAGGCATTGCCGGCCTGTTCGGCTATCACTTCCTCTATTTCACGGCATTGCGCCATGCGCCGGCCGTGGAGGCAGGGCTGATTGCCTATCTCTGGCCGCTGCTGATCGTCGTCGGTTCGGCGTTGCTGCCCGGCGAGCGGCTGCGTTGGTATCACATCGTCGGCGCGCTGATGGGGCTGGCGGGTACGGTTCTGATCGTCGGCCGCAACGGCTTTCATTTCGAAGGCGCCTATGCCGTCGGCTATGGCGCGGCGTTTCTCTGTGCCTTCACCTGGTCGGGCTATTCCTTGATAACGCGCCGCTTCGAGGCCGTTTCCACAGATGTCGTCACCATCTTCTGTCTGGTCACGTCGATTCTCTCCTTTTTCTGCCACCTTGGCCTGGAGGAGACCATCTGGCCTGAGAGCGTGCCCCAATGGATCGCCGTGCTTGGATTGGGTCTTTTTCCTGTCGGCGCGGCTTTTTATGCCTGGGATTACGGCGTCAAGAACGGTGATATCCAGATCCTCGGCGCGGCAAGCTATGCCGCACCGCTGCTCTCGACGCTGATCCTGACGTTGTTCGGTTTTGCCGAGCCGAGCTGGGGCATTGCGCTTGCTTGCCTGCTCGTGACGGGAGGTGCGGTGCTGGCCGCCCATCGCATGATCCTGCGCCGGGATGATGTCGTGCGGACGCAGGCGGAAGCGGCGGAATAGCTCCGCCGCCCTCGCTGCCGTTTATTTCTTGAAGACTTTTTCCAGGAAGGCCGCGAGCGACGGCCGCCAGACATCCATCTCATGCTGGAGGTCGGGGTATTCATGGTATTCGTGCTTGATCTTCTTGGCGTCGAGCGTCGCCTTCAAGCCGGCTACGTCCTTGCCGACGACCTGATCCTTGCTGCCGACGGTCACTGTGAAATTATGCAGCGCCTTGTTGATCTTTTCCGGTTCGCTCAGCACGGCATCTACCGCCTTGTTCGGAACGGTCGTCGTGCTGACGCCGCTGAAGGTTGCGACCCAGCCGAAGGTATCCAGATGTGAAAGGCCGGATACGAGAGCCTGATAGCCGCCCTGCGACAAGCCGGCAACGGCGCGGCCGCTCGCCTCGTTCCGCACCCGATAATGCTTCTTCATGTAGGGGATAAGGTCTTCCGTCAGCTCACGATCGGCCGCCTCGGCATTGGCCGGATAGAAATTCGCGCGACGATCGGCGGCCGGGAAGTTTTCGGCGATCGCATTCGGTACGTCGGTTTCCGTATCGGGAATGACGACGATCATCGGCTCGATCTTCTTTTCGGCAAGGAGATTGTCGAGGATCTGTGGCGCGCGGCCCTGGAGCACCCAGGACCCCACGGTATCGCCGAAGCCGTGATAGAGGTAGAGCACCGGCAGCGGCTTGGAGGAATCGGTGTAGCCGGGCGGCGTGTAGACATACATCTGCCGTTCCGAATCGAGCGCCTTGGAATGCAGGGTCACCAGCCGCAGGTCGCCATGCGGCACGTTGCGGATATCAAGAATGCTGCCGGGCACTAGGATCAGGCTGGTATTGACCTGCCGTTGCGGCTTCGGCGCATTGGTGCCGGTGTCGATGCTGCGGAAGCCGTCGACGTTGAAGTAATATTCGTAGAGGTTCGGCTTCAGCACCTCCGTCTTCGCGCTCCATGTGCCATCGTCGCTGCGTTGCATGGCGAGGGGATCGCGCGAGCCCAAAGTGACGGAAACCGCTTTTGCCGCCGGCGCATAGAGGCGGAAGGTGATAGACCCATCCTTCTCTACCGCGGTCACGAAGTTCTTCAGTGACTTGTCGGCCGGCGGCGAGGCCGGAGCATCAAGGGCAAAGACAGGGGCGCTCATGACGCAGCCTGCTGCGACGAGCAAAGGAAACAACAAACGCACGAAAAAACCTCCTCCGGATGAATCAATTTTCACTTTCCCCGTGTAAAGCTGACACAGCGCGTCGCTTTTTCAAGACCGTCGCTGCGCGCTGTCTGGCCGCATCCTGCGTGATGTCAATGAAAGGTAGAAAAGGGTCAGTCTGAGGCCGGCTTCCAGTCAGGTGGCGCCATCTCGAAGCTCGAAAATTCGAAGCCGGGTGCGACCGTACAGCCGACGAGCGTGAATTGCCCGAGGCTTTCGGCCGACTGCCACCAGTTGGCCGGAATGATTGCCTGCGGGCGCTCGCCCTTTGCCAGATCCATGCCGAGAACGAGTTTTTCACTCGCCTTGCCGTCGGCCGAGCGATGCAAAGCGAGGGGGGCGCCGGCATAGTAGTGCCAGACCTCGGCGGCGTCGTGCACCCGATGCCAGTGCGAGCGCTCGCCCGCCTCCAGCAGATAGTAGATGGCGGTGGAGTGGCCTCTCGTGCCGCCGTTCTCGTCGCGAAACGTCTGCACGTACCAGCCGCCTTCCGGATGCCGCTGCATGGAAAGCGTTTCGATGATCTCTTTTGCCTGCATCAGAAATTGTCCTTGCGCTTGCGGATCTCGGCGAAGACTTCTTCGTTGCTGCGGCTTTCCATCAGCAGATGGCGGCGGATTGCCGGATCCGCGGCGCGCAGGAACGGGTTCGTTTCCTTCTCAAGCGCCAATGTCGTCGGAATGGTGAACTTGCCTTCCGCCCTCAAGGCTTCGATATCCGCGGCGCGCGCCTTCAGCCGCTCGTTGTCGGGATCGATGGTCAGCGCGAAGCGGGCGTTGGAGAGCGTATATTCATGGCCGAAATAGACGGCCGTTTCGTCCGGCAGCACGGCGAGCTTCTGCAGCGAGGCCCACATATCCGCTGCCGGCCGTTCGAACAGGCGGCCGCAGCCGAGCGCAAACAGCGTATCGGCAGCAAAGAGCAGCTTGTCGTCGGCAAAATGATAGCAGACATGGCCGGCGGTATGCCCGGGCGTTTCGATGACATTGACCGTATGGCCGGCGAACTCGAACGTATCCCCATCAGCGACGGCGCGATCGAGGCCCGGAATGGCGACGGCCTCGTTGATCGGGCCGATGATCTCGCAGCCGAACTGCTCCTTCAGCGCCAGGTTGCCCTCGACGTGATCGGTATGGTGATGCGTGGTCAGGATATGGCTGATGGTCCAGCCACGACGATCAGCGGCCTTCAGGATCGCATCTGCTTCCGGAGCGTCGATCGATGCCGTCAATCCGGTTTCGGGATCATGGACCAAGACGCCGTAATTGTCGGAACGGCAGATAAAAATCTCTAATTCCAATGGTTTCATGATCGAAATCGTCCTCATCTTTTCCGTGAGTAGAGAATGTAAGCCGTTCGGCCTTGAAGTCCAACGTTCGGCTGATAACATTTGTTTCGATGCATACCGATATTGTCGATCTCCGCCAGTTTTATCATTCCGAGCTTGGTCGCTTGGCGGAGCAGTCGATTGCCATGGCGCTTTCTTCCATCTGGGCACGTATGCCGGAGGAGCGGCTCGTCGGCCTTGGCTATGCCGTGCCCTATCTCGATCGTTTTCGTGCCGATACCGAACGCACTTTCGCCTTCATGCCGGCGGGGCAGGGCGCGGTGAACTGGCCTATGGGGTCGGCCTCGGCGACAGCATTGATCTTCGATGAGGAATTGCCGCTGCCCGACAGTTCGATCGACCGCGTGCTGATGGTGCATTCTCTGGAGTTCGCTGAAAGCCCGCGCGAGACGCTGAAAGAGCTTTGGCGCGTTCTGGCGCCCGGTGGTCGGCTTGTTATTGTCGTGCCGAACCGTACCGGCGTATGGGCACGCATGGAGCACACGCCATTCGGCTCCGGCCGGCCCTATTCGCGCGGCCAGCTGACGTCGCTGCTGCGCGAGACCAATTTCACGCCAGGCGCGACCGCGGAGGCGCTGTTTTTTCCGCCCTCGAAGCTGCGCACCGTGCTGCGGCTGCGCCGCGCCTTCGAGCGGGTTGGCCGCACCCTGTGGCCGGCGTTTTCCGGCGTCATCATCGTCGAGGCGCAGAAACGGCTTTATCAGGGCCTGCCCGTTGCCGTTCGCGCCTCGCGCCGTGTCTTCGTGCCGGTGCTGGCGCCGCGTGGCATACCGACGACCCGTGATGGCGCGTGACGCTTTCGTCGTAGCGCCGACACTCGACAAATTTATCAATCCGCTTTAATGCGACGGGGTGTCATAAACCGGAATTTTCCGGTCTTTCCCAAGGTCGATCCCATGAGCATGGAAATGAGCAAGCCCGTCCCGCGTCCCGGCATCCTCGATATAGCCGCCTATGTGCCGGGCAAGGAGCATGCGCCGGGCGTTGCGCGCGTGTTCAAGCTCTCCTCGAACGAGACGCCGCTTGGCGCCAGCCCCAAGGCCATCGAAGCCTTCCGGAGTGCTGCCGGCAATCTCGAGCGCTATCCGGACGGACAGGCGAAGGAATTGCGCCAGGCGATCGCCGATGTGCATGGGCTGAATGTGGCCAATATCCTCTGCGGCGCCGGCTCGGACGAACTGCTCGGGCTGCTCTGCCACACCTATCTCGGCACCGGTGACGAAGGCATCATCACCGAACACGGCTTCCTGGTCTACAAGATCCAGATCATGGCCGCCGGCGCGACGCCGGTCACCGTCAAGGAGAAGGATTGCACCGTCGATGTCGACGCGATCCTCGCGGCGGTCACCGAGAAGACCAAGATGGTCTTCATTGCCAATCCTGGCAATCCAACCGGCACTTACGTCCCGGTAAGCGAGATCCGTCGCCTGCAGGCGAGCTTGCCGAAGCATGTCATTCTCGTGCTCGACGCGGCCTATGCCGAATATGTTCGCCGCAACGACTACGAGGCGGGTCTCGAGCTCGTTTCGGCGAACCAGAATGTCGTCATGACCCGTACCTTCTCCAAGGTCTATGGCCTTGCGGCCCTTCGTATCGGCTGGATGTACGGGCCTGTCGATATCGTCGATGCGATCAACCGCGTGCGTGCTCCGTTCAATCTGAACAGCGCCGCCATTGCCGCCGGAGCGGCTGCCATTCGCGATCAGGCCTTTACGGAAAAGGCTGTGGCATACAACACGCTCTGGATCGGGAAGATGACGGCTGCGCTCGAGGCCCTCGGCCTCAGGGTGACGCCGTCGGTTGCGAATTTCGTCCTGATCCATTTCCCCGACAGCGACGGCAAGCGTGCGGCCGAGGCCGATGACTTTCTGACGAGCCGCGGCTATATCCTGCGCGCTGTGCGCGCTTACGGCTTCCCGAATTCGCTGCGCCTGAGCATCGGTACCGAAGAGGCCAATCTCGGCGTCATCGACGCTCTGACCGAGTTTATGGGACGCAAGGCATGAGCAACATCCAGTTCGATCGCATTGCGCTGATCGGCATCGGCCTGATCGGCTCTTCCATCGCCCACGACATCAAGCGCCTCGGTATCGCAAAGGAAGTGGTGATCTCGACACGCAGCGCCGAGACGCTGAAGCGTGCCGAGGAGCTGAAGCTCGGCGACCGCTATACGCCGTCGTCGGCCGAAGCAGTGAAAGGCGCCGATCTCGTCATCGTTTCCGTGCCTGTAGGCGCCTCCGAGAGCGTCGCCAAAGAAATCGCGGCGCATCTGAAGCCGGGCGCTATCGTCACCGATGTCGGTTCGACCAAGGCGTCGGTTATTGCGCAGATGCAGCCGCATATGCCGTCCAATGTGCATTTCATTCCGGGCCATCCGCTCGCAGGTACGGAAAAGTCCGGCCCAGATGCGGGTTTCCCGGGGCTGTTCAAGGGGCGCTGGTGCATCTTCACGCCAGTTCCGGGCACAGACGAGGCGGCGATCAAGACGCTGCGCACCTTCTGGGAAACCTTAGGCTCCCGCGTCGACGAGATGGATCCGGAGCATCACGACAAGGTGCTGGCGATCGTCTCGCATCTGCCGCATCTGATAGCCTATAACATCGTCGGGACCGCCGACGATCTGGAGACGGTGACCGAATCGGAAGTCATCAAATATTCCGCCTCCGGCTTCCGTGACTTCACGCGCCTCGCCGCGTCCGATCCGACCATGTGGCGCGACGTCTGTCTGCACAATCGGGATGCCATATTGGAGATGCTGTCGCGCTTCTCCGAGGATCTGGCATCGCTGCAGCGTGCCATCCGCTGGGGCGACGGCGACAAGATCTTCGAACTTTTCACCCGCACCCGCGCCATTCGCCGTTCGATCGTCGAAGCCGGCCAGGATGTCGACGTGCCTGACTTCGGCCGTCATGCGCTGGATGTGAAGGAATAGGCATCCCTATACGACGGAGGGGCGCTTATGATCGTCAGGCGCGCGCGTTCCGAAGATTTGTCCTGGCTCCTTGAGCATGATGACGCCAGTGAAGACTGGATTGGGCGCTGCATTGCGTTCGGTGAATATTTTGTGGCCGAGCGGGATGGCAAACTCCTCGGCTTCCTGCGCTTCAGCCGCTTTTGGGGCAAGATACCTATATGGATATGATCCGCGTGCTGCCGCTACACCGGCGCGAGGGTCTCGGAACTGCTCTGTTCCACGCCTGGGAAAGCGCCATGATCGACGAGGGCGCCAAGCATCTGATGACATCGAGCGAATGGGCGCAAGCCGAGCCACAGGCCTGGCACCGCCGCAACGGCTTCAAGCCAGCTGGCAGCATCGACCTCCGTATCGTCCAGCCGAGCCCGGAGATATTCTTTGTGAAGGATATCTCCGACGCCCGCAGAGGATAGGCTTCAGATCGGCGGGATCTTTCCGAGCGGGATGAAGCCGCTGAGTGAGAGGCGACCTCGATCGGCGGTGAGATCGACGGAGACCTTATCCGCGCCATTGGCCAGCGCCTTCAGCATCTTCGTCGCCGTCTTGATGATGTTCTTGGCGGCGGGAAGCGTCGTGGTCAGGCTATCGCCCCAGGGCCCGATCTGATTGATCTCCAGCTTGAACTGCCCGGACAGAAAACCCTCATCGTCAAAGTTGAAAGGTCCGGAAAGCGTCATGATGCGGCCATCGCCGATATCGATGACGGCCTGATGCAGCATGCCTGCCGAGCCGCGAAGCCCCTCCCGGTCGCTGCCATCGAGCAGGCCGGCCTTGCCGGACAGCGTCACCTTGGCGCTGGTCGATGCGGTGGGCAATGTCTGCGGGAAGTCTTTGATGACGGCATTGGCATTTTCGACGCCGATCGCGAAATCCAGATCGCTGCCATTCTGATTGGCGTGCATCTCCGTGTGGGCAGCGGTGACATTAAGGCTCTGGCCGGTGACGGAGGAGACGATGCCGGCCTTCAGCCCTTCGATGACAGTCTGAGTCTGAGCGACGCCGCGGCCCTTGGCGATAAGGTTCGATTGCAGATCGGCCCATTCGGCCGATACGGTCAGGCCTTCCGTCGTGCGCAACTCGGCGGGGGATTTCAGGCTCCAGCTCACATGGTTGGGTTGGAAGACCGGTGCGGAGGCGCTGAGCCTGTCGAAATTGGTGGAGACGCCGCGCGTCGGGTTGTCGACCGTCACCGTGTCGCAGGTCAGGCCTATGGAGAAGGGGAAGCCGTTGAAGGCCATGTTCTCGCATTTGCCGGCAATGCCGGCGCTGTTCTGCTGGCCGAGCGCCTTCAGGACATTGGTCCTGACGAAACTGGTCGCATAGTACCAACCGCCGGTGTAAAGACCGGCTAGAACCACCACAAGCCCAAAAAGGATGAGCCACAGACGCTTGCCTCGACCGGTCGTTACGCTCTGGCTTGACGCTGCCATGTTGTTCTCCAATGGTTGGACTGAAGCTTCACAGTGATTTGGCGTTGGATATGGACGAATTTTGGGTGTTTGGCTACGGATCCCTCATGTGGAATCCGGGCTTTGGTTATGACGAGCGGGCCGAGGCCCTGATTTTTGGCTATCGTCGCTCACTCTGCGTCCGTTCCTGGGTCCATCGCGGCACGGAAGAAAACCCCGGCCTCGTCCTCGGGCTCGATCGTGGCGGCTCCTGCCGGGGCATGGCCTTCCGGGTTCCGGCCTCCGATTGGGATGAGGTGCTAACCTATCTGCGCGAGCGCGAACTCGTCACCAACGTCTATCTGGAAAAGAACTTGCCGATTCGGCTCGCCGACGGGCGGCGCGTGATCGCCGTCGCCTATGTCGTCGATCGCAATCACCGGCAATATGCCGGCTCGCTGGATGCAATCGAGGCCGCGCACGTGGTGGAAGCTGCCAATGGGCGTTCCGGCCCGAATGACGCCTATCTCTTCAATACGCTGACGCATCTGCGCGACATGGGCATCCGCGATCATTGGCTCGAACAGGTTGCCGGCGAAGTGGAGCGGATGCGAAAGGCATCCTGAACCTGTCGCCTGGCGTTGAGAGCTCGCTCAGACTGCGGCGGTAACGGGTTTTGCCTTGGCGATTTCCGCGAGACGTTGCGCCGCCGTCGGCGGAACCGGCAGGTTCGGGTTGTTGGCGATCGTTTCGACCAGCAGCTCGTCGCTTGCTCTTTCCGTCTCCTCGATCAGGCGCGCGAAAAAGGCATCCGGGTCCATGCCGGGCTCGATCGGCGGCAGGATGCGCACCTTGATATGGCCGGGATATTTGCGGAAGGTGCGGCGCGGCCAGAAAAGGCCCGGATGCATGGCAACGGCGACGACGGGGATGCCTAGGTCGCGATACATGCGGGCGATGCCGTATTTGTAGACCGGCTCGGCGCCCGGCGGCCGTCGCGTGCCCTCGGGGTAGATGATGAGCTGGCGACCCGTGGCGAGCTCTTCGCGCGTGCGCTTCAGGACATCGAACATGACCTTGCCGCGGGCGCCGCGATCCACCGGGATCATGCGCTGTTTCCCGGCATACCAGCCGAACAATGGGATCCACATCAGCTCGCGCTTCAGGATATAGACCGGATCGTCGAGATAGGGCAGCAGCGCAAATGTATCCCAGAAGGATTGATGCTTGGGCGCGAAGATGAAGCTGCCTTTGAGGATATTTTCCAAGCCCTCGATCTCGAAGGTGGTGCCGACGATCTTCTCCATCAGCCAGGTGCTGGATTTCGCCCATGCCTTCGGAATTGCATAGGCCGCCTTGCGCGGCATGAGGAAGTAAATCGGCGCCAACACGATCATGCGAATGATTAGATTGGCATAGAAGGCTGTGTTGAAAAGGATCGAACGCAGGATAATCATTGAGGCTTTCCCAACGCACCGGCTTGCGCCGGCATTCGAAGGTTTGCCTACACGATTACGACGTCAATAAAAAGTCGGTGCATGCACGGTTTTGCGCGACAGGCCTTAGTCGTCGTCCTCGATCGGCTGACGCGAACGCAAGCCGGTCGGGCGTCCAAGTCCAGTGATGTTGCGGGCGCCGGCAAGGAGCACCTTGGCATATTCCGCGATCATCGTGCGCAGCGCATTCGGGTCCGTGAACCAGTTCTTGCTCTTCAGATCGGAGTTGACGACCGGATAGGGAATGAAATCGGTCGAGGGATCGACGTATTTCAGTTCTGCGAGGCTGCGGGGCATATGGTAGTTGTTCGTGACAACGAGAACGCTCTTGTAGCCCCTGGCGTGAATCCACTTTGCCGCTTCGCGGGCATTGCCGATCGTATCGAGCGCGTCATAGCCGATGTCGACGCAGCAGCTGAACAGGCTGGCGGAACTCTGGGTCAGCTTGCGGATTTGCGTTGGCGTGGTGGTCGGATGTGCGCCCGATATCAGCAGGCGGTTGCCGGCACCGGTGCGCAGCAGCTCCACCGCCTGATCGATCCGCTGATAGCCGCCCGTCAGCACGACGATGGCATCGGCCTTGGGGTCGAGCGGCGGCTTCAAGGTGGTGATCGAATCGGCGAAATGCAGGAAGCCGCCGAAAATGATGGCTACGAGGAAGATGAAAGCGAAGCCGCCCCAGCGCAAGAGACGGCGGAACAGGCTGCGGCGCACGGGTCTATCACCGCGGGGTCGGGCCCGCAGCGACTGCAAACTCACGGACTTGCGAGTCGTCAGATCCATGCTCATGATTCGCTATTATACGCCAATTGCGGCAATGAACGGGCTGGCAAACGGTAAAAAAACATCGCTGAAGCGTCAATTCGGTACGCTATCCGTCCGCCCAGGATCGGAACGGACCAGATCGATCTCGTAAATCGTGCGCATGACGGTGAAACGTGCCGTCAGCGTTGTCAGCAGCGCGATGATGATCATGGTCGCGAGAATGCCGACATAGCCGAGCGCGCCGACGGAAAAAGTTCCGAACAATGCCGTTGCCTGATCGGTCTGCGGTGTGGCGATCGTATGGCTCTGCAGAAGGCCGGCTGTCGCGAAGAAGAGGGCGGCGAGCGCGCTGCCGGCTCCCGAGCCTTTGAGGCTGATCTTCAGGAAATGCTTCTGGAATTCATTGGCGACGAAGGTGCTTTCGGCGCCGACGAAATGCAGGACTTCGACGATATGGCGATTGCCCGACAATGCGCCGCGCGTGGCGAAGACCACCGTCAGTACCATGGCGGTGAAGACGAGCAGCAGCACACCGGTGCCGATGAGAACGGTGGTGTGCGCCATCGACACGAGCCGATCGACCCAGGTGCGATGGTCGTCCAGGGTTGCCTGCGGGATCTGTGCCTTGAGCAGGCTGCGCATCGCCTCGAAATCAGGCGGATGCGTCTCGTCGATCGTGATGATGACGAGGCGCGGGACGGGCAGTTCCTTGATATCGAGGCCGGCGCCGAGCCACGGCTCGAGCAGGCGCGCAGTCGCCGCCTCGTCGACGATCTGGCCGGACTTGGTGCCGACGAAGCTCAATGCGATATCGCGGGCGCTCGCGAGTGCCTTTTCCATGTCGAGATTGTCGTCCGGCTTGATCTGGATCGTGATCTCGCGGGAAATCTGGCTCTCCCAGCTTGCCGCCGTCGAGCGCACCATGCTGACCGCGCCGAGCGTCAGGCAGGCAAGAAAGGCCATGATGGCGATGACGACGATCAGCGCATTGCCCTGAATGTTGGAGGACGGCACGATGGGTCCCGTCGGGCGCACGCGCATTTCCGGGCGCTTGCGTTCTGCGGGTGCTGCAGGCGCCTGCTGTGCTTGCGGAGCTCCGGTGTTCGGGGCTGTCCTGCGGGGGCGGGGGTCAGTCATAGATATCGAGATGCCCCCCCGATAGAATCATGCGCCTCGCCTCGATTTGGTCCATCAAAGCGAGATCGTGCGTGGCAATGACGACGGCGGTGCCGAGACGGTTGAGTTCCAGAAAGAGATTGAGCAGGCGGCGTGCCATCGGCGGGTCGACATTGCCCGTCGGTTCGTCGGCAAGCAGGATTTCCGGGCGGTCGATGAGGGCACGGGCGATCGCGGCGCGCTGCTTTTCCCCACCGGAGAGAACCGGCGGCAGCACATTGATGCGCTCGCCGAGGCCTACCCATTTCAGCAGTTCCAGGACGTCGGTGCGGTAGGAGCTTTCCTCCTTGCCGCGCACGCGCAGCGGCAGGGCGACATTTTCATAGGTCGTCAGATGCTCGAGCAACCGGAAATCCTGAAAGACGATGCCGACGCGGCGGCGCAAGAGCGGCAGCTCGTTGCGCGGGATCGAGGAAATCTCCCGGTCGAACATGCGGATCAGCCCGCGCGTCGGCTGCAGCGACATGAAGAGCAGCCGCAGCAGTGTCGTCTTGCCGGCGCCGGAAGGGCCGGTCAGGAACTGGAACGATTTCCTCGGTATGTCAAAGCTCAGGTCGCGGAGGATCTCCGGACCCATGCCGTAGCGCAAACCGACGTTCTCAAAATGAATCAACGGGCAGTCCAGTCTTCCGCAGGGTTCAATCAGGCGACTTGTTAACCAATGGCATTAACAGCCGGTAAATTTTTCTGGAAAGGCGCCCTATTCATGGCGATCTTTGCGAAGCATTAACCAATAAAATTTACGACTGGGCAGGATTCGTTTCAATGCCCAGATTGGCAATGGGCGTCGAAACCATGTGGATCACCGCAACGGGAGGCCATCATGGGCGCTTTTCGCCACCGTCAACAACAGACGGGGCTTATTTATGACCTCATTCCGCCCGAACGCGGAGCGGGGTCGAGCCCGGTGCATTACGTCATGCCGAAACCCGATATTGTCGACGCCGAATTCGTGACCGTTTCCGCCGCACGCGGGCGGCCAGCATCGGGCGTCAATATGCGCTATGGCGGGCGTAACCAACCTAGACCTCAGCCAGTGGCGCGCAAGACTACACTTTCGCGCATCCTCACCGTTCTGCGGGTGACTGAGGAAGTCTTGCAGCAGGCATCGCGGCGCAGCTTCGTGGCGCTCATCATCTGCCTTGCAATCTTGATCTTCGGCCTTTCGGGCGGTTTTTTCGGTCTCTCCGGCGCATCGGCCGAGGCGACATCCGATCCGCTGCAGTTCTCGCATGTGACACTGACGCCGAGGGATGAGAACGGGCTACCCGTCTTGAGATTGAACGGCATCATCGAGAATGTCAGCGGTGCCACGCTTTCGGTTCCGCAGGTGCGCGCCGATCTTTTTGCCGGTGGTCAGCTGGTCAGAAGCATCGTCGTTGACACGCCGGTCGATCGCCTCGGACCGCATGAAAGCCGCGGATTCTCCACAAGATTACAGCATCCTGGTGGAAAAACGCCGGATGTCCGGCTTTCCTTCATGCCATAGGGGGTGTGTCCAAGCCGCTGAGTGTGCTACGGGCTACTGCTTTAGAGTGCTACAGCGACCTTGACGCGTCGTGTCGTATACGACGTGCGGCGCTGTAGAGCTTGATCGGCGGCCAGGGGCCGCGCAGCCATGGAGCATGCCAATCAATGCCTGTCGTACGCGGGAAGAATATCGAGCCGCTTTTCACTGCCGAGCAGATCGCGGAGCGCAATCATGCCCTGGCCAAGGAAATTGCCAGCGGGCCGACAAAGGACCTCCTTGTCATCGCCATCCTCAAGGGCTCCTTCATCTTCGCAGCCGATTTGCTGCGGGCGCTGCATGAGACCGGGCTTGCCCCGGAGGTCGAGTTCATCACGCTTTCGAGCTATGGCGCCGGCACGACATCGCAGGGCGTGCGCATCGTCAAGGACATCGACAGCGACGTTCGGGATCGCGACGTGCTGCTGATCGACGACATTCTGGAATCGGGCCGCACGCTGCGTTTCGCCAAGGAGCTGCTCTACGAGCGTGGCGCCCGCAACGTCACGCTGGCCGTCCTGCTCGACAAGAGCGTCAAGCGCCAGGAAGAGCTGGAAGCCGATTATGTCGGCTTCGAATGCCCCGATTATTTCGTTGTCGGCTACGGCATGGATGTCGCCTACGCCTTCCGCGAATTGCCCTTCGTCGGTGTCGTCACAGGCGACGCTGAGGCCTGATCTTAAGTTAATGCAGGCGGCCTGTCCGCCTGTCCCATTCTGCTCCGGCGATGACGATCCGTTAACCACGGAGCTTGATCGCCTGTCCGCCGTTTACCTATCGCAAACGGAATTCTGGTGATTTCGGTCGCGGAACATGACGGACCAGGAGCACGGACCATGGCAAAAATTCTGATCACGGAAGACGAAGATTCACTTCGCACCTTCGTCGCCCGCGCGCTGCGCTTGGACGGTCACGAGACCGAAGAGGCGGCCGACGGAGCGGAAGGCTTAGAAAAGCTGAAAGAGGGCGGCTACGATCTCCTGTTGTCGGATATCCGCATGCCCGTGATGGATGGCATCGAGCTTGCCCATCAGGCCCATTCGACCTGCCCAGGCATGAAGATCCTGCTGATGACCGGCTATGCGGAACAGCGCGAGCGCGCCGACGACCTCTTGGAAAAGATCGTCGACGTCGTTGCCAAGCCCTTCGCGCTGCCAGACATCCGCAAGGCTGTTGCCCGGGCCTTGGCTGCCTGAAGCTCTCGACTATCGGCGCAGTCGTTTCCTGTGCCGACGTCATCATCATTTGCGGATAGGGCCGAAATCGTCATCCGGATAGTAGATAGTTTCTTCTCCCGGCTTTCTTGAGCCGACAACGATCATCGTCACCGCGGCGGCGGAATGGTTGAGCAGATGATGCGCATTCGGTTGCCCCGCCGGGAACCCCACGACATCGCCAGGCCCGAGAATATGGTGACCGTTTTCGTCGACCAGCGTCGGGGTGCCCGTCAGAATATAGAGAAACTCGTCCTCCGCCATATGCCAATGGCGCGATGACGACATTCCTCCGGGATCGAGGGTGACGAGGTTCACGCCAAATTGCGTGATGCCCACAGCTTTGGCCAGCCGAATCTCGTGCTTGCCGCTCAGCCTCGCATCCGCGTCGGCAACGTCGGGCAGACCTGTCGCGACAGGCAGATCCGAAATATGGGCAAGCTTGGTCTCCATATCATCCCCCTTTGCGAAGCATGAAGACAGGCAACTTCTTTGATGGCGGGCTGCCTTACTGACCCAGATTCAGCAAACGTTCCAGATAGCGCCGTTCTTCGCTGAGCGATGGATTGTTGCTCAGCCGCTCGCGAATGGCGTCGAGGATTTGGCGGGCGCGCTCTGCGTTGATGATGTCTGGCACCATGTTGTCGTTGGGGTTGTCAGAGAAACCACCGTCATTGCGTGACCGGCCGAGCGGGTCGCGGCCGTTTTGACCGCCTTGGCCCATCTGCCCCGGCATCTGGCCTTGGCCTTGCCCCTGACCTTGACCCTGCTGCATCTGGGCCATGAGCTGGTTCATCATTTCGCGCGTCCCCTTGCGCAGGGCATCCAGCGCGCGCCCCTGACCCTGCACGGCGCCTTCGCCATTGCCCTCGGCAAGCTGACCGGACGCGCCCTTCATTTCCTGCTGCGCCTTGCCGTAATTCTGGTTCGGCTTCATGCCGAGCGAGCCGAGGTCTTTCTGCAGTTCGCCGAGCTGCTTGCCGAGATCCTCCTGCTGCTGTCGCAGCTGCTTCAGCGCGTCGCGCAGCTGATCGGCCGTCATGCCATCAGTGGGGTCCTTGCCCTTCTGATCCTGCTGGTTCTGGCCTTGCTGCTGATCCTGCTGGCCCTGATTGCGCTGGCCCATATCCGGACGCATCGGGTCGTTGAGGCCGGGCATGGGCTGATCCATCAAGCCATCGCCGTCCTCGTTGGAATCGCCGCGCTGCATGCGGTCGCGCATGGCCTGATCGAGCTTGAAGGTCTGATCCATCAGCTTTTGCTGGTCGCGCATGATGCGGCCGAGCTTGTCCATCTGCTCGCGCATCTTGTCGTTGGCCTGGTTCTGCTGCTGCCCCGGCTGGGGCTTGCCGGCCTGCAGGCTGTTCATCAGCTGCTGCAGTTCGGAAAGCATCTGCTGTGCGGCCTGGCGATTGCCGGAGCGGGCGAGATTCTCGATCTGATCCATCATGCGCTGCAGGTCCTGCTGGCGCAGGATATTGGCGGAGCGCTGGTTCGGCTGGGCCGGCATGTTGCGCATGCGCTCGGCCAGCTCCTTCATGTAGGCGTCCATCGCCTTGCGCAGCTCGTCGGTCAGCTTCTTGATCTCGGCGTCGGGGGCGTTGCGCTGCAGGGCGTCGGAAAGCTTCTGCTGGGCGTCGCGCAAGGCCTTTTCCGCATCGGTCAGCTGCGCGTCCTCCATGCCGAGCGCGATCTGCCAGAGATAATCGGCGGTATCCTTCAGCGAGGCCTCATTGCTCGCGAGCTTCATGCGCGTAAGCGCGGACCTGATGGCGAGATAATTGCCGAGATCGGGGATTGTCTCTTCGGGCCGTATGGTCAGCGATTTGTTGAGCTCAATCGCCTCCGGCATCTTCCGCGTGTCAAGCGCAAACACCTGGCGTTCTTCCGCAACGGCTGCGGCAAGCGGCTGGCTGAAATTGCGTGACGGCAATACCATCTCGTAGGGTGAGCTGCGGCCGGTCTGGCTGGCGCCGTCCTTGGCGACGAGGGTGATGCGGACGCGCTTGCCGGCAAGCGGATCCTGCGTCAGATCGTGGCTCGCCAGACCCTTGCCATTGCGGCGGTCGCGACGCGGAAGTTCCAGCTTGTATTCGGGCAAGCCGTATAGGGGTTTGGCAGCCGGATCGGATTCCACCGGCACGATCTCGGCATGGGCTTCCTCGACGCCGTAGTCATCCTTGACCTTGAAGCCGAGTTCCAATGCGCCGCTCGCCGTCGCGTGCGGAATACCGTCGAAGGTGATCTCCGGCGGCTTGTCGACGACCACATTGAAGGACCAGGACTTGCCGTTGACGGTCAGCTCGCCGCCCTTTTCAAGCTTGAGAACATGGGTGCGGGCAACCATTCCGTCCGCGGCCGGAATATTGCCGGTGCCGTTCGCTGCCGGTGGTACGGCAGGAGGCGTTGCAGGCTTTGCGCCAGCGGGGCCTTGCTTGTCAGCGTCAGCGGCTTGCTCGGGGATTTCGACGCCCTTTTCGGCGCCAGTCGTCTGGAACAGCACTTTCTCATCCGTCGCAGCACCCGAAACACGCACAGTGAGTTCGGAGAATTGCGGCACGTTCAGGCTATTGCCGGCATTGTCGACATTGCCTGTCAGATAGACGGGGGCTTCGCCGGTGTAATAGGGCGGGGTAACCCAGGCATCGACGCGGACATCCGGGTTGCTCGATGTCGAGCTTGATGCCGTGAAGGCATCACCGAGCGAGCCGCCGCTATTGGACATGGAAAAGCTGAAGGCTGTTACCAGCAGCAAGGCCGGGACGGCGCGCAATGCGAAGCGGTCGTAGCGGGTGATATCCGGCCTTGGCAGGCCCGCATCCAAAGCGGCGATGCGTTCAGCCATACGCGTCTGGTGCTCGCGCCAGAGCGCGCGCGCAAAGGGGGTATCGAGCGCCGGCTCGTCTTCCTGCACGGTAACGGGCTGGTGGGCGAGACCGTTGCGCTCCTCCAGCAGCCGGTCCGCCTCGACGGTGTTCGGCCAGCGCAGGCGGCGCAGCGGATAGAGGGAGATGGCGAAGCCGACCGCGAAAACGGCAAGCAGCAGAAAGCGCAGGACATCCGGCGCAATGCGGAAAATGCCGAACCAGGCGACGGACAGGAAAAGAGCCAGAATGGATGCCGGCAACAGCAGCCGTGGCAGAAGCTGCTCGCTGACGAGCACCAGCTGCGCAAAGAGACGCTTGACCGCAACCATGCGCGCCAGCGCCGGACGGGTGGCGAAAGCGCCCTTCTTAGGGTTGCTGGGGCTGGTCATCGGTCCGGTCTTCTCCCGATCTGACGTTGATGGCCAGAGCATGATGCCGAAAAGTGTAAGCGGTTTTCGGACGGCGTCATGCTCTACTTCCCTGATTCTAGAGCGGATTCGGAGTTTCGATCGATTCGATCCAAAATCATCCGCTCTAGTGGCCCGTTGGGGATGGCGCGGCGTCCCACACGCTCGCGCACGCGGCGCCCGGCGAGACACCATTCAATCAAAGATAACATTCTTTGTGGCGAAGACGAGGGCAACGGGCGCAAAAGGCTGTTTTTTCACCGCACTTCGCCGAAACGTGATCGGGCAAAGCAGCTTTTGCGGTCCTGCCCGAAATTGCCGATGAAGCCGATTAACCTTCGAGCCAGGCCGGGATGGAATCCAGGCCGATCAAATCCTCGTAGGTTGTGCGCGGGCGGATGACGTGGAATTCATTGCCCTTGACCAGCACTTCGGGAACCAGAAGCCGGCTGTTGTAGGTGCCGGCCTGCACGGCGCCATAGGCACCGGCTGAGCCGACGGCCAGCAGATCACCGGGCTTCGGCAGCGCCATCTCGCGGTCGAGCGCCAGATAGTCGCCCGTCTCGCAGACCGGGCCGACGACATCGGCCTTGATGCGCTTGATATCGGCAGCACTCGTCACAACGGGGCGGATCTCGTGATAGGCTTCATAGAGCGTCGGACGGATGAGGTCGTTCATGGCGCCATCGACGATGACGAAGCTCTT
The DNA here is from genome assembly GCF_057784475.1 of Martinezella sp. CNPSo 3795. Taxonomy (NCBI): domain Bacteria; kingdom Pseudomonadati; phylum Pseudomonadota; class Alphaproteobacteria; order Hyphomicrobiales; family Rhizobiaceae; genus Martinezella; species Martinezella sp. CNPSo 3795. The sequence continues at coordinate 51,099 of NZ_JBXSOQ010000012.1, read as the reverse complement.
GTCGCCGCCATCCTTCACATAGATGACTTCGGTCACGAGAATGCCGGCATTGCCGACGATCAGGCGACCGGGCTCGGTCACGATCCGGCAGTTGAGGCCGCGCAGCTGGTTCTTGACGATCTCGGCATAGGCATCCGGCAGGGGCGGAGGATTGTTGTCGTCGCGATAGGGGATGCCGAGGCCGCCGCCGATGTCGACGTGATGGATGTCGTGACCGTCACCACGCAGGGTCTCCACGAGATCGCGCAGCAGCTTGAAGGCGTCGTCGAATGGCTGCAGCTCGGTGATCTGGCTGCCGATATGCATGTCAATGCCAGTGACCTTGATCCCAGGCAGGCTGGCGGCGCGGCCATAGACGGCGCGAGCGCGCTGCCAGGATATGCCGAACTTATTTTCCTTCTTGCCCGTCGAAATCTTCGCATGGGTGCGGGCGTCAACGTCCGGATTGATGCGGAAGGAAACGGGAGCGACCTTGCCGGCGCGGACGGCGCGCTGGTTCAGCACTTCCAGTTCCGGCTCGGATTCGACATTGAAGCAGTAGATGCCGGCTTCCAGCGCGAAGTCCATTTCCTGTGCTGTCTTGCCGACACCTGAGAACATGATACGGCTCGCCGGAATGCCTGCGGCCAGCGCGCGGCGCAGCTCACCGACGGAGACGACATCGACGCCAGCGCCGAGGCGGCCGAGTGTCTTCAGCACCGCCTGGTTGGAATTGGCCTTCATGGCGTAGCAGACCATGGCGTCGACATCGCCGAAGGCTTCCGCGAAGACGCGATAGTGGCGCTCCAGCGTTGCCGTCGAATAGACGTAGAAGGGTGTGCCGACCGCCTTGGCGATCTCCGGAACCGGTACATCCTCGGCGTGGAGGATGCCGTCGCGATACTCAAAATGATTCACGGTCGTTGCCCAATCAGAGAAGCGGATCGAGGAAGAACTTCTTGTCCTCCGTACCCGGCTCCTTCGTCGGCTTGGAGACGTCGCCGCCTTTGGTCGCATGAGCACTCGGCGGATCGAGAGGGCCTTTGCGGCCGCATCCGACAACGGCAAGGCCGACGACCGAAAGCACGACGGTCAGGCGGATGATGTGCGGCATGTTGATCTGCATCGAAATCCTCTTGGGCGGCAAACGCGGAAGTCACTCTTCTTAGCGAAGTTTCCAGGCCTTGTGCACCCTGATTGTTGGTTGTGACTTTCGGCGATTTTCTCAGTTGCGAGCGCGCCAGAAGGCGATCTGTTTACGCACTTCCGAGGGCGCCGTGCCGCCAAAACTCTTGCGGCTGGCAACGGAGGCTTCGACCGTCAGGACATCGAAGATCTTGTCGGTGATATCCGGATGGATCGCTTGCAGGTCCGCAAGCGAGAGCTCAGCCAGCTCGCAGGATTTGCTTTCGGCAAGCGCCACGGCGCGGCCCGTCACGTGGTGGGCATCGCGGAAAGGCAGGCCTGCTTCGCGCACCAGCCAGTCGGCGAGATCGGTGGCGGTGGAATAGCCGGAGCCAGCGGCGGCTTTCATGCGGGCAGTGTTGATCGTCATGTCGCGCATCATGCCGGTCATGGCGGCAATGGCAAGTTCCAGGCTTTCGGCCGCGTCGAAGACCTGTTCCTTGTCTTCCTGCATGTCCTTGGAATAGGCGAGCGGCAGGCCCTTCATGATCGTCAGCAGCGCCACCAGCGAGCCGTTGATGCGGCCGGTTTTGGCACGCACGAGTTCGGCGGCATCGGGGTTCTTCTTCTGCGGCATGATGGAGGAGCCGGTGGAGAAGGCATCGGAGAGGCGCACGAAACCGAATTGCGGCGTCGACCAGATGACGATCTCTTCGGCAAGGCGCGACAGGTGCATGCCGGCGATGGCCGCGATCGACAGGAATTCCAGGGCGAAATCGCGGTCGGAGACCGTATCGATCGAGTTGCGGGTCGGCTCGCGGAAGCCGAGCGCCTTGGCCGTCATGTGGCGGTCGATCGGGAAGCCGGTGCCGGCAAGGGCAGCGGCGCCGATCGGCGATTCATCCATATGCTCGATGGCATGGCGCACGCGCGAGCGGTCGCGGCCGAACATTTCGACATAGGCCATGCAGTGATGACCGAAGGTGACGGGCTGGGCCGTCTGCAGATGGGTGAAACCAGGCATGACGGTTTCGGCATGTTCCTCGGCGCGATCGAGGAAGGCGGCGATCAGATCGGTCAGCGCCTGCTCGCACTTCTGCAGCTCTTCCTTCACCCACAGACGGAAATCAAGCGCCACCTGATCGTTGCGCGAGCGGGCGGTGTGCAGGCGGCCGGCGGCCGGGCCGATCAAGGCCGCAAGCCGCGCCTCGACGTTCATATGGATGTCTTCGAGGCGGCGCGAAAACTCGAAATTGCCGCTTTCAATCTCTGACAGGATCGTGTTCAACCCGTGAACGATCTTGTCTTTATCCTCGGTTGAAATGATGCCTTGATTGGCGAGCATGCTCGCATGCGCGATTGAGCCGCGGATATCCTGGGCAAACAGCTTCTTGTCGAAATCGATCGAGGCATTTATCTCCTCCATGATTGCCGCGGGGCCGGAAGCGAAACGCCCGCCCCACATCTGGTTGGAGGATTTGGTGTCCGTGCCGTCAGTCATGAGATGCCCACCTGGAGAATGAAATGACAGCAAAGAAGCCGTTCGGTCTGCCGTCCATGAAACTCGTTATGCTCGCTGCCGTCGCCGGGGTTATTGCCGGTGCGGCAGCGGTATACGTGAAGGAGGCGGGGTATGGCAATGGCATTGGTGAAACGGCTTCGGCCGATCAATGCGGGACCGCCAGGGATCGCGCCGCTGCCCTGACGCCCTTTACCAAGGGCCAGGTCGCCGCCATGAGCGTGCCGCCGGCGCCGATCTCGCTTCAGGGTGTTTCTTTCAAGGGGGCTGACGGCCAGCCGCTGTCGATCGGCAGTTTCGCCGGCAAGACTGTGCTGCTCAATGTCTGGGCGACCTGGTGCGTGCCGTGCCGCGAGGAAATGCCGGCACTGAACGCGCTCGAGAAGAGCGCCGGCAGCGACAAGTTCGAAGTGGTTGCCGTCAATATCGATACGGGCGACGACGAAAAGACCAAGGCATTTCGTACGGAATATGCGATCGACAAGCTCGGCTACTATCGCGACAATACGATGGGCGTGTTCAATGTATTGAAGAAACAGGGCCTCGCTTTTGGGCTGCCGGTGACGCTTCTCATCGACGACAAGGGCTGCCTGCTGTCGGCCATAAACGGACCGGCGGCTTGGGATAGCGAGGATGCCAAGAACCTGGTGAAGGCTGCGGCGGGTATTTGATTTTCTCCTTCTCCCCTGGGGGAGAAGGTGCCCGGCAGGGCGGATGAGGGGGTGTGTCATAGCAAGCGCGTTGCTGGGTAAACAGTACCGTTTGCCGGTAACGCCCCCTCACCCCGCGCTGTCGCGCGACCCTCTCCCCAATGGGGCGAGGGTATCTTACCGCGTCGGAACCGGCGTTTCCCCGCGATAGTCGTAGAAGCCGCGGCCCGATTTGCGGCCGAGCCAGCCGGCTTCGACATATTTCACCAGCAGCGGGCAGGGACGATACTTGGAATCGGCGAGCCCGTCATGCAGCACCTGCATGATCGAGAGGCAGGTGTCGAGGCCGATGAAATCGGCAAGCTGCAGAGGCCCCATCGGGTGGTTCGCACCGAGCCGCATGGCGGTGTCGATGGCATCGACGGTGCCCACACCTTCATAGAGCGTGTAGATCGCCTCGTTGATCATCGGCAGCAGGATGCGGTTGACGATGAAGGCGGGGAAGTCTTCGGCGACGGTGATCGTCTTTTCCAGCGAGGAGACATAGTCCTTGGCAGCGGAGAAAGTCGATTCTTCGGTCGCGATGCCGCGTACCAGCTCCACGAGCTTCATCACCGGAACCGGGTTCATGAAGTGGATGCCCATGAAGCGTTCGGGACGGTCGGTTGCGGAGGCAAGGCGGGTGATCGAGAGCGACGAGGTATTCGTTGCGAGCATCGCTTCGGGTTTCAGCACCGGACATACCTGCGCATAGATCTTGCGCTTGACGCTTTCGTCTTCCGTCGCCGCCTCGATGGCGAGATCGACCTGGGCGAGATCGTTGAGATCGGCCGAGCCGGTGATGCGGGAGAGCGCTGCCTTGCGCTCTTCGTCGGTTGTTTTGCCGGATGCGACCTGGCGGGCGAGATTGCCGTTGATGGTGGCAAGGCCGCTTTCGATGCGATCCTGCGAGAGATCGTAGATATGGACCTTGTAGCCGGCCATGGCGGACACATGGGCAATGCCGCAGCCCATCTGGCCCGCGCCGATAATACCGATCGTCTTCAGCGAACTCATTGCCAACTCCCCGGCGCGCTCCTGGCGATGCGCTATGCTTTTAATTCAAATTTGCCGGGCCATTTCTAGCCCGGCAAAGATTGATAGACCTATAAAAGACGATTTTCCAGTCTCTCGCAACTGCGAGAAACTCTATCGGCGCGATCAGAGCGCCTTTTGCAATTCCGGCAGTGCTTCGAAGAGGTCGGCGACGAGGCCGTAGTCGGCGATCTGGAAGATCGGGGCTTCCTCATCCTTGTTGATGGCGACGATGACCTTCGAATCCTTCATGCCGGCCAGATGCTGGATGGCGCCGGAAATGCCGCAGGCGATATAGAGCTGCGGTGCCACCACCTTGCCCGTCTGGCCGACCTGCCAGTCGTTCGGCGCATAGCCGGCATCGACGGCCGCGCGAGAGGCGCCGACGGCGGCACCGAGCTTGTCGGCAACCGGCAAGATGACTTCCCTGAACTTCTCCGCCGAGCCGAGTGCACGGCCACCCGAGATGATGATCTTGGCAGAGGTCAGTTCCGGACGATCAGACGTCGACAAGGCATCGCCGACGAAGGTGGAAAGGCCGGGATTGGCAGCTGCAGACACCGTCTCGATCGCGGCCGAGCCGCCTTCAGAGGCGGAGGCGAACGAGGCCGTGCGCACGGTGATGACTTTCTTGGCGTCGGTCGACTGCACCGTCTGGATGGCGTTGCCGGCATAGATCGGCCGCTTGAAGGTGTCGGCGGAAACCACTTCGATGATTTCCGAGACCTGGGCGACATCGAGCAGGGCGGCAACGCGCGGCAGCACGTTCTTGCCGACCGAAGTGGCCGCGCCGATGATCACGTCATAGGAGCCGGAAAGCGATACGATCAGGGCCGCCAGCGGTTCCGCCAGATTGTTGGCAAGGCTTGCATCTTCGGCAACCAGCACCTTCGAGACACCGGCAAGCTTTGCCGCCTGTTCCGCTGCAGCCTTGGCGCCTGCGCCGGCGACCAGCACGTGAATGTCGCCGCCGATCTTTGTGGCAGCCGTCAGCGCCTTGGCGGTCTGGTCGGAGAGGTGGGCATTGTCGTGATCAGCCAGAAGAAGAATGGCCATGGGTCTTATCCTTTCCTATCCTCAGAGCACGCCGGCTTCGGTCTTGAGTTTTTCGACCAGCTCGGCAACCGAGCCAACCTTGACGCCCGCCTTGCGGCCCGACGGCTCTTCGGTCTTCAGCACCTTCAGGCGCGGCTCGGTCGAGACGCCGAAATCGGCCGGGCTCTTCTTGTCGAGCGGCTTCTTCTTGGCCTTCATGATGTTCGGCAGCGAGGCGTAGCGCGGCTCGTTCAGGCGCAGGTCGGTGGTGACGACGGCCGGTAGCTTGACCTCGATGGTCTGCAGGCCGCCATCGACTTCGCGCGTCACCTGAGCCTTGCCATCCCCGATCTCGATCTTCGAGGCGAAGGTTGCCTGCGCCGTGCCGAGGAGCGCCGCCAGCATCTGGCCGGTCTGGTTGGAGTCGTCATCGATCGCCTGCTTGCCGACGATGATGAGGCCCGGCTGTTCGGCTTCAGCGACACCCTTCAGGATCTTGGCGACGGCGAGCGGCTCGACGGCATCGTCGGTCTCGACGAGGATGGCACGATCCGCACCCATGGCAAGCGCCGTTCTCAGAGTTTCCTCAGCCTTGGCAGGTCCGATCGATACGACCACCACTTCCTCGGCCTTGCCGGCTTCCTTCAGACGCAGCGCCTCTTCGACCGAAATCTCGTCGAACGGGTTCATCGACATCTTCACGTTCGAAAGCTCAACGCCAGAACCATCCGGCTTCACGCGAATCTTGACGTTGTAGTCAACAACCCGCTTAACGGGGACGAGAATCTTCATGGAATCCTTCCTTCAACATGACCGCCCGAGAACATGCGCTGTTTAGCGCCATTCCATTTGTCGAATGGCGACATGGATACGCGTTTTTTTCCCAATTACAACGCTTCCAGGCCGCCGAGAGACGAATTGCTTGAAAGGCATAAATAACGTTTACGTCAACGTCAATATGTCTGCCTTCGGTGATCGAATTCGCGCCGCTATCGATTCTTGCCGGGAACCCAGAGAACATCGGCCTGGCCGCGATCATTGGCGTGCCGTGCCGCGACGAAGAGAAAATCGGAAAGGCGGTTGATATATTTCAGCGCCGCCGGGCTCACCCGTTCGCCTCGCTCCCGCGACAGCGCCACCATGAGGCGCTCGGCGCGACGCGCTATCGTGCGGGCAAGGTGAAGATGGGCGGAAGCGGGGCTGCCGGCGGGCAGGACGAAGGATCGCAAAGGCTCGAGATCGGTGTTCAGCCGGTCGATATCCCGCTCGAGGCGCTCGACCTGGTGATCGATGATGCGCAAGGGTTCATAGGCGGGCGGCTCCTCTGTTTCGGGGGTCGAAAGATCGGCGCCGAGATCGAACAGATCGTTCTGGATGCGCATCAGCATCGCGTCGATCTCGGGCATGTCCGACGTGTGCAGCCGGGCAACGCCGATGGCGGAGTTGGCTTCATCGACCGTGCCGTAGCTTTCGACGCGCAGGTCGTGCTTCAGCCGCCTCGGGCCGGCAGCAAGGCCTGTCGTGCCGTCGTCGCCGGTCTTCGTGTAGATCTTGTTGAGCTTGACCATCGGGTTCCTGTGGTTAGAGCCTTTCGCCTTTTTTGAATCGCGAAATGCCCTAACCCTTTATTTTAAGCAATTCCGGACGGAAAACCGCTTCGCACTTTTCCTGAAATTGCTTTAGGCCGGGCGGCCGCCGCCCGTCAGCCAGAGCGTCAGCATGATCAGGATCACAGCGATTGCCTGCAGCAGCACGCGCAGCTGCATCAGCCGGTTCGAAAGGTTCGGGTTGTCGCCTTTCATCATGTTCAGCAGGCCGCGAATGAGAACGATCGCGACAAGTCCCATGACAATGATGGCGGCAACATAGGTAACGGTAGACATGGCTCCTCCACCCTTGTCTTCAGAGTGGCTCAGCGCTCCGTTGAAGCTTCAAGTCACTCAAGGTCATCATTTCAAGCAATCACAAGCGGAAAACACGCTTCGCGCCTTTCGTGGGATTGCTCTAGTCCAGCCGGCGCATCAGACGATAGAAAAGGTTAGCCGGCAATAGCCTTTTCAAGAAGGCGCCCTGCTTGGCGGGTGTCGTTACCAGATAATGCGGGCGCGGGTTTCTCACGTTCAAAGCCGATTTTAGCACATCATAGACTGCTTCCGGACCCAATTTATGTTTATTGATCGGACCTGATCCATCAAGCCGTTTCAGCTGCCTGCGATATTCCACCGCATGGGGCGAGCCTTCGAGGTCGATATGCTCGTTGATCTTGGCGAGCGCATTGGCCGTAAAACGCGTCGCGATCGGGCCGGGCTCGATGAGGCTCACATGGATGCCGCTATTCTGCAGCTCCATTCTGAGCGTGATCGTCAGCCCTTCGAGTGCAAATTTTGAGGCCGTGTAGGCGCCGCGGAAACGGTAGGGAACCAGTCCGAGAATGGACGAGCAGTTGACGATGCGGCCATGCCCCTGTTTGCGCATCAGCGGCAGGATCTGGCGCGTCAGCTCGTGCCAGCCGAAGAAATTGGTTTCGAACTGTTCGCGCAGCACATCGGCCGTCAGATCCTCCACGGCGCCCGGCTGCCCGTAGGCGCCATTGTTGAAGAGGGCGTCGATGCGGTCGCCCGCGCGCTCGCGCACTGTCGCTACGGTGGCGGAAATGGTCTCGGGCTTTGTGTAGTCGAGGAGCAGCGCTTCGATGCCGTCGGCTTCGAGCGAGGCGAGATCGTCTTCCTTGCGCACGGTTGCAAAGACGCGCCATCCATCGCCGCGCAACGCTCGCGCGCAATAAGCGCCGATGCCGGAGGAGCAACCAGTGATAAGGATCGTGCGTTGTTCCGTCATGGAAGATGATTCCTGTACAAACCGGGACTCGTTTCCCATATTCAGGAACCCGATACAATCGACAACCGGCAGGTGAGCGCCGACGTCAAGCGGAGATGGGATGCCGACAGCCCTGCGGACGACTTACAAGGTGATATACGACGCAGTGTTCCATTTCGTCGAGGATGACGGGTTCGCCATGGCCAGTCATGTGGCGCTGTCGACGCTGCTCGCGGTTTTCCCTTTCCTGATCTTCGGCACGGCGCTCGCAAGCTTTCTCGGCGCCAGCCAATTCTCGTCGACGGCTGTGCATCTGATCTTCGACACCTGGCCGGAGGCGATCGCCAAGCCGCTTGCAGATCAGGTGGTGCAGGTGCTGACCATTCCGCGCGGCGGCCTTTTGACGATCTCCGTGCTTGCGGCCGCCTATTTCGCCTCGAACGGCGTCGAGGCGCTGCGCATATCGCTGAACCGCGCCTATCGCGTGCCCGAAACCCGGCCCTGGTATTTCAATCGCCTTGCCAGCCTCGGTTACGTGCTGATCGCGGTGCTGATCTTCGCCATCCTCAGTATCCTGCTCGTCGCAGTGCCGCTCGCCCTCAATTACACCAGGCAATGGCTGCCGAAGCTTGCCGATATCCTCGACATCGTCTTCAGCTGGCGGATCTACGGCACGATTTTTCTGCTCCTGGCCGGCCTGCTGATCCTGCATCTGTGGCTGGCCGCCGGACGCAGGCGGTTGTTCGACGTCATTCCCGGCGTGATACTGACGCTGGTGTTCTGGTCGATCGGCGCGGTGCTCTTCGCCTATTATCTCTCCACCTTCGCCAATTACACCGCCACCTATGCCGGCCTGGCATCGGTGATGATCGTGCTGATCTTCCTCTATATGCTGGCGGTGATCTTCATCATGGGGGCGGAAATCAATGCGGCGCTGATGAAGTTCCGCGTGCGCCGCCTGCTGTTCGGCAAGGCGGCGAGCCGCCCTGCTGCGGAGGTGTCATCGGAAAAGGTAGCGGCGGAATCAGAGGCCGATGCGGCGGCGAAGCTCCGCCGGTGAAAGGCCCTGCCGGCGCCATTCGGCTATGCCGGTATCACCCATGCTCTTGGAGAGTTTTTTGCCATCCTCTCCGAGGACGAGGCGGTGGTGATGATAGAGCGGCTCCGGCAGACCGAGCAGCGTCTGCAGCAAGCGGTGGATCGATGTGGCGTGGAAGAGATCGAGCCCGCGCACGACATGGGTGATGCCCTGCACGGCATCGTCGACGACAACAGAAAGATGATAGCTGGAGGGCGCATCGGAACGTGACAGCACGACATCGCCCCAGGCGGCGGGATCGGCTGGAATAATGCCCGTCTCGCCATCGCCGCTTTCCCGCCAATGCAATGGTTCGTCCGCTGCCGCCAGCGCTCTTTTCATATCGAGACGCCAGGCGTGTTTCATGCCCGAAGCAAGCAGGCGCTGCCGCTCGGCATCGCTGCGCTCGCGGTCATCGGGCGGATAGAGCGGCGTGCCGTCAGGATCGCGTGGCCAGGATTTACCATCCGCTTCGAAAGCGGCGACGCGCGATTTGACCTCGCCGCGCGTCAGGAAGGCGGGGTAGACGAGGCCGCGCTCGACAAGCGTCTGCAACGCTGTCTGATAGGCCGGAAAATGCTCGGACTGCCGGCGCACCGGCTGCTGCCAGCTGAGGCCGAGCCAGGAGAGATCGGTATAGATGCCTTTTTCGAAATCGGGTGTGCAGCGCGCCTGATCTATGTCTTCGATGCGCAGCAGGAAATCGCCGCCTGCCTTTGCCGCCATGTCGTGATTGAGGATCGCCGACAGCGCATGGCCAAGATGCAGCGGGCCGTTCGGGCTCGGGGCAAAACGGAACTTCGGCTTTTGACGGGGAATCTCGATCATGCTTTCTTCTGCCACGAATTTGAACCGGGGACCACGAGGCGTCATGCAGATCATTCGCGACGAGCGCGATATCGAACAGGGACTGGCAGCCCTTTTGGAGCTCGATCCGCGCCTGCGGCCGGTTGCCGCGGAAGCCGGCGCCTTGCCGCTGCGCCTGCGCGAGCCGGGCTTCGAAGGGCTTGCCCATATCATCGTGTCGCAGGTCGTCTCCCGCGCCAGCGCCGATGCGATCTGGGGGAAAATGATCGCCGGGATGGGGCAGGTGACCGCTCGGGGATATGCCGGGCTGGAGCCGGAGGCCTGGCGGACCTTCGGCCTGTCGCGAATCAAGCACGAGACGCTTCACCGTGTTGCCGAAGCTGTTGCCGGTGGCAGCCTCGATCTCCGTGCGCTCAGCGCCGAATCACCCGACAAGGCGCTCGCCGAACTGACCGCCATCAAGGGGATCGGCCCCTGGACGGCCGAGGTCTACCTGATGTTTTGCGGCGGTCACGCAGATGTGTTTCCGGCCGGCGACGTGGCGCTTCAGGCGGCCGTCGGCATGGCTTTCGGCCATGAAGTCAGGCCCTTGGCCAAGGAAATCACCCGGGAAGCCGCGGTTTGGGCGCCCTGGCGCTCGGTCGCGGCCCGGCTTTTCTGGGCTTATTATGCCGTGAAAACGCGCCGGGATGCGCTGCCGATCGTTTAATCGGCTATGTCTCGAAATCGCCTTTATGCACTGAATTTATTGGACTTCACAATCCTGTAACAACCGGCCTAATATACAGGTGCAGATGCCGAATCGATCAGGAGGGTTCCTTGACGATTGCAGTCTCCCCGCAGTCCTTGCCGGCGCTCGTGCTGAACGCTGACTACAGACCGCTGAGTTACTATCCCTTGTCGCTCTGGTCCTGGCAGGACGCGATCAAGGCGGTTTTTCTTGACCGTGTGAACATCATCGCAGAATACGATCAGTGCGTGTCCTCACCGAGCTTCTCGATGCGGCTGCCGAGCGTCGTATGCCTGAAGACATATGTGCAGCCGTCCCGCAATCCCGCCTTCACCCGCTTCAACGTCTTCCTGCGCGACAAGTTCGAATGCCAGTATTGCGGCTCCCATGACGACCTGACCTTCGACCACGTCATTCCGCGCGCCCACGGCGGCGAGACGACCTGGGAGAACGTCGTGGCCGCCTGTTCGCCGTGCAATCTCCGCAAGGGCAGCAAACTGCCGAAGCAGGCCGGCATGTTCCCGGCGCAGAAGCCATACCAGCCGACCGTGCAGGACCTGCACAATAACGGCCGCCTCTTCCCGCCGAACTATCTGCACGACAGCTGGCTCGACTATCTCTACTGGGATTCGGAACTGCAGCCGTAAGGACGTGCTTCTTTAGGTCCGAGTTTGAAGTGAGTGCGGCACCCCCCCTGTCCCTTTCGGGACATCTCCCCCACAAGGGGGGAGATCGGTAACTTGCGGTACCTTCCCGACCTAAATCGACATCGTATCTGCTGTCGTTGAGCTTACTTTGCTTTGCAGGTGCGACACACTCCCACCAATCTCCCCCCTTGTGGGGGGAGATGTCACGAAGTGACAGAGGGGGGTATCAGAGCCGCGACATGCGAGAGATCACGGCTACTCGCCCAATGATTCACGCAGCCTTCTTTGCCCCCACAAAAGCAATCGCAGCCAGGATCATGCTGGCGATCACATTCCAGCCAGCCATCGAAAGGCCGGCGACACGAAGGGCTGCTTCCGTGCAGGACGGCCCCTTGATGGTGTTCAGCTGGCCGAGCAGGTCGCCGGCATTCTGCGTGACACTGCTGGCCGTTGTCGAGCAGGTGGTCGGGCCTTCCCAGAAGTGCCATTCGACGCCGGCGTGATAGACGCCGATACCGCCGCCGACCACCATCATCAGGCCGGCGATGATCAGCAGCCCGCGGGTGATCCAGGAGGGCAGACCGGCAACCGCCGTCAGCACGGCGATGATAGCGACGGGGATGCCGTAATAATAGGGCTGGCGCTGATCGAGGCAGAGCGCACAGGGGATATAGCCGCCAATGTACTGGAAGCCGAGCGCCGAGCCGATGACGACGATCATGCCGATCGTCAGCAATAGGCCATAGCCGAGGCCGGCGCGGGGGGAAGGCGAAGTCATGGACATGCTGAGGGCTCCTTGTCAGCTCGCCAAAGCAAAATGGAAGACGGCATAGAGGGCGATGAGAGCGGCGGCGACGGCCATGGTGATCTGGCCCAGGCGCTTTTCGATGAAGTGGCGGATGGATTCACCATAGCGGCGAAGCAGGAAGGCCAGGAGGAAGAAGCGGGCGCCGCGGGCGACGATGGCCGAGACGATGAACAGGCCGAGATTGATATGGGCGACGCCGGAGAGGATCGTCACCACCTTGATCGGCGGCAGATGCGCCAGGCCCGATGTGACCAGCAGCAGGAGAACCCATTCATAGGTGATGCCGGCGCTCATCTGGTTGAAGGCGTCGAGCTTGCCGTAGAATTCCAGGATCGGCTTGGCGATGGTCTCGAAGGCGTAATAGCCGAGCGCCCAGCCGGCAATGCCGCCAAGCACGGAGGCAACCGTCGCCGTCAGCGCATAGCGCCAGGCACGCTCCGGCTTCGCCAGCGACATCGGCAGGAAAAGCACATCCGCCGGAACGAGAAAGATGGAGCTCTCGACGAAGGCGATCACGGCCAACCAGATTTCCGCCGATTTGCGGCCGGCGAGCGACATGGTCCAGTCGTACAGTCTACGAAGCATAGGGCCCCCTTTTTGCTGCGTTGCAAACCTTTAGGGGGCAGGATTATGGCTGTAAATGGTCGAGGACCGACGGAAGTGGCGGAAAGGCAAAATTTTTCGTGATGGTGTGGGGTTAAGATGGCGGCATCGAAGCCGTCACCAGACCTTCTCAGTAATATTCAACTCGCGTTTCGTTAAGGACGACGCGGGATCACACGATAAACATAAGGAAGCTGGCAAGGCCAAGGACCCAGAGAACCACATGTCCTATCGTGTGACCGATATTGAAGGTGCAATTGAGGCGGCCGAAGGGCCGGCCGGAACCATCCAGCAGCTAGGTTTTGTTCAACGCGCCCGAAGCCAATTAATCTCGCTCATGAAAAATGAGACGAGCAGTGAGCGCCTCAGTGTAAAGCATCAGGGGATAGTTTGGCCTAGATGCTGGAAAGCGACGTGGGCATAGCTTTCTGCGATTTGGTCGTCGGCATTCCAGTAGTCAAGCGGAGACAAAGTTCCCTCATCCATCAATCGGAGAACGTCTTCTCTATCTTTCCTTAGTTCGGGGTGATTCAATTTAAGGTGCTCAATCATCTCCGTTGCTGCCATATCGCCATCTGTAGCCGGGACGGCTTCACCGTTTAGCGTGAAGCGAAATCGGGCAGTACATTCCGAATAAGCGGGGTAAATATTGGCGAGCTCGTCGAACCAATCGCCTTTTACGCTCCCACAGGTTGGTGCCCGCCCGCCATTGCCATCTTCTTGGCCGCAACTCAGGAAAAGGTTTTCGTATGCAACCGCTCTTGTAGGATAAGTTGTCTGTGGGCGAAAATGCTCAATATGGTAGGTTTTCCCCGGTCGTGACAGGCTAAGCTTTCTGCCGCAATAGACGCAAACGCCTCTTTGGTCCTGATATAGCGCATTCCGGACGGCATCTCTTACGGCGGGGCTATCGAAGGGATAGGCCGGTTGCCAGTCTTCATTAGCCTGAGCAAGCCAATTTACCAGTTCAAGAGGAGGTTCGAGTTTTCTACTGCCCTTCATTTTTCTCCCCCGAGCTTTGAGAGCCTCTTCCTTAGGACGAGTAGTTCAGGAGGATCGCCCTCAATCTCGGATGTTATTTGTTGGAGAAGATTCGCGGCTAACTTGGTATCGCTTGCGTCGATTGCATTGTTGAACTCCTGGATTAATTCATCAATCTCAGGGAAGCGCTCGTTAGAACCAAAAACTCCCTCCAAAAGGTAGTTGCTCGTTTGGCCCTTCGTACGTAGCGGAATGTCCACCGCAAGATGCCCATCTTCCGATATGGACAAAACTCGGACGTGTTCACTCTCGACAGACGAAATAACTTGAGGAGAATGCGTTGTGATTACAAATTGGCAACGCCTAAAGACTCGGCGGAGAGTAGCAATGATCTTACTTTGCCATGCGGGATGCAGGTTAAGTTCGATCTCGTCGATCAGTATGATGCCTGGAATTTCGCCAAGGGGCGCGTCGGGGTTCACAATTTGAAGACGACGCGCGAGGTCGGCCAACAGGATGATGAACGAGCGCTCCCCGGATGAAAGCATGTTGACGTGAATAAAGGTGTTGGGTGTCTTCTCAAAATAAAGGCCTTCTGGCTCCTTTACTGATGAGTATGCTATGCCAATGAAGCCGTCGATTTCTTTAATCAGGTTCCTCACTGCTTCCAATTGAGGGTCGCGATAATTGGGGTCTTGATCCCGTACGTGACGAGCTTCTTCGGCATCACGTTTATCCCACCACATTTGTAGTTGGCTAATGGCCCGCAAATCCCCTTGTAAAGAGGTTTGTACAACGCCTTGCAAATTGGACGACGGAACACCGTTGCTAGAGTCAAAACCTCGATCTTGCTTATAATAAACCATTAGTGGGCGAGGTTCGTTTATCAGTCCGCCTTTTTGAATAAAATTCATAAGGGACGAAAGTGTACTGGAAATATTGTTGTTAATTGTTTCGCTATATCGGGTACTTAGACCTATGGGAGCTGGCTGGTGAGAGTTGTTAGTGGTTTCGAATGAGAAGCCCAATTCGACCAGCGCGTCGTTACTGCCAAGCTTTTTGTCCTTTTTTTGCAATCGCGGTTGTTGCCAATGAGACGACAAATCTGCGCTTGGCCATCCACGTTGGATAGTATCCAAGAGTAACGCCGTTGCATCAAGTATAGAGGATTTTCCCAGACCGTTTCTACCCACGATAACGGTTATTTTATCATCGAACTCCAATCGAAGGTCGTTGATACCGCGATAGCCCTCGATCCTCAGATTGGTAATGATCACAATTGTTCTCCAGTTGGCCACGCAGTCAATCGAGCCTAAACGGAATTCTTTTCGAAAGTCTAATCCTAAGACTCTCTTTGGGTTGAGAAGTGAAGACTGTGCAGTTTTTAGGCGGATTCATCAATGGCTTTAGGGAAGCATCGAGACGTCGGGTTAATGGTCACGTCTTCTATGCCCCGCGCTGTAGCGGATGGAAGCTCAAGTCATTGGAATCACAGCAACTAATTGAGCTGCTTGGAGATTTTTGGTGCCCCATGCCGGAGTCGAACCAGCACTTCTTTCGAAACTCGATTTTGAGTCGAGCGCGTCTACCAATTCCGCCAATGGGGCAACGGGGTACTGACGAGGCGGCTGTCTAGCATGTGAGCGGCGGGGCGCGCAAGCCGGGTCGGCAGATATTGCGAGTGTTTCCGCAGGGTTGCGGCTTGGCCCATGGCGTGGGTGGACGCCATGGGCTTTTTGCCGTTTGAGGCTCAGTGAGCCATGGCCGGGCCTTTGCTGGTGGAGCCGGACTTTTGCAGGGTGATCGCGAGGATCGCGGCAAGCAGGCAGAAAGCGCCGGCGACGAAGAAGGCGGGGAGGTAGGTGTTGAGCTCCGTGCGGGTGAGGCCGGCGCCATAGGCGGCGGTGGCCGCACCCAGCTGATGGCCGGCGAAGACCCAGCCGAAGACGAGGCCGGCCTTTTCGCGGCCGAAGCGGTCGGCGGCGATCTTGACGGTCGGCGGCACGGTGGCGATCCAGTCGAGGCCATAGAAGACGGCGAAGATCGACAGGCCGTAGAAGGTGAAGTCGCTGAAGGGCAGGTAGACCAGCGACAGGCCGCGCAGGCCATAATACCAGAAGAGCAGCCAGCGATTGTCGAAACGGTCGGAGAGCCAGCCGGAGCCGATCGTGCCGAAGAAATCGAAGATGCCCATGACGGCGAGCACGCTGGCGGCTGCGACCGGCACGATGCCGAAATCGCCGCAGAGGGTGACGAAATGCGTCTGGATCAGGCCGTTGGTCGATAGGCCGCAGATGAAGAAGGTGGCAAAGAGGATCCAGAAAGTCGAAGTCGTAGAAACCTCCCGCAGGATCGCGATCGGCGAGGCAAGGGCTGCCTTCAGATCCTTGGTGGCGGCCGGCGGCGGCGTGATGTGGATCTCACCGACCAGCGGCAGGTTGACGTCCGAGGGGCGGTCGCGCATCAGAAGCAGCACGACGAGGGCGGCAACGACGATCATGCCGCAGACGAAGAGAACCGTGGTGCGCCAGCCGTAGCGCGTCGTCAGCTCCGCCATCAGCGGCAGGAAGACGAGCTGACCCGTGGCCGAGCTTGCCGAGAGCATGCCGATGACGAGGCCGCGATGCTTGGTAAACCAGCGCGTGGAGACGGTCGCGGCGAGCACCATGGCGGTGAGGCCGGTGCCGAAGCCGATGATGATGCCCCAGCACAAAAGCAGCTGCCAGACCTGCGTCATATAGAGCGAGCCGATGAAGCCGACGCCGATCGTGCCCAGCGCGAAGACGATGACCTTGCGCACGCCGAAATGGTTCATGAAGGCCGCAGCAAAAGGCCCCATCAGGCCGAACAGCACCAAGCGGACGGCGAGCGCCGACGAAATGGAGGAGGTGCTCCAGCCGAACTCGTCTTCCAGCGGCTTGATGAGCACGCCGGGCGCGCCCATGGCGCCGGCCGTGACCAGCATGGTGAGGAAAGTGGCGGCGACGACGACCCATCCGTAATGGATGTTGCGCCGGGCGAGCGTCGAGGCAAGGGCAGTGGAAACCATGAGGTGCGTTCCAATCAGGTTGCGTGTCTTGGCGGCTGGACCGGGAGGCTTGCGAGCGCTCGATCGCGGACGGCCTGGGGACCACATCCGCTTATAGCGTCCCGCCGTTCTCCCGGCTTGAACGTTTGTGTAAAGGTATTTACATGATTGCTATCATATTTGTTGCGTATTGATGATGGCCATCATATAAATTGTCAATACAGTTTTCTTGATGCTCTGATGGAGTTTTTTGATGAGAGTGAGCCGGGAGAAATTCGCCGAGAATCGCGAGAAGATCCTTGCCGTGGCGGGCGAGCTCTTTCGCGAGAAGGGTTTTGACGGCATCGGCGTCGCAGAGATCATGAAGGCGGCGGGGCTGACGCATGGCGGCTTCTACGGCCATTTCGATTCGAAGGACGAGCTTGCCTGCGAGGCGAGCAAGGCGCTGGTGGCGCGCTCCCTGGAGCGCTGGAAGCAGGTTGCTGCAAGCTCGCCCGAGCAGCCGCTGGAGGCGCTGCTTGCCCATTATCTCTCGCATCGCAACGTGGTGGAGCATGCGACCGGCTGCGTCTTCGCGGCGCTGACGCAGGAGGTCAGCCGCCATGGTCCCGAGATGCAGTCCACCTTCACCGGCGGCCTGATGGGGCTGGTCGAGGTGCTGGAAGAGATCGTTCCCGGCGAAACGGCGGAGGATCGCCGGCGCAGGGCATTTGCCAGCCTTTCGGCCATGGTCGGCGCCGTCATCCTGGCCCGCGCCATGGACAATCCCGAATTGTCGCAGGAATTCCTGTCGGCGACCCGGCAGGAGCTTTCGCCGCCGCCGGGTGAAAGCAACGGCTGAGCTTGCCTAGTCGCGGAAGGCGAGCAGCCCGTTCGCCTCGACGACCTCCCTGAATTTGCCATCGGGTGCGGCCGCCAGCAGCTCCGCGCGAAGTGCGGCTTCGAAATCGGCGGCCTTGTCGCCGAGCGCCTGCGGCGAGGTCGACGACATCGAGAAGATGCGGCCGACGATCTCTTCGATATCCCTGGTATATTCCGAGACGATGCCGATCCGTTCCAGATTGCGGAAAGGTGAGGCGAGCAGCATGGCTTCATGCGGCGCCCATTCCTTGCTCCGGCGCATCTGCCGCTCCGCGCTGCGCTCGGGCGAATAGGTTTCCATCAGCGGCTCGAGAATGCCGCGCCAGTTCGGCTCCGCCAGAATGCCTTTATCGTGGAAGAGGACGACGGCGCCGCCGGGCTCGATCAGCTTATCGAGGGCCTCAAGCGTCGCCGGCCTGTCCATCCAGTGGAAGGAGCGACCCATGACGCAGAGATGCAGCCTGCCGATATCGGGGCCGAGATCGTAGGAGGAGCCTTGCCGGATGTTGATGTCGACGCCGGCTGTCTTCGCACCCAGCGCGGCTTCGGCGAGCATTTCCGGTTCCGGATCCATGGCGGTGACGGCGGTACCCTGCAGCCGCGCGAAGGCGATGCCGAGCTGGCCGGGGCCGCAGCCGAGATCGAGCACATGATCGCCGGGCTTGAGGCCGCTGCGCTCGGCGACGCGGGTAACAAGCTTGTCCGGATAGGGGATGCGATAGCGCAGGTAATAGGCCGCGGTCGATTGAAATCGCCGCGCTTCGAAGGGAACTGTGATCATTGGATATTATCCTCTGGGGGAAGGAACCTCGATCTGTTAAGCCCCAACTATGACCTGTTCGTGAAGTCACTTTTGCGCGATTTGCCGCGGCGTCAATAGGCTTCAGAGGGTGGGAATGCCCCTCACCCTAACCCTCTCCCCGCGCGCGAGGAGGGCAATCGCATATGACCCGAAGTTGTTGTCGCGTCCCCTTCTCCCCTTGGGGAGAAGGTGCCGTCTGGCGGATGAGGGGGTGCCTGCCAAACGCACGAAAATCCATGAATTCAAATCGATAGCCCCCTCATCCGACCCTTCGGGCCACCTTCTCCCCGAGGGGAGAAGGAGCTTAGGATGCTCATCCGCACCATATGCGATACCCCTGCGCGCGCGGGGAGAGAGGACGGCCCCAAATCTGCGGCTCCGTCTCGGTTCTGTCGATTGACTCAGGCGAGAGCAATTGAATGCGATAACCCCCTCTCCCCGCATAGGCGGGGAGAGGGCTGGGGTGAGGGGCCAGGCAGCCAGCCGCAATATCACCAGCCCAACCTGGGCAGCTCCAAAATCCCGGTTCACTTGAACCCAGCAACCCCATGCGGGACATAGGGTGATTCCAGCGTTTCGATTTCTTCCGACGTCAATTTGACTTCCAGAGAGGCGACGGCATCCGTGATGTGGCTGGGCTTGGAGGCGCCGATGATCGGGGCGGTGACGGCGCTTTTCTGAAGGATCCAGGCAGTTGCGACCTGCGCGCGCGGGATGCCGCGTGCCTTGGCGACCACGCCGACGGCATCGACGATCTTACGGTCGGCTTCGAGTGCCTGGGTGTAAAGCGTTTTACCGAATTCGTCGGACTCTGTGCGGGCTGTCGCCTCGTCCCAGTCGCGCGTCAGGCGGCCGCGGGCGAGCGGGCTCCAAGGAATGACGGCGATCTTTTGGTCCTCGCAGAAGGGCAGCATCTCGCGCTCTTCCTCGCGGTAGAGCAGGTTCAGGTGGTCCTGCATGCTGACGAACTCCGTCCAGCCGTTGAGGCGGGAGATATAGGTCGCCTTGGCGAACTGCCAGGCATACATGGAGGAAGCGCCGATATAGCGGGCCTTACCGGCCTTGACGACATCATGCAGCGCTTCCAGCGTTTCTTCGATCGGCGTCGTATAATCCCAGCGGTGGATCTGGTAGAGATCGACATAGTCGGTGCCGAGGCGGCGAAGGCTGTTGTCGATCTCGTCAAAGATCGCCTTGCGTGATAGTCCGGCGCCGTTCGGGCCGGGGCGCATGCGATTGAAGACCTTGGTCGCGAGCACGATATCGTCGCGGCGGGCGAAATCCTTGATGGCGCGGCCGACGATCTCCTCCGACGAGCCGTTGGAATAGGTATTGGCCGTATCGAGGAAGTTGATGCCGGCTTCGATCGCCTGGCGCAGCAGCGGACGGCTGTCTTCTTCTTTCAATGACCAAGCGTGCGTGCCCTTGTTGGGATCGCCATAGGTCATGCAACCCAGGCAGATGCGTGAGACTTCAAGGCCGGTCCTGCCGAGCTTTACGTATTCCATCGCTATTCTCCGTCCATTCGATCATTCGCTACAAGGAGGCCCATCGTCAGAAGGGCGATGGGATGGGTGCGTCGCGAAAAGCAAATCGACGGGCAAAGTCGCCGTCGGTCGACGCATGAATTCGTGAAGAGCTTCGAAGTATTCCTCAATAAATAAGGCGATTCGCGCCCGGGGGAAGACGGTGATTTCAAATGTTTCCTTGAACCCCAGAGGCGACAGGTGTTAGCTGCACCGCACCATTTTCTGGAACTGCGCATGAAATTGCCCCCGCGTGATACTTATGAAGCCCTCTATCGCGACTTTCGTTGGGAGATTCCGGCGAAATTCAACATAGGACATGCTGTTTGCGATGCCTGGGCCGAGCACGAGCCCGATCGCGTCTGCCTTCAGCATTTCAATCCCAACGGCAATCACTTTTCCATGACCTATGGTGAGTTGCGCGATCGTTCCGCCTCTTTCGCCAATGCGCTTGTCGCGCTCGGGGTGCGGGCGGGAGATCGGGTGGCGCTGCTGCTGCCCCAGAGTTTTGAGACAGTCGTCGCGCATGTGGCGATCTACAAGATGGGCGCGATCGCGTTGCCGCTGGCCTTGCTGTTCGGCGCCGAGGCGCTGGAATACCGGCTGAGGGCAGCCGGGGCATCGGCCATCGTCACCAACCGGTTCGGCCTCGAACGGCTGCGACCGATCCGGGACCGATTGCCGGAACTGGCGCGGGTGATTAGCATCGATGGCGCCGAAGAGGATGTTGCCGGCTTTGCCGATCTGGTGGCGGCCCATCCGCCTTTGTTTGACGTGGCAGAGACCGGCCCGGATGATCCGGCTTTGATGATCTTCACCTCGGGCACGACCGGGCCGCCTAAGGGCGCGCTGCATGGGCATCGCGTGCTGCCGGGTCATATTCCGGGCATGCAATTCGCCCATGAGGGCTTTCCCAAAGCCGGCGATCGGCTCTGGACGCCGTCGGACTGGGCCTGGGCCGGCGGTCTCCTGAATGCGCTGCTGCCGAGCCTGATGCTCGGCGTTCCCGTCGTTTCCTCCCCGGCGCAGAAATTCGATCCGCACATGGCGTTCCGCATCATGGCCGAGATGGAGGTGCGCAATGCATTCATCCCGCCGACGGCGCTGCGCTTGCTGAAGGCCGTCGACAATCCGCGGGTGCAGTATGATCTCAAGCTGCGCACGATAGGGTCTGCAGGCGAGGCGCTCGGCCGTGAAACCTTCGAATGGGCGCGGTCCGCGCTTGGTGTCAGCGTCAACGAATTCTTCGGCCAGACGGAATGCAATTTCGTGCTCTCCTCCAGCGAGGCGTTCGGCGTCAGCCGCGGCGGGGCGACGGGCAAGCCCGCCCCCGGCCATCGTGTCGCGATCGTCGATGCTGATGGCCATGAGGTTCCCGTGGGCGAGACGGGGCAGATCGCGATCAGTCGGCCCGATCCGGTGATGTTCCTCGGCTACTGGCAGAACGAGGCGGCGACGGAGGCAAAATTTGCCAATGACTGGCTGCTGACGGGCGATATCGGCCGGCAGGATGCAGATGGCTATATTTCCTTCGTCGGCCGCGACGACGATGTTATCACCTCGTCGGGCTATCGCATCGGCCCGAGCGAGATCGAGGATTGCCTCGGCGGCCATCCGGCCGTGCAGCTTGCCGCGGCGGTGGGAAAGCCGGACGCGGTCAGAACGGAAATCGTCAAGGCCTATGTCGTGCTCGTGCCCGGTCGTGGGCCGAGTGACAAACTGGCGGCCGAAATCCGCGAATGGGTGAAGACCCGGCTTTCCATGCACGAATATCCGCGCGAGATCGAATTTGTCGATGCTCTGCCGCTGACGACCTCGGGCAAGGTGATCCGCCGCCTGCTGCGCGAGCGGGCGATCGCCGAGGTCAGCGCTTCGTAAGCGACAGGATCTTTTCGCGCAGCAGCTTCGCCATGTTGCGGGTGCTGCGATACATATGGAGCTGCGTGGTAACCTGGCGGACGTCGCGGTCGCCGTTCGGCGTCAGGCCGATGATGAGCGTGCCCATCTCTTCACGCTCGTGCCAGAAGCGGCTCATGATTGGATGATCCGGCACGGCGCAGGAATCGGAGCGAACGACGTTGGCATCGTCCAGATGCCATTCCGTCAGCTCGCCCATCAGCAGCTTGCCCGGCGAAAAGCGGGCATAGGCCTCGTCATAGGCAGTTTTCCAGGTATAGGCCTCACCGCTCATAATGAGTACGATCATCGAGGCGATAGCCTTGCCGTCGAGATCGATGGTGTGGATGCGCACCGCGTCGATGGCTGCGAGGTTGGAAATCGCCTCGCGGGCGAAGGCGGCATGGTGACGATCGGTGACCAGCGCCGAGCGCTTCTTGCCCTTCCAGCCGCTTGCTTCCAGCGCCAGGAATTCTTCCATGCGCCCATGAATATCGCGGGGCTGGCGCGCGACGCTGTAGGTGACTTCGCCCAGGCTTTCCAGCAGCCGCCACTGCCGGCGCATTTCCCGCAAGTGCGCGTTGGAAATCGTCCGCTTGAGATAGGTAAGCGCGTCGTCATTGCTCTGGAGCATCGGACGCTGGAATGGGTTGGCGACGGCGATCGGCAGGTTCCGGCCGATGGCGATGACCTTGGCCATCTGGACGAAATGACCGTTGAGACGAACATCCGGCAATACGAGCGTGCTCGGCAGATGCAGCTCCGGCCGGGAGAGCGCCTCGAGGAGGTTGTCGAGCGTTTCGCCGGCATCCTCGGCGTCGAGCAAGGGTGTGCCGAGTGGGCCAAACGAGTTCGACCAGACCCGGATAATGGACGGCCCTATTGCAAAGCCCGGTTTGTCGACCGTGAAGGGCATCAGCAGACGGATGCGGCTGCGCGTGCTGCTGTTGTCGCGCATCAGCGCCAGCCGCACCTGCCGATCCTCAAGGCGGGGCATGGCGGGCGCGAGGAAGCGGCCGGAGAAGAAGACGTTCGGCTCCATGGCACGGTTGGACAGGAAGTCCAGCTCATCCTGCAGCTCGTAGCCGAGCTTGCCGGGATAGAGGCAGAATTCGCGGCCGGTGCGGCCGACCTCGACGCGAGCCTCGGCTTTCGGCGCTTCGAAATGCAGCGCTGCGAGCGTATGCGTCAGGGCGTTCACTTGGCTGTCGGTGGTTTCGGTATAGGGTGGACGTGCCATGATCAGAGGGCCCTCGTTGCCGATGGCGCTGCAGGACGCCGGATAAGGGCGAATAGGGTGATGCCGAGCGCACGGCGCACGGCGATGTGCAGGAGCAGGGCTTCGATCGCCATGGCGACCGCTCCGGCAATCGCCGCTCCTTCGATGCCGAGATGCGGGATGAGCGCAACGTTCAGGCCGACGTTGGCAATGAGCGCCACAGCATAGAGATAGACGCAGAGCATCTGCTTGTCCGCCATGGTCAGGAGCACTTCAGCAGGGCCGACGAGCGCTCTTGCGAGAATGCCGGCAAGCAGGATCGCCATCACGATCTGGCCCTCGGTGAAGGCCGCGCCGAACAGTGAAAGCAGGAGTTGCCCTGCCGCCAGCACCACGAGGCCGAGGGCAAGCGCCGGAAAGAAGGACCAGCGCGTCGCTTCGGTCGCGAAGGCTGCGAGCTTGCCGCGATCGCCCTCAGCCAGGATGGCGGCAAAACGCGGCCCGATGGCTGCCCTGACGGCGAAGGAGACAAAGAGCACCAGGGCCATCGTTTTTGCCGCCGCGAAATAGACGGCGACTTCATCCGGATCGAGGAAAATGCCGACGACGATGACGTCCGAATTGGTGAGCAGGTAGCCCACGCCTTCGACCAGGAAAATCGGCAGGGCGACGGCTGTCCAAGCGCTGAATTCAGTCGTTTTCGGGCCGCTTGGATAATGGCGGCGCAGACGGAGCGTCACCGCAAGATATTGCAGCAGGACGCTGGTGAAGGCGCCAGAAAGCGCCGCCGCCATGGCGGTAACGGCATCGCGTGGCGCGCCGGCGAGGATGGCGGTCACCATGAAGAGCAGGATCAGCGTCGGACGAATGAGGAAGGTCGGGCTGAGAGCCATGATTGGCCAGTGTTTGGCGCGGGCCGTACCGTCCAGAACGTCTCCAAGCGCGATCATCGGCACGGCAATCAGACCGAGGAAAACCGGCATGACGTAATAATGTTCGACCATGCCGCGGAAGGCGAAGAGCAGCAGCGCGCCGATCAGTGCCAGACTGCCCGAAACGGCGACCACGAACAGGCGTGCCGTGGCATTCAAGCCACGAATGGCATCATGATTGCCGTTGGCATCGTATTGGGGCAGGAAGCGGATGATGGCGGTCGGGAAGCCGAGGCAGGCGAGATTGCCGAACAGGATCATCAGCACCCAGACGAAGACGAAGATGCCGTATTCGAACCGCCCCATCAGGCGGGCCAGGATGATCTGCGAGAGAAAGGCGAGGGCGGCGCCTGCAACGCGGATCGTGAAGGCGATCAGCGCCATGCGCTGTGAAACTGCCTTTTCGTCCCGGCCGGTAAGCATAGCGGCGACTTTGCGCAGATACGGCGATAGCGCGGCCCGCAATGCGGACGGCAACATTCTTTCCGCTGTTTGAAAGACCGCCATGATCGATACGCAATACTTTAAGTATGATCCCAAACTCGCGTTAGTCTTGGCAGAGGAGAGTTAAGAATCGGTTCTTTCGATAGTTAAATGTCAGGGGTCATGCATGCGGTCGGTTGTCTGTCGGGTGAGTGCAGAAGCAACCGTTGGCTGCGAGGAGTTCATGCCCGCTCCACTCGGAGAGCCGTCGCAGGAAACGGGTGGCGGAGGTTTGGTCGGCATGTAGAATCCAGGGTCTATTGGAGGAGGATTTCATGCTCACACTTCACGATTATTTGCCGTCGCAGAATGGCTGGAAGGCCAGGGTTCTGTTCGGATTGCTCGATATTCCCTATCAGACCCGCCTGGTATCCATTTTCGAGGGGGAGGGGCGCACGGACGCCTTTTTCGATCTCAATCCGGCAGGAGGCATCCCCGTTCTCGAACTGGAGGATGGGCGAACGATTGCGGAATCGAACGCTATTCTCACCTATGTTGCTGAAGGCACGCGGTTTCTTCCGGCGGATCGCTATCGACATGCCAAGGTCATGCAATGGCTGTTTTTCGAGCAGTATCATGTCGAACCGGTCATCGGTACGCTGCGCTTCTGGACGCTCACGGGACGGCTCGAGCTCAATGCCGTTTTGGCGGAGGCCAAGCGCGCGGGCAGCCTTCGTACGCTTGCAGCGCTCGAGCGCGGGTTGAAGAACACGCCGTTCCTTGTTGGTGAGGAGTTCTCGATCGCGGATATCGCGGTTTACGCCTATGCCCATAGGGCGGCGGATTGCGGCTTGGATCTTGCCGACTACCCCGCGCTTAGGGCCTGGTTCGATCGGGTGCTTGACGTCATTGGACCGGGCTACCCGGTGCATCTCTACAATGAGGATCCGCATTCCGCTGTCTGAACGCGGTGGGCGTGCTGAAATGGTTGTCGGCGGCGCCTATCGGCGAATTGTTGTAGTCCCTGATCGTTGCAAACAAAAATGCCGCCCGAAGGCGGCATTTTTGCTCATTGCTGTCGGTTTGCGAGGCTCAGACCACTTCGCTGCTTTCGAAGGCGCCGTGGCAGTGCTTGTACTTCTTGCCGGAGCCGCAGGGGCAGGCCTCGTTGCGGCCGACGCGGCCCCAGGTTGCCGGGTTGCGCGGATCGCGATTTTCCGGTGCCACAGCGCTCTCACTTGCAAGCGTGAATGGTGAGAATTCGTCTTCGCCCGTTGTCGCGTCGATATGACGGGCCTGCATCGGCGGCGTCTCCGGCTCGGCCGGCTGCTGCACCAGTTCGACGCGCGAAAGCTGCGCGGTCACGGCCTGGCGCAGATTGTTCAACAGTGCTTGGAACAGCTCGAAAGCTTCGGCCTTGTATTCCTGCAGCGGATCGCGCTGGGCGTAGCCGCGGAAGCCGATGACCGAGCGCAGATGATCGAGGTTGACGATGTGCTCGCGCCACAGATTGTCCAGCGTCTGCAGCACGATGGAGCGCTCGACATAGGTCATGATCTCAGGGCCGAAGCGTTCAGCCTTTTCGGCCGCAGCCTTTTCAGCCGCTTCCGTCAGGCGCGCACGGATGTCGTCTTCGCCGATGCCTTCTTCCTTGACCCAGTCATGAATGGGCAGGTCGAGATCGAAGAAGTTGGCGACAGCCGTCTTCAGGCCGTCGGCATCCCACTGTTCGGCATAGGCGCGCTCTGGAATATGTCTGGCGACGAGATCTTCGATGACATCGTGGCGCATGTCGCCGACGAATTCGGAGAGGTCCTTGGATTCCATCAGCTCGACACGCTGGTCGAAGATGACCTTGCGCTGATCGTTCAATACGTCGTCGTACTTCAGAACGTTCTTGCGGATGTCGAAGTTGCGGGCCTCGACCTTCTTCTGGGCGCGTTCAACCGCCTTGTTGATCCAGGGGTGGACGATCGCTTCGCCTTCCTTGAGGCCGAGCTTCTGCAGCATGCCATCCATGCGGTCGGAACCGAAGATGCGCATCAGGTCGTCCTGGAGCGACAGGTAGAATTTCGAGCGGCCCGGGTCGCCCTGGCGGCCGGAACGGCCACGCAGCTGGTTGTCGATACGGCGGCTTTCATGGCGCTCGGAGGCGATGACGTAGAGGCCGCCGGCAGCGATCGATTTCTGCTTGAGTTCCTTGATCTCTTCGGCAATGCGGGCAATGGCCGCGTCGCGCTCCGGACCGGGTTCCATTTCGTGCAGGTCGCGCTCGACTCGCATTTCGAGGTTGCCGCCGAGCTGGATGTCGGTGCCGCGGCCGGCCATGTTGGTGGCGATCGTCACTGCGCCCGGAACGCCGGCCTGGGCGACGATGTAGGCTTCCTGCTCGTGGTAGCGCGCGTTCAGAACCTGGAAATTGGAGAAGCCGCGCTTGCGCATAAGGTCGGCGAGAAGTTCGGACTTCTCAATCGACGTCGTGCCGACCAGCACCGGCTGGCCGCGCTTGTGAGCGTCGAGGATCTCATTGATGATGGCGTTATACTTCTCGGCGTGCGTGCGATAGACCTCGTCGTCCTCGTCGATACGCTGGATCGGCAGGTTGGTCGGCACTTCGATCACGTCGAGACCGTAGATGTTGCCGAATTCCTCTGCTTCCGTCGATGCCGTACCGGTCATGCCGGCGAGCTTTTCGTACATGCGGAAGTAGTTCTGGAAGGTGATCTGCGCCAGGGTCTGGTTTTCCGGCTGGATCTGCACATGCTCCTTGGCTTCCAGCGCCTGATGCTGGCCGTCCGAATAACGGCGGCCTGGCATCATGCGGCCGGTGAATTCGTCGATGATGACGACTTCACCGTTGCGCACGATATAGTCCTTGTCGCGCTGGAACAGCTTGTGCGCCTTGAGCGCGTTGTTGATGTGGTGGACGATCGCGACATTCTCGACGTCGTAGAGCGATTCACCCTTCAAGAGGCCGGCTTCGCGCAGCATGTTTTCCAGCTTCTCGGTGCCTTCTTCGGAGAAGTTGGCCGAGCGCTGCTTTTCATCGATTTCATAGTCTTCCTTCGCCAGGCGGGGAATGAAGGCGTCGATGGTGATATAGAGATCGGAGCGGTCGTCGAGCGGACCGGAGATGATCAGCGGCGTGCGCGCTTCGTCGACCAGGATCGAGTCCACTTCGTCGACGATCGCGAAGCTATGGCCGCGCTGAACCATCTGAGCGCGCTCATATTTCATATTGTCGCGCAGATAGTCGAAGCCGAGCTCGTTGTTGGTGGCGTAGGTGATGTCGCAGGCATAGGCGTCATGGCGCTGTTCATCCGACAGGCCGTGGACGATGACGCCCGTCGTCAGGCCGAGGAAGCTGTACAGGCGGCCCATGGTGCCGCTGTCGCGCTGCGCCAGGTAATCGTTGACGGTAACGACATGGACGCCCTTGCCGGCCAGCGCGTTCAGATAGACCGGGAGGGTGGCAACCAGAGTTTTACCTTCACCGGTCTTCATCTCAGCGATGGCATTGGAATGAAGGATCATGCCGCCGATGAGCTGCACGTCAAAGGGTCGCATGCCAAGAACACGGCGCGACGCTTCACGAGCGACCGCGAAGGCCGGCACGAGGATATCGTCCAGCGTCTTGCCGTCCGCGAGCTGCTGGCGGAACTCAACCGTCTTGGCGGCCAGAGCTTCATCGGACAGCGCACGCATCTCCGGCTCGAGCGCGTTGATTGCGGCTACTTTCGGCTGGAACGATTTAACCCGACGGTCGTTGGACGAGCCGAACAACTTGCGGGCAATTCCACCTAGGCTGACCATGTGACTGGTCCTTTCTGAGATTTCATCCTGCCGTTTCCTGCTTGATCCATTCCCGAAAAAAACGGGAGTATAGCACAAAACGGCCGGAAACTGTTCTGGACGCGAGGTTGCGTGACAGATAAGAGGGGGGTCGATTGATGTCAACGGGATTTGGCCGATACAGAAAGGCCACATTCTCCTGCTGAAGGCTTTTTCACGCCGGATTCACATCTGTCGAGCCGGTCGAGATCACCGAAGGGTTATTTTATGTTGAAGTATAACAAGCTTGCTGCGGTTGCTTTCGCAACAATCGTTACCTTCCAGGCTCCGGTCTTCGCGGCCGATGCCAAGGACCCCGTTGTCGCCAAGGTCGGCGATGTCGAAATCCATCAATCCGAACTCGATCTGGCAATCGCCAATCTCGATCCGCAGCTCGGCCAGCTTCCGGATGACCAGAAGAAGGTCGCAGCACTCTCGGCTTCGGTCGATGTGAAGCTTTTGTCGCAGAAGGCCGCTGCCGAGAAGCTCGATCAGACGCCGGACTTCCAGGCTCACATGGCCTATCTGCGCGACCGCGAGCTGCACAATGCCTATTTCAAGGCTCACGTCGCCGACGCCATCAAGGATGATGAAGTCAAGGCTCGTTACGACAAGGAAGTCGCAGCCCTGCCGAAGCAGGAAGAGGTTCATGCCCGCCACATTCTCGTGAAAACCGAGGATGAAGCCAAGGCGATCATCAAGGAACTCGATGCCGGCAAGGATTTCGCCGCACTTGCCAAGGAAAAGTCGACGGATCCAAACAAGGCTGACGGCGGCGATCTCGGCTATTTCGGCCATGGCCGCATGGTCAAGGAATTCGAGGACGCGGCTTTCGCGCTTCCGGTCGGAACCTACACGAAGACCCCGGTTAAGACCGATTTCGGCTGGCACATCATCAAGGTTGAAGACAAGCGCAATGCTCCTCCTCCGCCGTTCGACCAGGTCAAGGACCAGGTTCGTCAGCTCGTCATGCGCGACAAGTATCTTGAACTCCTGAACAAGGCCAAGCAGGATACCAAGGTCGTCATCAACGATCCGGCGCTCAGCAAGGCTTATGACGACGCGCAGAAGCAGCAGGATGCAGCACCGGCCGACGATGCAGTTGCGCCTGCCGACGGTGCGGCAGCGCCCGACGCTCAGCCGCAGCAGTAATTGACAGCAGTCAAACAATCAGGGCCCGGATTTTCCGGGCCCTTCACTGGAGCCGGATGATTTTAGGTCGATACGACCTAAAATCTGAATCCGCTCCAGAATTAAAAAGCAGAGCATGATGTAATCCGAAAACCGCCTACACTTTTCGGCATCATGCTCGTCCAGGTGGGTCTCATGTCCGGTTCCGTTTCTCCGCTCGCTCCCAAAACCTTTGTATCCATGCCCGCCCTTCGCGGTGTGCGCATGACCACGGCCTCCGCCGGCATCAAGTACAAGAACCGGACCGACGTCCTGCTGATGGTCTTCGACAAGCCGGCCGCCGTAGCGGGCGTCTTCACCCGCTCGAAGTGCCCTTCGGCTCCGGTCGATTTCTGCCGGAAGAACCTGGCGCACGGCAGCGCGCGCGCCGTCGTCGTCAATTCCGGCAATGCCAATGCCTTCACCGGCCTCAAGGGACGCCAGGCGACGGAACTGACCGCCAAGTCCGCGGCGGCTGCCGTCGGTTGCGGTGAAAACGAAGTTTATCTCGCCTCCACCGGTGTCATCGGTGAGCCGCTTGACGCCAGCAAGTTCGCCGGTGTGCTCGATACGATGGCGAAGGATGCGACAAGCGATTTCTGGTTCGAGGCCGCCAAGGCGATCATGACCACGGATACCTATCCGAAGGTCGCGACCCGCACCGCCGAGATCGGCGGCGTCAAGGTCACGATCAACGGTATTGCCAAGGGCGCCGGCATGATCGCACCCGATATGGCGACGATGCTCTCTTTCGTCGTCACCGATGCCGATATTTCTTCTGCCGTGCTGCAGACGCTGCTGTCCGAAGGCGTCGGCCCGAGCTTCAATTCGATGACGGTCGATAGCGATACCTCGACCTCCGATACTTTGATGCTGTTCGCCACCGGCACTGCCGCGGCTGATGGTCAGGCGCATATCGATCGCGCCGACGATCCGAAGCTTATCGGTTTCCGGGCGGCACTTAACGAGCTGCTGAAGGATCTTGCCATCCAGGTCGTTCGCGACGGCGAAGGCGCGACCAAGATGCTCGAAATTACGGTGACGGGCGCCGAAAACGACGCGGCTGCCAAGCGCATCGCGCTTTCGATCGCCAATTCGCCGTTGGTCAAGACCGCCGCCGCCGGCGAAGACGCCAATTGGGGCCGCGTCGTCATGGCTGTCGGCAAGGCGGGCGAAATGGCGGATCGCGACAAGCTCGCCATCTGGTTCGGCGATGTCCGCGTCGCAGTCAACGGTGAGCGTGACGCTTCCTATTCGGAAGAAGCCGCCTCTAATGTCATGAAGCAGCAGGATATTCCCGTGAAGGTCGATCTTGGCCTCGGCAATGGCCGCGCAACGGTCTGGACCTGCGACCTTACCAAGGAATATGTTGCCATCAATGGCGACTACCGGAGCTGATACCTAGCTGATGCATGCGCAGTCCACGATAAACAAGCTGCCCTTGGTGCGCAGGCTGGAAGCCGTCGGTTTCCGGGCCTGGCCCGCCTCGTCGGTGCAATATGATGGCAGCTGGCAAATCCGGCTGACGGCGGGTCATCCGTCGAAGCGGCTGAATTCTGTCGTGCCGCTCGATCCCTCCGATCATCGCGATCTCGAGATCCGGCTGGCAAAAGCGCAGCGCAAGTTCGAAGCCTATGGCAGGCCTATGGTCGTGCGCGAGACGCCGCTCGCCTCGCCGAAGCTCATCGATCTCCTACGGGAGCGCGGCTGGATGTGTTTCGACGAGACGATCGTCATGACCGCCAATCTCGTCGATCTCGAATTGCCTGATATGCTGGATCATCTGCCGAGCCACGATGTCGGCCGCTTTGTCGATGCGAGCCTCATCGTTGATGAGGCTGATCCGGCTCTGAAGCCGGCATTGGCCGAGGTGGTGAGCGGCATCAAGCCGCCATCGGGCCTCTTTGTCATCGAAAATGATGATGCCGGACCGGTGGCGACAACGCTTTGCGTGCAGGACAACGATCTTGCCGGCGTCATGTCGGTTGCCGTCTCGCAGCAGCATCGGCGCAAGGGCCTCGGAGCCGAGATCCTGACTTCGGCGCTTCGCTGGGCCCGGATGCGCAGCGCCAAGACCGCCTGGTTGCAGGTCAGCGCCGACAATGCTCCGGCTTTGGCGCTCTACGTTCGTTTCGGTTTCCGCGAAGCCTATCGTTATTGCTATTGGCGACCGCCGGAGGCTGCATGAACGAGGCTGGCCGAAAGATCGTTCTCGTGGCCGCCTGCGCGCTCATCGACGCTGACGGCCGTATCCTTCTGGCGCAGCGCCCCGAGGGAAAATCGCTCGCCGGCCTCTGGGAGTTTCCCGGCGGCAAGGTCGAGTCTGGCGAGACGCCGGAGGAGACCTTGGTGCGCGAGCTTCAGGAAGAGCTTGGCATCCAGACGAAAATCGCCTGTCTCGCGCCGCTGACCTTCGCCAGCCATACTTACGAAACCTTCCATCTGCTGATGCCGCTTTATATCTGCCGGCGTTACGAAGGACTCCCGCATGGCCGGGAAGGGCAGGCGATCAAATGGGTACGGCCGCAGGCCCTGCGCGACTATCCGATGCCGCCGGCCGATGAGCCGCTGATCCCGTTCCTGCAGGATCTGCTTTAGCTTTTTACGGCAAGGGCTGAGGCAGCGCCGGTATCGGGCGGTGTCGCGCCCCCCGTGTCTAGATATCTCTGAATTTGAAACTTGATTTTGCAAGCTGATCAAGTTGGGAGACGCCGGGCTCTCGAGGGGACGCATCCGTCTTCGGCATTTTGCGGAGCAAATCCGTCAGCATGTCAGATTGCCTGTCACATTCGCGGCGAATTGCCTCCAAATGTTCGAGCATCAGTCCAAGGGCAAAAATCACGGCGCCGTTAAAAGCGTAGGAAAGGGCGCCTATCAGCCCCGCCGCTACGCCCGCTGCACTTCCACTAAACAACGTCGCAATCCCGAACAGGATCGCAATACCAATCACCAAACCGCCAACCGCCTTGAGCAAACCTGCCATGTGTAAATTCACGCAACCCAGGATAACAAAATGTAGCTTGGCGATATATCGTGGCGCGCAAGTGTCAATCTCTATTATTTGATGTATCGATGAAATTTTCGTCCAGTGCGTGCCTCTCCGGATCGAATTTGATGTCCCGTCGTGGGGCGGATCTTTTTTAGGTTCACGCAGTGACGGTTTGAAATGCGTCAAGGTAATACGTCGCAAATATGGTTAACGAGAATTAGCCATTTAATATCAGCCTGATAATGCGAATCATGCACTGTCCCGGAATTTTACGTCTCATTAATTTGCATGTGGATATTAAGGGATCGTTTATGACCTTCTGGCATTCAATTCTCTCAATCAAGCGGTTGTTGGGTGCGTTAGAGAAGGCTTGACATAATGGACGACGATTTCTGGAAAGCTGTTCAGGAAAAAGAGCAGTCCTATTCCACGTCGCGCAGAACGGGCGCGTTGAATATCGCTTTGCTGTTCGGTACGGCGGCGGTCGCGCTTTCGCTTATTCTGACCCCGATGCTATCAGACAAATCCAAGTCACGCGTGCTTGCAAGCGCGCCGGATATTGACAATATTACCACGGGTTCGATCCCGCAGACGGAAAACGGCAAGCGGTATACGATCCGCCGTAGTGTTCTGCAGCAGGAGCCGGGTTCGGTTTGTATCGTCCAGGGTTATGGTGCCGACAGCGGCTGCCAATAGAGCAATTCCAGGAAAAGTGCGTAGCGGTTTCCCATCGGAATTGCGTAGAAACAAAAAGATAGAGCGTTTTAGCGACTTAAAGAAGCACAAACGCTCTGGCGCGTGAGCATAGCCTGCCGGATGCCATGACGAGCATCGGATTCATCAGTTGTCCAATGCTGGGAGCTTCGAGCTTATGCGTTCCGTTCGGCGTATTTTCACCGATAAGACCGGTGCCACGGTCATTGAATATGGTCTCATCGCAGCCTTGATGTCGGCTGCGATCATCAGCGGTGTCGGCGCCTTCGGAGGCAGCCTCTCAAGCACATTCAACCTCCTGTCCAATACGATACAGAATTCGGCGGCGTCCCAGAACTGACGCGACCGCCTATTGCTTGAGCTTGTGTTCCTCGACCTTGAGCGCATCGGCCAACCGCGCCTTGGCCGAACCAGGCCGCAGCGGCTTCTGCTGGCTTTCGTGCGGCGTCCAGCCTGAGACGTAGATGATGGAGAATGTCGCCCTGATCCGCCCGTCCGGATCGGAATAGCGTTCGGCGTAAAGCTCGGCCGCACGCAGGAAGAAGGCACGCGTCAGCGGTTTGCGGCTGCGGTCGACCAGCGGATTGGTCATGCCCATGGCGCGCAGGTCGCGCATCAGGGCAAAGAGATTGTCGTAGCGCACCGTATAGGTTTCGGCGTCGATGACGGGCAAGGTAAAGCCGGCACGCTGCAGGAGGCCACCGACATCGCGGACATCGGCAAAGGGGATGACGCGCGGGCTTGCGCCCCCCGTCAGTTCGATTTCGGTCGCGAGCAGCACGTCGCGCAATTCCTGTAGGGTTCCAGAGCCGGGGATCGCCGCCAGGAAAAGACCATCCGCCTTCAGCGCGCGGCGGATCTGGATGAAGACGCCGGGCGTGTCGTTTGTGACATGCAGGCTAAGCGGCGAAAGCACGAGATTGACCGATTCCGGCTCCAGCGGCAGTTCTTCCGGCGGCGCTTCGATAAGGGTCTCGCCGGGAGCGGCAAAACCCATTTCGCTTTCGATCCTTTTCAAATGGCTGATCTTGCCGGTTGCCAGAGCCAGATGCGCAGCTACGCCGGTCGTGCCATGCAGCTCGACGGCTTCGTCGAAATGGCGTTCGGTGACGCCAAGCCGCTCCGCCAGTTCGCCGGCGGCAATGTCGAGCAGGAATGCCGCTTTCGGGTCGCCTTGTCTCAAGGCCCGGCGCTTGCGGGCTGCAAGCAGCGATTGGTCGAACACGATTTCCATGGTGGTTTCCTGCACTATCATCAATTCGGCGGCGCGTGCCGGGCACGCGCGTTTTCTCTTGCGCAATTCCGGACGGAAAACCGCTATACACTTTTCCCGGAATTGCTAGTCTCAATCATATGGGGATGATGGGACGCGAAATCACCTTGTCTATGCTGGGCGCCGGGCTGAAAAGACCCTGGATGGCTCTTGCCGATCTGGTCTATCCGCCGGCCTGCCCGGGTTGTGGCGTTTCCGTCGGCGCGCATCGCGGTCTTTGCGCGGCATGCTGGTCAGGCATTCGCTTTATCGAGCGGCCCTATTGCGAGGTGCTCGGCAGTCCGTTCTCCCATGATCTTGGTGCCGGCATCCTCAGCGCAGAGGCGATTGCCGATCCGCCCGTCTTCGACCGCCTGCGCTCCGCCGCCGTTCACGACGGCATCGTCCGGGATCTCGTTCTCAGTCTGAAATATCGCGATCGCACCGATCTCGCGCCGATGATGGCCGGCTGGATGCTGCGTGCCAGCGACGGCACGATTGCGGATTGCGATGCGATCATTCCGGTGCCGTTGCATCGGGCACGGCTGTTTGCGCGCAAATACAATCAGGCTGCCGAGCTTGCTCGCCACATTGCCCGTCTCTCGAGCAAACCGCTGCTTACCACAACACTCCTGCGCGTCAAACGCACGAGCCAGCAGGTGGGTCTCGGGGCCAAGGCGCGACAGGACAATGTGCGCGGCGCTTTCGCCGTCTCCGAGCATCGGGCGGCCGATATATTCGGGCGGCGCGTCGTTCTGGTCGATGATGTCTATACCACGGGCGCCACGGTTGCCGCGGCCACGCGCGCACTGAAGAAAGCAGGTGCGGCCGATGTCACGGTTTTGACCTTTGCAAGGGTCGTCGGCCATCTTATATGACAATCGATATAGGCTTTTCCGGAGTGGATCATGGCATCCGTCGTTATCTATACGCGTGAATTCTGCGGCTATTGCGCCCGTGCGAAATCCCTGCTCGAATCCAAAGGCGTCGATTATGTCGAGCACAACGCCACCTATTCGCCCGAACTGCGGCAGGAGATGATCGCGAAGTCGAACGGCGCCGCGACCTTCCCGCAGATCTTCATCAATGGTGAGCATGTCGGCGGCTGCGACGACATCCACGCACTCGATCGGGCCGGCAAGCTCGATCCGATGCTGGCTGCCTGATCCATATTGACGAGGAAGAAACCGATGAGCTTCAAGGCTGCTGCCATCCAGATGTGTTCCGGCGTCGATCCGGTGAAGAACGCGGCTGATATGGCCCGTTTGGTGCGAGATGCCGCCTCGCAGGGGGCGATCTACGTGCAAACGCCGGAGATGACCGGCGCGGTGCAGAAGGATCGTCCGGGCCTGCGCGCTGTGCTGCGTGACGAGCCGAACGATATCATCGTCAAGACGGCGTCCGGACTGGCAGAAGAGCTCGGCATATACCTGCATATCGGTTCGACCGCCATTGCGCTCGATGACGGCAAGATCGCCAATCGTGGCTTCCTCTTCGGTCCCGACGGCAAGCTCATCAATCGCTACGACAAGATCCATATGTTCGACGTCGATCTTGACAATGGCGAGAGCTGGCGCGAAAGCGCCGTCTATCGGCCGGGGTCGGAGGCGCGCATCGCATCGCTGCCGTTCGCCGAACTCGGCTTTTCCATCTGCTACGATGTGCGCTTTCCGCAGCTCTTCCGCGCCCAGGCCGTTGCTGGCGCCGAGGTGATGACGGTACCTGCCGCCTTCACAAAGCAGACCGGTGAAGCGCATTGGGAAATTCTGCTGCGCGCCCGCGCCATCGAAAACGGCATGTTCGTCATTGCCGCCGCGCAGGCCGGCAAGCATGAGGACGGCCGTGAGACTTTCGGCCATTCGATGATCATCGATCCCTGGGGCAAGGTGCTGGCATCCGCCGGTGGCACGGGCGAGGCCGTGGTCATCGCCGAGATCGATATCGCTGCCGTCAAATCAGCCCATGACAAGATACCGAACCTGAAGAATGCGCGCGAATTTTCGCTGGAGAAGATCGCGACGCCGGCGGCTGGAGGCGTCGCTGCTTGATCCGTTATTCGCTTACCTGTGACAATGCCCATGAGTTCGAGGGCTGGTTTTCCGAAAGTGCCGATTTCGACCGCCAGGTCGCAAGCGGTTTTCTCACCTGTCCGGTCTGTAATTCGGCTGCGATCTCCAAGCAGCTGATGGCGCCTTCGGTTTCGACCGCGCGCAAGAAGGACGAGATGCAGACGCTTGCCATGGATGCCGCCCGCAAGGAGGCGATGGCCAAGCTCAAGGAAGCGGTCGACGCCATCAAGGCCAATGCCGAGGATGTCGGCGCCAAATTCCCGGAAGAGGCCCGCAAGATCCATTACGGCGAAGCAGATGCGCGTGGGATCATCGGCAAGGCGACGCCTGATGAGGCGCAGGCCCTTGTCGAGGAGGGTATCGAGATCGCAGCCATTCCCGTGTTGCCAGACGATATCAACTGATGCCGGCGGGGGTGGAGAACCTGCACCCCCCTCTGTCACTTCGTGACATCTCCCCCACAAGGGGGGAGATCGGTGACTCGGAGCACCCTCTTTACTGCAAACGAACATCGAGCCTGCTGAATCACGGCCTATCGTTTTTGATAGACGAGCGGCGCCCTCAATAATCTCCCCCCTTGTGGGGGAGATGTCACGAAGTGACAGAGGGGGTATCAGAGCTTCAGCGGTCGCAGTGTTGCTGGCGTGACGATTTCACGCGGCTCGCTTCGCCAGAAGCATGTAGTTGACGTCCATATCCTTCGAGAGGTTCCAGCGGTCCTGCAGCGGCGAATAGAAGACGCCCGTGCGGGCAATGATATCGAGACCACTTGCGGCAAGCGGCTTTTCGATTTCATTCGGGCGGACCAACTTTTCATACTGGTGGGTGCCGCGGGGCAGCCAGCGAAGCACGTTTTCGGCGGCGAAGATGGCAAGGGCTGCTGCTTTCATGGTGCGGTTGATGGTCGCAACGAACATCAAGCCGCCGGGACGCACCATTTTTGCGCAGGTCGACAGGAAGAATTCGACGTCGGCGACATGCTCGACCACTTCCATGTTCAGCACGATATCGAAAGTTTCGCCGGCTTCGGCCAGCTGCTCGGCGGTGACGGCTCGGTAGTCGACGGGAACGCCGGAGGCTTTCGCGTGCGTCGAGGCGATGCCGATGTTCTTTTCCGAGGGATCGGCGCCGATGACGGTGGCGCCCATGCGCGCTACCGGCTCCGACAGCAGGCCGCCGCCACAGCCGATGTCGAGCACGCGAAGGCCCTCAAGCGGTCGGCTGCTCTTCGGATCGCGGTCGAAATTCTCGCAGGCGCGGTCGCGGATATAGGCCAGACGGACCGGATTGAACTTGTGAAGCGGTTTGAACTTGCCGGTCGGGCTCCACCACTCAGCCGCCATGGCGGAAAAACGGTCCACTTCGCTCTGGTCGATCGTGCTCTTTGCCGTTTCGCTCATGGCTCACTCCATCATTTGCGTCGTTCTGCGGTTCGGACGACTGCAAGCAATAATTCTACCTGAAGGGTGAAGTCGGACGATCGATGCGCGATGTCAAGGGCCTGCGGCCTTCGATCAGCTGTGGGGTATCTTGATTGCGCGATGCGAATTGCGGTGCGGAGGTTGACATGGCGGTATCTTATGGCCGATCAATCGCCGGGTTGTGAAATGGACTTTCGGAACCGGGATCGATTGCGATCGACTGGCCTGTAGAGGAGCTCCTCATGAGACCACTCCGTCTCGCGACGGTCGTCGCCATGTGCTGGTTTGCGGCCAGCCATGCATGCGCCGGGGACGGCAAGGGGTTTCGCCTGACGATCGACGGAGTCAGCGTCGGCATCAATCCCGGCGATACGCTCGAAGTCACCATGAAGGATGGCCGCAAGGTCCCGGTGGAGCTGCAGCGCAGCGAGACGGTGACCTTCACCGGCGGCAAATTCTCCTTCGATCATGATGGCAAGTTCACGGTTGCAAAGACGGATCTCGGCGACGGCGTGCAGCAATATGCGCTGATGACGCCGATCGGCACGGGCATCATCGTGCAGGTCTATAAGGGGCTCAACCCTTCCAGCTATACCGATGTCGTACTCCAGCAGATGGTGCAGGAGAGCATCAATGGCGGCGCGAAGATCAGCAAGCGAGCGACCCAGCGCACATTGCCGAGCGGTACCGTGCTGAAGGGCGTGAAGGCAGAGACGACCACCGACGACGACGTCATGGAATATGAGATTGTCGCGACCGGCCGGCCGGAAGGCGGCGTGCTTGTCGCCACCTTCCTCAACAAAGAAAATATCCCCAAGGAAGGGGGCATTCTCGACAAGCTCTGGTCGACCTTAAAAGTGGATTTTTAGAGTAAACTTTTCGTCGCCTCTGGCGTCCGATGCTATTGCGCCTGCCCGACAAACTCGCTAAGAGACGGCCCCATTGAGATCACGCTTTTCCGGCTACCGAACCGGAAGGGCGATTTTGCATGTCGGGCTTTCCGCATTCGGCCGCCCGGCGCAGGGTACTGGTAGAGGCACATGGCACGCATCGTGATGAAATTCGGCGGGACCTCCGTCGCGGATCTGGACCGTATCAAGAACGTCGCACGCCATGTGAAACGCGAGGTCGATGCCGGTCACGAAGTGGCAGTCGTCGTTTCCGCCATGTCCGGCAAGACCAACGAACTGGTCGGCTGGGTCCAGAACATGCCGAAAGTCTCCGGCGCCAA
Source organism: Martinezella sp. CNPSo 3795 (assembly GCF_057784475.1). Lineage (NCBI taxonomy): Bacteria > Pseudomonadati > Pseudomonadota > Alphaproteobacteria > Hyphomicrobiales > Rhizobiaceae > Martinezella > Martinezella sp. CNPSo 3795. The sequence continues at coordinate 11,882 of NZ_JBXSOQ010000012.1, read as the reverse complement.
TCATTCGATCTATGATGCGCGCGAATATGACGCCGTCGTGGCTTCGGGCGAGCAGGTCACCTCCGGTCTGCTGGCGATTGCGCTGCAGGCCATGGGCATCAACGCCCGTTCGTGGCAGGGTTGGCAGATTCCCATCCGCACCGACAATGCGCATGGTGCGGCCCGCATTCTCGACATCGACGGCGAAGACATGATCCGCCGCATGAAGGAAGGGCAGGTCGCCGTCGTCGCCGGGTTCCAGGGTCTCGGTCCCGACAATCGCGTCGCGACGCTCGGCCGCGGCGGTTCCGACACGTCGGCCGTTGCGATCGCGGCCGCCGTGAAGGCCGATCGCTGCGATATCTACACGGATGTCGATGGCGTCTACACGACCGACCCGCGCATCGAGCCGAAGGCGCGCCGCCTCAAGAAGATCGCCTTCGAGGAAATGCTCGAAATGGCGTCTCTCGGTGCAAAGGTGCTGCAGGTGCGCTCGGTCGAGCTCGCCATGGTATTCAAGGTCCGCACTTTCGTGCGCTCTTCTTTCGAGGATCCCGATGCTCCGGGCATGGGCGATCTGCTTAACCCGCCCGGAACGCTGATTTGTGACGAGGAAGAAATCGTGGAACAGGAAGTAGTCACCGGCATTGCCTATGCCAAGGATGAGGCTCAGATCTCGCTGCGTCGTCTTGCCGACCGACCGGGTGTTTCCGCCGCGATCTTCGGGCCGCTGGCCGAAAACCACATCAATGTCGACATGATCGTCCAGAACATTTCCGAAGACGGCTCCAAGACCGATATGACCTTCACGGTCCCCTCGGGCGACGTCGAGAAGGCGCTGCGCGTTCTTGGCGAAAACAAGGAAAAGATCGGCTACGACGTCGTCCAGAGCGAATCAGGTCTGGTCAAGGTTTCGGTCATCGGCATCGGCATGCGCTCGCATGCAGGCGTAGCTGCGACCGCTTTCAGGGCACTTGCCGAAAAAGGCATCAACATCAAGGCCATTACGACGTCAGAAATCAAGATTTCCATCCTGATCGACGGTCCTTATGCAGAACTCGCAGTCAGGACTTTGCATTCCTGCTACGGTCTGGATAAGAGTTGAGTCACGACTGCTGACGACGGACCGTGACGGAGGTGAGTTTCGGCCGGCCCTGACGTGGGCAAGACGGGCATGACATCTTGATTCGGGAGCTAGTGGCGCAATGAGAGACCTATCCGGCGGTCCACGCGTTCTGCTCAAGCGGCTACGCGAATTGATGGCGGAGCCGCTGGAGCCGCAGGAGCGCCTTGACCGGATCGTCCGCCAGATTGCCAGCAATATGGTTGCCGAGGTTTGCTCGGTCTATGTGCTGCGCGCCGACGGCGTCCTTGAACTTTATGCCACCGAGGGTCTGAATAAAGAGGCCGTCCACCTTTCGCAATTGAAGATGGGGCAAGGCCTGGTCGGCACGATTGCTGCATCCGCCCAGCCGCTCAATCTTTCCGATGCACAATCGCATCCGGCCTTCCGCTACCTGCCGGAAACCGGCGAAGAGATCTATCATTCCTTCCTCGGCGTGCCGATCCTGCGCACCGGCCGTTCGCTCGGCGTTCTCGTCGTCCAGAACAAGGCGAGCCGCAATTATCGCGAGGAAGAGCTGGAGGCGCTCGAAACGACGGCCATGGTGCTGGCTGAGATGATCGCAACCGGCGAGCTGAAGAAGATCACCAAGCCTGGCCTGGAACTCGATCTCACTCGCTCCGTTACGATCGATGGCGACAGCTACAATGAAGGCATCGGCCTCGGCTATGTCGTGCTGCACGAGCCGCGCATCGTCGTCACCAATCTCTTGAACGAGGATGCCGACAAGGAAATCGGCCGCCTCGCTGAAGCCCTCGGTTCGCTGCGTATTTCGATCGACGACATGCTGTCGCGCCGTGACGTGTCCATGGAAGGCGAGCATCGCGAGGTGCTTGAGACCTACCGCATGTTCGCGCACGACCAGGGCTGGGTGCGCAAGCTCGAGGAAGCCGTCCGCAACGGCCTGACCGCTGAAGCCGCCGTCGAAAAGGTGCAGAGCGACACAAAGGCGCGCATGATGCGCCTGACCGATCCCTATCTGCGCGAACGCATGCACGATTTCGAGGATCTGGCAAACCGGCTTTTGCGGCAGCTCATCGGACATTCAGGCCGTACCAGCGCCGAAGGCTTCCCGAACGATGCGGTCATTTTCGCGCGTGCGATGGGCGCGGCTGAACTGCTCGATTATCCCCGCGCCAATATTCGCGGCCTGGTGCTGGAAGAGGGCGCTGTCACAAGCCACGTCGTCATCGTGGCACGCGCCATGGGCATTCCGGTCGTCGGACAGGCGGTAGGTGTCGTTGCGCTGGCCGAAAACGGCGATCCGGTCATCATCGACGGCGACGGTGGTCATGTACACCTGCGGCCGATGGCTGATCATCAGCGCTCCTATGAAGAGAAGGTCCGATTCCGTGCCCGTCGGCAGGAGCAGTTCCGTGCGTTGCGCTCCGTCGAGCCGGTCACCAAGGACGGGCAGCGCATTTCGCTGCTGATGAATGCCGGTCTGCTGGTAGACCTGCCGCAACTTGCGGAATCCGGAGCCGAGGGTATCGGCCTGTTCCGCACCGAACTGCAGTTCATGATCGCCTCGACCATGCCGAAGGCGGATGAGCAAGAAGTCTTCTATCGCAATGTCATGAAGCAGGCGGGTGGCCGCGTTGTCACTTTCCGCACGCTCGATATCGGCGGCGACAAGGTCGTTCCTTATTTCCGGGCGCATGAGGAAGAAAACCCCGCGCTCGGCTGGCGCGCCATCCGCCTCTCGCTCGATCGTCCAGGCCTGTTGCGCACGCAGCTCAGGGCTATGCTCAGGGCGGCAGCCGACAGCGAATTGAAGATGATGGTGCCGATGGTCACGGAAGTCTCCGAGATCCGAGCCGTGCGTGAACTCCTGCAAAAGGAAGTGCAGCACCTCTCGCGCTTCGGGCACGGCCTGCCGCGCAAGCTGCAGTTCGGCGCAATGCTCGAGGTGCCCGCGCTACTGTGGCAGCTGGACGAGCTGATGGCGGAGGTCGATTTCGTCTCGGTCGGCTCCAACGACCTGTTCCAGTTCTCGATGGCGGTCGATCGCGGCAATGCCCGCGTTTCGGATCGCTTCGATCCGCTCGAGCGGCCGTTTCTGCGTATCCTGCGCGATATTGTGCGGGCTGGCGAACGCAACAAGACGCCGGTAACGCTTTGCGGCGAACTGGCGGGCAAGACGATTTCGGCCATGGCCCTGCTCGGCATCGGTTTCCGCTCGGTTTCGATGTCGCCGGCCTCGATCGGGCCGGTCAAAGCAATGCTGCTCGGGCTTGACCTCAAGGCCTTGTCCGAAGTCATGGAAGCCGCACTCGATGACAAGCAGCCGACGAGTTCCATGCGGGATATCCTTGTGCGCTTTGCCGAGAGCCACAATATTCCGCTTTAGCGCGCGATCCTGAAAAGCACGAAGCGGTTTGCAGGCGGGATCATGCGCATCACAACATCAAAGCAGAGATAATAAGAAGAATTGGAGTAGAGGGTGGCGAAGCTCCCTGTTGAAAAGATGCGCGAATTGGAACGCCGTTTCGGCGAGATCGAGGCGCGCATGTCCGCCGGCCCGGCCGCAGATGTCTATGTGAAGCTTGCTTCCGAATATTCCGAGCTGCAGCCGGTCGTGACCAAAATCCGCGATTACGAGCGCGCCCTTGCCGAGGCTGCCGATCTCGAAACCATGCTCTCCGATAAATCCGTCGATCGCGATATGCGCGATCTTGCCGAAATGGAGCTGCCCGAGGTTAAGGAGCGGATCGAGACGCTGGAAAAGGCGATCCAGATCGAGCTTCTGCCGAAGGATGCCGCCGACGAGAAGAGCGCGATCCTGGAAATCCGCGCCGGCACCGGCGGCTCCGAAGCGGCCCTCTTTGCTGGCGATCTATTCCGCATGTATGAGCGTTTTGCCGCCAGCAATGGCTGGAAGGTGGAAGTGCTTTCGGCGAGCGAGGGCGAAGCGGGTGGTTTCAAGGAAATCATCGCCACCATCAGCGGCAAGGGCGTGTTTTCCCGATTGAAGTTCGAATCCGGCGTTCACCGCGTGCAGCGTGTGCCGGAAACCGAGGCGAGCGGGCGTATTCATACTTCTGCGGCGACCGTCGCCGTGCTGCCGGAAGCCGAAGAAATCGATATCGAGATCCGGCCTGAGGATATCCGTATCGACACCATGCGCTCTTCCGGCGCCGGTGGTCAGCACGTCAACACGACCGACTCGGCCGTGCGCATCACCCATCTTCCCTCGGGTATCGTTGTCACGAGCTCGGAAAAGTCGCAGCATCAGAACCGCGCCAAAGCTATGCAGGTCCTGCGGTCTCGCCTGTTCGACATGGAGCGCCAGCGGGCCGACAGCGAGCGTTCCGCCGACCGCAAGAGCCAGGTCGGCTCCGGCGATCGGTCCGAGCGCATCCGCACCTATAATTTCCCGCAGGGGCGCGTCACCGATCACCGCATCAACCTGACGCTCTACAAGCTCGACCGGATGATGGTGGGCGAGATCGACGAGGTGGTCGATGCGCTGCTGGCGGATTATCAGGCGAGCCAGCTCGCCCAGCTCGGCGAACAGGCATGAGTGGCGGGCAGGGGCCGACCGCATCCGAGCTCCTGCAGGAGGCGCGCGCCCGATTTGCCGGGGCCGATCTCGACGATCCCGCCACGGAAGCACGCATTCTTGTCGGCGGCCTTCTGCATCTTTCTGCGACCGGCCTCGTGACGCACGGTTCCGAGCCCGTATCTGAGGATGATGTGGTGATGATACGCGCGGCGATCGCTCGCCGGCTTAATCATGAGCCGGTCTATCGCATTCTCGGCGAACGGGAGTTCTATGGTCTCTCGCTGCGGCTTTCGGCTGCGACGCTCGAACCGCGGCCCGATACCGAAATTCTCGTCGATACGATGCTGCCACATGTCAGGCGTCTTGAATCCCAGATCGGCAATATCCATATACTGGACATCGGAACGGGAACCGGGGCCATTTGCCTGGCCCTGCTTCATGAATGCCCTAAAGCAATGGGCGTTGGTTCCGATATTTCCAGCGAAGCGCTGGAAACCGCTCGCGGGAACGCGGAGCGAAATGGCCTGGCGGCGCGGTTCAGAACTGTGCAAGGGAGCTGGTTTGAAGCCATCCACGAACGTTTTCACGTGATTGTCTCAAATCCGCCCTATATTGCGTCTAGTGTCGTTTCCACTCTCGCTCCAGAAGTAAAGGATTTCGATCCTCCCACGGCCCTTGATGGGGGCCTTGATGGGCTGGATGCATACAGGGCGATCGCAAAGGATGCGGCTCGATTTCTATATCAGAACGGTATGATTGGTGTGGAGATCGGCTACGATCAGCGTGAAACGGTGACTTCGGTTTTTGAAGGAGCAGGATTTTCCCTTGTCGAGGCGGTTCGGGACTACGGCCAGAACGACCGGGTTCTTGTGTTTGAATTTCAACATTAACGTGACATTTTGCAGCGGATTTGTGGAACCCCGTTGTTATCGCAAAGAAAAAGCTTGGATTTCCTGAGGAAGCAATATAGGTTGCGCTCACGCGTTGGGCGGCTGGGAATGAACGAGACGATTCGCTCATCTTGGACAGCCTCGGGGATCCGCTCTCTGATAAGAGTGTCAAAGGTTGAAGATAACCCAATGCGTGATCAGTTAATCTGACGTAGTCGAGCGGCAGACGAGCGCTAAAGCGCAGTTTGCTTGCGGCACGCAGGCCCCGGTTCGGAAGTATCCGACCCGCGGCGGCAGGTGCCGTGTATAATTTTATCCCAACGAAGAGAATTCAGGTGAAGGATCTATGAGGCCAGGACAGCAAAACAAGCGCGGTCGGGGGCGTGGTAATAACAACAACGGCGGCGGCGGAAATAACAACAACAATTTCAACCGCAAGGGCTCGAACCCGCTGACCAGGACTTACGACAGCTCCGGTCCCGATGTGAAAATCCGCGGAACCGCACAGCACATCGCCGAGAAGTACGCGGCCTTGGCTCGCGATGCTCAAAGCTCCGGCGACCGCGTCATGGCGGAAAACTACCTGCAGCATGCCGAGCACTACAATCGGATCATTGCCAGCGCCCAGGCGCAGATGCAGGAGCGCTACCAGCGCGACGATCATCACAATTACAATGACCGCGATAATGCCGAGCGCGATATCGACGATATCGATGCGCAGGAGATCGACGATCAGCCGCAGATGGCTCAGCCCCACGGTCGCCAGCAGCAGGCTGCTCCAGCGGTTGCTGCCGCTCCGGCCAGCGAGCCCGAGGTCATCAATGGCACCGGTCCGCAGCCGGTGATCGAAGGGATTCCGGCCGAAGTGGCGATCGAAGAGGAAACTCCGGCCGTGGCCGCCACCGAGCGCCAGCCGCGCCGCCGCAGTGCCGGCGGTAACCGCCCGCGCCGCCAGCCGCGCCGCAGCGCTGCCGGTGGCGACGGTGAGGGCGAAGCCGCTTCGGGCGAAGCTCCGGCCTTGGCGGACGCAACCTCTGAATAAGACTTCTGCGCCTTCTGGCGCAGGTGGTCACAATATTGAAACGGCAACGGCAGTGCTGTGGGCACCACCGTTGCCGTTTTGCTATGGGCGGAATGGTCATCAGGTCGCGAGAGGAAAGATTCGATGTCCACCGACGGTCGAAGCCGGGGTTGAGCTGGATGAGGCGGCCAATAAGTCGGCGGGCTGTGGTGACAAATCTCGCGCTTTTTTCGCGTTTTATACCCTTTAAACTCTCCAGATATCCTCCCATATTTCCTCCAGTTGTCTTGCCGCAAATCTCAATGGCGGAAAGGCGGGGCCTGCCTCTAGAGGGGGCTCAATCTCAATCATCGGTCTGTGCCGGGTCCGGGCAGAGCGATTCATGGAGGTCTCATATGAATATTGAAAAATACTCCGAGCGGGTACGCGGTTTTCTGCAATCCGCCCAAACCAATGCGCTTGCACAGGGTAATCAGCAGTTCACGCCCGAGCACGTTCTCAAGGTGCTTCTGGACGACGACCAGGGCATGGCCGCCTCGTTGATTGAACGTGCCGGTGGCGACGCCAAGGCTGCCCGCATTGCCAATGATGCCGCACTTGCAAAGCTGCCGAAGGTTTCCGGCGGTGACGGCCAGGTCTATCTCTCACAGCCGCTCGCCAAGGTTTTCACGACCGCAGAAGATGCGGCCAAGAAGGCGGGCGATAGTTTCGTCACTGTCGAGCGTCTTTTGCAGGCGCTGGCGATCGAGCCCACGGCGTCGACCTCGGCAACCCTGAAAAATGCAGGCGTCACGCCCGTCGCCCTCAATCAGGTCATCAATGATATCCGCAAGGGCCGCACGGCTGACTCCGCCAATGCGGAGCAGGGCTTCGATTCGCTGAAGAAATATGCTCGCGATCTCACCGCCGAGGCCCGCGAAGGCAAGCTCGACCCGGTGATCGGCCGTGACGACGAAATTCGTCGCACCATCCAGGTCCTGTCTCGCCGCACCAAGAACAATCCTGTGCTCATTGGTGAGCCCGGCGTCGGCAAGACGGCGATCGTCGAAGGCTTGGCGCTGCGTATCGTCAATGGCGACGTACCGGAATCGCTGAAGGACAAGAAGCTGATGGCGCTCGACATGGGCGCGCTGATTGCCGGTGCGAAATTCCGCGGCGAGTTCGAAGAGCGGCTGAAGGCCGTGCTCAACGAAGTGCAGTCGGAAAACGGCGAGATCATTCTCTTCATCGATGAAATGCACACCCTGGTCGGTGCCGGCAAGGCCGATGGCGCGATGGATGCATCCAACCTGCTGAAACCGGCCCTTGCGCGCGGCGAACTTCACTGCGTCGGCGCGACCACGCTCGATGAATACCGCAAGCATGTCGAGAAGGATCTGGCGCTTGCCCGTCGCTTCCAGCCTGTCATGGTTGAGGAACCGACGGTCGAAGACACAATCTCGATCCTGCGTGGCTTGAAGGAAAAATATGAGCAGCATCACAAGGTGCGCATCGCCGATGCCGCTCTGGTGGCTGCTGCAACCCTGTCGAACCGCTACATCACCGATCGCTTCCTGCCGGACAAGGCCATCGACCTGATGGACGAGGCAGCGGCGCGTCTGCGTATGCAGGTGGATTCCAAGCCGGAAGAGCTCGATGAACTCGATCGCCGCATCATCCAGCTGAAGATCGAGCGTGAGGCGCTGAAGAAGGAAACCGACCAGTCTTCCGCCGACCGGCTGAAGCGGCTGGAGGGCGATCTTGCGTCGCTGGAAGAGGAAGCCGATGCGCTGACCGCGCGCTGGCAGGCCGAAAAGCAGAAGCTCGGTCTTGCCGCCGATCTCAAGAAGCAGCTCGACGATGCCCGCAACGAACTCGCCATTGCCCAGCGCAAGGGTGAATTCCAGCGCGCCGGCGAGCTTGCCTATGGCGTGATCCCCAATCTTGAGAAGGAATTGCACGCCGCGGAAGAGCAGGATAGTGCCCGCGATTCCATGGTGCAGGAGGTCGTTACCGCCGACAATATCGCCCAGGTCGTTTCCCGCTGGACCGGGATTCCCGTGGACAAGATGCTGGAAGGCGAGCGCGACAAGCTGCTGCGGATGGAAGACGAGCTGGCAAAATGGGTCGTCGGCCAGGGTGACGCCGTTCAGGCTGTGTCGCGTGCCGTTCGCCGCTCGCGTGCCGGCCTGCAGGATCCGAACCGGCCGATCGGCTCGTTCATCTTCCTCGGTCCGACGGGTGTCGGCAAGACGGAGTTGACGAAGGCGCTTGCTCGCTTCCTCTTCGACGACGAGACGGCAATGGTGCGTATCGACATGTCCGAGTACATGGAGAAGCACTCCGTGGCGCGGTTGATCGGTGCCCCTCCCGGCTATGTCGGCTATGAGGAAGGCGGCGCATTGACCGAAGCCGTCCGCCGCCGGCCCTATCAGGTCGTGCTGTTCGACGAGATCGAGAAGGCGCACCCCGATGTCTTCAACATCCTGCTCCAGGTTCTGGATGACGGACGTTTGACGGACGGACAGGGCCGCACGGTCGATTTCCGCAACACAATGATCATCATGACCTCCAATCTGGGTGCCGAATATCTCACCCAGCTGAAGGACGGCGATGACAGCGATCTGGTGCGCGAGCAGGTAATGGAAGTCGTCCGGTCGCATTTCCGGCCGGAATTCCTGAACCGTATCGACGAGATCATCCTGTTCCATCGCCTGAAGCGCGATGAGATGGGCGCGATCGTAGACATTCAGCTCGAACGTCTGCTGAAGCTGCTGTCGGAACGCAAAATCACGCTCGAACTCGACGACGATGCCCGCCATTGGCTGGCCAACAAGGGCTACGATCCGGTCTACGGTGCGCGGCCGCTGAAGCGGGTGATTCAGAAATATGTCCAGGATCCGCTAGCCGAACAGATCCTGTCCGGGCAGATTCCGGATGGCTCGCTCGTCAAGGTCACCAGCGGTTCGGACCGGCTGTTGTTCCGTCCGCGTCAGGCGGTAAACGAAGCAGCGTAAGCTGGCCGACCGAGTCAACGCAGATGGCGGTCTTCGGGCCGCCATTTTGCTATCGGCCGTAGCGTAGTGTTGATAGCTCAGCATGAAATAGGCCGAGTGGCCGAGGCTACTTGCTGGCGATCTGCTTCGTTTTCTCGTCTGTAAGCAGCGTATCGATGCGCTTGCGCTCTTCCTGGAATTTGGCGAGCGCATCGCCTTCCAGCGATTTGCCGCCGGGAAGGCGGATGCGTAAGGGATCGACCTTCGTGCCGTTGACGATCAGCTCGTAGTGCAGGTGGGGGCCGGTCGCCAGGCCCGTCGAGCCGATAAAGCCGATCACCTGTCCCTGCACCACCTTTGCGCCCGGCACGATGCCTTTGGCGATCGCGCTCTGGTGATTGTAGGAGGAGACGTAGCCATTGGCATGGCGGATCAGTGTCTGATTGCCGAAGCCACCTGAATCCCAACCGGCTTTTTCGACGATGCCGTTGCCGGCAGCGATGATCGGCGTGCCGCGCGGGGCTGACCAGTCAACACCGGTATGCATGCGCGCAAAGCCGAGGATCGGGTGGCGGCGCATGCCGAAGCCGGATTTGAAGACGCCGGTGGGAACGGGATTGCGCAGCAGGAACTGCCGGATGCTCTTGCCATTCTCGTCGAAGTAGTCGATCGAATGATCGGTCGGATCCTCGAAGCGATAGAAGCGGGTGACGTTGTCGCCGAATCTGGCGTTGACGTAGAGCAGTTCGGAATCGGCCGTCGCCTGTCCCTTGTCGTCGGTGACCGAGAAGAAAGCTTCCAGCGAATCCGTCGGTTTCAGCTGCGCCTGGAAATCGACATTGCTCGCAAGCAGCTTGACGATCTGCGCCACCATCTCCTTGGTCATGCCGTAGGAAAGGGCGGCGCGGTAGATGCCGTCGTAGACGCTCGGCAGGTCGCGGCCGGCCGCAACAGCTGGCAAGTCGTTATCGAAGGCCGTGGCGATGGCATCGAGCATCGGCGGTGCACTGCCGGCGACGAATTCGCCGCGGTCGTTCTGCGCGATGGTGAGCAGATGTTTCGTGCCGCGATAGATGCTGGCGCGGATGATTTTCGCCTGCTCACCCTTCTGAAGGATGCCGATACGCAACACGTCGCCGGCGGAGACATCGGACGAACCGAAGAGCGGCTGGATCTTGGCTGCGACATCGTCCGCGTCAGCCTTCAGATAACCGGATCCGGTCAGCGCCGCGGCAATCGACATGTTTTCGCGGACGGGAATGATGTCGTCGGCAAATTCTTCCGTCTGCGCGGTCACGGCTTCCGGAGCGGAGACCGACATGTTCTCTTCAACGATGCGGGCTGCAAGGCCCGCCGTCAGATCGACGTCGGGATCGTCATTGGCGAAACGGCGCGGGTCGACATAATAGAGCGCCGAAAGCTGGGTATTGCCGTCCGCCAGCACCGAACCGTTGGAACGGACATTTTCTTCGACCTCATCGAGTGACATGGAGCCGGCGAGCTGGAAGGGAATATCCTTGGTGGGAAAGGCAATCGTCTTCAGGCTGACTTCGGATTCGACGTCCGATCCGTAGATGGCGCCGGTCTTGTTGGCGGGCTGCGGTATGTTTTCGTCGGCGGAAAAGATCGCCAGCGGATCGAAGGGGGGATAGCTTTCGCTGGCGATGCGATTGGTGGCGAGCGCGATCTTCACATGGGCGAAGGGCTGGCGGCGCACCACCTCCTTGTCGCCATCGCGCACAACGGTCGAAACTTCGAGAATATTGCGGTCGGACGGCTTCGAGGCGATCGCGGTGGAAATCAGCCGGCCGCCGCGGGTGACCTGGTCGTCGGTGGCATTATGATTGTCCGATGTGGCATAGGCTTCCGCGGGGATCGCCAGCTGCTGGCGGCCGTCAAGTGCGGCAAACAAGGCCACGCCCATCAGGATACTCGACGTCAGGCCTGTCAGGAAGGTGCCGGAAAGCCAACGGAGAGACACTTCGCGCCGATCCGGCGCCCGCCGGCCATCGGCCAGGATAGGCGGCTCGTTGCCGAGCGATCGGAGCATCATCTTGTCCGTCATCATGCCGATCGTGATCCGCTTCCTTCATGCGAGCCGCAGGCTGGGGGCGAAGATGTGCATATTTATGACAGGGGTGTCAAATCAACCGGGCGTTTTTTGCGGCGATCCATATGCTGTTTCCCATAAAATGGCAGGGTCGCTGATGAAGATGGGACGCAGAAAAGCGGTTTTGCGGCTTGTTCCGTCATCGTGCAGGCGGCCCGACGCTTCATCCAGGATATCTGTGGGTGTTTTTGCAGGCTATTTTCGATGACTACAGGGCATCTTCACAAAACTCACATAAGAATCAATTAGTTATTTGTTTTTTGATTTTTTTCAAAATAG